>NZ_FORD01000149.1 GCF_900113925.1 Nitrosomonas sp. Nm34
CATCACCCAACTTTTATACCGCATGGGCTATGTCTATAAAAAGCCAAAGCTGGTGCCGGGTAAGGCTGATGCCGGGAAACAACGTGCCTTTGTGCAATGCTATGAAGCACTCAAGGCAAATAAAGCGCCCGAAGATCCTGTTTATTTCATGGATGCCACTCATCCCCATCATAACCCGGTAGCTGGTTACGGATGGATCAAACGCGGCCAGGATCGCGAAATTCGCACTCACACTGGCCGGCAACGCTTGAATATCAATGGCGCGATCAATACGGTCAGTCTGCAGGCCATTGTGCGCTATGATGACACTATCAATGCGCAATCGACTATCCAACTGTTTCAGCAAATCGAGGCACACCATCCCACAGCAGCCTATATTCACATTATTTGTGACAATGCACGTTATTATCGATCACAACTGATCCGTGACTATCTCAACGACTCAAAAATAAAACTGGTATTTTTGCCGCCATACGCACCCAATCTTAACTTGATTGAACGTTATTGGAAATTTTTCAAGAAGAAAATCCTGTATGGTCGCTACTATGAAACTTTTTCACTTTTCAAAAGTGCTTGCCAAGCTTTTTTTACAGCAACGGATCATTACGAAGCAGAATTACGCACATTATTAACTGATAATTTCCACATCATTGGTAGCACCTGAGTGCCGAAATTTCATGTGCGATGGGTATAGAAGGACAGGATGTATAGCAGATCTCATATAGAATGATTTAAATTTCATAAGCGGCAAAGAGCTGCTCGATGGAACACCCTTCCTTTTTTCTGATGGCTTTGGCCTGAGCCCATTTGGGTCCAATGTCATTTAAGCCCGGGGAATAAGGCGGCAGGTATTCAAGTGTATGCCCGGCATTGGCAATGGCGGTTTGGATATCCTGCCGTTTATGGAACGTTGCGTTGTCCATGACAATCACGCAAGCGGGCAGAAGTTTAGGCAAAAAGTCCTGCGTTATCCACGCATAGAAAATGTCAGCGGTGATATTGGCGATGAACAGACTTATGGTCAGCAGCGTCTTTCCGATGAGAGCGCCAAT
>NZ_FORD01000148.1 GCF_900113925.1 Nitrosomonas sp. Nm34
AGGATATTTGATCAGATTCGGCCACAATTGTACAACAACGAACTGTATGGAGATAAAGCTTATCAACGGCCTGACGCCGAAGAGGTCAGGCAAGCTCAGAATCTGACCGTTCTGACCCCGGTTAAAAAGCAAAAAGAGCAACCCTTTCTGGAGCTACACGATCAATGGTTGTCTACAGCGGTTTCTCGCGTTCGGCAACCGATTGAAGCCTTATTTGCCTGGATTGAAGAAAAGACCGGCATTGAATGTGCCAGTCAAGTTCGGTCTTATAAGGGGCTTATGGTGCATATATTCGGAAAGCTGGCTGCGGCTCTGTTTTTCTGGAATTTTTTACGAGTTAGCTCTTAATTCGCATTTAATTGCAAAACAATCATTAAATTAAACCTAGCTCGGCCATACTCAATGTTTGCGCTCCAGCAATGATGAAATGATCTAGCACCTTTACATCAACCAATGACAATGATTGCTTCAGAGTGTCGGTTAGCATTTGATCTGCTCTGCTTGGTTCTGCCACCCCGCTTGGATGGTTGATGTGGTTCCCTGTAACTGGACAACCTGAAAGAAAGTTAAGCTCTGACATGTATAGTTAATCGAGTTCAGGCAACCCGATCAATTCCTGGATCATTATAGTAGATTTCATGAGGCGTAAGACTGTCAAGGCTTTGATGAAATCGTTCTTGATGGTACCATTCAAACCATGTGGATAAATTCTGCTTTATCTCCTTCAGATTATTGAATTCTCGGGTATATAAAAGCTCATATTTAACTGTCCGCCAAAGCCGTTCAATAAAAATATTGTCATAGTAGCAACCCTTGCCATCCATGCTGATCTGAATAGGATGATCTTTTAGTATGGAGGTAAATGCTTCGCTGGTGAACTGTATGCCCTGGTCGGTATTCATGATCTGTGGACAGCCATAATCCTGAATGGCTGCCTCCAGCGCCTGAGTACAAAAATCAGTATCCAGGGTATTGGATAAGCGCCAGCTCAACACCTTACGCGAATACCAGTCGATGATGGCAACCAGATAGCCAAAGCCCTTCTCCATGGGGACATAGGTTATGTCGGTAGC
>NZ_FORD01000146.1 GCF_900113925.1 Nitrosomonas sp. Nm34
GCTACCGACATAACCTATGTCCCCATGGAGAAGGGCTTTGGCTATCTGGTTGCCATCATCGACTGGCATTCGCGTAAGGTGTTGAGCTGGCGCTTGTCCAATACCCTGGATACTGATTTTTGTACTCAGGCGCTGGAGGCAGCCATCCAGGATTATGGCTGTCCACAGATCATGAATACCGACCAGGGCGTACAGTTCACCAGCGAAGCATTTACCTCCATACTAAAAGATCATCCTATTCAGATCAGCATGGATGGCAAGGGTTGCTACTATGACAATATTTTTATTGAACGGCTTTGGCGGACAGTTAAATATGAGCTTTTATATACCCGAGAATTCAATAATCTGAAGGAGATAAAGCAGAATTTATCCACATGGTTTGAATGGTACCATCAAGAACGATTTCATCAAAGCCTTGACAGTCTTACGCCTCATGAAATCTACTATAATGATCCAGGAATTGATCGGGTTGCCTGAACTCGATTAACTATACATGTCAGAGCTTAACTTTCTTTCAGGTTGTCCAGTTACAGGGAACCACATCAGTCTTAGATAACTCGGTGAGCTAATTTACAGCCCACCGAGTTATTTTATATTTGAATTTGTTTGAACTTTGTTAGTGAGAATGAGTACTAATTAATACTCCTAGTATGGGAGTATTTTAGTACATACCTGCTGATGTTCTGCCATTACGTCATCGGCTATGTATATGTTTTTTATCCCCCTTGCGGTACATGGCATAGTTCTCTGACTCCTTTCTTATCGCTATGTACCGCATCCTTATTGATGTTCATCAACTATTAAAAGCGTTTACCTTATCATTTGTAAGATTTCTTATGTAGGATCTCAACGTTGACAGGTGTGCCGTATCCTTCAGCTGGTATTTCAATTGTGTTGCCGTCAGATTTTCTTGCCTCAGGCTCTGTTGGCATTTTAGCGAAACCAAATAAAAGTGACATTCATTCAAATGATAAATTTATATAAGAACATGTATTTATAAAATATTTAGGGTCTGTTGACATTTCACATAGGTAGCCACAGATATCCACACGCTATGGCTACCATACTTTCATAATTTCGCTTCAGCTTGTCGTATCGTGTCGCTATTGCCCGG
>NZ_FORD01000143.1 GCF_900113925.1 Nitrosomonas sp. Nm34
GGAAACATTTTTTTAACCAGACCAAAACAGAATCAAGTTCGAATACTCAAATTCAACAACCTTCTTTCAGACTCATTTCTGTATTGGAAAATACTGCCGCAGAATAAGAAAAGTGCTGAATACGCTGGATTATCCAGTTAGCCGCCGGAAAGCTGGAAGTTTGATGAGGAAAGCAGGTGCCTAAGTGAGATACCGGAAGAAGTACAAAGTGACAATGAATAACAATCACAAACAACCAGTATTCGAGACTATATTGAAGCAACAGTTTAATGTCACAAGCCTAAATTCAGCCTATGTCTACGACATCACATACATCTAGAGACAAGAAGGTTGGTTATATCTGGCGGTTATAATTGATTTGTTTTCCAGAAAGACTATTAGCTGGAGCAAGAGTTCGAGGATAAAAGTAAGGTTGATTTGTGATAGGAACGAGGATTCAATAACTCCAGAGCTTTGAGTTGTAAATTAAGTTGCCGCTGATAGAGTATTTCGGTTATGTTGAGAAAATGAAGATAACAACCTATGCCCCGGAAGTCGAAGCGCAAATGCGCAATTTTTATCACAGCTTATCGGAAAAAGACCGCCGCCGCTATGCTGCCGTTGAGGCGGCAAAGCTGGGTCACGGAGGCATCACCTACCTTTGTCAGGTATTACATTGCGATGAAGGGACCGTTAGCCGTGGCCTGAAAGAGTTAAAGATGCCGTTGCTTGAAAAGGAGAAATGTATTCGGCAAGCAGGGGGTGGGCGAAAGTCAGTTGTGGAAACGATGGAAGGGTTGGATAAAGCCTTTTTAGCGATGTTAAAGAATCATACTGCCGGCTCACCAATGGATGAATCCGTAAAGTGGTCAGATTTGAGCCGCAGCGACATGGCTGAGAGGCTGAAACAGTGCGGATTTAGCGTGAGCGTGACCGTTATTGATCAATTGCTCGACAAACATAATTTCCGCCGCCGTCAGGCCTTCAAGGTTGAAGCCGGGAAAAAGAACCTACCGCATCGGGACGAGCAGTTCAAAAATATCGAGCGCCTCAAAGAAGAGTATCGGGTACAGGGTAATCCGGTGATGAGTATGGACGTTAAAAAAAGAATTGATCGGCAATGTTTATCGCCCCGGAAAGCTCTAACCCACTGAGGTCGGCGGGTCAATGATCATGATTTTGAATCCCTGGCGGACGGTAAAATGGTGCCTCATGGGTTCTATGACATCCATCGCAAAAGCGGCTATATCGTAT
>NZ_FORD01000142.1 GCF_900113925.1 Nitrosomonas sp. Nm34
AAGCTTTTTTGTGTTTTCTGGTGGAGTTATGGCAAAAAGTGGGGATTTCTTCAGTTAATAGGCATAGCCCATCCACCCCATCGCTATTTTATGCGGTAAACGGCAGTGCCTAATCCTGGAAATGAATGATCCCGAAGTCAGTCTAGCTGCGACTAGGAAGAACGGTTTCTGGTAGGGACAGCTGCTTGCCAGTAAAAAGCGAATACGGCGAGTATGACGTAGGATGACGGCACCGATTTTGATTAGTTTGAGGCGTAATGTGCTCACATAGGCTTGAGCCAGTTCTGTTCCTTGCAATGCAATGCGCCGGATGGTTTCCAGCAGGATATAAGCTAGCGAGGACAGGAGCAGACGAAATTGATTTGACCACCAATGATGACAACGGGTGCGATCTGCAAACAGGTCAAGCTGTTGTTCCTTGATGCGGTTTTCCATTTCCCCGCGGGCACAGTAAAGTTTCTCGTAAAGGAACTGCGGTTTACCGGTCAGATGGGTGACCACATAACGAGGATTACTGTCTTTCTCAGTATATTCCATTTTAACGATAATACGCCGCAGCCGCTTCCAGCTCCTGGCAGCGTATTGAAATTCGTTAAACCACCGCACTTTCCCACCGGATGCGGCATACTGCTTCTCTGCCGTTTGCTGCCACTGCGCGCTGATCTCATTCAGTCGCTTATTTTGGGCAATACCTACGATATACCCCACCTCATGACGCTCACACCCTATCAACATTCTGCGGCGGCAAAAACCACTGTCACCACGAAAAATGATACGAACTGCAGGCCAACTTTGCCTGAACCGTTTTACCAGCAATGACAGGATAGCCCAGGCATGTTTTGCCCCCTCAATATTGCTTGGCCGCAGGTAGCTTACCAGCAGTTGATCCTGGCAGAACACATACAGGGGTAAAAAGCAGTAATGGTCATGGTAGCCATGAAAGAAGCGGCCCTCCTGTTTGCCATGGACTACATCATCGGTGGCACCAAAATCTAGGATCAGTTCTTTAGGCGCTTGTTCGAATGAAGCCATAAATCGCTCTATCATCACTTGATGAATAGGCCAGGCCGTTGGTCGATTCGCCTGATTCTGCCAGTGGCACAAAGTGGAACTGCTCGCTAATACCTCTTCGCGTTCAACCGCTGATTGAATCGCTAAATCATGGCGTAATGGCTGATGATCATTGAGGTCTTCATAACCACATGCCAATGCATAAACCCGTTGGCGCAATAGTGCCAACCTATCATGC
>NZ_FORD01000140.1 GCF_900113925.1 Nitrosomonas sp. Nm34
AGTATTTTCCAATACAGAAATGAGTCTGAAAGAAGGTTGTTGAATTTGAGTATTCGAACTTGATTCTGTTTTGGTCTGGTTAAAAAAATGTTTCCTTTGTATTTTACCATTGCATCATTAAGCAGATTGCTTGAGTGCATCAGCAATGGATTGGAATAATGCCTGTCGCGCCTTCTTAAGTGCTGTGGCAGCATCATTGTCACTCATTCTTGATGCGGCTGCATCCAGTTGTTCAAGTGTTATCCCTGGTTTGAGATATAGGGTTGTATCTGGCAATGATTTCAGCTTTTCGAAAGGTGTCATCATGTGTTCGTAACGATACTTTTTCCGCTCTTTACCCTTTGCGTCAGTGACGGTTTCAGGAAAGAAGCAGGGACGGTGGAAATTGACATAGGGGTTGAGAAAATCAGTGCAGAATGCGTTGACTTTTTTAGCAAATCGTTGCGGAATATGGGTATAGCCCAGATGTTTACGCACAATGGCACCGTTTTTGGATTCCACCAAAGCATTATCGTTGGAATGTCGTGGTCGTGACTTGGTGAATTCGATGCGCAGCTTTTCCAGTAACCTGGCAACTTTGTAGTTGATGTATTCCGAGCCATTATCAGCGTGAAAACCCAGAATGGTGAACGGGAACTGATCAAGTAGCTGCTGGATAACCGGCAGCAGATACGCTTCACTAATCCTCTCGCAAGTGGCGACAAGTTGAAATGGGGTCACGCAGTCGACTGCGTTGATAGGATAAACCCCTTTCATGCCATCCTGATCCCCTTGATGGACGCTGTCTATACGAATATAGCCAGGCACGCCATCAGGTTGGGGAGCGCGGCGCTGCCCAATAGGTACAGCAGTTGGGCGGGTTTTCGTCCAATGCCGCCGCTTATCCTGATAAGCCCGGCCAGCACGTAAATTGTAAAGATGAGAGACCGAGATACTCGCCAGCCGTTCGAAACGTGTGTCATTGAAAATGAGGTAGGCTCGCTCCATCAGCTTCTTGGTGGCCGGGCCTGATAAAGTACCGTGCAGCATATCCATCTCAGCCAGAAGAATCGTGTCAGTTAGATTAAAGCGGCGGCAGAATCCATTCTTGGGGGCACTATACTTTTTGATTACTCGACCTGATTTACCGTACCGCTCAACTAATCGTGTTACCTGCTGCCGTGACAGGCCTGTCATACGTTTGAGATAGCGTAACACTACGCCTTTGTCGCACCGACACAGTCGAGTATAACCAAACCGCTTCAATACCCTCTCGATAAACCTATACTGTTCCGCCTTGGGAATCTTGAGCGCAATATCATGCGTCCCTTCCAAAAACGCCTTAACCTGTGCCACCGTTTGTAGCTTTGCTTCATCCATGTCGATCACCATGCCTCGCATAATGACCAATTCAGAATCTAGTTGCTCAGACTCATTTCTCGCTGGAAATACGCACCCACTTCAGACTCATTTCATATTGGAAGAGACT
>NZ_FORD01000138.1 GCF_900113925.1 Nitrosomonas sp. Nm34
CTATTGAGTTGCTTGAACAGCCAGGCAGTGGAGACACTGTGTCAGCATTCTCCATGGCGCAAGCATCAGCCCCAAACTGCCGGGCAGATTCGTACGGGACTGGTCAATATTTTAAGGCATGTTGCTATTCGGTCATGGTGGAATGGAAAATATAAAAAATTCATGCCACTAGATTGGAATAAAAACTGGAATTCAAGATGTGAACAAAGCAACAGCATGTAATGCAACAAAAAGATCAAGCGCATTACATTCTTCAAGCTGGAAAAAATTCCAACTGTGGGAGATGGTTTACTCTAAACTCTAGTTATGTAGTCCTTGTTATTGATAATCTAATATAAATCACCTGCTTGCAGGTTACTCGCTAATCTTTGGCATGATAGAGTAGTAACCTAGGCAACATCACTTGACATTCACTCAGGAGGCAACATTGCCCGCAAAACAGATTCTGTTCCGGCAAGCGGTAAGCGCTAAAATTATCGCATGGATGAATATACTGGCCAATACGGTCACAGTTACATTGGGACCGAGAGGGCACAATGTCATTTAGGAGCGTGCCTATGGGCCATCGCTGGTGCCTAATAATCGATGACTGAACAAAGAATGGAACATAACTTTACAATGCCAAACTCTACAATGAGATCAGACAATCTGATCCCATTTGAAGTGCGTCATGCAGCAGCGTTCTTGAAAAAACAGCATGCTTTGAGATGTTCGATGCGTAGCATAAGAACGGCTACAGTTTTATTGGAGTAATTTTTGGTAGCTAGGAACTAGCAAATGAAATCAGCTTATTTTTCATACCGGTATTTTACAGAGTCATCAGCATTAGGTGATTTCCGAAAAAGCTACTCCCATTGAGGTATAATTGGGCTTCCACTTGTTCAACCACTTAGCTTGATCATGCTGTTCGCCTCCGCCCCGACAGTTGCGCCCCTGAGCACGTCCCAAATAGAAGACCTGAGACTGGCAAGTTCGAAAATGCTCGGAGCGGAACGCCGCTCCTTTCAGGCGGCGATGACGTTGAAATATTGCCGGGGCAGTCCCCGCCGGGCAGAGCGGGTATTTGGCTGGAATCGCGACACGATCGAACTCGGGCTGAATGCACAGCGCACGGGCGTGATTTGCCTGGGGGCGCAAGCAGCGTACTGCGGAAACCGCCTCTGGGAGGAGAAGCACCCAGATGTGGCGCAGACCCTCCGGGCATTGGCGGAATCGCATTGTCAGCAAGACCCGACCTTCCGTACGGCGCTATCAGATACCCGGCTGACCGTGGCGGCGGCCTTGGATCGGTTACGCGCCCAAGGTTTTCCGGAGGATGGCCTGCCATCGCCCAGCACGATGGCCCAGGTGCTGAACCGGAATGGCTACCGCCTGCACAAGGTGGTCAAGGCCAAACTCCAAAAAAACTCCCGGAAACGGATGCTATCTTTGTCAATATCGCGGACAAGGACGGAAAGCCCATAGCGGATCCAGCGTATTTGGAAGGTGGGCAGGTCATGCGCCTGAGCATCGAGTGCAAGGCCACGG
>NZ_FORD01000133.1 GCF_900113925.1 Nitrosomonas sp. Nm34
ACCGCGCTGGCCGAAGCTAGCGAAACCTTCCCCAATCAATCAGGCCGCCCGATTGCCAACCCCACCGCACGTTGGGTCTTTCAGTATTTTATGGGCATACATATCCTAACCATTCACCAAACACAGACAGTGCTGCTTAATATGAATGAACCACATCACAAGTTACTGAAATTATTAGGGCGTTTCTATGTTAAATATTATTCCGATAGTGGCTGAATTGGCTGCGGAATGTAGGTGATAAAGAAAATATCTTGTAGCTGATGTTTCTTTTGTCTGTTTACCCGGGGATCTTGAATGCTCGAAAAGTGATGGATAATTGAGGGTGTTGGCTTTGCTATCATCTAAAATCAAAATGATAGCGTTATCACCTTATCTAAATTCTATTTTCAAGCACTTTTAAGCGCGATTACCCTGGTGGGATCTGGCGTAAAATCTTCTGTGGGCACGACAGAAGATTCTTAAAAAAATGCGTTGACAAAGACTATCATCGGGCTATGCAAAGCGGAAGCGATTCGGCATCGTGATATATAGCAATTGATCTTACCGATGAATATGCCAGTGCGGAATGGATAAAGTAGTTCAACGATCATCAGTTGCTGAGCCCGATTGACAACCAATACAATATTTACCTATAAAGCTGGGAAGGGCATATTATCTTCAGCAGAAAGAGCTAGGCATAGCGGTTTTGGCCCAAATTTCCGAGTTTTCCGCAAATTTGTAGGACTCATCGGTAAGGATGCTTATTCTTCCAAGAATCTCGGACTTTGCGACAGAATCTTTACAATTATTTCATTCTTATGTATTCAAAAACATGTTCTTTCATCCAGTTAGCCGCTTAACTCAGCTATCTTATCTAGATTAAAACATAAGCATTTGTATAAATTAATTGTCTCCATTATAGAAACAATTAATTTCTATTATTAAGCCTTATTTTTTGTTTTTTGCATCGGTATTATATATTATAAGAGTAAATTGTAATGTAATTAATAAAAGTAATATATTAAAAACCATGGCGTTATCATGAGTAAAATTTAAAAAATCGCATTGAAATATTAAGTAAAGCGCCATTTTAAATCGTCTGTCCAATTATAATTGTTGCCTTCAAAGAACACATCTTTAATGTAGTTATTCTTAACAAAATACTGACGTATTTTTTAAATAAAAAATAGGGTGAAATTAAAGTAAGTTGACGGAGATAAAATGAAAAAACTGATTTTATTGATGATTGGGATGGCGCTTGGTTTTTTAGTTGGTTGTGCACAAATGAATCCAATAGGAAGCACTCAAAGTAATGAATCTTATAGCACTAAGCTGCGCAGCATAGACCCTAACAATCATGATGCCATAGCAAAACATTACGAAGATGCGGCTAATGAGATGAAAGCAAAACTGCAGGAACAGAAAAAACTGCTTGAAGAATATGAGGGTCATAACGCTTATGGACGAAGAGGCCAAGACCGCCAGTCACGTATTACTGCTAACATACGTCAATATGAAAACTCTATCAAAGAGAACTTGAAAGAGGCCGCTATTCATCGAAAAATGGCGCAAGAAGAAGAAAAACGTGAACTCGGTTTTAAAAAGTAAAGGAAGCGTGAACTCTTAATTGAATTAGCATTTATTAAAATATACATTCAAGCTTCTGCTTCTGAAGATTAAAAAATAAAAAAAGTAAGCCGCGGTATCAACTATACTTATGCGGCTTTTTTGTATTTATGCTCTTAGTTTCATAACATAACGTGAGTTCGACATAAGAATCATCACATCACGATTGGAAGAGCTTGAGGGAGTCTGATATTAAGCGAGGGTTTCTTCTCGCGAAAGGTGTAAGCCACCAGTCCGGCTATCAGATTAACAAAGAAGTTAACCGGGCTGCGATGGCGGGAATGCTCGAT
>NZ_FORD01000132.1 GCF_900113925.1 Nitrosomonas sp. Nm34
CCGGGCAATAGCGACACGATACGACAAGCTGAAGCGAAATTATGAAAGTATGGTAGCCATAGCGTGTGGATATCTGTGGCTACCTATGTGAAATGTCAACAGACCCTAGCTTAATAAGATAATACATAAGTGATACTGCTTGATTCGAAGTATTTCTCCATCACGTTTGTAATAGGCTGCTTGCTTACTTTCCTGCTAGTTCCACCACTATCAAATGCAGCAGAGGAAATACAGCAAACATTTATTAAAGAAAATGAGCTTGAGGTTTTCGTACGTGATGATTGCCCACATTGCGCAAAAGCCAAAAAATTTCTTTTAAGATTTGGAAGCGAACGGCCTTGGCTACGCATAGTTTACCGTTCAGTCGATCACGATGTATCTGCTCGTGATGATTTGATGAAATATTCTCAGAAAGCAGGTGTCTGGCCACTCGGCGTGCCTGCATTTTACTTCAAAGGTCAATTACTTGTTGGTTTCGATAATGCTGATCATATGGGTATTTTATTAGAATCTTTGGTGGATCAAACTACGACAGACAAAGAGGCAAAGCGCAATCAGATTGAGACAGCGCTATTCGGTACTATCAGTGTCTCCCAGTTGGGTCTACCACTGTTCACGTTAATAATAGGCTTGCTTGATGGTTTAAATCCATGCGCGATGTGGGTATTGTTATTCTTACTTTCGATGCTTGTGCATTTGCAAGACCGTAAAAGAATGGTGCTTATTGCCGGTATTTTTGTTTTGGCTAGTGGAATAGTTTATTACGCATTTATGGCAGTTTGGCTGAATGTTTTTTTATTGATTGGTTTGTCAGCTGTCGTGAGATGGATATTGGGCGGAATGGCATTAATCATTGGTGGATTGAATATAAAGGATTTCATCTTCTGGAAATGGGGGTTCTCATTATCCATTCCAGATTCTGCTAAGCCTATTCTATATGCTCAAATGAGAGCAATTTTGGCTACAGACAGGATGCTATCTGTTCTGATAGCAGTTGCGGCATTGGCAATCATGGTTAATTTTATCGAATTATTATGTACGCAGGTTTTCCCGCCATCTATACCGCAATATTGACTCAGCAAGATTTACATCCAATAACTTATCATGCATATTTAGGTCTTTATATTCTTGGATACTTGACAGATGATGCGCTCATGGTAGGAGCAAGTGTAATTGCATTAAGTAGCCATAAGCTTACGATGCAAACAGGCGCTTACTCAAGCTAGTTAGTGGATTATTGATGCTGGGATTGGGAGGGATACTCATTCTGCGTCCAGAATGGTTGGTATAACTTTTTGAAAAGCTTAAATTAATTAGTTTTTTAGATATTAATTATGGGTCTTAGGAAGTTAAGCACTTATTAAGGTGTGTTAACTTACTGAGATGAATGGTAAAAATAGATACTACTTTCGTTCTCGAATTAGAGAAGCGAAATTTAGGCAACTTATTCGGTGCTTTTCTCTGGATTTCACTGCGACGAGCACAGCAAAATTGACCGGTATCTCGATTCGATCCGTTAATAGCATTTACCTTAAAATACGGCAGCGAATTGCCTGTTGTTGTGAGCTTGAATCGCCTCTGCAAGGTTCTGTAGAGGTTGACGAGTCTTATTTTGGTGCACAGCGAGTCAGGGGCAGGAGAGGTCGAGGTGCTTACGGCAAAACGATTGTTTTCGGTGTTCTCAAACGCCAGGGTAAAGTGTATACGGAGATTGTTCCGGATTGTTCTAAAGCAACGTTGCAAGCCATGATCCGTGGACATGTAGCGCCAGATACCGTGATCCATTCTGATGGATGGCGTGGTTATGATGGATTGGTCGATATCGGCTTTAATAAACATTTCAGAGTTCATCACGGGGATAGTGAGTTTGCCAATGGCGAACGCCATATTAACGGTATCGAATC
>NZ_FORD01000147.1 GCF_900113925.1 Nitrosomonas sp. Nm34
TGATAACCGCCAAATAGATTGGTACGCCTGCTCAAGTGATAAAGTGCGCCAATAGTAAAACTTTTTGCTTTACGGCTTTCTAAAATATCAGTGTTATTAGCATGGGTCATACCACCTTGAGCGATCAAAGTAGCATTCCCCCATCTGTATTGGCCACCAGCATACCAAATATCACCATTTCCACCAGGGTTCATAGCAGTATTACATTGCCTGGTAGTCACTTCGCCTATAGCACCTAGAGCAGCTGCATCTGAACATGTCGCAGCACCTATCGCATTGCTGATATAGTCATATTGACCTTGAAGTTGAAAATTTTTGTAAGACCAAACCCCGCCGATTCGTCCTACTTCCTCGGTTTTTAAATTAACTGCTGTTATTCTCTTCTGTGCAGAACTTACATTATCCCTGGAGTAGCCGCCAAACACCTCTAGTTTATGGTCTTGAATCTCCATAGCATATTTGGCGGCAACCTGTATATCCCATTCCCCATTTTCACCCCCTGTATTTCCAATATTATTACCTTCTCCACCAAGAGCGCCACCTAAATGGGCTTCAAGCCTACTCGCATCACCAGGCATTAATAAAACGGCAAAGGAGAAACCATTAAAGTCCGCAGAAGTAAAACGTACCACACTGTTTACCGCAGAATATGACCCTGAACCAAGGCCGTTGGCACTAGCGATCATAGTCCCACCGCTACCCGTGGCTTGAAGAGTGGTATAAACAAATGGATCTATTGTCCAGCCCCCAGCAAAATCAGCAAATGGAGAGTGGGTACGGCCAAATTTCAAAGTGCCAAATGAATCCTTGGATATCCCAACAAACATTTCTCGATTACCTACTGGCCCACCGTTTGTATTAAAACCAAAATCAATCATCGTGAGTATTCTAAATCCATTTCCTAGATCTTCGAATGACCGAATGCCCCATGAAGAGAAAAAAGTTGGATCATTAACTGTTGTTTGAGTAGAGAAGCCTTCAATATTGATACCGCTATATTCGGTTTGAATTCGGCCAACTATCGACACATTTGTTCCAAATGCGGATTTAATGATACTAGAGGCAAGTAAGCCAG
>NZ_FORD01000127.1 GCF_900113925.1 Nitrosomonas sp. Nm34
GACTGCATTCAGCCAATGGATATTTATCGCCGCTAGACTACGAATTGCAGCACAAAGCTGCTTAACATTGTGTCCAGAAAAATGTTGACACATCAAATCCCAGGGCTTTGCGTTCCTGCTCCGTGGCCAAATCGGCAAATTCGCGAGCTTGAACAAAGAGTGGCACTAAATCAGAGCAATCTTTTACTCTTTGTTCTAAAGCTTCTTGCATGGCTAATATCGCACAAGTTTTACCTGAACCAGGGAAACCCGTAAGTAAGATGGTGCGTTTTCCATCATTAATAACTTCGAATAATTCGCTAACAATAGAACGATTAATGCACTGACCCGCAATGCTTCTCTGCCAAGATCTACCGATAGCCGAGGTGCTAGCAAACGAAGCTCGAATCTCTTCAATATTTATGCTTGGAGCTAGCATGGCACCTGCCTGTTGAAGGAAGGCTTTGAGGTCATCCTTTGTAAGGCGATGCTGGAAGGAAGTGGACAGGTTGCTACTATTTATACGCGCTCCGAGTTGATCAATGTTTTTCCAAAGAGTATCGTAAGCGGCTCTTGGATTACTAGCCATAAAACGTAAACGCTCGTATAGCTGGCTTTCCATACGGTCTAGTTCTGGACTGGTTTCAAATATAGTTCGATTCAGGAACTCATAGGTTGAAAGATTGGACGCATGCAAGGGTGAGTAGACCACGGGAGTTTCACCCGCGGCCCCTCGCAGAACCGGACGTGAGCCTCTCGACTCATCCGGCTCCCATCATCCTGCCTTTGGCACACATCCCAGCCTCCAGTGCCAGAAAGCTTTTGGAAACTTCAGCGCAAGTCGCCCAAGAGCTTGCCGAGCTCGTATTTTATGCCGAGCCAGCCACTTATACTTGCGCATCAGCCAGCGCGTCAGATAGTCATTCAGGTGCTTCCACACAGCAGACATCGCCGATTCGTAGAATCGGCCATAATACTGGTGCCAGCCTCGGAGGATTGGATTGAACATGGCCGACAGATCAGCCAGGCTCTTGTCACATTTCAGCTGAAGATGCCACCCACGTATCGTCTGCCGCATCGCCTTGAGGGCGTCACGACTGACCGCAGGCGTAAAACTCACATAGACCCGACTATACTTATCTTTCACTTTACGCGGACAGAAGGTATAGCCAAGAAATGTGAATTGCACGCTGGCAAAATCTCCCTGCCGATTGATGTCCTTGCAGTATACGATTTTGGTCTTCTCAGGATGCAGCTCAAGTCCACACTGACGAAACCGCTCGCCCACCTTGTTCAGAGCAAACTTCGCCTGCACCAGACTCCGGCAGTGCATCACACCATCATCGGCATAGCGGCAGAACCGCACACTCCGAAGATGACGGTCTACCCAGCTGTCGAAGGCATAGTGCAGAAACAAGTTGGCCAGCAGTGGACTGACGACACCGCTTTGCGGGGTACCACGTGTCCTTTCCACAAGCTCGCCGTCCGGCATTTGCATTGGTGTTTTCAGCCAACGCTCGACGTACAGCAAGACCCATGATGTCTGACAGTGCTTCCTGAGCGCGCGCATCAGCAGCTTGTGGTCGATCTTGTCGAACAGACTCTTGATATCGAACTCAACCACCCAGTCATATTCCCAGCTTCGCCGCCTGACCATGGCAATCGCATCGTGGGCTGAGCGCCCGGGACGATAGCCGTAGGAGTTGACGTGGAAGAGCGGATCAATGGCTGGCTCCAGCAGTTGCTTGACCACCGTTTGCGCCACCCTGTCTGCCACCGTCGGCACTCCCAGCATGCGAACCCCGCCGGACTTCTTCGGGATTGGCACGCCTTTCACCGGCGGCGGAAAGTAGCTCCCGGAACACAGGCGATTCCATAGCTTGTACAGGTTGTTACTCAGGTTGGCCTCGAATTGCCCGAGGGATTCCTGATCGATTCCCTCTGATCCTCCATTAGTTTTCACACTTAAATAGGCTTCCCAGACAAGCGCCTTGGGAATGTCGTAAGGCTTGGTCATTGGGCAACGCTCCTCCCGCTTGCGCGGTTGACGTCACACAATGACGGGATGACGCAGCCCCTTCGCTCCACCGCCGTTACAGCGGCTTCATCACTACTACGAGCTGCTCCGCCCCTTGGTGGCACATCGCTACTATCGGCCTCGCCTTTTGAGCTTGTGCCTTTCGCTTCACATCGCCACCGAAGGTTCCCGCAGTTCAACGTAAGAGCCCGAATCAGACTGACGCTGCCTCTATGCCGGACACCGCCTGGCCCGTAAGCAGGTAACGGCCAGACTGCTCCTGGAGTAACATCACCCTCCAGTTTTGATGTCATCTGAGTAGTTTCGACACTTGAACGGCAGTTCACGGTTGTTCGTCTTCCTGATCCATACCTGACGCCTCGGGGCGCCTTTTCCATAACGCTCACGACCGGGGCTTTTGACCCAAGCCGCTTAGGGTGGTTTGCAACCTGCTCCTGCAAGCCGATTGCGAGGGGTCATACCCTCATCTCTTACGCCGCTTGCTGCGGCACACTGATGTGTCAACATTTTTCTGGACACAATGTTAAGCAGCTTTGTGCTGCAATTCGTAGTCTAGCGGCGATAAATATCCATTGGCTGAATGCAGTC
>NZ_FORD01000126.1 GCF_900113925.1 Nitrosomonas sp. Nm34
TGTTTGTGGGTGAACCTAAATTCAAGTATCACGATGAATTCCAGGCCAGTGCCAAAGAAGGTGAAAAAGGAAAAGAAGAGTAAAACTGTGAAAAAGTAAAGAATAAAAACATTTGTTTTTGGTAAAATTTCATCAGTACTCATCTATGCTGGGAAGAATAAAGTGGTATCTCCCAGCTAGTTTTCTTATGGTCACTATTATCTTTTTTAAATGAAGATAATAGTGTGCTTACTTTGCTTGATAGTCCTTAATGCAAATGTGAAGTACCAAGGTTATATGTGCTCGTCGGATATGATGAGCTTTATTTTTTATTCCATTAAGGTAATAAATGCTTCGTTATTTCCCCGCACCTGATGTTGTTTGTATTCACAAGAAGCGAGATTACTTCATCGCTGCTTTTACATTTTTTTGTGTGGCGGTAAGCCTGGTTATCGATGCCCATGCAAATTTGATCATACAGAATATGCTGGGGATCATAGCATGGGTATTTTTAATTGGATTATTAGCAGGTGAAAATAAGGAAATAAGAATACAAGTAGTGATTGCCGTGGCATTTGCGACAGCAGGTGAGCATTTTGCCTCTGTTTATATGGGGGGATATACTTACCGGTTT
Source organism: Nitrosomonas sp. Nm34 (assembly GCF_900113925.1). Lineage (GTDB taxonomy): Bacteria > Pseudomonadota > Gammaproteobacteria > Burkholderiales > Nitrosomonadaceae > Nitrosomonas. The sequence goes on from NZ_FORD01000126.1 coordinate 614, forward strand.
GAAAATGTACCTTTATATGTACCTCCAGGACATGGAATGGTTTATTTAACGGCAGTCGCGCTGGCTCGTTCAGGTTTTTTCCTTAAATATGCGAGAAAAATTGCTGCATTCGTTGTATTCGTATGTGGTGTCTGGTCGTTTTGGGGAGTTAGTGGCATCCCCGAACAGGGAGATCAGGTAGGAGCAATATTATTTTGTGTGTTTCTTATCTATCTATTCAAAGGTAGATCTCCCATGGTTTATCTTGCTGCTTTTTTTATCACCACTTGGTTAGAGTTGATTGGTACAGCTGCTGGAACATGGTATTGGGCAAAGCTTGAGCCCATTTTTAACTTATCACAAGGAAATCCTCCCAGTGGCGTTGCTGCGTGGTACTGTCTCGTTGATGCAGTGGCTATTGGTGGTGCACCCCTTGTCCAAAATATCATGAATAAATTTAATCAGTGGCTAAGAACCGATAAATCTAAACGTAGTATTCAACAGGAGACAGAATAATCAAACAATTTTTAAATACAGTCGCAAAGACTGAACAGATTTATGAGTAATCCCACAGCATTTGATCAATTAAATTTATCAAGTGAGCTTCTGAGAGCAATCTCAGATCAGGGGTATGTCAAACCGACCCCAATACAAGCTCAGGTTATACCACATATCCTTGAGGGCAAAGACATTATGGGTAGTGCCGAAACAGGCACAGGAAAAACAGCTAGTTTTACCTTACCCATGTTGCATCGATTGCAATCTCATGCGAGTTCGAGTGCTTCTCCAGCTAGGCATCCCATTCGAGCATTGATACTTGCACCTACACGTGAACTTGCTACGCAGATACATGATAATGTCAAAAACTACGGAAAATATACACAATTACGAAGCACGGTAATCTTCGGCGGTACGAGTATCGATCCTCAAATTAAGGAACTGCAAGCTGGAGTAGAAATTCTGGTCGCAACACCCGGCCGTCTATTGGATCACATTGAGCAGAAAACCATCAATCTATCTAGCGTGACTATTTTAGTCCTGGATGAAGCTGATCGTATGCTCGATATGGGCTTCCTGCCAGATATCAAGCGTATTCTTATGCTGCTTCCTCAGCAGCGGCAGAGCTTGATTTTTTCTGCTACTTTTTCTGAGGAAATCAAGCAACTTGCTGACAAGCTGCTGAAGCAGCCAATTTTAATTGAGGTGGCAAAACGCAATGCGATTAATCAATCCATCTCGCACAGGGTTCATTTAGTTAACCTTGAACGCAAGCATGAATTATTGGTGCAGTTAATTAAGCAAAATGATCTTAAACAGGTTTTGGTTTTTGTTAGAACTAAACAAGGTGCAGATCGTCTGGCCAAGCTACTTTTGCAGTATGAAGTAATAACAACAGCGATTCATGGCGATAAAAATCAGCAGCAACGTACCCAAGCACTTAATGATTTCAGAGAAGGAAAAATTCAGGCATTGGTGGCAACTGATGTAGCCGCACGGGGATTGGATATTGAGAGTCTTACTTATGTAATTAACTTCGAGTTACCAACTGTTCCAGAAGATTATATTCATCGCATTGGACGAACAGGCCGTGCGGGGAGTAAAGGTAATGCCATTTCGTTAGTAAGTGAAAATGAAAAGGAATATCTGGTAGGTATTGAGAAGCTGCTCCAAACGAAACTGGCCGTGACGAAAACGAATGGGTTTGAAACTGGGAAGAGTCATGATTCTGTTTTTCCACAAGCTACGCATCGTCAAGGACATAATGGTAAGCTAATGCATCATAAAACTGGCTTGGAAAGGAGTAATCATAGTGGGAGTAAGCAGCAACCAGCTCCTTATGGAAGAAATAAACCATCTCGACCAATTCCAGTTGATCCGATCTTTACTCAACCATATGTACCTATGCCGCTGGTAAAGAAATTAGATACCAGCAATAAAGCTTCTCATTCTATTAGTCAACCGAATAAAAAAGTCATTCCGGCACTCTTTACGCCGTTCCTTATTGATAAACGCAAGCAAGACTAATTAAGGATGTCGTCAAAAATAACTTCCAGAAATTGGATTAGAATGTTCATGCAGGATTATGGATAATAAAGCCAATTTATAATGGGTAAATGACA
>NZ_FORD01000124.1 GCF_900113925.1 Nitrosomonas sp. Nm34
GGCGGCAACGATTTTTTCGTTGCTTTGTCAAGTTTTTTGTTACTCTTTTATCTTTGGGTAATTTTTTCCTTTAAGGGTGAAACTCTAAACTCTAGCTAAATAAGTAAAAACACTTTAAGTAAACACACTTAGTTCTCATGAAGAAAAATACGGTTATTTTACGTTATTTCTTATCTGCCTATCCTGCGATCAGGCTCTGGCAGATTGGCAACAAAAGGACGACCATGCACATGAACATGACGAGATATCTTGCGACATAACCAAGATATCAATAACATAAGCAAATCCATATGTTTATTGTGCTCTCTGATTTTGTAGTCTGGCCATCACTTTTTAACATTCTTAATCATGAGTAAACATCATCAACAACCTTTTTTTAGAACAGAAGATTTCTGGGCTATTATCCTTGGCAGCTTATTACTACTCGCGGGACTCGCTTTTTATTTCAGCCTTCTTTCTGCAGATCTGACACAAAAAATGGCTGAAACAACGGCAATCCTGGAAAATGAAGCAGCTAAACCGATCAAAACCGTGGCCTGGCACGAAGCCAGCAGCAAGCTGGCGAAACTGAAACTGTCCGATCAACCGGTGGGTCAATTCCTGAAAAGCTTGAGCACATTGCCTAACAAATGGAGCGACAATCCTGCACAAGCGATCTACAAACCTGCCACTGAAGCCGATCTGATCGCTGAAAACCAGGCAATTGATCTTGCCCGCCAACAGGCCATAGCGCTCGAACTGGCAGCACAAGCGGTTGATTTTAAGGTAGAAAAACTCAATCTTGCAGCGCAAGCTGCGATTGAGGAGTGGCAACAACTCGTGCAAGAAACTGACAAGAAAAAAGCCAAACTGAAAGCAGGTCCTTTTTCCCTGCCCCATAGCCTCTTGCTGGGCGTCTTGCTGGCAGTGTTATTTGGCGTGGGGGCCAAAGTGCAGGGGATTGCATTCCTACCCTTTGTCAAAGGTTTTGCTTTTATCTTTTTGTTGGCATTAATTTCATTACTGCTGGCGGCACAAAATGACTTGAAGGATTTGGGTATCGAATACGCTATCTGGGCCATTTTGCTTGGTATCCTCATCAGCAACACCATCGGGACGCCAGCATGGATAACGCCCGCCCTGCAAACGGAGTTTTTCATTAAAACCGGACTGGTACTGATGGGGGCAGAACTGCTGATCGGCAAGATCCTGGCAATTGGCCTGCCGGGTATTTTTGTCGCCTGGGTAGTGACGCCCATCGTCCTAGTAACAACCTACTGGTTTGGTCAAACTGTGCTGAAAATGGCCTCCAAATCACTCAATATCACCATCAGTGCCGATATGAGCGTATGCGGTGTCTCCGCTGCCATCGCCACAGCTGCCGCCAGTAAAGCCAGTCGCGAGGAACTCACCGTGGCCATCGGACTGAGTATGGTGTTCACCGCCATCATGATGGTCATGATGCCGATTTTCATCAAATTTGTCGGCATGCCGGAAATATTGGGGGGTGCCTGGATCGGCGGGACTATCGACAGCTCGGGCGCAGTCGTGGCTGCAGGCGCAGTGCTGGGTGATAAAGCCATGTATGTGGCCGCTACTATCAAGATGATTCAGAATATGCTGATCGGTATCATCGCCTTTGCAGTAGCTGTTTATTTTACCACCAGGGTTGAACGGGATGCCCAAGCGCGCCAGATCACTATCGGTGAAATCTGGCATCGCTTTCCCAAGTTCATTCTCGGCTTCATCGGTGCGAGCATGCTGTTTTCTCTTCTTCATTCCTCACTCGATAAACACAGTGCGGATCTGGTGCTGGAAAATGGGATGCTGAATGATTTTACCAAAAATCTGCGTACCTATTTCTTTTGCCTGGCATTTGCAAGTATCGGATTATCCACTCATTTCAAGACCCTCAAACATCATTTTATTGGGGGAAAACCCTTGATCCTGTATATCTGCGGACAGTCGCTGAATCTGATACTGACCCTGAGTGCCGCTTATGTCATGTTCTACAAGGTATTTCCTGAAATCACTGCAACGATATGATCTTGCTCATTCGGGAGAATAAACATGAAAACAATCTTAATGGTGTCGTTGCTCTCATGGCAGCTGACTGCGCATGCCAGCACCCCGGCAGAGATGGCACTGAAACAAGTAACGGGGCTATCACGATCAATACTGAAACTGCCAAGCTGCTATTTGACAGAGGCTATCTGTTTGTCGATATGCGCAAATTGGAAGATTTCAATCAAGGCGATATCCCGGGAGCCCAGCATCTGGCTGTCAATAGTGCGCTTTTCACAGCCAGTAATTTGGCTGGCTAACAAAGATCAGGTGGTAGTGTTTTATTGCAATGGCATTCATTGCCTGGGTAGTTCTAAAACCAGCAAAAAAGCAGCAGAATGGGGATAGCGCAGGATTTTTTATTACCGCTAAGAATTCCCGAAATATAGCTTAACCAGTTAAGAATGATTCCTAATATATAGGATTAAAGAACATATAGTAGATCTCATATAAAATGATTTAAATTTCATAAGCGGCAAAGAGCTGCTCGATGGAACACCCTTCCCTTTTTCTGATGGCTTTGGCCTGAGCCCATTTGGGTTCAATGTCATTTAAGTCCGGGGAATAAGGCGGCAGGTATTCAAGTGTATGCCCGGCATTGGCAATGGCGGTTTGGATATCCTGCCGTTTATGGAACGTTGCGTTGTCCATGACAATCACGCAAGCGAGCAGAAGTTTAGGCAAAAGGCCCTGCGTTATCCACGCATAGAAAATGTCAGCGGTGATATTGGCGATGAACAGACTTATGGTCAGCAGCGTCTTTCCGATCAGAGCGCCAATCACATTGGTTCGACCTCGTGCATGCCAGTCTTTTACGCCATGGA
>NZ_FORD01000123.1 GCF_900113925.1 Nitrosomonas sp. Nm34
CCGGGCAATAGCGACACGATACGACAAGCTGAAGCGAAATTATGAAAGTATGGTAGCCATAGCGTGTGGATATCTGTGGCTACCTATGTGAAATGTCAACAGACCCTAATAAATTTAGATAATTTTGACAATTAAGCTATCTATTATTTCGGGAATTGATCTGCTTTAGATAATCTCTTGATTATTTGTCTAACTTAGGAAGTTAATATTAGGTTATAAATTAAGGGGAAAAAGCTATGTATAAAATAACTTTGGCATTAATGAGAACAATAATGCTGGGTAGTACATACGTATTTACCAGCATAGTGTTTGCTCAGAATATCATAGATGATGGGAGCCCTGCTGGTAGTACTAATACACCCGGCATGACTAGTGATGTACCTAGTATTCCTGATACCACTGATACTTTTAGTCCTCCTATTAGTCCTGGCACGCCTCTTGACCAGGAGCCTCCTAACCAGGATATCATTGGCAGCCCTTTTAATCCTGGCACTCCTGGTCATCCTTTGACCCCTGTTTCTCCTCGGAGCCCTGCAACTCCTAGTACCCTTGATAGTTCTGGTACACATGGAACCAAGCGTTAATAATGACCAGATTGCTTGTTATAAGTGGCAGTCAGGCGCTAAAAAACGTCAAAGATCGAAGTCACCTAGACTATATAATGTAGCGCACCATATAGAAGGCTATTTAATACTATTTTAGTTTGTCTTTCAGGAAATGCGTTTTAAGAACAATTACGTTATTTATCGTTAAAACAACAGGTTTCTTGTTTAGCTCTTCTCGACACTTTCCTGCACTTTGCTAAATAGAGCCATTCTATCTGCTTCTAATTTAGAAGCGTATCAACCCAACCTATCTAAACCTATTTTAGATTGCCAGAATGCGCCACAAGCTATTACCCTGTCTTAAGTGATAATAATATCACCATAAACACAGAATAATAGCTTGTAGCTTGATTCTTAACGTTAGAAGATGATCATTCTCCTTTCCTTGGCTTGAACACGCTGCACCGCTTCAGAATATCTGGTAACCGGCCTGTACTTCACACCATGATTAGTGATTTTGTATTGCTGGCAATGCCCACCAAAGAGAAACAGGCAATCACGACACATTGTCCCGCATCTGGTGATGAATAGTCCTTATCCGTTAAGGAGTAACTGGCTTCAAACTCACCTTTTGCATGTTTTAAGAAGTACTCAAGCGCTCGTGGATCATTGCGGAATTTATCAATCGCCAGGTAATGAATTTCTTCTGTTTCGCCAATTTGAAATAGCCAGCTACGGATATTTTCAATATCACTATCAATATCATCTTTCGAACCTATTAAGGTTGCTATCGCTACAGTTGCTATTTTTGTTACTGTTTCCGTATTTTCTGATTGCTGAGTCTTGAGGATAGCAGGCAGTCTCAGTCAAATCAGGCGTGCTGTGCCAACGCACACATATTTTGTATCTGCCTATAACGCCGGGATTTAGATTCATCAGGTGAAAGAAAATTCCTCTGATTCTTCCTCTCACGCAACCGTGTGGGATGTAACAGGTAGGGTTGAATGACGGGAGCTGTTGGAACGATTAGAAGGTTGTACCACAGGCCGCTGGAAATTGCCGGGCAATTGTTATTTTTTTGCATACTCTCTCATTTTTTTACACATTTTTTTTATAGCTAATTAAGGTTTCTGCCTATTTTAATTATCATCAAAAGAACATATATTTTTTCTAACTTAATTTATCTATTAAATCAGGTAGTTAGCTCAACCTGGGCTGTTAAACCTAAATTAAGTTTGATTTTGCGTGTGATTTAACGAAGACAAAGGCGTTAGTTTTAACGCTTAAGTAATTGCTGGTAAAAATAGCAAGTCCATGTTTTTTAATTTACTTAATATCCAAGGAGAAGATCCAATGAAAGCTAAATCATTAAAAATGTTTGTCGCTGCTTTTATATCATTGTTCGCCTTTACCGCAACGATGCCTGCCTTTGCTCAGACCACTGGTGGTGGGGGGAAACCACAACAAGCACTGGTCATCGCGGGAAGCAATGAGTGTGGAATTACAGCCAACAATTCACCTGGTGGGCTGGGAGTAACAGTAACACAGGTTACCCCAGGGAAGCCGTGTGGTGACGCTGGAATCGAAGTAGGTGATATAATCATTGCTGTCAATAATCATGCAATAAGTACGCTGAGGCAATTGAATGACGCACTGCTCAGTGCGCATGGAGACGTTCCTTTTATTGTTCAAGATGTCAGCACAGGAGATATCTTTCAGATCGTTGTGACACTCCCGTAACGACAATATCTGGTTTTCGGTCAGGCATATACTCTTCCCATGAATTCCAACGATCCTCTTGCAGTGATGACGAGTCTATGTGGAGGAGTATCAATAAAGAACTTACTGTCACAGCCTTAGTATTCGGTTTGAAGTGGTCCCCAAAAACTGTACAGGTTGTTAAGCTCTGCCATAATTAAAAAGGAGCTTAATGACGATGAGTAAAAAGCGCATACACTATTCGAGCGAATTCAAAGCAAAACTAGCGCTGGCAGCGATACGCGGTGATGAAACTGTCCCCTAATTAGCAGCGCGTTATCATATCCATCCCACGCAGATCAATAGCTGGAAACGGCAATTCATTGAGCAAGCTGCCGAGCTATTTTCTAAAAATAATACTGGCGCCAATAAGGAGCAACCTACAACAGATGACCTGCACCGGGTTATTGGTCAATTGACGGTAGAACGCGATTTTTTAGTGAGAAAGCTTAATCATTAAGTCTTGTAGAACGCAAAGAGATGATTGAGCCCCATGGGAGTCTTAGTCAGGTTCGTCAATGCCAGTTGTTGAATCTGGCACGTTCGACCTATTACTCTCAACCGCAACCAATCAGTAATACT
>NZ_FORD01000121.1 GCF_900113925.1 Nitrosomonas sp. Nm34
CCCGATCCATCATGAGCGCTTCAGCCACTTGAGTAACCGACCAGCCTTTACCTAACAGGTAGACCGTTTTTAGCCGGTCAGCATAACGCTTGTCTTTGGTTTGACGGTGCGCCACCTCTAAATTGGCAATTTCTTGTGTAGTGAGTAGGTAATGTGATGACATATTAAAATTCTAATATATTCACAACTATGCCGCATTAACTTAAACCAATTTTTGATTCACGAGAAGTATAGATCCCGTCAGCTAAGACAATTTACGATTAACCCAGAGCGCCGTAGTGAACAATAAAATAGCACCTGCTTGGTGAGCTGCGGCTAGATGTAATGGCACGACTAATAGTAGCGTGGTGATTCCTAAGCTGATCTGTATGATTAACATCACCAAGAGAAAATGGCATGCCAATTGTTCAGAACGGGATAGTGAATATTTTTTTGTTTTGAACCAGAAAAGAGGGATAAGAAATGCCAATAGCCATGCGATCATGCGATGATCAAACTGAACTGTAGCCATATTCTCGAAGAAATTCCGATACCATGGTTCCAGTATGAATAAATCCGGTGGCATCAAATAACCGTTCATTAGAGGAAAGGTGTTGTAAGCTAAGCCAGCATGAATCCCGGCAACGAGACCGCCTGACAATACCATAATAAATATAAGTATGGTAATCAAAAAAGAAAATCGACGTAAACCCTGTAAACTTGATTTTTCTTGCTGAAGACTATTCTCAGATGACCATAACCCTGTTGCCACCCAGAACATGGCTGCATAAATAATAAATGCAAGTCCCAAGTGAGCCGTTAGGCGGTATTGACTGACATAAACATTGTCCACTAAACCGCTCATCACCATATACCAACCCATCAGGCCTTGCAGAGCACCTAATACAAAAATACCCAGTAATTTGAGACCGAGTATACGATCAACTTGCTTACGGCTAACAAAATAAATAAGAGGGATGAAATACACTATCCCTATCGCCCGCCCTAATAAGCGGTGAAAATATTCCCACCAGAAAATTCCCTTAAATTCTTCCAATGTCATCCCTTTATTAACTTCTTCGTATTGCGGGATGAGGCGATATTTTTCAAAAAGCACTATCCAATCCTCTTGGTTGAGTGGTGGAATTGCGCCAATGAGAGGTTGCCACTCGACAATGGATAGTCCGGAACCTGTGAGGCGTGTTACCCCTCCAACCACTACCATAGCAAAGACAAAAGCGCAACAAATAAATAACCAAATCGCAATGGGTTTTTGCATAATGACGAAATCAAAAATTGTTTAAATTCAGCGAGTGCTAGCACAGAGAAAATATTAGCGGGCACGGAGCAAACGTTGTTTAGCGCGCTCCCATTCTTTACGTTTTTCAGTTTCCCGTTTATCGTATTGTTTTTTGCCTTTGGCAAGACCTATTTCAACTTTAATTCTACCTGTTTTATAATGCATATCGAGAGGTACCAGGGTGTATCCAGCACGCTCAACTTTACCTATTAGCCGGTTTATCTCTTCTGCATGCAGCAAGAGTTTGCGCGTACGTACTGGATCCGGATTGATGTGGGTTGAAGCTGCAGGCAAAGGACTCAGGTGACTACCGATGAGATATAATTCACCATTGCGAATGATAACATAGGCTTCTTTTAATTGAACTCGTCCCGCACGAATCGCTTTGACTTCCCAACCTTCCAGAACAATACCTGCTTCGTATTTTTCCTCGATAAAATAATCATGGAACGCTTTTTTATTTTGAGCAATACTCATCTGGGAATATGACAGGAATAAAGACAATAACTCTAAAATTTTTATATTAGTTTATCAGTTTTTCCGGCTTCGGCTCAGATGAAAATAAAAGGTTAATAATTTTATGGCAGAAATAGAAAAATCAGTTTTAGTTGACTTCTCAGCGGTTCAAATGTTTAACTTGGTTGATACCGTTGAAAATTATCCAGAATTTCTGCCTTGGTGTGATGGAGCATCTGTTAAGCTTCAAAATGAAGAAATTGTGCATGCCACTGTCCATATCAATTATCATCACATCAAGCATAGCTTTACCACAGAAAATAAACGTCAACCACCCGGTTTAACTGACATGACACCTGGGCAGATCGAAATGAATTTATTAGATGGGCCTTTTGAGCATCTAGATGGCTTATGGCGTTTTATCCCTTTATCAGAAAATGCTTGCAAAATAGAATTTCGCCTGCATTACACATTTTCTCATAAGTTGTTGGAGAAACTAGTAGGTCCTGTGTTTTATATGATCGCCAATAATTTTGTAGAAGCATTCATAGAACGCGCTGAGGCCATTTATGGACCGCGTGATTGATCAAATAGAAGTTGAAGTGGCCTACGCACTTCCCCATCGTCAATTTCTTAAACGATTCTATGTGCCCAGCGGTACAACCATAGAACAGGCTATTACCTTATCTGGAATACAGAATATATTCACTGAAATTGATTTAGAAAAGCAAAAAATAGGGATTTTCAGTAAACTCACCAAACGAGAAACTATTTTACAAGATGGTGACCGAGTAGAAATCTATCGCCCTCTTCTACTCGACCCAAAAGAAAATAGGAGAAAGCGTTTAAATGAGAGGGCTAGAAAATAAAAATAGGTAATATTTGTTTTATAACTAGAGTTTAGAGTAAACCATCTCCCACAGCTGGGATTTTTTCCAGCTTGAAGAATGTAATGCGCTTGATCTTTTTGTTGTATTACATGCGGTTGCTTTGTTCACATCTTGAATTCCAGTTTTTATTCCAATCTGGTGGCATGAATTTTTTATATTTTCCATTCCACCATGACCGAATAGCAACATGCCTTAAAATATTGACCAGTCCTGTACGAATCTGCCCGGCAGTTTGGGGCTGATGCTTGCGCCATGGAGAATGCTGACACAGTGTCTCCACTGCCTGGCTGTTCAAGCAACTCAATAG
>NZ_FORD01000118.1 GCF_900113925.1 Nitrosomonas sp. Nm34
CGTACTGATAAGCATCAGGATAATCGCGAACATCCTGGCGCAATACCTCAAGATCAATCTTGCGTTGGCGAAACCCTTGAGGTTTACGATGGATGTTCTTAACCCAGCGCGTCACGCTGGCCACGCCAATATCAAACCGGGCCGCCACCCCGGCTATCGTAAGTCCTTCTTTCTTTCGGACAGACAGGACTTTACGACGGAAATCCAGTGAATAGGCCATCTCTAAATTATAATCAAAATTATCTGGTTGTGCTATATAAGCTCAAGTTTGAGCCGTGGTGAAAGCAACATTTATGTTTAAGTAAATGCTCGATTATTGGAACAGTAAACGATCAATTGAAAAACATCTCACAAATAGAGCATTCTCGCAGACGAAAATAGTCTAAAAACCGGTAATTTTGCTGTCAATTGAGCATAAATCTTTTGAATTTTGATCGATTGGCAAAGTGTTTGATAATCCATTTATTTTCCCTATACATTTCTTTTTAATGAAATAGAGCGTTTATTTTTTTCAATACATACATTCTACTAAACACCAACGCCATCGTAAGCTGATTCAAGAGAGAAGTAATATTCTAGAGGAGAAGCAAGGGCTATTTATCACCGAAGTAATATTCCATTTGCCGAGGGAAATGTCAGCGTGTTCGCCATGGATATCTTGCCCATGTTGACCGATCCGGGCAAACTCTTAACTCCGTTATAGAGCAGCAGCGGCACGTAGCTCGACCTGTCTCTTTCGGACGGGACGATACTTCGATTCTAGGGATCATGGACAGCGAGCGGAGACTTCATACGCACGGGATCCGGCACGATCACCGGGTTTGAGCGTTTGTCTGCCGAGGCACAGGTGTTGGAGTTGGGAAGCGACTTCTCTCTCCCATTTTCAGTTTCCTTCAATTTTCTCACCTCTGAAAATTTTATCCATTTCCTCACGTTGCCTGAGATAGCCGCCGCCGCTGACAGCGTGTACGGCGGAAGCCTCGACGACCTACTGCGTGGCTCGACGGCAATGACACTCTCAATGGCAATGCGGGAGATAATACCATGAGCGGCGGACTTGGCAATGACAGATAAGTACCTTCCACCATTGGCAGGAGAAGTAACAATTTCATATGATGGGAAATAAATAACATTATCAAACAGTCTTTCTGCTTCATCTGCAGCCACTCGCAGAGTCGATTTACTGGCAATCGTTGATGTGAGCACATGCCTGTTCTCATACGTTGTGATCAAAGGCACAGGTAAGACAGTAATAAGTATATTTATATCCTTATTAACTGACTTTGCTTTTTGAATAAATTCCTTCAAGTCCGACATAACTTCACTGAATGAGGAATTCACGAATTCATGTTCATCTGGATTAAATTTACTGTCAACAACGCCAAGAGCTAAAGGAAAGATTGCGCCATTATTTGGAACTCGTACAAGAATTAATTGCCTTTAGGTTACCTGCACTGATTTTGCAACGCATCAAAATTTCTTCTGAACTTCAGTCTTAATTCACTGCTCTACTATTTATAAAGTTTAAGTATTTATATAAGTTGATAGATAAGGGTAACGATTTGCATCTATCCAATTGAAGAGTAAACAAAACTATCGTCCAGCTAAAATTTTTGTCATTTTGGATTTTAAGCCATATGTATTCCATAAAAGAATTGAAATCTAATTGTCAACCCACGTTAAAATTTCATAATTTTTCTTGTTTGACGGGAATTTTAGTAACTCTGATAGGTTGCGCAAGTGCTCCTCAAATACAAGCAAAACCTTCCATTACCGAATACCCAACGCTAGAGAGACCAGTGGTTGGTTGCGCTGCCGATGAACGGCCCTTCGATTGTGATCGCCGAGCTATTCTGGCATTGCAAGGGGAGTTTCAGGTTACCTTTAATTTTTATGAAACGGTGATTCTAAAACCCGGCTATACGCGGAAAGGGCCAAAGCACAGCGGTGCGTTCGAGAAAGTGGTACTGATCGAAGACAATGGTAAAAAACTTTCATTCCAGCATCTCCTTGTGAACAGTAGCGGCGAAGTAATCAAACATTGGCGCCAGGATTGGGTCTATGAATCGCTCAAGAACTGGAGTTATGTCGGTGATCAGCGTTTTGAGCAACAAACGAAAACACCTGAAGAAATAGCAGGCACATGGACTCAGTTAGTCTATGAGGTCAGTGATGCTCCGCGTTATACAGGTACCGGCAAATGGAATCATAAGTATGGTGTTTCTACATGGACTTCCGACCGCACCTGGCGTCCTTTGCCTCGTCGAGAATATACGACACGAGATGATTATCAGCTGATCAATGCTGAAAACCGCCATACCATTACTCCACAAGGGTGGACTCACGAGCAGGACAATACCAAAGTGATCCGTACCAGCGATCAGAAAGATACAGTATTAGTGAGAGAGTTCGGGTTTAATGAATATCGGCGTATCAGCGGATATGATTTTTCTGATGCCATGGGCTACTGGCAAGCGACGGCGCCTTTCTGGGCGGCAGTTCGCGCACATTGGAGTGACGTATTGGCTAAAGACTCGACTGTACTAGTCTTTCCCACTGGAGATAATCAATTGATTGATGGATTGTTCAAACTTGCGGAAGATTACAAACAACAACCTGACCTACGAACTCATCAAAGTAAACTGGATGCTCTTTTTAAACGATTTGTGAAGACTGAAAGTAAAACATCTAAATAAATTCTGTTTCTGTCTCCGCGTCGCAGTGATGTGGCTACACTAAACCGGACACACAATTTAAAATAATCTGAAAAGAGTGTGATCCTAATATGAAGCGAGAAAAAACCAAACTTATCCAGCCGAATTTAGAGCGTCAGCAGTTAAGCTGGCCAACGAATCAAGTAAACCTGTTGCACAAACGACCAGAGATCTGGACGTAAACGAAAATACCCTGCATATTATGCCTGGCTGCACCGTGTACAAACTATACCCATCGCACATGAAATTTCGGCACTCAGGTGCTGCCAATGGTTTGGAAATTATCAGTTAATAATGTGCGTAATTCTGCTTCGTAATGATCGGTTGCTGTAAAAAAAGCTTGGCAAGCACTTTTGAAAAGTGAAAAAGTTTCATAGTAGCGCCCATACAGGATTTTCTTCTTGAAAAATTTCCAATA
>NZ_FORD01000116.1 GCF_900113925.1 Nitrosomonas sp. Nm34
GATGCACCGCGCACGCACGGTTATGCACCTGCTGGCCAGAGATGCCATGGCACCCATGACTGGCATGCGCCAGGTCGTATCAACGCGATTGGCGCCCTGATCGGAAAACTATTGCTCACCGTTAGCCTGTTTTCAATCAATATCAATGCCGATGTGTTTCACGGATGGGCGATGCAGGACCTGCTGCCTGAATTGCCGTCACATGCCGTCGTTGTGATGGATAATGCCACCTTCCATCAGAGGCAGGATACGCAAGAGGCCATACAAAACGCTGGGCACACCCTTGAATATTACCCGCTTATTCTCCTGATCTTAATCCTATTGAACATAAATGGGCACAGGCCAAAGCACTGCGTAAACAACAAAACCAGACCGTTGAGATGTTCTTCAAATCCTATACATTCTGAATCATTCTTAACTGGTTAGGCTATATGTGCCCGATTGGTGATGGTGGTTTTGATATCCTGCTGTTTGTGGAATGTCGCACACTGTCCATGACGATTAGCAAACGGGCAGGAGTTGGGAAAAGGGCCTGCGTAACCTAAAGGAGGAAGGTTTGTTGCGGATTGTCCTGGGATTAGGCGCTTAGATCCAGCGCGCCATACTCGCTACACCTACACAACAACGCTTGGCCACTTGCGCGGTGATAAGGCCCTTTTTCTCTCGAGCAGATACTCTTCGCGTCGGAATGATAGCAGATATGTCATCTGAAAATTACAATTAATCTATGTGTAATTGACTTTATTGTTTAGCTTGTGTGCGGTAACGAACAGAATAAGTTTGCCTTCTCCCTCATCATAGCTAATCGGAAGACACGTTGTCCGTCCGGTAATATCAACCTATCAAAAGGAGATCTTATGAAAAAATTACTCATGTTAGCCGTTGCTTTAATGCTGCCTACTTTTGCGGTTTACGCAGAGACCAAGAGTAAAGAAGGTGATCTTAGTGATGCAGAAATTGCACACATTGTCGTCACCGCCAACCAGGTAGACATAAAAAACGGTCAGCTTGCCAAGGAAAAGGCTTCAAATGAAGACGTTAAGGCATATGCGCATCGCATGATCAGTGATCATACAGATGTCAATAAGGAAGCAGAAAGTTTAGTAAAAAAACTCAATGTAACTCCAAAGGATAATGAAATCAGTAAGACGCTTAAGTCAGATGGTGAGAAAAATATCGACAAATTGAAAGATATGAGCGGAAAAGAGTTTGACAAAGCTTATATCGATGCAGAGGTTAAGCTTCACAAACAGGTTATTGATGTTGCTGATACCAAGCTCGTACCTGGCGTACAGAACGAGGAATTAAAAGCTCTCCTGCAAAAAGTTCGGCCCTCGCTCGTCTCGCATTTAGAGCATGCTCAGAAGATTCAAGAATCATTACGCTAATACAACACTAAAGTACATTGTTGGGTGTACTCATGCTTGAGCATCGAATTGCATTTCATATTCAATCAAAGCAACAAAGATGAAATGTTGATGTATACATAGCTTATCCTGCCAATATTACAAACTTATATTATTAATTTACCATGCCTAAACCCAAAGTTATTATTATAGGTAGTGGTCTGGCAGGTTTATCTGCTGGGCTGGAACTTGCCAGTTGTGGATATAAAATTACTATTCTCGAGGCAAGTTCCTTTATTGGTGGAAGAACTGCTTCCTGGAATCAGAATCGAATGGAAGTAGAATCGAGCTTGCATAGAGTGTGTAGTGGTTCCCTGTAACTGGATAACCTGAAAGAAGGTTAAGCTCTGACATGTATAGTTGATCTGGCTCAGGCAACCCGATCAATTCTTCGATGATTATAGTAGATTTCATCAGGCGTAAGACTGCCAAGGCTTTGATGAAATCGTTCTTGATGGTACCATTCAAACCATGTGGATAAATTCTGCTTTATCTCCTTCAGACTATTGAATTCTCTGGTATATGAAGCTCATATTTAACTGTTCGCCAAAGTCGTTCAACAAAAATGTTGTCATAGTAGCAACCCTTGCCATCCATGCTGATCTGAATATGATGATCTTTTAATGCGAATTAAGAGCTAACTCGTAAATAATTCCAGAAAAATAGAGCCGCAGCCAGCTTTCCGAATATATGCACCATAAGCCCCTTATAAGAACGAACTTTGCTGGCACATTTAATGCCTGGCTTTTCTTCAATCCAGGCAAATAATGCTTTAATTGGTTGCCGCACGCGAGACACCGCGGTAGACAACCATTGATCCTGTGGTTCGAGACAGGGTTGCCCTTTTTGTTTTTTAACCGGTATCAGGACGGTCAAATTCTGAGCTTGCCTGACCTCTTCGGCGTCGGGCCGTTGATAAGCTTTATCACCATACAGCTCATTGTGGTGCAATTGTGGCCGAATCTGATCAAATATCTTGTCATCATGGTCGCTAGCACTAGTCACACCAATATACTTAGGGACTGGCAATGAGCCTGGTTGGCGGCGTCCTATGATATGAACCCGCACACCATGATAGTACAACTTCCTGGTTGAGCAATCACCTGAATCCGCCAATTCTTTCGCTACACACGCCTTAAACCGATGGCCTTGCCTGGCTAATACCACCGGAAATGAATCGATCAGCCAAGCTTTCCCTGGGTTCTTGACTTCCTGTTCCTGCTGAATCAGTGTCAATAAGGGTGCAAACACATCAGCCCCCTGATTCAGGCGCTGAACATAAGCTCCATAACTCGGGAGTCGCGGAAACCAATCACGTAAATGACGATCCGCATACTCATAAATACCTTTGATTTCTTTATGCTTGTCCATTACACCGAACAGGAAGAGAGTAATGACTTCTTCGTCACTAAAGCTTAAATCCGCGTAATTATTCCATTTCGCGTTATAAGATGTAATAATAAGTCATCCAGACTCACGTAAATGGATGGTAATTATTGCAAGACTAGCAAGTGGTGAAGAGCATCTTGAATTGGCCCGAAATGCGGTACGGATCGCTAAAACAGCCGATGAACTGCGTAGCGCACAGGCTTTACTTCTGCCATTCGAATTGGGTCTGAGCCTGGAGCAGACGGCCATTGCTATTGGTCGATCAAAAGGCAAGACCTGCACACTGCGTACAAATTACTGCAAGCGAGCCACTGGAAGAATGGCTGCGCCCGTTGCCAAGCGTAATCTGCGTAATCAAGCAAACCGATCGCTTGAAGAAGAGAAGGCGCTGTTGCAGGAGATATTTGACGGCGCCGGCGTTGGTGGAATATTGGTGGTTCCGCCGTTTGCCGATAAGTTGCGCCAGAAGTGGGTGTCCCGCTTTCGCTTTCGGCCATATACCGAATGCTTGCGTGCCATGGTTGGCGTAAGATTGTGCCCGATACCACCCACCCACAAGGAGATCCCTTAGGAATCAGGATTTAATAACCCCAGAAATTATGCTGGCAGATGGAATAGCCACGTAATTCCATTTCGGTAAAAACGGGTCAAACTCAATGGTGATA
>NZ_FORD01000115.1 GCF_900113925.1 Nitrosomonas sp. Nm34
CTCGCATAATGACCAATTCAGAATCTAGTTGCTCAGACTCATTTCTCGCTGGAAATACGCACCCACTTCAGACTCATTTCATATTGGAAGAGACTCGCTATTGCCAGACTTGAGAATAAGCGGTAACATCTGGTCAACCTGAAATATATAGAAAGCGTTTAGGCATAGACTGTTATCCAAACGGATTAATCTACTTCTTCCGCCACAATCATCGGAAAAAATCACTTCACCGCATTAGCCCTCTTGAACAATTTGTTATTTGCTTAAATATGTCAAAGCAAAGATCTAGCCAAAGCGTCCTGTAATATAATCTTCTGTTTGCTTGTTCTTTGGTTTGATAAAAATAGTGTCTGTTGTATTAAATTCTATTAACTGACCTAAATACATATAAGCGGTATAGTCAGAAACTCGAGCAGCTTGTTGCATATTATGAGTTACTATAAGTATGGTCACTTTATTTTTAAGATCAGCGATCAATTCTTCAATGCTGGCAGTTGCAATTGGGTCTAATGCCGAAGTAGGTTCATCAAATAATAATATTTCAGGGTCAGTTGCAAGCGCTCTTGCAATACATAATCGCTGCTGCTGTCCACCAGATAGATTAAAAGCAAGGTCATTCAGCCGATCTTTAACTTCATCCCACAAGGCTGCATTACGTAACGCATCCTCCACTTTCTCTTCCAACATTGCACGTTGCTTAACGCCCCTTACTTTCAACCCATAAGCGACATTTTCATAGATTGATTTAGGAAAAGGGTTCGGTTTTTGAAATACCATGCTGATACGCATTCTTACTTCAATCGGGTCAACATGAGAAGACAGAATATTCTCGTTGTCTGGGTAAAGAATGATCTCACCTTCATACCGATTACCTGTATAAAGATCGTGCATCCTATTAAAGCATCGCAGAAAAGTAGATTTACCGCAGCCTGATGGGCCTATTAGTGCAGTTACCTGCTTTTCATGTAAAACCATATCAATATTTCTCAACGCATTAAAATTTCCATAATAAAAATTCAAATTTTTAACTATGGATTTATATTGAGCAGGAGAGAACTTATCTGCTTCAGGTTCTACTAAATTATTTTTTACCATTTGATTTTTTTACGCATACGATAGCGAAGATAAATAGCCAATGCATTCATTGCAAGCGTCATAACAACCAGGACCAGTCCTGCTGCTGCTGCATTAAACTGAAACTCCTCTTCAGGTCGTGATACCCAATTAAACATTTGTATTGGCATTACCGTGAAAGGTGCTGTCAACCATTCAAATGATATAAATGGAAATTCACTTTTTATTGGAGAGGGAGGCAAGAACGCAATAAAAGTTAATGCGCCAATTGTTATAATAGGGGCTGTTTCACCAATTGCTCGAGCTAAGCCGATAATGATACCGGTCAAGATACCCGGTGCAGAATATGGTAATAAATGATCAGCAACTGTTTCCCACTTGGTGGCACCTAAAGCATAAGAACCTTCCCGAATCGCAACTGGAATAGATCGTATTGCCTCACGAGTTGCTACAATTACAATAGGTAAAATTAAAAGAGCCAGCGTTAATCCAGCAGCCAAAATACTCTGCCCCAGACCTAATTGATAAACAAACAGACCCAATGCTAATAAACCGTAAATAATAGAAGGTACTCCCGCAAGGTTGGTAACATTAATTTCTATTAGTTCTGTGAATAAATTTTTAGGGGCGTATTCTTCTAAATAAACTCCGGCAGCTACCCCAAGCGGGATAGCTGCTATTGCTGTAACCAACATTACTAGCGTAGTGCCAACCCACGCTGAAAGTATACCCGCAGATTCTGGACGACGCGAAGGGAATGAAGTAAAAAAATCCCAGGATAAACGTGGTGCACCATCTATGAGCATTTGTGTAAATAAAGCAATAAATGTCAATATAGCGAGCATTAAAGCAAGCATACCCGAAATTAAAAAAATTAAATCCCAAAGTTTATGTCGGGCAATAACCACACGTAATTCTTCTAATTTCTTTTCATCACTCATAAATGCTGGTTAATAACAATAAAATTTTCAAAAAATACTTAACAAAGCATTGGTCATAACTGCATCCATTTAATAGCGGCGGCTTAACTTAAATATAATCCGAATCCAATTTTAGAATAGTAAAAGCTTCTCTAATATGTCTCACGATAACGCTTACGTAGCAGATGACCAAGTATATTAAAAATCAATGTGATCAATAATAAAGTTAGCCCTGCTGCAAAAATAGTTTGATAGCCAATGCTACCATGCGGCAAATCACCCAAGCTTACCTGAACAATATATGCAGTGATTGTGGCTGCTTGTTCCATGGGATTCCACGTTAGATTTGGTTGCATTCCAGCAGCAATAGCTACGACCATAGTTTCTCCAACTGCCCGAGAAATAGCTAAAATATAAGCAGCAGCGATACCTGAGAACGCTGCAGGCATTACCACTTTAATAGCCGTCTGAAACCTTGTGGCACCCATGGCATAAGAACCTTCCCGTAAATGCATTGGCACAGAACGCATCGCATCTTCAGTCATTGAACTTACATAAGGAATAATCATTATTCCCATTACTAATCCAGCGGATAGCAAGCTAAACCCGGGTAGATCAGGAATAATTATCTGCAATAAGGGTGTAACGAATAAGAGAGCGAAATAACCATAAACGATGGTAGGGATACCGCCTAGCAATTCCAGAAATGGTTTTGCAATCTCTCGTACTGTATATGATGCAAATTCAGAAAGATAAATAGCTATCGTTGTACCTAATGGAAGCGCCACTAGAAGGGCAATAGTTGAACTTACTACCGTTCCTGAGACTAAGGGAAGAATTCCGTAATGCGCATCATCAAATAATGGTGTCCATTGTTTCTCTGTAAGAAATTCCCAAATTGAAACATGCTGAAAAAATGTGATCGATTCTTTTATCAGCATGAAAACAATAGAAAAGGTAATTACAACTGAAAAAAAAGCTGCCAAAAGCAGCAGCAGTTCTATAAATTTTTCTCTTAAATGGCGCTTATAGCTATACCGAAGATTACCAGTTGATCTGCCTTTCTTCTCACATGTACTCTTTATATTTTTTGAATACATATTAGTTTTCTATATTAATTTAATTTGTTTTTTTATTCAAAAATAAGAATCAATTTGTTTTATGAGAAGCACTCCATCGATATGATGTGATTCATTAATATTGAGTACTGAAAAACTCTACTCATAGCTTAACTTCTTGCTAGAAATGTGTAATCACATTATGGAAGTTAATTAATCTTTATTTCACCAATTTTACTTTGTAAATAAAGGATTAATAAAATGTTCCGCTGAAAAAAGAAATTCTCTCGCTCCCATCAATCTATCGATTCTGAATCGATGTTCACTCTATCGAGTGAACATCGATATCATGGTGATAAAGTCCTTCGATTTTGATGAGTCAAATATGATTAATCATCTTCCTCATCGGAGTCTTCTTCGGAAGCATTTTCTTTAGCTTCTTCACTATTTCCCTCTTCCTCGTCATCTTCATCCTCAGCCTCC
>NZ_FORD01000114.1 GCF_900113925.1 Nitrosomonas sp. Nm34
AGGAGAGAGGAATGAATGCCAGAAAATGGCTGAAAGGGCTAGCGATAGCCTGTGGAGTAATGCTGGCGGGAGCAGTGCATGCGAACCTGTCGAGTGTGCCGGATGAGACATACAAGGCACTGAACCTGGATCGTAGCAAGGCCACGCCGAAGGAGACCTACGACGCGCTGGTCAAGCGCTACAAGGATCCTGCTCAGGGAGCAGGACGTGGCACGATGGCTGAATACTGGGAGCCGATTCCCTATAGCATGTATTTAGACCCGACCACTTTTTACAAAGCCCCTTCATCGGTCAAGGAAGTCGTCACGCGTCAAGAATGCGTCGAATGTCACTCTGACGAATCACCGGTCTGGGTACAAGCCTGGAAACGCAGCACCCATGCTAACCTGGACGAAGTACGTAAACTGAAACCGGAAGATGCGAAATATTACAAAAAGGAAAAGCTGGAAGAAGTCGAAAATAACCTGCGTTCCCTCGGTAAACTGGGTGCCAAGGAAAACCTGAAGGAAGTAGGCTGTATCGACTGCCACGTCGAAGTGAACGCCAAGAAGAAAGCGGATCACACCAAAGACATCCGCATGCCGACCGCTGACACCTGCGGCACCTGTCACCTGCGCGAATTTGCCGAGCGTGAATCGGAACGCGACACCATGATTTTCCCGAATGGACAATGGCCGGAAGGACGACCCTCCCATGCGCTGGACTGGAAAGCCAACATCGAAACCACCGTCTGGGCCGCCATGCCGCAGCGCGAAGTGGCTGAAGGCTGCTCCATGTGCCATTACAACCAGAACAAATGTGACGGCTGTCATACCCGGCACGAATTTTCTGCGGCAGAATCCCGTAAACCGGAAGCCTGTGCCACCTGCCACAGCGGGGTAGACCACAACAACTGGGAAGCCTACTCCATGTCCAAGCACGGCAAAGTCACCGCCATGATGGGCGATAAATGGAACTGGGACGTGCCCTTGAAAGACGCCTTTGCCAAAGGCGGCCAAAGCGCCCCCACCTGTGCCAGCTGCCACATGGAATATGAAGGCGAATACGCGCACAACATGGTGCGAAAAGTACGCTGGGCCAACTATCCGTTTGTACCCGGTGTAGCTGAAAACATCTCCAGCGAATGGTCAGAAAAACGACTCGACTCCTGGGCAGCCACCTGTAGCCAATGTCACTCGGAACGTTTTGCGCGCACCTACCTGGAACTCATGGACAAAGGCACGCTCGAAGGCCTGGCCAAATACCAGGAAGCTCATGACATCGTCAAGAAACTCTACGACGAAGGCCTGCTGACCGGACAAAAAACCAATCGTCCGGCCCCGCCTGCTCCTGACAAACCGGGCTTTGGCCAATTCACCCAGCTGTTCTGGTCAAAAGGCAACAACCCAGCCTCGATGGAACTCAAAGTGCTTGAAATGGCTGAGAACGACCTTGCAAAAATGCACGTAGGCTTTGCCCACGTCAACCCCGGTGGCTGGACCTATACGGAAGGATGGGGTCCGATGAATCGCGCCTATGTCGAAATTCAAGACGAACACACCCGACTGCGCGAAATGATCACCCTGCAGGAACGCGTCAACAAACTGGAAGGCACCAAAACCAGTCTGCTTGACCTGAACAGCGACAGTGAAAAAATCTCACTGGGCGGACTCGGCGGCGGCATGCTGCTGGCCGGCACGCTCGCGCTGATTGGCTGGCGTAAACGTAAGCAAAACAAAGCTTGAGTACAGCCAATGACAAACAGCGCCCCCCCGGGGGGCGCTGGCAAGACAAGCTCCTCCCGTTACTAGGCATCACGCTCGTAACGGGAGGTTTCATTTTACTTGGCTGGTTTGCTTATCTCTGGCTGACACCGCAGACAGCCCCTTATCACTACCAGCTGATCGCAGAAGGGGAAGCGAACCGATTTCCGGAGCTCGAACTGGAAGCCTGGCCGACGCTCAAGATCAGCAAATATGAAATACGCATAGCAGAAAAAGACCAGCCCATTGCGCTGGCCTATTTCGGGCAAAAGGGAAAAGAAGGGCCGGTACTGCTCAACTGGGAAAATCAAACGGGAGAACCGCTGATTGCCCTGGAGCGCAAACCCTCGGAGCTGAGCGCATTAGCCAGCGCCATCGGCAAATACGTCTCGCCGGACGCCCTTATCCTGGCCTGGTGGGATAGCTCGCGTCAAATACACCTGCTGTCCGAGCGCAACACCCTGTTTAACGCACACTTAAATGAACCGCTCATCATTCCGGCGCGCTGGCAGCCGTATGCCGACACCATCCGTGCCTATGAAAGCGACCTTTCGCACAGCGTGCCCACCGCACAAGAACGAGACCAGTTCCAGCGCTTTACTGAAGCCCTGCTGCAACCGCCTGAAGCAGGCGCAGCCAGACTGCGTGACTTGATTGGCCCCAACCGGGAAGCCTACCTCGTGATCCATGTCTCTGACTTATACAAATTAGGACTGCTGCACCCGGACAAATTTGGCGTCGCCTACAAAAACTTCGTGCTGACCGGCAATATCCATGGACTGATCAACCACATGAAAGTCGAGATGAAAGAACATGATTACCGCACCTATACGCTGCAATCCCTGTCTGATCGCGACATCCGGGCCTTCTTTCTTGCGGACGAGCCCAGCACGCAGACCCTCATGGCGCATCTGCTGCCTTTTACTGAGAAAGCGCCGCCACTGAACCTCCAGGCGGTGCAACTCGTTTATCAACAAGGGGGATACTGGGTATACAAGCTGCCATGAAGCGAGCCGCCACCCAATACCCCTGATCGCATCAAAACCATTTACACAATCCGATGATCGCGTACAATTGAGGCTTAGCCGGATGATAACCAAGACCCAAATTAAAAGAGAGGAGAGAACATGAAGTACATTACAGCCTATGCCATTGCTATCGCAGCCATGTTTGCATTCATGACAGGCGGTGCTATCGCTGCCTCAGACGCCCCATTTGAAGGTCGCACCAAATGCAGCAACTGTCACAAATCGCAAGCCAAATCCTGGAAAGACACCGCCCATGCCAAAGCGATGGAATCGCTCAAGCCCAATACCAAAAAGGAAGCCAAAGTCAAAGCCAAGCTGGATCCTGAGAAAGACTACACC
The DNA here is from genome assembly GCF_900113925.1 of Nitrosomonas sp. Nm34. Taxonomy (GTDB): domain Bacteria; phylum Pseudomonadota; class Gammaproteobacteria; order Burkholderiales; family Nitrosomonadaceae; genus Nitrosomonas. The sequence continues at coordinate 3,110 of NZ_FORD01000114.1, forward strand.
CAGGACAAAGACTGCGTCGGCTGTCATGTCGACGGATTTGGCAAAACAGGCGGCTATAGCATTGATGCCCCGAAAAAACCGCTGACAGGAGTAGGCTGTGAATCCTGCCATGGGCCGGGCAAAAATTACCGTGGCGATCATCGCAAGGCCGGGCAAGCCTTTGAGAAATCAAACAAGACCACACCGCGTAAAACGCTGGCAGACAAAGGACAGGACTTTGCGTTTGAGGAAAGCTGCAATGCCTGTCACATGAACTATGAAGGATCACCCTGGAAAGGAGCGAAAGCCCCTTATACCCCCTTTACTCCGGACGTGGATCCGAAATACACCTTTGACTTTGATAAAATGGTCAAAGATGTGAAAGCCATGCACGAGCACTTCAAACTCGATGGTGTGTTTGTGGGTGAACCTAAATTCAAGTATCACGATGAATTCCAGGCCAGTGCCAAAGAAGGTGAAAAAGGAAAAGAAGAGTAAAACTGTGAAAAA
>NZ_FORD01000113.1 GCF_900113925.1 Nitrosomonas sp. Nm34
AATATTGATACCGCTATATTCGGTTTGAATTCGGCCAACTATCGACACATTTGTTCCAAATGCGGATTTAATGATACTAGAGGCAAGTAAGCCAGTTACTACGATGGAAATTAGTTTGTTATTCATTATAAATTACTTTATGCGATTATCATATTCAAGAGGAATTAGAGCTAATTCTTTGCATATCAAAGAAGTTCGCATCATTGTCAAGATTTATGATTGAGAGAGCTGTGAGTTTTCTCACACAGACAAATGCCCCTCAGCCATTAAACTGTGAATAACAAGTCAGCTGTCTTGTTGAAACCTAGAGCGAATCTGTGTATTGGTTCAGTGAAGGTTTTTAAAACCAGAAGCGGTATTTCCGTTGCGGGATTCTTAGGCGTTTGAAAGTAGTAATTTCCAACGTTTTAATATTTTAATATCAGTATTTTATGGAGATTTTTTAATGAAGAAGTTTTCTATGAAGAAGCTAGCTCTGGTAATTCCTATAGCATCCATGTGTATGCTGACATTATCAGCTAGTTCAGTTAGTGCGAATAATGATCAAGCACCGTTGCCAATTTACCAAAATAGTTATAATAATTATATTCAGCCTATAGCAACGGCTATCGATTATTACAGTGGCAATGTTTATCTCTTTAATTACGAGAATGAGAAGCTAATAATAATTGATCCAGCCACCATCAGTGGCTGGCCACAAAATGGAGATACAAGAGTCCCCCTGCAACATACAATTGTTTCACCAGATGGCAGCAAAGTTTACATCACCACTGATGCTACGGATCTTTACCCTGCCTATATCATTGCGCTGAAAATAAATAGCGTTGATTGGAATGCCGGTAGCGCTTCTGCAACAGTGGAAAGCGTGATGACAGCTGATGCTCTTGGCACCCCTAGCGAGTTCCCTCATGTAGAACCTATCAACAATGTCCAGAATGTTCCTAACTGGGTCATAGGCAGGGCAACACAAATTCATGGCCCTACAATATTACCTTACTCGGATTTCATTTACTTTACTGAGTTTACTTCTGACAGAGTGCGGGTTATTAATACCAAAACGGATGAGTTAGTGAGTGGTGTAGACCCCATCGTCATACCCGGATATACGGAGCAAACGCATGGAATTAATTTTAATAAATCAGGCACAATAGGCCTTGGAACAGGCTATTTCTTCGATAATAGTCTGATTGATGTCTATAAACCCAACAATGAGACTGGCCAATTGCAGCCGGTAGACCAAATCATGTTAGGGGATGAGAAGAAGCATGCTGCTTTCAGTCACTTTACGGCTTGGATAGATGAACGATACGCAGTAACAGCTACGATGCAACTTGATAAAACTTCGTTGACACCTTCAACTACCCAAAAAATTATTCCACCGAGTGTGTGGTTGCTTGATGCGATAGAAGGAACTGCAACTAAAATTCTCGATCGTGCTGCAAATGCCAATGCTCCCGGTGTTTTCCGTTCTGCTTCTGATTTAGCTGTTGTTAATGGCAAGCTTTATATTGCAGAAGAGGACTCAATCGATTTCACATTTGCTGATGATGGGTACATTTCCGTTTACGATTTAACCGATCGTACAAAGCCAAAATTCATCAAAAGGCTTAAACCAGGTGTGGATCTCCCAGCAGGATTTGCTATTGCACACACAATCGCTCCAACTCCTGATAATCGCTACTTGATTGTAGCAAGCTGGGTTTCTGGATATGTGCTTAAAATTGATACTCTGACGGATACAGTTGTTAAGGTGTGGGGTCCCAACGACGGGCTTGTAAAACCGCACGGTATATATACTGCCGGTCAAAATCGTTAATCCTAACCAATTCCTACCTATCCCCGGCCCTTCAGTTTCCATTTTTAGATCTCTCCTAAAGGTAGAAGCAGAGATGGGCCGGCCTAAGTTATTAGGTAATACGATCGTAAAATCAAAGAACTAAAAAGGAGGGGTTAATTAAATGAAACAAGGGGTTTTAAAAATATATTACTTTTTAGCAGTCATAACTATGTTCATTCTTTTTACTCAAACCAGTATCAAGGCAGCAACTGTTATCCTACCTCGACCAGTGCCTTTACAAGCTGAAACAGTTAATCATTTGAGACAAGCACATCCAAGCGAGAATAATCATTGGATGCTAGTTATGTTTGGATTTGCTCATTGCAAAGATTTTTGCCCTAAATCGCTCGCAAATTTATCCATGCTTATTGAAGCAGCTGCTAGTGAGCAGATAAAGTTAGATGGAGCGTTCGTAACAGTAGATCCAGAAAGAGATTCAAATGAAATCTTATCCAGCTATACCAAAAGTTTTGGATCTCACATTGGCTACTTACGCTTTGAAGGAGAGGATCTAGAGCGTTTCAAAGCTACTTTTGGCGTTGAAGCTCTATTCTATACCAAGCATGCTGGTAACCTGAAGAATTATCAAGTTGATCACAGTACTTCAGCATTTTTAATTGATCCTAGAGGGAGAATTAGAGTGATATTCGATGCACAACAAGATGCAGCAAATATCGCAAAGATGTTCCGGGAAAACAAGGAGTTATTCAATTGATGAATCAGGCTCTAGTATTAATATTTCTATTCATGATGGTCGGGTCTGTTTTTGCTATGCAAATTGAAGCAGATCCCCGCACTATCACATCCTTTATGGATAAATCTTTAACACCAGCGCTTGATATCTTACGTGTAACGACTAATATCTCACCAGAAAACTATTTGGTATTCCAAGTCAAAACGAGAGGAGAACAAATTGACGGCAAAAACAGCGATTATTTGCTCTTACAAATTTTGAATGAGAAAACTTTTCTTTTCCTGCTTCCTTTAAATAAGGAAAAAGGAGGTAAAATTTTAATATATGAAGCATTTATTTCACCTGAAAATCATGAATTGTCAAAAACTTCCACAGAAGTTAAAGAATATCACAAGCATGCGGGTTTCAATGCCAGGCATATATTTCAGGGGGCAGAATTTACCGTACCGCTCGATTGGATAAATTACGGCGCTGATTTTAGTTTTGATGCATATACTGTCCAAGCAAGCTTGAAAGGAAATACTTTAGTAATAAGTAAAGTATACGATCAAGCAAGAAAAGGATATGCTAAAGAAAAGCGATTCTCAGCAATGGCGCTACTTAATAAACTTTGCTCACCAAAAAGGTGAGATCTGGTTGAAAACTATACTCATCGCACATGAAATTTCGGCACTCAGGTGCTACCGATGATTTGGAAGTTATCGGTTAAGAATGTGCATAATTCTGCTTCGTAATGATCCGCTGCTGTGAAAACGAAGTTTCGCCAAAAAAGCTTCGCAAGCACTTTTGAAAAATGAAAAAGTTTCATAGTAGCGGCCATACAGGATTTTTTTCTCGAAGAATTTCCAATAACGTTCAATCAAGTTCAGATTGGGTGCATACGGCGGCAAAATACGAGTTTTATTTTTGAGTTGTTGAGATAGTTACTGATCAGTTGGGATCGATAATAACGCGCATTGTCACAAATAATGTGAATACTTGCTGCTGGATGGTGTGCCTCGATTTGCTGAAACAGTTGGATAGTCGATTTGCGCGTTGATGGGGTCATCATAGCGCACAATGGCCTGCAGGCTGACCGTATTGATCGCGCCATTGATATTCAAGCGTTGCCGGCCGGTATGACTGCGAATTTCGTGATCCTGACCGCGTTTGATCCGTCCGTAGCCGGCTACCGGATTGTGATGGGGATAAGTGGCATCCATGAAATAAATAGGATCTTCGGACGCTTTACTTGTCTTGAGTGCTTCATAATATTGCACAAAGGCGCATTGTTTCTCGGCATCATCCTTTACCTAGCACCAACTTTGGCTTTTTATAGACATAGCCCATGCGGTATAAAAGTTGGGTTATACCACTTTCGCTGTAGCAGACACCCCAGGTTTGGTCAACATAATGCGCGATTTCTTTGGCAGTCAAATGCGAATTAAGAGCTAACTCGTAAAAAATCCCAGAAAAATAGAGCCGCAGCCAGCTTTCCGAATACATGCACCATTAACCCCTTATAAGAACGAACTTTGCTGGCACATTCAATACCTGTTCTTT
>NZ_FORD01000112.1 GCF_900113925.1 Nitrosomonas sp. Nm34
CCCGATCCATCATGAGCGCTTCAGCCACTTGAGTAACCGACCAGCCTTTACCTAACAGGTAGACCGTTTTTAGCCGGTCAGCATAACGCTTGTCTTTGGTTTGACGGTGCGCCACCTCTAAATTGGCAATTTCTTGTGTAGTGAGCAGGTAATGTGATGACATATTAAAATTCTAATATATTCACAACTATGCCGCATTAACTTAAACCAATTTTTGATTCACGAGAAGTATATCGTCTAGTAGGAACTGAGTGCATCGACGGGAAAATGAAGTAACTTTTTGTCCTGAATTTTGGATGGCATTTTGATATTCCTCAATCCTGCTGGACTCTTTTGGCTAAAAGCGGGTATTTGTATTTTTAATCCAACCAAAAAATCGATTGATTCTTTGTCACGGACGTTCGGCAGCTCTGAGCCAATCGTTGATGCTATCAAGCCCTAATGAAAGCAGTGTGTCTTGTATGGATACCACGCGCCGCAGCATTTCGCCATGATCAGACTCTTCCCGTTCTTCGGCTTCCGAAAACAGGCGGGTCATTAATTGGGTAAGGTTATTTCCATGATCATACAGATACAGTTTGGTCCGCTTGACATAGGTTAGAAAAATCTCAGTTGCAGCTATCGCCTGTTCTGGATCACGTTGCGATATGCCGTTAAGCCAATCACCAAACTTAAAAAAGTAATGATGCTTGCTCTCATTATCGTTTTCTAAGATAGTAAAATATTTACGAATTAACTCTATTGGAAAGGAAATTACTGATGTACTATCCCGGAACAACTTTTCCAACTTCTTGGCAATTATATCAGCATGTGGACTATCAGCATTCAGACCTGCTTCAATTCCTGTCAGACATTGACTCTGATGTTGTTTGATATTTTCAGTGTTCGTCCATACGCTTGCTGCCCCCTGCCAGGCGTTAGCAATACCCAAAGTTTTCAAGTCTTCTAACCAAGCGTCAAAATCAATTCGATTGGACAAAGCTGCCAATGCCGAAATACGCCCCCAGGTCTCCATGTCCTTTTCGCCACCCTCGTGGTAAATGCGAGCAAGCAATGGAGCGATTTTTTCAAAATGACTATGATAAGAATAATACAGGCAAGGCTCAGCGGTCTGCCAAAGTCCTGATGCATCTTTCATAGCACAATTAAATAAATCCCAACCTAACTCAGATTTCTTGTACTGAAGATAGGGTAAACGCCGCAGGATTAAAGCACGAATCGCAGGATCCTCATTCCCAGCAAAACGGCGAAGCGTGGTTGATAATAACTCGGGATATGGGATACTCCTTTCTTGAAAATTATTAGCCACAATCATTAAGGCCTCGACAATGCATCCATCTATCATATTGATACCTTGATTGATTAAATTGACCGAATCTCCTTTTATAGAATTTTCCTCTTGAAGATTCGCAAAATCTATTGCTTTAAACACAAGACGTCCAGCATTTTGTGTATCCTGTATCACATATGCACAGGCTTGTAGGGCCTTTGATGCAGCCCGATTATGATGCCAGTGTTTGGGATGTCTTTCCAGTTCATCAAGAATGTGACCCGCCAATATAGAGGCATCAGGTTCATCGATCGGCTTCCATGTATCATTGGTTTGCAAATTACCGTAACGGTATTCTAAATAATTGGCTACACCGTCGAGAATATCATCACAAAACTCTTCGTGAATCTCGATCCAATGAGTAGATAATAACTGCAAAAAACGCAATGGATGGCGCGATGCTGCTTCACGTAGTTGCCAACCGACTTCTTGTTTGCCACCGACCAGGCGATCATCGAAATGTTCGGCATATCCATTGTAATGTGCCAGCAAACGCAACACCGCACTATTACTGGAACTAAGAAATACCTCAAATGAAAATGGAGCAGAAACCGTGCCGCTCCAAGATCGAATGTCAGGCTGAAGAAACAAAACGCCCTCTCTATTTTCATGAGCATCCAACACTGCTTGTGCTTCTGGTGAGCGCAGATAGCATGGAATACGGACAATCAATTCAGCTTGTTTCTTCAGTATCCACGCATGCCTATTTTTCTCAGTAAAATCTTCTTTCCACGCGTTCAGAACGCAAGCCATTACAGCACCCTGTTTAGACGTATCAAGGTATATGAATGCAACCTGAATCAATACACCCACTTCGTGTACAAGTTCAAATTCTAATAAATTTTTGTCGCACAACATACACCCGATCAAATCTATGTTGGCTTGAGGCGATGCGGTGCATACCAGAATAGCGAAGTAGAGTAAAGCACCCTCATGGTTGAAGCATAGTCGTTCACGGTTATTTTGCCACCACTCAGAATGCATTAGGGCATGATTAAGGATAGCAGCTTCTACCGTATCCATTAGGATACGTTCACTGCTCATATGTCTAATATCGTGCTGACTATGTATATCGTTATATGTGGTTTCATGCAGGAATCCATATCGGTAAACTACAGGGGGCTTGCCATAGTGAAGTGACTGGGTTTCGCTCCACTGTTCAATCGATTTCAATGCCAAATCCAGCAATGCAGGGGATTGCACTATCCGGTTGCGGAGAAAGTTGTTATTACTATCTCCAAACTCATGGGGTTGACAATGCAGCTTGTTGTCGAAATGAAATTTGATTACATCGTCTTCGCTGATGTCACCGGCAATATAACGCCATAGCCAAAGATCTTCCATACTTCCTGCTGCTACACAGCGAGCTAGAGCATGTCCTAGAGAACTGTGTTCTTGCCTCGGCATATCGAGCAATTTTTTAAGCAGGGGGCTGATCAGTGCCAAATTTTCCGAATTGATCTCAGATAGATGATGTTCTAACTGCCAGGAAATTTTTTTACCATCCATCCAACCTAATGACAATACTTTCATCCAAAACGACAATACCCCTGCAGTATCTTCGTTTTTCCACCGGGATACCCGATAGACATGTGCTGTCAGCCCTTCGGTATCTCGCGCGTCGATCAGGCTAGGTACCAGATATTTGAGCCAAAAGTAATGCCATTCTATTAGTTCCGCTTGGGTGTATATCACCTGAAACACGTCACGGTGCTTTTCATGCAAATCGCGTATCAATGGCCAGTCATCATCCTGCGGTGTTTGTTCAGCAAATGATTCAGCTACCAAGCGGCGTATGTGAAAGGCAGAGTTCCCTGTCAATACTGCTCGTATTTGTTTCCTAAGCTCACGACGATCACCTATTGCCAGTTGTGTGACAAAACTACGGATACTGGGGCGTACAAAGGGGACGGGAGGCAAGTCATTAATAAACTTATTTAGCGTGATCCCCTTGCGTACAGCTCCACTGATCACTAATACATCCAACAGAGTTTGATGTCCGAACGTTAATTTTCCCTCTTGAGTTTCTCTTAATACATTAAGACTCCACAGTGTTCGTAGAATATCTTGTGACGCGGTAAAGCGTTGATGATGTACTGCCAAGCTACGTGTTCTAAGCATTTCATCGGCTATGGTTTCAATCGCTTGCATTGCTGTTTCACCTAACTTGTCGTTTGCCCGCACAATGGTGTCAAGATATCGCTGGGCCAAAGCCTGGCTGGATACCACGTTGAAACTCCCTTCTCGCTGGGCAAGTTCGACAAATAATGCCAACTCGCGCGGATTTCGCATTAGTTCACGGGTGACAGAATCAATAGTTGTCGCATGAATGCCGAGAGTATCAAGCAGCGGCTCAATTTCAGATTCCCAATCTAAAGGTTGGCACTTTAATTCACAATCCCATTGTCGTGCTGCAATTCTGTGGTCATAATGCCGGTCAAAGTCACGGCAGGCAGTGACCACTGTGATATTGGGTATTAACAGTAGACGGTCTATTTGTGCTAAGAAATATGTCAATACGCTGTGTTCACGAGAGATAGACAAAACATCCAATGAGTCAATGACTACGACTACTTTTATTTCGTCAGCCATGCGAGCTGCTTTTTCTATCCATAATTCAGGCAATTGATGTGGCTACACTAAACCGGACACACAATTTAAAATAATCTGAAAAGAGTGTGATCCTAATATGAAGCGAGAAAAAACCAAAACTTATACAGCCGAATTTAGAGCGTCAGCAGTTAAGCTGGCCAACGAA
>NZ_FORD01000111.1 GCF_900113925.1 Nitrosomonas sp. Nm34
CGTTTGGCGCGCTCGTACTGATACGCGTCCGGATAATTCTTGATGTCCTGCGCCAACATTTCCATGTTGATCTTGGTGGCAGGTTTGTTGCGGGTGGTCTTGGGATCGGGAGTTTTGATCCAACGCATCACGCTGGCGGCCCCTACATCAAAACGCTTGGCCACTTGCACGATTGAGAGGTTCTCCTTCTCACGAACGGATAATACTTTACAGCGAAATGATATCGGATAGGTCATCTGTAAATTATAATCAATTTATAGGAGACATGCTATATCGACGGTTTGGTTGTTTACGCAGTGCTTTGGACAGCGCTTATTTGTATTCGATAAGGCAACTTGCGTAAGGTGCAATAACTATCGGGCATTGCGCCGTATGTGCTACCTTACCATCTGGTGCAATGCGTTACACTTATTGCACACTGGTTTGCCCGGCATGGGCTAAAACTTGTTATCTGAGAGGAGATAACCGGAAGTAGTAACGACAACCGTAGTGAAACGCAAGGGGGAAACCGCGAGGCTAACCTGAAAGAAGCGCGTAGCAAAAGCACGACCGTAGGAACACGAAATCCAACCGTTACCGAAAGACGCACGAGGTAGAGCTTGACGGCACAGGCTGAAAGTTTTAGCACCTTACCCGGGGAGATCTCTCGAATGAGGTTAGGGAGAAGTCAGCAGAAGCCGTATTAGCGAAGAAGCCTTGGAAACAAGGTGGAGCGAAGGGCTGAAGAACCAAGAGACAGGCCATTTTAAACATCTCTGTGGATTGGCGCGGAGTATTCTGGCGTGGTGAACGTTGCAACTGCGGCAACCACTCGTCCAGCGGCCACGCGAGGTTGGTGGATTCCAATCGGAAGCGTGGCCGTGGGATGCAAGCTGAAACACAGGCGAAGGAGAAATAGAAGGTGCTGAATGAAAATTGATGGCAAGCAGTTCCATCGGATAAGTCACTGGGTTCAACCGTCGGATGCGAAATACGAAGTATCAGTGAAGCTAAAACCGCACGTCCGGTGGTGTGGGAGAGGTAACGGACACAATCTGTTACCCCGACCCGATCATCTAAATCAAACATGACTTTGTCGGCTCCTCTTGCCGTATTATTGATATTGTCTACAGCTTGCCTTCACCTCATGTCTGGTTTAGATGAGAATTCTTTTCGAATCATTCTTAACTGGTTAGGCTATAGAAAGAAGCGGACCATGATGGGGTTGAACAATTTGAATTGCGATCAACTCACCGCCTCTTCCCCAGCGAATAAATCATTTCTTTATCATTGCGCAGCTTGCCTAGGCGATGGCTGGAGTCCGCTACTTAGTGCTTATCCGAAAACTCATAAATTCGATAAAGAACAGAAGGTTCCATTTAATTTTAGAAATGAAGTTTTCCATGAAATTGGAAAAAACCGACCTTATTGGCTAATTTTTACATATTTTTAGGCAAGATAACCTCAAACTTAAACAACGTGAGTTCGACATAAAAAGCTGGAAAAGAAACCTGAATTCCTTATGATAAAGTGGTTTTGGAAAAAATTTCATCATGAGAGGAGTCAGATTCCCATGGATACGACAACGGTTTTTTGTGCGAGTGACGAATTTTGTAAAGAGTTTAAGCCGCATTGGGAGCAGCACTTATTAGAGTCGCCGCTGAAACGGCGTCGGCGGCAAAGAACGCCGTGTCTAAGCGAAGTCATGACCATCATCGTGGGATTTCATCTATCCGGTTACCGGGCGTTTAAGCACGATTACCGAAATGACGTGTTGAGGTATCAGCGGGGTTATTTCCAGGGTTGGTGAGCTATCACCGCTTGGTGGAGTTGGCTTTAAGGTAGCCTGGCGCCTTTTGCTACTTTCTGACCAGACGCTTTGGGCAATGCAGTGGAATCAGCTTCATCGATTCGACCAAAATCAGCGTGTGCCACAATCGCCGCATTGGGTCGCATCAAGTAATAACAGAGTTTGCTGCTCGGGGAAAGACCAGCGTGGATTGGTTTTATGGGTTCAAGCTGCACCTGGTGATCAATGACCACGTGGAATTGCTGGGAGTCAAAATCACGGCGGGCAATGTGGATGACCGTGACCCGGTACCAGAGTTGACGCGCTCCTTATTTGGAAAGCTCTTTGGTGACCGGGGTTATCTCTCGCAGTCACTCTTTGAGCAACTGTGGGAGCAAGGCGTGCAGCTCGTCACCAAGGTGCGCAAGAACATGAAAAACAAGCTGTTGCCACTTTTTGACAAGCTGCTGTTACGTAAACGCTCGATCATTGAGACCGTCAATGACCCATTGAAGAATAGTTCGCAAATCGAGCATTCCCGTCATCGCAGCCCAGTTAACTTCTTTGTTAATCTGATAGCCGGACTGGTGGCTTACACCTTTCGCGAGAAGAAACCCTCGCTTAATATCAGACTCCCCCAAGCTCTTCCAATCGTGATGTGATGATTCTTATGTCGAACTCACGTTCAATAAAATGAAAGCCTAAAAAGCGGCTCAAAATAGTTGTCCGTTTCTGGTTCAGTTTAATTGACAATTAGCCTCTAGAACCAAATTAAACACGTCGTCTTAAGGAAATGCAATGGCATTTCTAAAGGACTGTTTCCATTATTTTTTAAGGAATGTGAATTCAGTTTCAATTATAAAATACCTAAACAACAAGCAAAATACTGAAATACTGGACTCAAATTTAAATTGATCTACTAGAGCCCCAAGAATCTAGTCAAAATTATTTAATCAATAGAAAATGTTTTATTGTTGCGAATAACTCTACAAATATGTTCCTTTAAAGCACTTGATTTGTGAAGTTTTTGTGAATATTATGGAACAAATCCATATAATTAATATGGTTTTACATTCATATATATCAAGGTGAAATTCATGAAAGAATTAACAACAACTTATTATATTATTTTGATTATTCTTACAATGTTGTGCATGTTTGATTTAGTAGAGGCTAATAAAATAAACCGTCGTGTACGGGAATGTCCATCGAGTGAGAGCTGCGTTGACTGACAAGTCATAGTAGGAAATAGCATTTTATCATTTACAAAGCATAGATATTTAGTCGTGGAAGATTCAAGTTTGAAGTGCAAATTTTATAAGATTAACAAGAGGTAAGCTGCGATAACATGCAAGCTTCTTGAATGATCAAATAAATGTTGCACAGATCAAGTACTGTTAGCAGCTTACCCCAGAGCAACGCTATCAAATTTACTGGTAGTGGAAAGCAGGCTTTAAGTAGAGAAAGTAGCGAATGAAGCTGCTGGCACCCGGAGTATAGGAGCAGGAATTAGAAGATAAAGGTGTAAGTCAGAAAGCCGAAACCAGGCGAGTTGGTAGAAAAGGCCGGAAATAAGGTGGACAGGATAATTCGGCAAAATAGTTGTCCTGAATGGGTATCAGCTCGACTTGAACTAGAAGGGAATTATTCATAAGCCATGAAATCACTTGCTAGTACCTTATGCAGACAAACTGGCAGGCGGGTAATTTTCATGGAAACCTATGCGCTGTTAGAAACTGTGGCGTAAGCGCTATGCAAGCGGGCAAGAATGGCGTAGCACAATTCTCAGCCGAGCCAGCATTGATGTTCGACCAGAGATTGTTGACCAGAGCGAGCGTATAAGTAATTAGGAACGCGATATATGATCGGCAAGTACCATTATGACATAGTCAACTAATTCCGAACACCTTAGTTACTAGTTAAGCGATTCTTATGATTTTTGCTACCTCTGCTTCATATTGATTTGATTTTTTGTACCCGAGGTAAAAGTCCAGTCGGTGGTTATTATAAAACACAGCAATATATTGCAATACGTTTTGCTGTACTGCGTAGCTCAGTTTAGTATTATCGCCAGCTGACACTGTTCCTGTTTAAGGCGTCCAGAGAAACTTTCAGCATCCGTATTATCTCAACAGCCTCCCAAGCGGCTCATGCTGTCAATAAAAATAAAACCTTAAGATTTTAATTATCCCTGTATGTTCCACTGGCGTATTCTAATCCACAATCCGAATGGATAATCAATCCTGCCTACGGTCGGCGTTGCCAGACAGCCATTCTCAACACTATGGAATCAGGATTTAATAACCCCAGAAATTATGCTGGCAGATGGAATAGCCACGTAATTCCATTTCGGTAAAAACGGGTCAAACTCAATGGTGATA
>NZ_FORD01000110.1 GCF_900113925.1 Nitrosomonas sp. Nm34
GCTTGTTATAAATCGATTCTTGAAGCAGAATCTTCTCCAGCTTCGACCAGTACTCATCATTGAGCATTATTCGGGGCATCGCAAACTCGTTTTGTTGGTGGTATGGGAACCCCAATATTACGAGTTTGTTTCTACCTATGAAATACTTATCTTAAAACGTCAACAGACCCTAGTCAATAATATAAAGAGATGGTAAATAACAATGCAATAATGCAAACGTTGACAATTTTTATTTCATCACAAACAAAAATTGTCATATAAAAAAATATTAAATACTTTATAGATACAAGGAAAATATGCATCAATTGATAAAGAACCACTTGTAGCACATTCTGGCAATCTAAGATAGGTTGAAATAGATTGATACCCTGCAAAATTAGCAAAGTGTGGGAAAGTGTAAAAGAGAGTTAAGCAAGAGCTGTGTTATTTTAACGTTGAGTGACAGCTTTATTGTGAAACACGACACTATAATAGTATCAATACAATATGCTAGACGAGACCTCACCCTATATCTAATTTATCGGCAAAGTGTCGAAAAGTGCCGGAACGTTGGATAGTATTCTAGATAAGACCCCACCTTATTTCTTTACAGCTTTTCCCTTGGACATCGTTCGCTTATCCAAATTTTTACACGGGCAGTTCAGAAACACAGGTTTTTAATAAAGGGGGCATCAAGTCTTTGGAGCTTTTGCCCCGGACATTGATTACCTGATTTTCCTTCCCTAGATCTAACCAAAAAACAGTGTAAGGGCGACTCTTATTTTTAAAACCTAACAAAACCTGACAAAACCTGAAGCTTTTCAAAACAAAATATATTGAGCAGAGCTTAACAAAGCCAAAAAGATTCCAAAATTGTTCACAAAATACATCTCTTGAAATACAACCTATATTAGATTTAAATAGACTCCGCCAGAAAAAGAAAATCCGTTAGCAAATAACGGAAGGCGGCCAATAAGTGAATAAAATGTCCTGAAAAATGCAAACAAAAAAATAGGAATGAAAATGTTCAATGGAACAATAAATGGATTTGGTTTATCAATGGTTTTCATATCATTGACAGCCTGCGTTTCACCGCAAGAAAGGTTCAATACGGCTGTTAAAAATGCCGGAGAGAAGGATAATCAATTATGTATGCAAAAATACCAAGAAATTGAACATACATTGTTGCCATTAAAAAACAAAATTAGAGTAATAAGACAAGATACCAAACCTATTACTTTAGAAATGAGATCAGATGAAAGCTATGTATCTGAAATCGAGAAACAGGCAATTATTAAATCAAGTGAACTATCGAATTATTGCGATTCTCTTGCACAACAAACAGCAATAAAATTTTACGACGAAAGATATGGAAATGCTTTTCAAATATTCTCTGAATCATATATGGAAAATTTGAGCGAGCTTTATGCAGGGAAAATTACTTATGGAGAATTTAATAGAAAATCAGCAGTTCAGTCTGCTGAATGGGATAAATTGATCTCTAATATTAATGAATTTTACAGAAAAGAAAGACAATTACAATCAGAGGTTAATTTTAATGAGCGAATGATGCTGCTAAATTATGGAGCAAAGATGTTGACGCCAAACCTTGGCCCTGCCATGCCAGCGCCGCGTAGCCCAATGCAAACCCAATGTAATCAAATGGCTGGTTTCTTTAATTGCACTTCATGGTAACAATATAAATATCAATATCTACTAAGTTTTATTCTAAAGTTTCATAAATAGAGGTCGTTTAAAGTATTTCATGATGCAGTACTTGTCATGAAATTCTCGAATGTGAAACAAAACCCTCACTAGGTATCACCCCACTTGGTGGGGGTTTTCCTATGCTCTGCTTGAAGATAGCAAAAAGTTAAAGTTTCATAAATAAAGACCGTTTAAAGTATTTCATGATGTAGTACTTATCATGAATCAACCTAAAATAAAAAAATGTTGGAAGCCCCACCGGATATTAACTGATTCAGTGGAGTTTTCTTATATAGCAAAACCAGCTAGAAATGATCTAAGGAGTATGCTCACTATTTCACCTGAGCATAAATGGGCATACGCCAGAGTGCTGCGTAAACAATACCGCCAAACCGTTGATATGCTCTTCAAATTTTATACATTCTGAATCATTCTTAACTGGTTACGCTATATATTCATATACCGGAAGATGTGCAGTCGTTAGTAACAACCGCACCTTGTGCAATTGCTTCAAGAGAGTCAATAGCAAAGAATACCTACCAGACTTTTAACCATTACCATCTGGAGAATTACCAGATGCAATAACAAGACATCTTGTGATCGATCACAGCTCTCCATGACGCTCCCCTTAAACAAGTAAACAATTTACCGCACCAAGCGTTATGGCTTCTTCTTTGGCTTCGGATAAAGAATAATGCTCTGAATGAAATACAGGCAGGGCGTTATCTGTTTGAGAGTACAGTTTGAACAAACTATTGCTATCGCGTTTAACGTAACAATGAATGATTGGTTTCTTGGTGGTGCTGCTGCTGGTGGATGTTGCTGTGATGGTTTCCATAATGCATTTTCCATAAATTGATTAGAAAAATGCTTTTTGGAGTGAGTAGAATTTTCTATGGTCAGAACGGCGGGCAGAACCAGGCAGGTTTAACGGATAGTTTTATCTTATTAATAAGACACTTAACCAACCTATGCTGGCGGAGAGGGTGGGATTCGAACCCACGTGTCAGGTTACCCCAACCATCTGATTTCGAGTCAGCGCCGTTATGGCCACTTCGGTACCTCTCCCTGCACGTTATTTAAAGTATAAATTTGCGAGCTTTTATAGTTTACCAGTTTATAGCTAGTTTATTTATAGCAAAAAGGGTAAATTTTACTCACCTGACCAATTCTGAACGTCTAACATAATCTTTATTTAGAATTAGATAGCATTAATAACTGAATTTCTTATTTTCTGGATTGCTTTGACTTCAATTTGTCGAACCCGCTCAGCTGATACCCCTAATTCTTCAGCCAACTCATGAAGTGTCGCAGTATCTTTTTCTCTTAACCAGCGCGCTTCTATAATATGACGGCTGCGATCATCAAGATTGGCAAGTGATTCTTGGAGTCTTTCATGGCATATGTAAGAAATCTGGTTTTTCTCAATAATTTGCGAAGGATCGATGCCATCAGTCAAATAATCAATAGGATTATAGCTTTCATCATCTTCTTCTGATAATGGCTCCAATGAGATATCCCGTCCACTAAAGCGGGTCTCCATTTCAACTACTTCTTCAGATTTGACGCCCAATTGTTTTGCTACGGCGGTTATCTCCTCCTGATTCATAGTATTCAAACCTTGTTTCATGCTTCGTAAATTAAAAAACAACTTACGTTGCTGTTTAGTGGTTGCAATTTTGACTAATCGCCAATTCCGCATGATGAATTCATGGATTTCTGCTTTAATCCAATGCACTGCAAAGGATACCAGGCGCACACCACGCTCTGGATCAAATCGTTTCACCGCTTTCATTAAGCCGATATTACCTTCCTGTATTAAATCGGCATGGGGTAAGCCGTAACCTAAATAGCCGCGAGCTATCGCAATGACCACTCTTAAATGTGATAGCACTAATTGATGAGCTGCTTCTATATCATTTTCATCCCTCAAACATCTTGCCAAGCGTATTTCTTCCTCTTGGGACAACATAGGAAAACGGTTAACAGTTTGAATATAGCTTTCAATACTATTACCCACTATCGTGGGTAATGCAAGAGTTGTTGTCATACTTTCTCCTTTAATCTCAATTTTGAATTATTATTATTATTTTAAAATTTATTTTAGCACTCATGCGATGAGAGTGCTAATAATTCCTGGAGTTTCTTTAATTATTATAAATTTATGAGAAAAAATTCTTTGAAAGCCTGACTTTAGTGTAAAAATAAAGTAAATATTCTTTACTAGAGTTTAGAGTTTCACACTTAAAGGAGAAAATCACCCAAAGATAAAAGAGCAACAAAAAGCTTGACAAAGCAACGAAAAAATCGTTGCCGTCTTTCTAAATAGCTTTGTTTTTAAAAGCTATTTAGAAAGACGGCCTCTAGAAAGAAATGTCATTTCACTTCTGGAGGCCGCGATAAACGCAAAAGGACAGGCTGGTATCCCTGGCGAACGGTGTAATTGGATAACATTTTTAACAAAAGCGCTACCCCTGCGATCAAC
>NZ_FORD01000108.1 GCF_900113925.1 Nitrosomonas sp. Nm34
TAGAGATAAATCGTTATTAATCGATTTTGCCAGTTCATTGGTTACTGTGATTGAT
Source organism: Nitrosomonas sp. Nm34 (assembly GCF_900113925.1). Lineage (GTDB taxonomy): Bacteria > Pseudomonadota > Gammaproteobacteria > Burkholderiales > Nitrosomonadaceae > Nitrosomonas. The sequence goes on from NZ_FORD01000108.1 coordinate 56, forward strand.
TGAGGTTGGGTAGTGTCTTCCTCAATAGTTTAACGTTATTATGAACTGGCTTCTATTTCAGCTCTTAATTCGCATTAAAACTGAAGGAGCCAAAAAAATGCTTACTCAAACTCAATTAGATGATATAGGAAAATTAATAGTGCGCCTGATGGTAGGTGTCCTGATTTTACTTCATGGGCTACATAAGGTATTAAATCCTGAATCTCTTGATTCTATTCGCAGCATGCTAACAACTATCGGCCTGCCTCAGTCCATAGCTTACGGTGTTTACCTAGGCGAAGTATTAGGTGGATTAATGGTTGCCTTAGGCATTTATTCAAGGTTGGGAGGCGCGCTCATCGTCGGCAATATGCTATTTGCGCTTGGACTGGCTCATAGCGCGCAGATTTTCACTTTAAATAATATGGGTGGGTGGACAGTAGAGTTGCAGGCATTTTTCCTTTTTTCAGGGCTTGCAATTATATTTCTTGGCAGTGGCCGTCTCGCTTTGAAGCCGGATTGACTAGTTTCAGTGATTCCATCACGCTATGCGCTAGACTGAAAATAATATTACCTGGATCGGTTTTAAATGATATCTAGTTTAAATAAATCATTTTGGTACAAATTCAATAATGCATATTTGCGTTGAATATCTGCCAAAAGAGCAATTTCTTTGGCAATTTGGTAAATAATTATTGAATCCCATACCTTTTAACGTCATGCGCAAATTGCGCTTGTTATAAATAGCTTCTTGAAACTGAGTCTTCTTCAGCTTCAGCCAGAACTCATCAGTAAAAATCAATCAAGGCATAGCAAACTCATTTTGTTGGTGATATGCGAATCTACCAATTTATATTAGACGCACACGTGTAATTATAAAACATAGATAGAGGTTGAAAATGAGCCACATACTAGATCAATTACAAGACCAGATAGAATCATTGCTACCAAAAATTGAACATATTTATAAGGACTTACATCAAAACCCCGAGTTATCAATGCAAGAATTCAGAACTTCTAAAATAGCTGCGAACCATCTAAAAGGTTTGGGCTTTGAAGTGTCAGAGAATTTAGGAATTACTGGTGTTGTCGGAATTATGAAAAATGGTGATGGTCAGGTTGTTATGCTGAGGGCTGACATGGATGCATTGCCTATGGAAGAGAAAACAAATTTACCTTATGCAAGCAGAGCTGTAGGTGAAACATTAGATGGTATAAAAACACCTGTTTCACATATGTGTGGACATGACCTCCATGTGGCTTGGATGATGGGAACCTCAGAGATTCTCTCCAAGAATAAAAATTTATGGAAGGGAACTTTAATGATTATCTTTCAGCCTGGGGAGGAAGTCGGTAAAGGTGCTTTAGCAATGATTGACGATATGAAAGACAACTTTCCGAAACCAGATATTATCTTAGGTCAGCATGTAATGATCGGTAAAGCAGGTACTGTAGGATATAAAGCAGGAGCAATCCTTACCGCTGGTGATAGCTTACATATAAAATTTCATGGAAAAGGGGCTCATGGTTCAATGCCACAAAACTCCATAGATCCTGTTATGATAGCCGCTTATTCCGCAGTCAGGTTGCAAACAATCGTTTCTAGAGAGATATCACCTTTAGATAGCGCAGTTTTAACTATCGGATCAATTCAGGCAGGTACCAAAGAGAATATCATTCCCGATGATGCTGTTTTAAAGATAAACGTGCGTAGCTACAAAGACTCTGTCAGGGAAAAAATGATAAAATCCATAGAAAGAATCTGTCTTTGTGAAAGTCATGCTTCTGGTGCATCAAAACCAGATATAAAATTCATTGATAGCTATCCGGTAACTGAAAATGATGAATATGCCACAAAAAAAATAAGCGAAAATTTCATTAGTTATTTTGACGATAGATGTTACGAGACTAAACCAGCTACCGCGAGTGAAGATTTCAGCTACTTTGGAAGAAGGTGGGGGGTACCTTATGTATTTTGGTTTATTGGTAGCACAGAAAAAGGAGAGTGGGAAAAAGCAGTGAAGGAAGATAAGGTAGAAAATATTCCTGCCAATCACTCATCTCAATTCAAAATCGAATTAAATACTACAGTTAAAGCTGGCTTAGAAGCCATGTTAGTAGCAGCGCTTGCATGGCTTTAATACAATGGGAATCACAGGCATATGTTTTATACCTGTGTTATTGTTGAAAACAATGGATACCATATTATATTTCATAGACTTATTTGGTACATTTATATTTGCCTTAAGTGGTGCTGTAATTGGAGTGAAAAAAAATTATGATGTGTTTGGTGTCTTTGTTATATCTCTAGTTACAGCTATAGGAGGTGGTGTAATAAGAGACATTTGTATATCTTCAACTCCACCTGTTGGACTTATAACCGGCGAGTATTTAATAGGAGTATTCCTTGCAATAATTATAGTTTCATTTTTCCAAAAATTTATTCTTTCATTCCAGAAACCAAGTACATTTTTTGATGCGATAGGATTAGGGTTCTTTGCTGCGTTTGGTGCTAATAAAACCTACCAATATACTGGTAGTATACAATTATCCGTTATTCTTGGTTGTGCAAGCGCTGTAGGTGGTGGTGTTTTTAGAGATATTCTGACAGGAAAAAGCCCTTCAATATTTACCCAGGATCTTTATGCTAGCGCGGCAATAATAGGTTCTTTAATTGAACTAATGGGTGCAACTGGAGTTATAGACAACAGGATTAGCATATGGGTTTCTATTTTAACAACAACAACGATCAGGATGTTAGCCATTAAATATAAAATAAAACTCCCATCGATAAAAAATAAAAATATGTAAGAAATTTGCTACGAGAAGGAATAATAGGTTCAATGTCTTTTTCAGTAAGCGTTTGAATAAAAGCATTGATATTCATCACCTTTATCACCCACCAGGGCGGCCGCGCCTTCTGCCGTCAGAGCCAACAAATTCTCAGCCTCGTTGCGTTCGAAGTATATCCTCTTCACAGCAAGTTACTCTACAGTATTGAGCGTTTAATGGCATTTTTGCCGTTTCCTCTAACGACATTTCTAATTTTGAAGGAAGCAATATTGCCTGAGCCGTCAACAACACAGCCGTGGTTTTAGCTGCTTTCAAAAATTCTCGTACCAACCTAAGTGATCTGCTTCGCTCGCTCTTCTCGCGATAATTTTTCCTTGTAATCTAGGCAATATAGCAAAACCAGCTAGAAATGATTCAAGGAGTATGCTCATTATTTCATCTGAGCATAAATGGGCATACGCCAAAGTACTGCGTGAACAATACCGCCAAACCGTTGATATGCTCTTCAAATTTTATATGTTCTGAATCATTCTTAACCGGTTACGCCATTATTATCATGTTTCCTAATGAGAATTTGGATTAAGCGCGCATTGGTAACGATATATGACGATACAAGTTTAAGGGAAAGAACTTCCATCGATTGCACAGGCAATCTTGGTGAGTTTCAATCATGAGGTTAGGTCGGGATTATTATTGTTGCCTTGTTGTGTTGGCGATTTAAACCAGGCTCCCCATAGCAACGAGATGCCAATTATTGCAGAGACCGTCGACGCTATAAATATAATATGGCGATTTTAGCGGCATCAAGGTCAGCTGATGAAGGAAAAGCCTGAGCAGCAATAAAAAGTGACATCGTGAAGCCAATTCCCGCCAATACTGCAGCACCAACCAACTGCATCCAGGAATAGGCTTCTGGTTTATCGGCAATCCCCGCTCGAACGGCCAGAGCTGAGGCGACGACCATTCCAACGGGCTTTCCAATCACTAAGCCTGTGAGTATGGCGAGCACCAATGGCTCTCGCCCATCAATAACTTGATGTGGTTCCCTGTAACTGGACAACCTGAAAGAAAGTTAAGCTCTGACATGTATAGTTAATCGAGTTCAGGCAACCCGATCAATTCCTGGATCATTATAGTAGATTTCATGAGGCGTAAGACTGTCAAGGCTTTGATGAAATCGTTCTTGATGGTACCATTCAAACCATGTGGATAAATTCTGCTTTATCTCCTTCAGATTATTGAATTCTCGGGTATATAAAAGCTCATATTTAACTGTCCGCCAAAGCCGTTCAATAAAAATATTGTCATAGTAGCAACCCTTGCCATCCATGCTGATCTGAATAGGATGATCTTTTAGTATGGAGGTAAATGCTTCGCTGGTGAACTGTATGCCCTGGTCGGTATTCATGATCTGTGGACAGCCATAATCCTGAATGGCTGCCTCCAGCGCCTGAGTACAAAAATCAGTATCCAGGGTATTGGATAAGCGCCAGCTCAACACCTTACGCGAATACCAGTCGATGATGGCAACCAGATAGCCAAAGCCCTTCTCCATGGGGACATAGGTTATGTCGGTAGC
>NZ_FORD01000106.1 GCF_900113925.1 Nitrosomonas sp. Nm34
AGTATTACTGATTGGTTGCGGTTGAGAGTAATAGGTCGAACGTGCCAGATTCAACAACTGGCATTGACGAACCTGACTAAGACTCCCATGGGGCTAAATCATCTCTTTGCGTTCTACAAGACTTAATGATTGAGCTTTCTCACTAAAAAATCGCGTTCTACCGTCAATTGACCAATAACCCGCTGCAGGTCATCTGTTGTAGGTTGCTCCTTATTGGCGGCAGTATTATTTTTAGAAAATAGCTCGGCAGCTTGCTCAATGAGTTGCCGTTTCCAGCTATTGATCTGCGTGGGATGGACATGATAACGCGCGGCTAATTGGGGGACAGTTTCATCACCGCGTATCGCTGCCAGCGCTAGTTTTGCTTTGAATTCACTCGAATATTGTATGCGCTTTTTACTCATCGTCATTAAGCTCCTTTTTAATTCTGCCAGAGCTTAACAACCTGTACAGTTTTTGGGTACCACTTCAAAAATCTTTAGCATATTTTTGAAGCAATCCAAATCAAGCTTTACCCCTACTCAAGATCAGTCTGTTATCCACAGCTTTATCCACGGAAAATGTGGATAACGAGCAAACCTAGCAAAACCCATCATTTTAAAATTATGGCTATTTACTCACAGCACTTCTTATTGCTCCCAGCCTGTTCTATGTTTCAGTAGGCCGCACATCATAGCGGGATAAGAACCACAAGAAGAACAAATTGCACAAAAAGAAATCAAAAAGATTAAACCACCGAGCCAATATTACTAAACAATCAGAATTACTTTGAATAACCAGCACAAACAATACGTGTAATTAATCCCATCGGATCAAGCGGCTCAACTAGATTGGAGGCTTAAAGCCTCATTCTTATATCAAACAAAACAAGCAATATCTGTTATAGGCGTAGCGTTGAACGCTTGGTTATTCCTGTATAAGCGTACCATTTAGCTGTTAAACATGGACTGCTTGGAAAAAATTCTGCACTGTTGCGACAACTTTATAAGGAGCTAATAATGAAAAAGTCACATCGCAATATCATAGTTAAACTAAATCGTGATTACTCCTCCACCCTTAGCCAGTTCTGCAATGAGAAAAATTACTCTGGCTTACTATTTGTCAATTTTGAATCTTACGATAATCTGTTATACAAGAATACAAACTACGTTATTGCTCCAGTACTTAAACAATTAAATCATCAAGATAAGATAATTGTTGCCCCCTCTGTCATTGAAAATAATACGACTCTTATACTTGAATACGGCTCTCTTTTTGTGGTTCACCATATTCTGGAAAACGAATGTGGTGAGATTGAGGGACTTGAACCAGGTTATTCAATTATTACGCTTAATTTTCTATATCAACTCAATGAAGAAATTGTCATCGGTAAGAGAGAGCCATTCTGGTTTGAATTGCCGCCTGCTAAAAACCTCCATTAGCCTGACCCTATTCTTCTAAAATTCATATAATCCAATGATTACAATAAAATGGAAATAAAATACTAACCAAATTCTGGCTAACAGGGTATCTCACAAGGTGCCCTGTGAAGAGTGGAGCTGATGTAAGCACCGGAACGAAGGGATGGGGATTAGCAGCAATTGCGGTTGGTGGTAGCCGCAGGCGTTACCAATTGAACTCCATGCTGTTAAACAATCAGACACACAGCTAGCTTATCAAGAAATCATCAGTTATTACCAAGGCAACATATCAGATGTGTTAGATTGCCAAATGCGAGCGTTTATCTGCTGAATGTAAAAAAAATAATATAGCACGGGTTGTAATCGGCAAGCACAAATCCAAGCTTACTGATATTCATCTGCTGGGGCTACTACGACAACCACATGGGAATGCATTTTGGGATGGTCAATAATCTCAATCACACGAACAGGAACCGGCTCAAGTGTTTCAGGATCAACAAGAAAAGGCCGACTGATGATATCGCCTTCGTTTGGCAGCATGCTGGATACATCACATAACTCATCAATATATAAAATTCTGCGATCATCCCATGGACGTACAGCCCATTTCACGACTGCCATGTTGACTATCCCAAAGATTAAAGACGTAGGTTACAATAAGATTACATAAGATTACAGCAGATTTATGCTATCGGCAAGTTAAAAAATATATCTCAACCTAATGAAAATAAAGAATTTATTACATATCTTACCACTTGATGTCAATGAATAAATTTATGCTTTAAGGCGTCTGGGTGTGACTTATAAAAAGCCTCCTTCACCCAAAGACAAGCAAAGAAGAGTGGCCTATCTTTCAGAAAAAAATTGAAGGCTATGAACGCGAGGCCGTGTCATTGTTTATCTTGATGAAAGCGGTTTTGCGCACGACATGCCCCGCACGCATGGCTATGCTCCTGGGGATGAATATTGCTATGGCATAAAAGATTGACATGCAAGAGGCCCGCCCCATGTATCGCCCCAGCATCAAAAAGATGCTCCTAACCGAATATTGCACGAGTATCAAAAATAAAAGCGAATTTGCCAGAAACTCATTTTACAATTGGATAAATCAGATCTGTATTCAAAATTTGTTGTGATGGAGTGCGTTTTTCAGAGGATTTTGTTGGAAATTATGACAAAAAAGAGGTTTTTCTTTGTTGACAGGCGTATCACATCCACCCCATTGCTATTTTATGCGGTAAACGGCGATTCATAATCCTGGGAATGAGTTATCCAGAAGCAAGTCTGGCTGCGGTTTGGAAGAACAGTTTTTGGTAGGGACAGCTACTTGCAAGTAAAAAGCGAATACGCGGGTATTACGTAGCATAACGGCACCTATTTTGATCAGCTTAAGGCGCAATGTGCTCACATAGGCTTGAGCGAGTTCAGTGCCTTGCAGAGCAAGGCGCCGGATGGTTTCCAGCAGGATGTAAGCCAGCGAGGACAGGAGTAGACGAAATTGATTTGACCACCACTGGTGGCAACTGGTTCGATCTGCAAATAAATCAAGCTGTTGTTCCTTGATGCGGTTTTCCATTTCCCCGCGTAAACAATAAATCTTATCATACAGAAGCTGCGGTTTACCGGTCAGATTGGTGACGAGATAACGTGGATTACTGCCTTTCTCAGTATGTTCGATTTTAACAATGATGCGCCGTGTCCGCTCCCAGCTTTTTGCAGCATATTGAAACTCGTCAAATCGTCGTACTTTCTCACCTGATCCAACATACTGCTTCTCTGCCGCTTGCTGCCATTGCGCGCTGATCTCATTCAATCGCTTGTTTTGGGCGATACCGACGATGTAACCCACATCATGACGCTCACACCATGCCAGCATTCTGCGACGGCAGAAACCACTATCACCGCGAAAAATGATACGAACTTCAGGCCAGCTTAGCCTGAACCGCTTTACCAGCAATGACAGGACAGCCCACGCATGCTTTGCCCCATCAATATTGCCTGGCCGCAGGTAGCTTACCAGCAATTGATCCTGGCAGAACACATATAGCGGTAAAAAGCAGTAGTGATCATAATAACCATGAAAGAAGCGGCCTTCCTGTTTGCCATGAACCGCATCATCAGTAGCATCAAAATCCAGCATCAGTTCTTTGGGTGGCTGTTTAAATGAAGCCATAAACCGCTCTACCATTACTTGATGAATAGGCCAGGCCGTTTGCCGATTCGCCCGATTCTCCCAGCGGCATAAGGTAGAGCTGCTCGCTAATACCTCTTCGCGTTCAACCGCTGATTGAATCGCCAAATCATGGCGTAATTGCTGATGATCATTCAGGTCTTCATAGCCACATGCCAACGCATAAACCCGTTGGCGCAATAGCGTCAAACTATCATGCCTGCAACTTGCCTGCCGACGGTTGTCTTCCAGTACTTGAGCAACCGCTTTACTCAACCCAATGCGTTTATCCACCTGGCGCAATAACATGACGCCACCATCTGAAGTAATATCGCCACCCTGGAAATTCACTTCAACAGTACGCTTTTTTACCTCTGGAAAATTGAATGATTCCTGGGTACACTTTGTCACTGGCAATTCCTTTTCTCTATTCAGCTTAGGTAACTGAATTATAAAGATTTAATGGGGAATTGCCACTTCCCTTCGTGCAATATTCGGGCTAAGCGTGGGCCTGTTCACAGCTAATATCAATACCAACATTTTCCATGAATGGGTTACACAGGACCTTTTAACCAAGTTCCTGCCCACTTGCGTGATTATCATGGACAACGCGACGTTCTACAAACGGCAGGGTGTCAAAACCGCCTTTGCTAATGCCGGGTATACGCTTGAATACTTGCTGTCTTATTTTCCAGACTTCAATGACATTGAGCCAAAATGGGCTCAGGCTTAAGGCAACAGAGAAATCTTATCAATGAACAGGCCCCTAGGCAGGATGTACTCTTCCATAAACACTTTGGTTGCTGCCTTATGGAAGAAATGATTGAGGGCGGGATGTATAAACCAACCACATTCTGGAATTAATACCGCAGCCATGGCGTCAGCGAAGAATGGCTGACAAAAAAAGACAACAGTCTAAAATCCCTACAGATGTTTGTGCTTTTGGATCGAGTAGGAAAGATGTCAATCATTGCATAATGTAACGTGAGTTCGACATAAGAATCATCACATCACGATTGGAAGAGCTTGAGGGAGTCTGATATTAAGCGAGGGTTTCTTCTCGCGAAAGGTGTAAGCCACCAGTCCGGCTATCAGATTAACAAAGAAGTTAACCGGGCTGCGATGACGGGAATGCTCGATTTGCGAACTATTCTTCAATGGGTCATTGACGGTCTCAATGATCGAGCGTTTACGTAACAGCAGCTTGTCAAAAAG
>NZ_FORD01000105.1 GCF_900113925.1 Nitrosomonas sp. Nm34
TGCTTTATTCTTTTTGCTGCGCATCAAGAAGAAGGCAGCAGCCACTGCCAGCACGATGACACCGATGATATAAGGCAGGTTCGATTTTCCACCTGTTCCCACAGCAAACGGAAAGCGGGAAACATATTCTTCCTTGTCACCTCTTACTGTGACCAGTCCTACAAATTTGCCGGGCTCCGGAAAGGTATGCTCAAAGGTCACCGATCCATTCGAATATACTTTCGGTGGTATATGAAAGATGGTTTCGGCATCCGGGTTCTCTTCTGACCCGGTATCCCGTATGATGCGCACTTCGGTGGTCATAGGCCGCAGCTCCTCATTGATGTAATCCAGTGCCACCACGGTGCGGCCTGTCTTAGGAATATCTTCACAAAACTCCTGCTCTTGCGTGCTCTCAGGCTGGTAACCCGTAAAATGCATGGTATAAGGCCCGATCGTAAGCTTGCACATATCCTCAGCCAGTGACAGTCCACCATGCGCAGACAACTGCATGGAATACATCATGCCTAATGCAACCAGTAACATTGATTTATAGATAGATTTCATTGCGTTTACAAACACTCTTCTCTCCCCAAGGCGATAATAAAATTTTTATTATAGGATCATTTCTTTGGCAATACACTTACTTCAATCTTGTGAGCGTTGTGCCGTGCGCCATTTGCGCAACCGTTGCAATGGCTTGATTTTATAGATAAGCCATGCCAATAGCAGCAATACCATCACAGGCAGAATGGAAGCACGCAGCAGCTTCATATAATCTACCATTTCCACCCGCAGTCGATATTGATATTTTAGCGGTGGAACGCCTTCTGCCGTCACAATAACTGAATATAACCCTTTTTCCAGGTTAGTTATGCCGTTAATGACGCCATCGGGGTGCAGTTTTGCGGGTAACTGCAGCACGCTTTCTCCATCGGTCTCACTACCACGATAAACGTTGACTTTGACAGGCATGTTACGTATGGCAGAATCAATCAGATCGATGACTAAATAGGTATCGCCCGCTAACGGGATCTCGGTACAATAATGCGCGCTTTTGTCATGTTGCGGCTGATAAGCACTTAAATGCACCATATTTTCATTTATCTGGCGCGTACATGGGTCTTCCTCTAAAGAAACTTTTCCATGGGCAATTACACTACCCGCGTAAAGCATCGCAACAAGAACGAAAGCCGCAATACTCGCTTGTGTTAATTGCTTTACCACGACAATTCTCCTATTGATGATTAAAACTATTATGGTTTAAAAAAAAACCGGCACACCTTGCTGCCTCTCGACAGGGGTGCACCGGTTTGTGTTGCTTTCTGCTATTTATTAAAGCTTGGTAAAGACCGGGATAACCGCACCAGCAATACTATTAATGTGGCGATTTCCATTTTCATCCCAAGACATCAACAAACCACCAAAACGGCTTTCCGGATCACCCAACAGCGCCATCAGACGTTGAATTTCCCATAAGGCGTCCTTAGCTTCCATTTTGATTTCTTTAGTTTCACCAGGTTGAATCGCTGATTCGTCATCAAACGTCAAGCCGATTGCGATCAATTCCCGTGGATAGGATGGATCAAGATATTGACGGCCAGTGGAGTTGATGAAACGAATACCCGCTGTGGTGAATTCTCCAAATGTGACTGGGCTGTCACCATTGTTGGTCACTTCCATAGTCACACGCAGGGCACGTCCCGGTACGTCATAGTTAGCGTAAGTTACGCGAATAGCGACTGGGTTGGGTGCAACCGGCAATGGGGCTACTTTGGATTCACCTGCCTGGATGGGCACGGTATACGGATGTTTAGTTTCCGTGTAACGATAGCCGCCCCACACCAATGCGATTGTTGCAATGGCAAAAACCCAGGCCAGTTTTGTGTCCAGCGGATCCACCAGCGGTTCATCACCATACGCCAACAACACACGGCTACGTGGCAGGAACATGGGACGTGCCACAAAGATGCCGATCCAGAAGCAGGCTAACGTCATCCAAATAATGTGCCAGGTCATCCCATTGGCAAAGTTGAAGGTTTCGGTATCAACGGTTTCGCCCGTCAATAATTTGACCGGGTTGGTAAAGTCGTCCCAGCTACCTGTGATATTCATCCATGCACCGGGTCCTGCGATCGGGCCAGCATCCTTCACATTCAACATGGCATGCATGTGATGACGACCTGGAATACGTGCTCTCAGGTTGACTTCAACTTCATAGTCACGACCAATTTCCAATGGCCCGGCAATGAACCAGGGCTGACCATTGATCCGGGTGCTCATACGCACAAACACCGGGCTTGGGCTACCTACGTTGAAGAAGGATCGATCTGGCTTAGCTGCTGCGCGCGGCCAATCCTCAGCCAGGTGGAATTTACCCTTGATCGTGGCAGAGTCATTGACTTTGGTGACTTCCGGTGACCATTTGATGTCATACCATTGTACCGTACGCATCCGCAAGAAAGGTTCTTGCGAACGTTCCCCGTGGGCTGCCACCGGTGTGACATCGACTACCAGGCTGACTGCTAATGCTGCTGCTGCGTAAGCGACTCCGTAAAGCCCCAGCACGCTTCGTTTGTATATGTTTTTTAAATTCATTATTTGATCCCCTGTGCGAAACCTTCTTCACCAAACGCGGTAACGTCTTCTCTTTGCACGATACGTCCTCTTCTGCCTTTAACATAGTAGAAAGCTGTGCAATAAATTTTACCGAGATACCACCAGACGACGAACATCAGCATGGATACAAACGCCGCAAAGAAGGCAGCAATGACAGTGGTATGACCACCAAAGGTACGCAGTGAGCCTTGCTCAATATTACGGACATATTCTGGTGTACCGGTACGCACATACAGGTGCCCCATGAAGTCTGCCATTGAAAGTAAGACGCCATCCGCTACGACTGGCAGGTGGGTGGGGCCAAAAATTGGCCAGTTTCCCGGGTAGAACAACAAACCAAAAAATCCACCGCCGACTAATGCGGTAACCAGCCAGTTACGGGTTAGATACATAGTGATATCCAGCATCAGTGCGCCTGGGAGCATGATGCCAGGGGTCACGAAGTTAAGTGGATAGTGTGACCACCAGTAAAAACCCCAGTAACGTGTTAGCCATTCTCCCACCAGCAGACAGACGATACACAGTGTCGCGCCAAATGGTTGACGATAGTTAACCCAAAGGTAATACATGATGGCTGAACAGTAGGTAATGCCTACAATCGGGGTCACGACCGGCCACCATTGACGGTCTTTCCAATCCATCCAGAAATCCCAGTCACCAGCCAGCAACATAAAATGCATATGGTATGTTCCAACCAGCAGTATGCACAGAATCGGAAAATAGATCAGATCAATTGATCGCGACATGTGGATTGCTTCCGGCGGCATCTTCGCAGCCTGCAGAATGTCCTTGGTTTTGAACATATCTGCAAAGTAGCCTTCACTTTTTGACAGCAATGGCACAAATAGAAACAAAACAGGTATGAATATTAGTACCCATACTATACTTTCATTCATGATTCAACTCCCTCCCTTTTGAAGCTTTTAATATTTAAATATGACATGACGATTCCTTTCTTTTCTAAGTGTTTTTAACCGCCGACTATTCTATGTTTCCCTCACATAGGTCGACTCACCTTTTATTTCATTCCCACTTCTGGTTTCCCAGAAGCAGGAATGATAAGCAGGTATAAACCCAGAATTAAGGAACAATCCGGTTGTTAAGGATTTCCTTGTTAGCGTTGTTCCAAACCACGTCTGTCAGATTGGAGTAACGGGTGATGATCTGAGCTGCAATACCGCCTGCGAATAATCCAGACCAGCCCAGAATCACAAAGCCCCAATGCAATGGTGCACTGAAGAGTTCTTCCATGAACCAGAATGCATGACCCCATTCATTCAAGCCTACGTTTGGCAGAATCATGAGCGGACCTGCAATGGCCAATACCAGTGGGAAGGAAATCCCTCTGCTGTATAAAGGCAGGCGAGTCATTGCGTACAGGTATGCAGCCACACCACATACGATATACATGGGGAAAGAGCCATAGAATACGACTACATGGCTAGGGGTAAAACTGGTATCCCGGATAATTACCTGGTGCCAGGATGCATCTTGCTCGGTGAAGAAGCTACCACCCCAGTATACGCCAAAGAGGTAGACACCAAGCCACATCATCCAGTAAAAATAACGTTTGATTTCCAGTTTTGGATCCAGATTGTCCAGTTGCTCTTTGGTATCACGGGTTTTCCAAATCCAGCCCCAGGTAATCAATGCAAATAACGGCATAACAGTCATGTGAACACGCCACAATCCCATCCATACGCGATCAAATTCCGGCTCCATTGAGTCCATACCATGAGAATACGCGAATGTTCGTTGGTACCAAATCCAGAATATCGCTACCAGCAGCATGATGCCCATTCCAAATTTATACCATTTTGAGTCATACCATACCGACGTGTCATAGCCTTGGGCGCTTGACGCTGCGCTGCCCGTTCCATATGTTGTTGCCATTTGTACTTCCTCCTGTTTTTCATTCACTTATAAAAAGTAATATCTTTCCTAGTATCCTAGTATATTACCCTTACTCGTTAACTATCGCAGCATCCCATAAAAACCTTTTTGTCTTCAGGGTCTATCGATAGCCTTCCTTCTAAACTACTCTTCTTGTTGTTCCAGCTAAAAAGTGCTACACCCTTTGCTGGCTACACTCTACAGGCTAGTCACCTTCATCGTTTTAGTCAAGTAGTTTTTCCATATTTATAGCAGGGTATTTCAGAAAAAATTAATTTTTATTACTACTTCAATAG
>NZ_FORD01000130.1 GCF_900113925.1 Nitrosomonas sp. Nm34
AGGATATTTGATCAGATTCGGCCACAATTGTACAACAACGAACTGTATGGAGATAAAGCTTATCAACGGCCTGACGCCGAAGAGGTCAGGCAAGCCCAGAATCTGACCGTCTTGACACCGGTTAAAAAACAAAAAGGGCAACACTATCTGGAACCACAGGATCAATGGTTGTCTACCGCGGTGTCTCGCGTGCGGCAACCGATTGAAGCCTTATTTACCTGGATTGAAGAAAGAACAGGCATTGAATGTGCCAGCAAAGCTCGTTCTTATAACAGGCTTATGGTGCATGTATTCGGAAAGCTGGCTGCGGCTCTATTTTTCTGGAATCTTTTACGAGTTAGCTCTTAATTCACATTTTATACAAATCACTTTCAGAAAATAGCAATCCGCGATTCGGCACCATTGCCAACAAGATTGTCAAAATATTTGAGTGTAAACTTGTAATACTTTGAAGCGCTACAAATAGAATATGCAGCGGTCGTGTGCTAATGACCAGTCGAAGAAAATCAGGTGGAGTTATTTTCTCCGCTGTGAGTTTGTATTCCTCGCGCACGCCCGCCCGACCACAGAAAACTAGAGGCGTAAAGAACCGTTTGCTATCGGATGTGGTTAACCGATTTGGCTCAAATAAGGGTGTTATCAACACCTGAGTACGAGATAAACGAAGAGGCAGAAAGCCAAAGCAACGTGGTTTGACCGGGAAAACCAAAAAAAGGCCGCATATGCGGCCTTTTTGTATCTTTATGTAACAGTTATACGTTACTGTGCCGGATTTTGACCCTGCTGATTCTGATTTTGCTGACCCTGATTTGAATTTAAAACACTGGAGTTAACACCCTGCAGAGAATTAGCAGTTAAACCTGCGTTTGCACGTTGCTGACTATCTTCAAAAGCGTTGCAAGCCTGGTCTTGTGTCCCATCCACCTTGGTGAGCTTGGAAGAACCATGGTAAATATTAAACTCATTTCTACTTTCACAGGTCCATGTATTCGGCGTTGAACTTGCTTCATCCGAGGTACAGTCCACCGTTACTGACCGAACGAAATCAGCAGTTTGCCCATCTCCTCTGACCCATTTAGCAAGAAGACCTAAATGAGCTCCAGTCGAACCAGTGTTCGTTCCTGTCGTACCCGTGGTACCGGAGGTTTCGCCAGCAGTAACGACAGTGCCTTCTACCGTTGCCATGAAAGCACTACCGATCACATGTTTACCATGAACGCTGTAAGCTGTTTGTTGGCCTTGGCTAGAATCTGTTCCTCCAGTTCCTCCACTTCCACTAGTTCCACTAGAAAGAGAACTATGCATTTTTACATTAAGATTAAATCGCTCATTCGGAAACTTATCCCATTCATAACAAGCGGTCTGATCAGTACTGCCAGTGGTACCAGTAAAGTCAGTGGTACCAGTACCGCCAGTGGTATTAGTACCGCCAGTGGTATTAGTACCGCCCGTGGTATTAGTACCGCCCGTGGTATTAGTACCACCTGTGGTCCCAGTGGTCTGAGCGAATGCCATACTGGCAAACATGCATGTACCGATCAATATGAGTGTTTTCTTCAATGTTAAAGTAGATTTATACATACTGCCTCCTTATAACTTATAGCTTATAGCCAAGCGTATAGAGAATAAGTGTGATGCATGAAAAACTGCATTAGTTAGTTCTCTTTTAGTCGGCTAATAAACCAGAAATTATTAAAATGAAAGATAGGAAGAAATTATTAAAATAAGAATGATTAAAAAAAGAAGAAGCTATCAACAAAGCAAATAAGTTCACTTTAAACAATGAATAAATCATTGTTTAAAGTTGTTCAAGGTAATTTCACTTTGTTGTTAAGCAATATAAAGGAGTAGTAAATAACAAAGCAATAATGCAAATGCATACATTTTTTATTTTAAGAACAATATAAGATTAATAATAAGGTATTAAATATTGGGTCTTAGGAAGTTAAAGCGGGTTTAGACGTAATAATTTAAGAATTTGAAGATAGAGATTATCATGTCGATGATTAAAACGAAATTCGGTTTCTTTCAAGTGAAGATAAAAAGTATGCTCAGGCACGCCATTGAATTTTGCCAAACGTCTTTTTGCGAAACTCCAGAAAGATTCGATACCGTTAATAT
>NZ_FORD01000104.1 GCF_900113925.1 Nitrosomonas sp. Nm34
CTCACCAACCCTGGAAAATAACCCCGCTGATACCTCAACACGTCATTCAGGGAATAGTGCTTAAATGTCCGATAACCGGATAGATGAAACCCCACCATAATGGTCATGATTTCGCTTAGACACAGCGCTCCTTGCCGCCGACGCTGTTTCAGCGATGACTCTAATAAGTGCTGCTCCCATCGTGGTTCAAACTCTTTACAAAATTCGTCACTCTCACAAAAAATCGTTGTAGCACCCATTCAAATCTCACTCCTCTCATGATGAAATTTTTTCTAGAACCACTTCATCATAAGGAATTCAGATTCCTTTTATAGCTTTTATTATGTCGAACTCACGTTAATTAGAAAGGTTTAAGTAACATTACTTGAAGACCATGATGATGATGGCGAGATTACACCTAGCATAGGCGCCCTCGTAGTGGCAACGCCAGTAACGAGGGTAGTAACCGCAATAATGACAGAAACAGATATATCAGCATGAGCGACGGATGGGTAAAGTACAGCCAATAGCAATTGAAAGAAATGGGCCATTATTATAATAAATAAAAAAAGAATAACTTCAAACACCAGTAGCCATACTGCTTGAATTTATTGCTCGAATTAGTTCATTTAAACCTCTCTATAATATTTAATGGTTTTGGTTATGCACACTCAAAATCAGTGTTACAGCTTAGCAAATGGCTTGGGACTAGACGCCACTCATCTTTAAATTATTGAAATTTTTGTTGTTTAGATAACTCTTAGTCGATAATCATATTAATAATATGATTTCGGTACGCAATTGCTATTTCTCCCGATTCCTCAGCAAGCAGTTGTGTACCGGTTTCTCATCATGGCCTTTTCACGATGCATAATTGTTTTGTTTCTTTTACTCCCTTGTGCACCGTTTTTTTGGTGCATTGTGCACACCCCCAATCAGCGTTACAGCATAACGTTTGGCTTGAGGCGAGGAGAAGCTTATAAATAAATCATTGAAACTTTTATCGTTTTTGCAGCTCTTATTGTTAACTCTTTGCTGAAAGGGTTACGGTACACAGCTATAAATTTATAGCCTCTTGTCGTTATAGTTGTGTACCAGACTTTCATAGTTACGATCTTTTGATGTGGTGCCATGTGAATATCTCCCCTCTTCACTTTGTGCACCCATTTTTTAATTTTTGTGAAAATATGTTGCGTTTGCAAATGAAAACAATTATCATTTGCGCATCCATTGTTAAAAAAGAGCATGGGTATAAACCTGCAACCCTCCTCTCTCCTTGTTATACAGGTGTGTATCGGCTCCTCAATGGATATTTTCCTCCCATGGTGCACATTGTTTCTCTCTTATCTTTTCTTTGTGCACCATTCTTCTAGTTAAGAAATAGTTCATAACGTTTTCATTATTTGTTCACTACAAGCTTTTACATGTACCTTAGTACAATGGAATAAAGCATGCATAAAGCTGGATAATTTACTTGTAGCGCTTGAGCTACTGATTTTGTTTCGTGAAGTACATATTTACGAAGCTGAGTCATTTAATTTGTACCCATTGTTGAAGTATTTTGACGGTGCATAATTGCAGACATTGCTGGGAGGATTTTGTGATTTTGCACCGTCATTTTTTGAAATTGTTACAGAGTACTCTTTCATATATCTCGAAATTGGGCGCTTGGTACAAAAAAGTAAAAAGGAACGAGAGCAGAGAGATGACAATAAGCAATTCATAAGAAAAAATTTCATAAAGCGATCCTTATTTATTAACCACAAGTTTTAAGGGTTATTGAATTCGTCACCGAACCTATACTAGTCAGGAGTAGAAGCTGGTTTAACTCGACGATGTGAACCTTAGTAGGGAATGTAGTGACATTGCACGGTTCGGTTATAATCAAGACCATATTCACGTAGAATTTTGGTGTGTCGGCAAACGGCTCCGTTTGACATGATGGTACGTAAATCTTCAACTGCCAACCAAGCGGCAGCCGTCACACGGTAGCGAGTAGGTATAGAATCTAGTATGTCGGGTTCATCGCTGCGATCAACACGGCGGAAAATCTCGGTTTCTGATGCGAAGATTTGCTGAATCTTTTCATCTGATAGAGCTTTCCTCTTGCAGAATCCTTCACTTTATAGAATGTAGAATCTCACATTCATGGATGCAATCGAATTGAAAATTTCTTGACATTCTGCATTAATCCACACTCATTTTTATAAAGGATCTTGTATTATTTAAAAGTATAAAAATAATCAATATAATAGCAAGTTATTGATAATAAATAATATTATTATATGTTTAAAATTTAGTCGATCTAGAAAAGATTGTTACAAATAATCATCTTAATAACAGTATTTACAACTTACCCACATAGTTATCCACAGAAATTGTGATAAATAATAAGATGGCTTAAATATATTTAAAAGAAAATGCATAAACCACAAGCATTTATATACTTGGTACGGTCAGATATGCGGAAAATGAAGTGGGTATAATATCGGATTTTAGCTCTTACCAACACATACTCCGGCCCAATTTTACGGAAGAAGGAATTGCCCATATTTATCAGCTATTCACGGAATATCCTTCCGGGGTGGTAAAGAGAAAATTGCATGTTGTCTATCTGAAAGCGCTGGAATTGCCTCATCAAGAAATTGTCCGCATCGCATGAGTCAGCGGAGATAGCGTGACACGCTATTTGAGGGCGTATATCGAAGGTGGGGTGACGGCTCTTTGCTTATTCCGACGTCATTGCCCCGGAAGTGCATTGCTGCCCTATTCGGAAGTACTCAAAACACGTTTCCAGGCCCATCCTCCGCATATTGTTGCTGAGGTAGCCTATGAGATTGAAAAGCTCACCGGAATTCAATTAGCTTTAAGCGCCTGCCGCGAATTCATGCATAAACGTCTCGGCATGAGATACCGAAAAATGGCGCTGATCCCCTCTAAAGCCGCCCCGGATAAGCAGAGTGAATTTTTACACAACAAGCTTGAGTCCTTACTGGAAGAGGAAAAGCAAGGCAGGCGCCGGGTCTTCTTTGTCGATGCCGCACACTTTGTGATGGACGCTTTCCTGGGCATGCTGTGGTGTTTCGAGCGGCTGTTCCTAAAAACAGTCTCGGGTCGCAACCGTTACAACGTATCAGGTGCATACAAAGATTCCGAATTGATTGCGATTACTAATGAGGCCTGTATCAATTCTGACACGCCAGTGGAATTGCTGACTACCATCAGCAGGCTATATGCCGATACGGCAATCACTTTGATTCTGGACAACGCGCGTTATCAGCGATGCGATAAAGTGATCAATAAAGCCTTGGAATCAGGGATTGACCTGCATTCCTGCCACCTTATTCACCTAACTTGAATCTGATCGAACGCTTGTGGAAATTTACCACAAAGCAATGCCTTTACAATCGATATTACGAATCATTTTGTCAATTCAAAGCGGCTATTGACGACTGCCTCAGCAAGGTCAGTTCTACTTTTAGCGAGCAGATAAAAACGCTTCTAAAGCCAAATTTTCAACTGTTTCCAAAATCCGCAAATGTGACCGCGTGAAGTATATCTGTTGGGTCTGTCGGAGAATTCAAATAAACTGCTAGAAACAAAGAATCCAGTAAAGTGAAGCAAGAAAAGCACAAAATTAGTAGAAGCTCTACCTCAAAGAAGCTTTTTTTACCCTCAATCTGCCTAATTTAGCATATTGAGGGCGGATTTATCCTGTGTATGACACAACGTAATTCGATCAATACCTAGTACCATAAGCTGCTTGAGATTAAATACCAGCGCACGAACACCCACCTGAAACTGCACTTTCACCAATCCGCGATAGCGAACTTTTTTATTGCGATGCGCAAACACCCGTTCATAAGGTGCACGAATGGCTGATAGCCAACGATCTTTATTGCGGTTCTTCTCTTTCATGTTGTTTTTTTGATAGTCGCAGTCATGGCAACCTTTTCGCTTGAGTGTGGTTTTGACAGGATTCAAACCATATCCTTTGTCAGCGTAGACGGCGCCACCATTGGGACAGACATGCCGAAAACTCTGTGCATCAGTCACTTCGGCAGAAGTCGCTGCAACCTTATTGATTAAACCACTTTGCATATCGAACGAGACATGTTCTTTGTAACCAAACTAATATTTATTCTTACCCTTATAACCAAAGCGCGCATGCTTGTCTGCCGCAACTTTTCCGGCAGTTTTATTATTAAACTGTTTCAACCCTTGTTTGATTGCCCGATCCCGATCCTCCCAGGTGGTTAATTTACTGATCAACTGACTCGCATCAACAAAAGTAAATATTTCCCGTATCAGCCCCATTTCACGCAAACTTTTTCGTACTTGTGAAAAAATATCCATCAATCTTTCGGTACCCAGGCGCTTGCGAAAATCTCCAAAGTAACTGTGATCTGGTGCCTTTTCTCCTAAATGCATATCACAAAACCATTTACAAGCAAGATTTTCCTGAAGATAATTCTCCATCTCGCGATCACGGAGAATCTTCCATAAATTGAATGATCATCGCTCGTAAACCAAATTCAAATCCTTTCTCCTTACGACCTTTTGATGAATAGAGCCCTTGATAAGCCAGACTTAGCTCAGCAAAGGGTAATAGCTGATCCAGTTTGCGACAAGGATGTTCCAAGGGCACCAGTGTATCCAGCGTAACAAATAAATGACCTTGCTCTCTTCTCTTCATCAAAAAATCCCCCGGTTTTAACTTCCCACATTATCGCTTAATTTCTGGGCAATTTCCCGACAGTCCCCTGTTCTATATTCTTTTAACTTATCAATTAAACTAATCTATACAGCCTTTTATTCTCCCCGCGTTATACTCCAAAGAAATGAATGCAATAATCGTATGGACTGCTGTTAGTTTAAGGAATATATTTTTAAGGGTCTTAGGAAGTTAAAGCGGGTTTAGACGTAATAATTTAAGAATTTGAAGATAGAGATTATCATGTCGATGATTAAAACGAAATTCAGTTTCTTTCAAGTGAAGATAAAAAGTATGCTCAGGCACGCCATTGAATTTTGCCAAACGTCTTTTTGCGAAACTCCAGAAAGATTCGATACCGTTAATAT
>NZ_FORD01000099.1 GCF_900113925.1 Nitrosomonas sp. Nm34
AACACTGATATTTTAGAAAGCCGTAAAGCAAAAAGTTTTACTATTGGCGCACTTTATCACTTGAGCAGGCGTACCAATCTATTTGGCGGTTATCAGCAAGTTAATGTAATAGATAAAAATAGCCCAGTTGATCGCGATCGTAGTACATGGACGGTAGGGATGCGTCATCTTTTTTGATGTTAGATTAGGGAGGCAGAATAATCTTCTTAGCTCTAGACTAGCAGAGCTAATTATATCTGATGAGCTGCCAAAGATCCTTGGCAAGCTCATCAAGTTTATTTCTCCAGCGCAATTCTGGTTCCTTTAAATGCAGTTAAAAGTTAGCTGATACCCCACTAAACTTTGCTAAGTGCAGTTTGGTGAAATCTGAAATAACTCAATGCCATTAATGCGACAATGCTCTTCTCGCACGTAATTCTCGAGGTCAGGCCTTACATTTGACACTACCGCTTGCTCTTTTCCGCCTGCTTCACAGCCCGACTGACGGTAGCATAACTCACGCCAAAATACTCACCTACTTGAGCGAGCGTATAGTGTCCACTTAAATACGCCTGAACCATGCCTTCATCACGGCTCTTATAGCGATCAGCAAAATAGCTCAATGGTTTGATGGGGGCTTGTGTTTGCTTTCTGGGTATGTCTGTGAGTGATTGTTCAGTGTTGAGTTTACGCTGCATATCATTGACAAAATCATCATCACCTAAATAAATCTGGTTCTTCAACCGCTGCCAGGGGGAGGGTTGCTCTTTGCCAGCCCTAACAAAATCTCGATAGCGTTGCTGCGCGACACGCTTTGTTTTATCAAATCTAGCGAGGATCCATTCAGTCGTTAAACAGGCATCATTTTTCTCATATCCAGCGGTTGCGCGATAACTGCTCCAGCGCCACGCTTTGGCGCTTCGCACCATCTGTGCCCGCACCGGATTCAAGGCAATGTAACGCGCCAGTTCCAGCAGATAGGCATCTTTCTGCACCAGGATGGCTTTGAAACGACCTTGAAATACGTGGCCAACACGACGATGCTGCCGATTGAAATATTGCGTATACGTGCCGTTGAGATACTTCATTCCTTTGGACAGGGTGGGAGAATTGGTTTCAATTAATAAATGGTAGTGATTGTCCATGAGACAATAGGCATGACAATACCAGTCATAACGATTGACCGTGTTCTGTAGCAACAGCAAAAACTGTTGACGATCAATATCATCATGATAAATATCTTCCCGTGCGTTGCCGCGCGCTGTCACATGATACAGCGCTCCAGCAAATTCAATGCGTAAAGGTCTTGCCATCTTTGCATGCTATGTGAATTTAAACTTGTTGAAGGTTAAAATATTAGGGTAGTGATGTCAATTGTAACGCCTGACCCTAAGGGTTGGGTTTAAGGGCTGCTATAGGCAAAGGTCGAGCTAGGAAATGAGAATATGAGAACGATAAAAATAATCCTGTTTATAGTAATTTGTGCTTTTATGTCTTCAGTATATGCTCAATTTTCTCAAGATATTACAAAAGAAATGGCTAAAGCATCACAGGAAGCAGTTGCCGGTTACAAAAAACACAGGGTATATGGCATGATTGAGAAAGTAGCGAGGTGTTATTCTCGACTTTCAGAGGAAATGCTTTATTGTAGCTATATTGACTTAGCATCAAAGTATATTGAATTAACAGCTTCGCAAGCTAGAGGATATCCGCCAAGTCAATTTTTTTCTGACGAATCATTTTCTGACAGAACGAGTGAAATCTTCGAAAAAGCAGGCTTGGATAATGGACAGGGTGACATACTTCTAAAAACTATCTCGCCAGAAATAAACAAGCTAGTTGATATTGAGTTATCGAAATAAACTGGTTGATACCGCTGATTGTCACTCTATCAAGATATATTCTGTCATTATCATCATTTGACACTACTGATCAATACGGATATATCCTGTCCAGGTGCTGAACACACTTTTTTCATAGGCGGATAACCGCGCCCGATAGAGAAGCGGTTTTCTTACGTCCAAGTTTTAATATTGCTCAGTTATTTCAGCGAGGATCCATTCAGTAGTTAAACAGGCAGCGTTTTTTTCATATCCAGCGGTTGCGCGGTAACTGCTCCAGCGCCACGCTTTGGCACTTCGCACCATCTGTGCCCGCACCGGGTTCAAGGCAATATAACGCGCCAATTCGAGCAGATAGGCATCTTTCTGTACCAAAATGGCTTTGAAACGGCCTTGAAACACGTAGCCAACACGCTGATGCTGCCGATTGAAATATTGCGTGTAAGTGCCGTTGAGATGCTTCATATCTGTGCACTTTATATAGATTTAAACTTGCTGAAGGTTAAAATATTAGGATAGTGATATCAATTGTAAGGCCTGGCCCCATAGGTGTTCCAAAATGGGGGGAAATTCTCACTGATTATTACGAAATGTCAACAGAACCTAGCGGTGTCTCAATCCCTTTTAATTCAGGGCACTATTCAACATATTTTTTGCGATAGCTTTTGTAATTATGCTGGCAGCAGGGATATTTTTAGAGATTTTAAAGCGATGATTGCTTATCTGATTTCATCAATAATTTTTACCATTGTTTATATTATTTTTTGCCATATTAATGGTATTAGAGATTTAATAATTAACTCTTTTCTTGGTGCTTTGGTGGGATTTATCCTAATGCCATTTTTATTATCAAATTTTGGGTATTTTGAATCTGTTTTATTGTCTTATCGATCCTTGAGTGGATTTTAGAAAGCTTTAGGTAAATTAGGGAAATTTTTAGGCTATGTCTGCATTAACAGTTGAAACTTATTTTCTTGTCCGAGAGCGGCCTGGAGCTCAACGATTGGCGAGTTGTGCTCGCCTCAACGTTCCAACCCTCTACACCAGCAGAGAGATTGACGGTGCGATGGGTAATTCCGAGGCTATGAGCCACAGATCGGTCCTCAGGGTCAGACCTTACATTTGACATTCCCGCTTTCTCTTTTCCGCCTGTTTCACAGCCCGACTTACTGTGCTTGAGCGAGCGTATAGTGTCCGCTTAAATATGCCTGAACCATGCCTTCATCACGGATTGTATAGCAATCAGCAAAGTAGCTTAATGGTTTGATGGGGGCTTGTGTTTGCTTTCTGGGTATGTCGGTGAGTGATTGTTCAGGGTTGAGTTTACGGTCTTGCCATTTGTGCATTCTATGTAACTTTAAACTTGTTGAAGGTTAAAATATTAGGGTGATGATGTCAATTGTAAGGCCTGCCCCAATGGTTGGTGATTGTCCATGAGACAATAGGCATGACAATACCAGTCATAACGATGACTGTGTTCTGTAGCAACAGCAAAAACTGTTGACGATCAATATCATCGTGATAGATATTTTCCCGTGCGTTGCCGCGCTGTCACATGATACAGCGCCCCCGCAAATTCAATGCGTAAAGGTCTTGCCATATCTGTGCATTCTATGCAAATTTAAAGTTGTTGAAGGTTAAAATATTAGGGTAAGAATGCCAATTGTAAGGCCTGACCCCGTGGGTATGCGTGCTCTTGACTTAGGACGGCTAATGGGTGACCCCAATTTTTTTCGTAGACACGCCCATATTGCGCTAATGAATCCTTGTGTACGTATGGCCCTCGACTACTCTTGTGACTTGACCGATTGAAGTTGCTTTAACAATTTCTGCTATCCTTTCAATCGGAACTTCGATTTTGTTCAAGCGCCTAATCTCTCGTATCTGATGGACGCTTAACCGACCAGGAGCACCACATATGATCCTTGTAGCGTATTCTTCATCTTTCCAGAGATCAGCGACTATAAGGTTTGGCACTCCGAGTCTTGGATGGGACTTGGAAAAGTCGTTAATGGCCCTTTCCCTCTCTTCAAGAGAGATGCCTAATCGATCCGTAATACGATGCTCGTGGAGAAATTTTAAGCCCTTAAATCCGCCCGGTATCATATTTAGTGAATTTCCTGCGGCCATGCATTCGTCAACCATTAGTTCTTCCCAGTCCATTACCTCCTTATAAGAGAGATTAAGAACCACCAACTCCGAGGAGAGGCCAACGTCCGCACGTCCTTGGTATTCACGCCACGCTTTGTGAAAGGACTTGTTGCTACCGCTTCTAACTTCCGAAAGATGTTCTCCCATTCGTTTAAGCCAATTCCTGTTTGTCACTCCGTAGTAGAAGTGTTGATGTAGTGGGATTCCATTTTCACTTTCGCCTGACAACGGAATTCCATTCTCATCAAAAAAGCAGATGCTATGAGAATATCCCATATATCCGCTTTCAACATCTCCCCAACCTTTCATAATGGCTTGCATCGGTATGCTAATCAGCCAATGAGTAGATCAGGATACTTGATGAGAATATGTAAAACTACACGCTGATCTTCTTTGCGCCTCTTATCTGGCGCATCTTTAAATCGAAGCTGTATAGCAGTCGTCGCCCTTTGTACTCCGAGTTCAACTGTATGAACAACATTTACATCCAAATTCAACAGGCTAAAGCTCGGGCGATTCTTCTTGTTGAGGTTATGGGCTAGCAGGCGATCTGGGATTGCTTTCTCTTCATTAGAAGAGACATCCGTGTGATCATTGATGCCAACCAGCCAAGCGTCGAGATGCTTGGCAAATGAAAACAGATTGTCTGGGTAATAGTTACCGAGAATCTTTTGTAAGGAGTGTATATCGATATATTTAAAGGCCGCACCCATATATCTGACCATTCATTTCGTGAAGTTTAACATCCGCGTAGCTTTACCTGACCCCCTAACGTGAAGCTAAGGGGCGCGCCGCTTTTTGGCGTGTCCCGCTTAGCGCAGGGTTAGACAGGTTACCCAATTTGCTTGCATAGCGGCGGCAAATGAATTGTTTGTAAATATACTTCAACTAATGAAGTAGCCACTGCTGGATGAATTGCAATAATGCCGATTTTTACCTTCCCGTCGCTAATCAACTGAGAATAGTTTTTTGCTATACCCGCTTGAAATTTATTATTTGGGAACACCCTCTATCCATTATCTAAAACTTTTGGTGTTTGAAGGTGATCCCATATTCTCTCGTGAAGATTATTCGTTGTTGCCTTTCCGATGTATAGAACTTCTTGGTCTTCCGAGGTTATGAAATAAATGCCGGATTTGCTACCAACGCCATCACCTTTGACCGGAACAGGAAGGTTTCTCTGATCGACCCAATCACCTATAACCGGCTTTTCAGCAGGAACGAAATGCTCGGAAAACACGACCTCTTCAAATTTTGCACTTAATAATACACGCAAGTCAGTTAAGTGATTTATCAATTCTTGATATTTCATTTTCGATGCCAAAGCAAATTTGACCGTCTAACTAGAATTAGACCTCCGAAATGACGCAATATATTACGTCAAAAATGACATCTAACACGGTGAGTTGCATGTTATTTCCTTATGTTTTATATAATTACATCGATTTAACTTTCATCATAACAAACTTTGTTAGATCTACAAATATGATGAATAGATCATGTCTTTTGGATTAGGGGCGTGACTAACTCAAACTTAGGCATCGCGGTTATCGAGCCAAGCAATTTTATATACCTAGGGTCTGTTGACGTTTTAAGATAAGTATTTCATAGGTAGAAACAAACTCGTAATATTGGGGTTCCCATACCACCAACAAAACGAGTTTGCGATGCCCCGAATAATGCTCAATGATGAGTACTGGTCGAAGCTGGAGAAGATTCTGCTTCAAGAATCGATTTATAACAAGC
>NZ_FORD01000098.1 GCF_900113925.1 Nitrosomonas sp. Nm34
AATATTGATACCGCTATATTCGGTTTGAATTCGGCCAACTATCGACACATTTGTTCCAAATGCGGATTTAATGATACTAGAGGCAAGTAAGCCAGCTAATACGATGAAAATTATTTTATTTTTCATTACAAACATCTTTCTTTAATTATGATTTCTGACATGAGCTCGACTGACATAAACATCACAACACCACACGTGGAAAAGCTTGAGGAATCAGATGCTCACGGTTTTATTGAGGCTTCATACTTGAAATCTAAGGTTTAAAATAAGCCCTACAAAGGGTTAATTAAGCGAAATCTTCAATAAATATCGGAATTCACTAAAGAAATTATTGATTGACTGCTGTGGGCACTGATAAGCAAGATTAAATAAACAAAAAGACAAATCATAATGATTAGCATTTATATATTTTTATGATCTTCTATTGCAAGCAATATATGTGCCGCTATTTTTTGTACAGGGAAGAATTACTCCATAGCTGAGCAAGCGTTTTGCACGTTACTGACAGATCGTGCTGTACTTGAGCAAGGTAATCTGCGTAGCCGAGCATGCACACTATAGTTTCTTCAATAGGAGGCACATTGCCAGCATGAACACGCTTGCTATCGTATTAACTACTAACTGTGCCAACCGCTGATTGTCTTCGGCAAGGTGTAATTACTTCTGTCCGCTAGCACATCGTTAGAGGCGTTTGCTACCTGAGAATTAAGTTGTACCCATCTCGCCTTATAATCTTTGCTGGCAATTTCTTCGCTTAGTAACGCTGCGCTAATCTTGCCGCACGTGTACTGTCAATCTCAATTAACTGATTTCATGCAAATGATTGTTATTTGTTGTATAACATCATGAAGTGGCAAATATTTCCGATCTTTTTAACGTTCGGGAATATGTCAGGAATAGGCAACAAACCAGCCTGAAGTATTGCTATCTTTAGCGCGTGCTTGTACTTAACAAAAGTAGCTAGCTCTGGGTTGTGCTGCAATGCAGGACACGCAGCATCGAGTAAGTTAAGATCATTATTTCTCTCGATTAGAGAGGGAGTAGAAAAAGCTGTGCGACCGTAAGATTTGCTGCCGTTAATAACCTTTTTGGCTATAGCCGCAGATGTGCAGACCAAGGCAAAAATCAGCGTTCTAGCAGCCACTAAGTATGGTGACACAGCGAGTAACATATACATGGTAATTCCTTATCGCATATTATTGATCAACCGCGTAACCGGCAAGATGATGAGCCGGTTCTGATGCAGCAGAAATATAACAAGTCAGCGTAATTTAATGCTCGCGTTACTTTGCGCGATTATGGTTCGCTATAGCAACATTAAGGACTACATTAGCTTGGCTTGAAGTCTAAGTCTAGCTTGCGAAGTTTTTCGGGGGGCGGAATAAGGAATCCAGAATAAATTCTGGAGCGATAACGGAAATAAATGAAACTAAAGCTTCTT
The DNA here is from genome assembly GCF_900113925.1 of Nitrosomonas sp. Nm34. GTDB lineage: Bacteria > Pseudomonadota > Gammaproteobacteria > Burkholderiales > Nitrosomonadaceae > Nitrosomonas. The sequence continues at coordinate 1,442 of NZ_FORD01000098.1, forward strand.
TAGTGGCGTAAGTAGGTATAATTAAGGGTGCATTAAAGAATAAGGGAATGAATTGCCCAGCTGCATGAAGACATAAATGAGTTGCCGCATCCAGCACCCCACCGTCGTCGCCCAGAGCAACATGCAAATCGATATGCTTTTGTGGGTCAGCGGAAAACAAAGCAGCACGGTAGTGATGATCTAATTCATGAGCAAAAACCTTATCATTAAAAGACCACCCAAATGTATTCGTGAGCATGCTCACGAAAAATATCAGGATGACAGAATTTATGAATAATTTTTTTCGCATATTTGTAATACATCACTACTAATACCCCTGTCATAACGTATTATGTTTTGGACAAGGTGAATCTGTGTTTCTCTTTAAAATCACCTTTTATCATACTAAAAAGTAATTCCAACACATTGATTTAGAATGTTAAAGGTGTTGATGCTTCTTGGCAGAAGGAGTGCAAGTATAATTCCATGTTAACTTTAATGTCAAATAAGAGTTAATGACGAAGCCTAAACTCGTATTGTATATTTTGGGGTACCAAGAAGCATAGAGTATTGTAAGTACCACACTAATCCTATTCAGAAATGAGGAGAATCCGACATGAAAGCATCATGCATAGCTTAACCAGTTAAAGATAATTAAAATATATAAGGAGCACCTCTAAATATTCAATTTGTAAAATCAGGCTGATCAGAGAACAACTCTTAGGGTCAGGCCTTACAATTGACATCACTACCCTAATATTTTAACCTTCAACAAGTTTAAATTCATATAACATGCACAGATGGCAAGACCTTTACGCATTGAATTTGCTGGAGCGCTGTATCATGTAACAGAACGCGGCAACGCACGGGAAGATATCTATCATGATGAGATTGATCATCAACAGTTTTTGCTGTTGCTACAGAACACGGTCAATCGCTATGACTGGTATTGTCATGCCTTTGTCTCATGGACAATCACTACCATTTATTAATTGAAACCAATTCTCCAACCTTGTCCAAAGGAATAAAGTATCTCAACGGTACGTATACGCAATATTTCAATCGGCAGCATCAGCGTGTTGGCCACGTGTTTCAAGGCCGTTTCAAGGCCGTTTCAAAGCCATCCTGGTGCAGAAAGATGCCTATCTGCTCGAATTGGCGCGTTACATTGCGTTGAATCCGGTGCGGGCACAGATGGTGCGAAGTGCCAGAGCGTAGCGCTGGAGCAGTTATCGTGCAACGGCTGGATATGAGAAAAATGATGCCTGTTTAACGACTGAGTGGATCCTCGCTGGATTTGACAAAACAAAGAGCGTCGAGCAGCAACGCTATCAAGATTTTGTTAAAGCCGGCAAAGAACAACCCTCCCCTTGGCAATGGTTGAAAAATCATATTTATTTGGGTGATGATGACTTTGTCAATGATATGCGGCGTAAACTCAACCCTGAACAGTCACTCAAAGATATCCCCAGAAAGCAAAAACAAGCCCCCATTAAACCATTGAGCTATTTTGCTGATCGCTATAAAAACCGTGATGAAGGCATGGCTCAGGCGTATTTAAGCGAACACTATACGCTCGCTCAAGTGGGTGAGTATTTTGGCGTGAGTTATGCTACCGTGAGTCGGCTGTGAAGCAGGCGGAGAAGAGAAAGCGGGAATGTTAAATGTAAGGTCTGACCCTGTGGTATTGTACTTTCTTGCTTTCTTCTGGATGCACTCGTCCGTCTGCAACGGCGGGTTGGGCGGTCGCTCACGGTGATCAGGCTGGCCTCAGTCTTAGTACCCCCGTCTCACCGGAGCACAGATTCCAGACGACGACGCCGGCGTTGTACGTCGCGATAAGAGCCATATCATCTTGCATGGCGAGTGCCGTGACGTACTGATGGTCGGACCATCCAATCGCGCGCTGCTGCCAGGATCCATTAACCAACTCAACGACGCCAAGAGTGCCGGTCAGCACAAAGATTCGTCCTTGCTCGACTGTCACAGAATTGAATGACGTCGACGGCAGCGACCAGTTCTTCTGGCGTGTTTTGTCGAGATTGTCCGTTTGGGAGACAAGCCGCCAGTTATTGCCCTCCAACACACGGAGTGTCCCTTGCCGGATCATCTTATGAGCCAGTCCCCAAGTCGCCCAGACACGGCCCTTGTCATCCAAAGCCAATCCAGTCGCGGGATTCGAATCCTTTTCGACGAGCGAGACCGTTCCAGTCGTGAGTTCAACCGACCAGAGCCCGCCGCCCCACTCACCTTGATCAACCGCAACGAAAACTTGCGCGTCGCAGATCAGAATCGATTTCAGAAGATTTGCTCTATCTTTAGCTCGCCAAAGCTCTTGGCTCATAAGCTTTTGACTCATCCTTACCGGTGACCACTTGTAGTCTGGCACCTTACAGGAGAAGGCAAGATTGTTGCTGATCAATACAACCTTCTCGCCGGCGGCCGCCAGCCGCCAGCGGGAAGGATCCGAGAGAACCTCCACGGGTAAAGGGATCTCGACTTCGGGTACGCTGCTATTGGCCACAACAAGCTTGGCCTGCTGGCCCTTCGTTCCGAAAACGAGAGCCGTTGCTGAGGCCTCTGCCACGTCTAGGACGGCGTCCAAGCCGGAGTGATCAAGGGGTGCGGCGCTTTTCTTATGGACGTCGATCGTAAACAGCTGATTGCCAGCCGCCACCCAGCCTCCCTGCCATCGCAACAGTCCCTGCAGGACCGGTTGGTCACGAATGTGTGAAAAAGTGTCAGTCATTGTATCTTGCAAAATGAACGAATTGCTCAACTAACAGTACGGTAATGAACATAAAAATACGTTGCAATTTCAAACATTGTGTAATATCCCATTTTGTATATCGCATTCCTTGCTTCTCTTCTATCAGTAATGCCGGCAACAATTTTGTCCATTGGGTTCTTGGGCGATTTCTTCAATCGCTTGGGAATATGAATGCTATTACTTTGTTGCAAACCAATATGGTTTTATCCCGCACCAATAAAAGCATTATCGCCTAAATAGGTTGGTTGCACTATGCACTGATTGACAGATTTTTACTGGATTCTTTGCTTCTAGCAATTTTTTCTGAATTTTCCGGGAAGCCCAATATTAGGCTCAATCAAGCACTTTCAAGCCGCGGCAGTACCATTGGGGTCAGGGCTTACATTTGACATCACCCCCTAATATTTTAACCTTCAATTTGCCGGGGAGCTGTATCATGTAGCAGCACGCGGCAACGCACGGGAAGACATCTATCATGATGAGATTGATCGTCAACAGTTTTTACTATTGCAACAGAACATGCCCAATCGTTATGACTGGTATTGCCATGCTTATTGTCTCATGGACAATCTACCATTTATTGATTGAAACCAATTCTCCCACCCTGTCCAAGGGAATGAAGTACCTCAACGGTACTTACACGCAATATTTCAATCGGCAGCATCAGCGTGTTGGCCACGTGTTTCAAGGTTGTTTCAAAGCCATCCTGTACAGAAAGATGTCTATCTGCTGGAATTGGCGCGTTATATTGCCTTGAACCCGGTGCGGGCACAGATGGTGCGAAGTGCCAAAGCGTGGCGCTGGAGCAGTTATCGTGCAACGGCTGGATATGAGAAAAAGGATGCCTGTTTAACGACCGGGTGGATCCTCGCTCGATTTGACAACACAAAGCGTGTCGCGCAGCAACACTATCGAGCTTTTGTTAAAGCCGGTAAAGAACACCCCCCTGGCAATGGTTGAAAAATCAGATTTATTTAGGTAATGATGACTTTGTCAATGATATGCAATGTAAACTCAACCCTGAACAATCACTCAAAGATATCTCCAGAAAGCAAACACAAGCCCCGATTAAACCATTGAACTATTTTGTTGATCGCTATAAGAGCCGTGATGAAGGCATGGTTCAGGCGTATTTAAGCGGACACTATACGCTTGCTCAAGTAGGTGAGTATTTTGGCATGAGTTATGCTACCGTCAGTCGGGCTGTGAAGCAGGCGGAAAAAAGAAAGCGGGAATATCAAATATAAAGTCTGACCCTGTGGTATTGCTGACAGAATCAAACTCTTCTTGATCAAGCTCCATTCCTCATCATTTATATCCTTTTTGGATAGCCCTCTTAGCTTATTATCAAAATCCTTGCTTCTAATAGAAATCGTTTGACGAGACAGTTTCTTAGGAAATAGCACGCAGCTTGTCGTATTAGATGCCATTTCTGATGTACTATATTGCGCCATTTTGGAGGTCTAATTCTGGTTAGGCTTACCTATCCATCTATTCTCGAAATCTCATATATTCGGAGTTACCTGATGCAAGAAAAGCTTTGGAACTATCTCAGATATGAAAAGAAAAGTGTGACCGGCTGGCTGTGATGTGGCTACACTAAACCGGACACACAATTTAAAATAATCTGAAAAGAGTGTGATCCTAATATGAAGCGAGAAAAAACCAAAACTTATACAGCCGAATTTAGAGCGTCAGCAGTTAAGCTGGCCAACGAA
>NZ_FORD01000097.1 GCF_900113925.1 Nitrosomonas sp. Nm34
ACCTTGCACCCGATGAAGTGCTAGGCATTAAATACTCTATGATGAGCGATGCGCTCAGCCAGTTTGGAATATCGGCAGATATCAGCAGAGAGCAGTTAATAGAATACGTCAGAGAGTTTGTTAGCTCAGGCGGATTACTGACTGCCGCTGCTGAAAGCGTGATGAACACGGTTGGCATTACGCTTGATTATTTAAATTCTGTCGATTTGAAAAAAACGAATGACAACCAGAACCTGCTATCCCTTGCCGGTACATTTGCCCCAGAGGAAGTAACTGGCATCAAACGTACCATGGCTAACGATGCGCTCAGTCAGTTCGGATTAACTGTAGACATGGGCAAGGAGGCTATAACTGAAGCGCTGAGGGAATTCGTTAGGGCTGGCGGAGTGCTGACTGATGAAATGATGCGTGCTGCTGGCATAACTGCTGACTACTTTAACAGTATTGATCAAGATAGCTTGAATGCAGTCAATACAGCCTATGCAGATCTTCAGAGATCAGTTGATGCCGAGCGCACCCGGCTGACCAATGAATACAATACCGCCCTAGATGGAATCAATATTCAGATTGAGAATGTCACTGATTCGATCAGCAAACTGAAATCATTATCGGATGCACTCAAAAGCACAGTCAATGCTATCCGCCCAATGGAGCGGAACGAAGCCAAGGCGCAGATAGAAGCGGCGCTTACTACCGCTCGCGCTGGTGGCAGATTACCGAATTTAGATGATATCAGCCAGGCACTGGACGTACTGAAGCAGCAATCAACCTCCGGCTTTACCAGCAGCTTTGATTTTGCATTCGAGCAGGCCAAGACCGCTAGTATGTTGGGTGAGCTCGGCGCGCTGACCGACGATCAATTGAGCACAGAAGAACGATCGCTCAATGCGCTGAAAGATTCCAAAAAGTCGCTTGAGGATGGTTTCAAGAGTGAAATGATTCGGCTGGACAAGATTCTGGAAGATGCTAAAACGCAGATTGATTTTCTGAACGGAATCGAAACAAACACTAAAACCATTGCAGAAGCACTTGCAAACTTTCAGGCAGCTATAAAAACAGCTAACACAAGCGGCTCAGGCAGTACTGGCAGCGGTGGTAGCGGAGGATTCAGCTCGTTTAGTTTTAGCGGTTCTGGCATTAAGACAAAAGCCAGCGATGCAGAGATCAAGGCTTTTGTAGAAGCTAATATAAATGATCCTCTTAAGATTTATAACAAGGCTTTAGAGCTAGGTTATAGTTCCGGTGATATCTCCAAAGCTACCGGATACTCGATTGGCGAAATCAACGCGACCACTGATGCACTGGGAGTGCAGCGGCTATCTGAAGCCGTGACTCCTGGTATTTCCGCGACTCCTGCTTATGGCATATCCGATCAGCTGGTGAGCAATTTCTACCAGGCCAATAAAAACGATCTACTCAAAGTAGCAAACACGGCTCAACAGTTTGACATAAACATTGAACAGCTTTCACGTTCCATCGGAGTCTCTATTGCCGACATTAATAAATTCTATGACGACAATGGATTGAAGAGACTGGATTCCAGGAAAGGATACTCAGATGGAGGCTTCACTGGATCAGGCGGTAAATTCCAGCCTGCCGGCATCGTGCACGCGGGCGAGTATGTGTTCAGTCAGGAAGCCGTAAACAATCTTGGTCTGCACACGCTGGATCAATTGCACGAAACCGCCAGGCATGGCAGGCAGGAAGGCTATGCAAATGGCGGCTTAGTTGGTGCGCAGAGCATTATCAATCGTACCGATGTTAACCGGACTAATAGCATCACAGATAAAAACGTCATTGATGCGAGAAGCCTCTTTGAAGAAAGGATCGCTGCAAATGATATTGCTCGCGAGCTGACAAAACAGCACATATCAATCAAGGATATTGTAAATACAGCCAGTGCACTGAATTCGTTAAATGATACGAACAGCATAAGTATTCTTGAAAATGTTATTAATGCTAAGCACATTTTTGAGAATAGAACGGTATCAAGCGAAGTTAGACGTGATCTTCTCAATCAAGCCAACATTACATCGATTGTTGATAAAAACACGCTGACTTCAGCACGGTCTTTTGATCAGTTTCGCGGCTTTGCAAGTGGGGGCTATACCGGAAATACTGGCACAGATGATCCGGTCGGCATCGTGCATGGTCGTGAATATGTGTTCTCCGCTCCCGCGGTAGATAACATTGGTCTTAATACGCTGGAAAAATTGCATAAAGCTGGTAAAGATGGCAAGCCATCTGGCTTTGCTGAGGGCGGTTTTGTTGGTGATGATATTGGCCCGGTTCAGATTGTGGAAAGCACTAGACCTAATACAGTCACCACTAACAATAATCAGCCTATCCAGTTGAATCAGGATGATGTTGTTATCGTGCTGAGTAAGGTGTTGAAGGCAGTGAAAGAGCAGGGAGCAGATCTCCATCGCATGGCGAATAAGTTTGACGCCGTTACCGCGCCTAGCGGAAACGCATTCAGGACGGAACAAAAGAAATGAAGGCTTTTCTCCCGATTGATATCACTGATGCACGCTTTGTCAGCAGTACGATTGCTGAACCGTATACGGGGGAACCTGCCTGGAATTCAGGAACTACTTATGCACAGGATGCCGAGGTCAGCGTAATCACCGCCGATAGCCATCTGGTATATAAGTCGCTGGTAGCCAGCAATCTCAATAACCCACCAGCGACCTCAACAGACAAATGGTTTCTCAAGGGCTACACGAACCGTTTTCGCATGTTCGACTGGAACCAGGGCAACCCGAGCAAAGGAGCATCTCCTCTAACCGTAACCATAAAGCCAGGGCAGCGAATTAATGCTGTGATGCTGGAAGGGATCAAAGCTGCGACCGCAAAAATTATCGTGAAGGATGGTGTGGGCGGGCCTACCGTATTAACGATTAATAAGGATCTATTGAATCGCCACGCCACCACGCCTTATGAGTGGTGCTTCTCGCCTTTTGTTTACGACAAAGTGACGGCCACTTTCGATGTGCCTCCCGTGGGCGATCCGGTGGTAACCATCACACTGACCGATCCATCCGGCATCTGCGAGCTGTCCAGATTTGCAGTGGGCCAGGCAATTTACCTGGGAGAGATCGAATGGAATCCAGTGTCGGATGCGGAAAACTACAGTGAAATTACCTGGGACAGTTTCGGTAAAGCAACGCTCACACCCGTGCCAAGCCAGCCACTCATAGAACTTGAACTGGCAACAGAAGCTAACCGGGTAAACACAGTGAGGCAATTCCGTGAACAGGCGAATGCCAAAGCCGTGGTCTGGTCCGGGCTGGATAACCTGGACCATGTCTATGCTGAACCACTCGTCCTGATCGGCGTTTATCAGCGCTTCCCAATTGACCTGAGCAATATCAAGCAAGCGAAAATCAACCTAACATTGAAGGGAATTTGATGGCAATCGATCCACTCAGCACGCCGCTGCCAAACACGAGTAACATGACTGAGGCTCAGTTTAATGCGGCCATGAACACGTTTTTTTCAGAGCTGGCAACCTTTGGCGCACAGATTAATGCAGCTATTGAAGCCATGAACCTGAATGCGGTTACCGGTACCAGCGCCTCCAGCATAGCTATTGGCACCGGCAGCAAATCATTCACAGCCAGCACGGGTAAAAGCTGGGTTGGTGGCATGTTCATAGCTCTTGCGGACACGGCCGCACCTTCTACTAATGCAATGTATGGCATCGTTACGAGCTATAACCCATCTACAGGCGCTCTGGTAGTCAATGTCACCTACACGGTAGGCAGTGGTACCAAGGCTTCCTGGACGATTAGCCAATCCAGTCCAACAAACATTTCCGGCAGCATGGTACTGCTCTCATCGGTAACTGCATCGGCATCCGCCACAGTTGACCTGGAAACCACTTTTAACAGCACCTACGATGAATACATGATACTTGGCACAGCCATCGTGCCGGCATCTCCCGGGCAGAATCTCAATTGTCGCATGAAGCTTGGCGGGTCTTATCTGACAACCGGTTACAGATACCACAATGCAATGTCAACCGATGGATCAAACGCATATGGTGCTAGCGCCAGTGCTGCAGGGGCGGCAATACCCATAGGTGAAGGCGTTGGAGCGAGTCTTGATTTCACTATGCATGTCAGGAATGTGACCAATGCCACCATCAGAAAATTACTGCACTTCCATGGTGCATATATGAACTCTAATCCGTCCTTGGCGCTGATATCTGGAGCAGGAACAAACGACAACACAGGAGCATTGACCGGCATCCGGTTCATGATGAGCAGCGGCAATATCGCCAGCGGTACATTCAGACTTTACGGCATCAAAAAACAATAGGGGAGGCGCAATGCAAGAGAACGATCCAACAAACTGGGGCGCTGCTACGTGGATGCTGGCGGTGGGCATGTCCTTCTTCGGTGGCGTGGTTAGCTGGTACTCAAAGCTAAGAGCGGGGCATACAAGGGTATTCAATTTAATTGAGCTGATAGGGGAGGTAGTCACCAGCGGATTTGTTGGGCTGGCATCTTTCATGGTTCTGTCGTCGCTGAATTATCCGGTGGGCATCTGCGCAGCTGCTGCCGGTATCTCTGGAAACATGGCAACCAGGCTGCTATTCCTGATTGAGCAAACTATCGAGAAACGATTTGCTGCACTTAATAAAGATTAATTGAACAAGGCAAGTCCGAAAACTTGCCTTGGGCGAACTTAGCAAAACTAAATTCGGTGTAGGAGCTTTGATTATATCTTTATTAAATCCTTTGGTGAAATAAAAACAATGTATAAAAATTTAAAAGATATTCTGATTCATTCTGTCGCGGCGTTGGCGATGATTACCGTTTTACTATTACTGCCGCACCCAATTGCTGTGACTATTGCCGTAGTAGCGAGCTGGTACATGTGGGAACTTGGCCAGCGCGTTGCTATGGATCAGGAACGGCGAGGTGCCGAATGTATGCTGTATTGGTTTGATATCAGGAACTGGAGTAATCAGGCAAGGCTGGAATTTTTGGTTCCATCGATCGTAGTGATTGTTGCGGTCAACATCTACGTGATAATTACATTATGAGAACAAGGAATTCTTTAATCGCACTGTCAGCCTTCGTCATAGTGTCGATCGCTGGGTTAGAACAATATCGCGGTGTTGCCTACGATGATGGGGTAGGAGTGCAGACGATAGGATTTGGCACTACTGAAGGCGTCAAGGCTGGGGATAAAACAGATCCTGTTCGCGCGCTTGGTATGCTCTATCGTGACGCCAGTGAAATTACAGAACAGATATCCAAATGCGTTGGTGATGTGCCTGTATATCAACATGAGAGCGATGCATTTATTAGCTTGGCCTATAACATAGGCGCTTCCGCTTTTTGTCGATCGACATTAGTCAAGAAATTGAGGCGCGATCCACCTGATTACTTGGGGGCGTGTCAGGAAATTTTGCGATGGGATAAAGCGGGCGGCAAGGTTATGGCTGGACTGACCAAGCGAAGACAGCAGGAATATCAATTATGCATGACCGATAAACAACAGTTAGCGGAGAAATAATCATATGTGGCAATTACTCTTTCCAGCGATAACGCCAATCATTGATAAAGTTCTTGATTTAATACCAAATGAGAACGAGCGGGCGAGGGCTAGGGAACAACTGGAAGGCGATCTGCAGAAAGCTATCAATCAAGCAGCTGCAGATCAACGTGAGATTAATAAAATTGAGGCAGCTAGTTCCTCTGTTTTTGTTGCAGGCTGGCGTCCTGCTTTGGGTTGGTGCTGCGTGTTTGGGTGCTTTTGGGCATTCATTGGTCAACCCTTCATGCTTTGGATCGTTCAGGCATTTGAGCTGCCGTTTAAGACTCTGCCGGATATTCATACTGACTACTTGCTAGAATTGGTGCTAGCCATGTTAGGGTTGAGCGGAGTTAGAATGGTCGAGAAGATCAAAGGTGTTGCTAAGTGATTGGCTAAAAGATGTAAATCTAGGTTTGAGGTGGTTAATAATAAATAATTTCTCTTCATGTTAATTTTTATTACCTCGGTTGAGGTATTTAAAATCAACATGCTTTAAGCAAGCATACAGTTCAACTATGGTAATTTTTACCATAGTTGAATTATTCAATGCTACCAATCAAACAGTGCCTGCACCTGTTAGGGAACAGTACGCTGTGAATCATTACACAATTGTGGAATTGGCTTATCGCCATAATATATTTATTTAGAGGAATAAATATATTATGAAGTCAGATCTAATTTTTAGCCTTGG
>NZ_FORD01000044.1 GCF_900113925.1 Nitrosomonas sp. Nm34
CAGGCTAGTCACCTTCATCGTTTTAGTCAAGTAGTTTTTCCATATTTATAGCAGGGTATTTCAGAAAAAATTAATTTTTATTACTACTTCAATAGTTTGGGCAAAGGATCGGTTGTCGGCTGCCCTTTCAGAATTTAAATTTTTTAATTCTTTTTTGAACAAAGGTCGACAAAACGAATTTCCTGATTTTGAAATTAGGTAAAATCATTTAAAATATGACATGCTCCTTGCGAACTTTAATTATCTGCAAGCGCTCTTAATTAACCTACAATAGAATTTAGTAAGATTACCTAGAAACGATAGTCTGCGTCGTTGCATTTGATATTTAACAATAATCTCTTACTTACCATGCCCATATCAGACAGTGACATCATGGATACGGCACTCATTAATCCAGAATTCTAAAACTAGCGCTAAAAGAGAAAACACAATTTTTGTTTTTTGTGTATATTTATTTACCAAAAGTATGAGTAATCGAGAATCATTACTTTCGCTGAATGATAAAATTACTGCGGCTGTTACTCTTCTAAAAGCGGGTAAAAACGTCGCCTTTCCTACAGAAACTGTTTATGGACTCGGAGCTGATATCACCAATGTTTCAGCGATAAATCAAATTTTTGAAATAAAAGGTCGACCTGTCGACCATCCTCTTATAGTGCATTTCGCAGAGGTACATTTATTAGATTATTGGGCAATTGATATTCCGGATTCAGCCTGGTTATTAGCCGAGCATTTCTGGCCAGGGCCTCTTACCCTAATCCTGCCCAGAAGCTCACATGTACCGCTTAATGTAACGGGCGGCCAAAATACTGTCGGCTTACGCATTCCCGATCATCCCATTGCACTTGCTCTACTAAAAGCACTCGGGGAAAATAAAGCGCTTGCCGCACCTTCAGCAAATCGCTTTGGTAGAATAAGCCCCACTTCGGCAAATCATGTATATGAAGAATTTGGCAGTGAAGTGAGCATGATTTTGGACGGAGGACCTTGTAGAGTCGGCCTGGAAAGCACCATTATTAGCTTTTATCATTCAGAAGCTGTTCTTTTGCGACCCGGCGGTATTCCTGTAGAATCACTTGAAGAGATACTAAAACAAAAAATTAAATTGAAAGAAAACCTAAATACATCTTTACGGGCTCCGGGTGGTTTATCCTCCCATTACGCTCCCATGACATCTCTCGAAGTTTGGCCCACCGAATACATTCAACAACGTGCACAGCAATTGAATAAAAGTGGGCTAAGAACTGCTCTAATTGCATGGTCTGGTTCCGATTATTTCTCCCAAATTATAAATGAAAATACTCATCTTTTCTTAATGCCGGCTGATCCGATCGAATATGGCCATCAATTATATGCGACACTCCGTGAACTAGATCAAGACAATTTTTTTTGCATATTAGTAGAAACTCCTCCTACAGACCCAGCATGGCTAGCAATTTCTGATCGTCTGCAACGTGCCAGCTATAAAACATCAATTCATCTATGAAAAAAAATAATATCCCGCTTTCTGCAGTACTATTTGATGTTGACGGCACTCTTGCCGAAACAGAACGAGACGGGCATCGCCCTGCTTTTAACGCTGCATTTAAAGAGTTTGAACTTGATTGGCATTGGGATACTGAACTATATGGTAAATTACTCAAAATTACCGGTGGCAAAGAACGTATCCGCTATTACATTGAAAAATACGCGCCCGACATATTAAGCAAGCGTGATTTGTCTAATTGGATCGCTGAATTACATAAAACTAAAACTAAATATTTTGTTAACTTATTAGCAAAAGGGAACATTCCCCTGCGCCCTGGTATAGCACGACTAATTTATGAATTGCGTGAAAATGAAATAAAAATAGGAATTGCTACAACCACAACATTAGAAAATGTAACTTCTCTATTAAAATATACACTGGGGGAAGAATCTCTTAGTTGGTTTGATGTTATTGGTGCTGGAGATATCGTAGCCCAAAAAAAACCTGCGCCAGACATTTATCACTGGACACTTAAAGAACTTGGGCTACCGCCTCAACAATGCATCGCAATTGAAGATTCAGAAAATGGATTACAGTCCTCCTATGCCGCAGGAATTAAAACTATCATCACGATAAGTGAATATACATATTCACAAAATTTCAATGGTGCAGCAATGGTTTTAACTGATCTGGGAGAACCGAGCAATTTGCCTTCTATTATCTCAGGTGATATTGCTAACCTCAATAGCAGATGGATTGATGTCTCGACCTTGATGACTTTATTAGTACCTAATGATCGGCAAACTTTATAGTTCTAGCACGATAATAATTCAACTATTAAAGTTTTTTAATTGGCTGTGGATTCAAATTCAAGGTATAGCTTTTGATATTTGTACTTGTAGGAATGTGACAGAGTGCTGATCCTTTCTATTATCTCTTTAGCATGCTTAGCTGGTAGTCGGCTCGTCAAGATATGGCAGTTTCGCTCTGTCTAGATGACCAGGTCCTACTGATAACGCTTGCCGATCAAGTATCGCTTTCCTAACTACCTATACGCGCACCCTGCTTCTACATTTTTTATTGGGAATTGGAATTGAACGGCCCGACGCCGAAGAGGTCAGGCAAGCTCAGAATCTGACTGTCTTGATACCCGTTAAAAAACAAAAAGGGCAACCCTGCCTCGAACTACAGGGTCAATGGTTGTCTACCGCGGTGTCTTGCGTGCGGCAACCGATTGAAGCATTATTTGACTGGATTGAAGAAAAGACAGGCATTGAATGTGCCAGCAAAGTTCGTTCTTATAAAGGGCTTATGGTGCATGTCTTCGGAAAGCTGGCTGCGGCTCTATTTTTCTGGAATTATTTACGAGTTAGCTCTTAATTTGCATTTAATAAGATCAGTATTTGCTTTTTTACTAAGGAAAGAAGATGACATTAAGGCAAATATTCACGTTTAACAATCAATTTCACCCAGTATAATGGGCTCCAGTCGGTATCAGCAAATATGCCTGCTACTAAAGTTGCAGCAGCAGAAACAAGAGGCGGTATCAGTAAGAGCCCATGAGTTTCCCATCGTCCCCTGGCATGAATACGTTCTTGTACCCAAGTTTGGGGCTGAGCTTTAAACCAGAACCGATACATGATTGGCAAAAAATAAGCTGCATTAAGGATGCTTGAAGCAGTCAATGCCCAGCTTGCCCACATCTGATCTGCTATCTCTGCACCTTGGTTGAGATAGAGTTTACTAATATAGCCCGCTGTCAATGGTGCCCCCATCATACCAAGTGCAGCTATGCAAAAAGCTAATGACGTCCATGGCATGCGCCATCCGACTCCATTCATCTCACTTATTTTATGGATACCTAAGGTCTCAGCATAATTACCAGCGCAGAAAAAGAGGGTAATTTTCATGATCCCTTGATGAACAAGATGAACAATTCCACCAATAGTACTTACTGGGCTACACAAACTCACTCCAAGAACAATATATGAGACTTGGCTGACAGTGGAATAAGCAAGTCGCCGTTTTAAATCGTCCTGCCAAAGAGCACGCAGTGACCCCCAGATAATAGTAATCGAAGCTGCTATAGCAAGCGGTGTGAGCAAATTTATGCTTTGCGAATATTCCACACCATAAACTTCATATACAATTCGTATGATACCAAAAGCCCCTGCTTTTACGACGGCCACTGCATGAAGCAAAGCTGATACTGGTGCTGGTGCCACCATCGCTTGCGGCAGCCAGCCATGTAACGGCACCAAGGCAGCCTTTACACCCAATCCAATAATAAGTAATAGAAAAATTATCTGTAACTGAGGCGAATATTTTGAATCTAATGCAGCTACCACACCACCATAAATAAACTCAACTTGGCCCAGCAGACTGTACAGCCAGATTATACCTACCAGCAATACTGCTCCCCCAGAAAGTGTATAGATCAGATAGATGTTTCCAGCGCGAATGGCTGCTTCTGTCCCTCGGTGCACTACCAAAGGATAGGTGGATAGTGTCAGCAGTTCATAGAAAATAAAGAAAGTAAACAGATTACCCGCCATTGCCACACCCACAGTAGCAGTAACACAAAGACTGAAGAAACCAAAAAAGCGGCTACGATGAGGCGAGCGTTCTAAATAACCGACAGCATAAAAGGTCGTCAAGAGCCATAGTGCTGCTGACAAGGTGACAAAGAGTGCAGCTAACGCATCTACCTTTAGTACTAGTTCCAGATTAGGTAGTAAATTGTGACGAAAAATATAGATCTGATTATGCTGAATGCCCCATAGCATGTATCCTATCAGCAGCAGCTTGAGAATTGCTCCCGTCAGATTTAATAGAGTGCGTAAGCGAATGCGTGACTCTGGCAGAAAGAAAATGATAACGCCTGGCACCAGAGAACTGGCCAGCACGAGCAAAAGCAGGCACTCGTTGACGCTCAACCCGCCCCCAGTATATTTAAAACATTACCCGATACAAAACTCAACGACAGGCTCATAAAAGCAAGCAAAAAAGCAGGCCATTCCAGAGGAGGATTTACAGGTCTGAATTTCATCTCCGCTGCGGCTGGCAACAAAGCTTGGCGCAACACTTTAAATACATACCCTGCACTCAACAATCCTCCCAGAATCATTACTACTACCCAGATCCATTGGCCACTAATCACAGCACTGCTAACCATTAACCACTTAGCTATAAACCCCCCGGTAGGGGGTAGCCCCATGAGGGTTACTCCTGCCAAAGCAAAAGTAAACAGAGTAAGTGGTAAACGACTGGAAATTCCGCTTAGCAGTGCTATGTTATCCTTACCCATCGATAGTATCATTACGCCAGAGGCGGCAAACATTGCCGCTTTGGCTAAAGCATGCGCCACAAGCTGAATCACACCGCCCTGCATTGCAATTTCGGCCGCTCCTGAGCCAACCTCAGTAATCAAAGGAAAAAGTAAGAAAAAATAGCCAATCTGAGCAACAGTAGAATAAGCTATCAACATCTTCAGTCGTGTTTGATTAAATGCCATAACTGATCCCCACAGTATGGCCACCGCACCCAGCCCCCCCAGCAGTTGAGCTGTCGGTATTGTCGCCAATGGAGCATATACGCCAAGCCACATGCGCAGGATGAGATAAAAAGAAGCTTTAATGACTAATGCCGAAAGCAAGGCTGATACTGGTGTGAGCGCCCCACCATGAGCTGATGGTAACCAGAAATGAAAAGGGAATAAAGCTGTTTTAAGCAATAATCCGACCAGCATCAATATAGCTGCGAGGAATACTGCCACAGAAACTTCATTTTCAATTAATGGCTCTAGCACAGTTAACGATACACTGCCATAGCTTCCATAAATCAGCGCAACACCAGCCAAATAAACACCTGAACCAAGCAAAGTAACCAGCAGGTAGCGTATAGCTGCCAATATCGACTCTGTATTGCCGGCTATTCCGACAAGTCCAACTGCCGCCAAGCCTAATAATTCTATAGTAACGTATATATTGAATATGTCATCAGACATAAACAACGTATTTATAGCTGCTGACATAAAACCGAGCATGGGCCAAAAATAACCGACACCCTTGACATCATGAGAAAAATAATAGCGCGCATAAATCCCTAGTGGCAGAATTACCACATGAGTAAGCAATAACATTACACTAGCCAGACCATCTACGTGCAAATTAATTCCAAGAGGAGCGCCCCAACCACCTACGGCATAATACTGCCTCCCCTCCGAGACAACTTGCCCTACTAATAATGCTACCAAAGCTAGCTGAATTACCAAACATACGACCGCTACTTGGTCTCCCCGCCTCGCACCTAGCAGAAAAGATAGCAATCCCCATAGTAAAGGCAGCAAAATCAGCCAAGGTATAGGATCGCTCACTTGGACGCATCCCCTTCCTTATTTCTCTCCATCGTTATGAGCTTTTCCTCGGTTTGATCTAAGCTTTTCAAATTCGCTACTGATTGTGCTTTGCCGGTAAGATAAAATAACCGCCGAACGAAAGCTAAAGCCAAAGCTGTAGCAGCAACAGCCACAACAATTCCGGTAAGAACCATAGCCTGTGGTATGGGGTCTGATATATTATCGTGCTGTCCTAAACCCACCAGCATAAGAAATATACCGCTACCCATGATATTAAAAGCTAATACTTTGCGTAGCAGATGTGGCAGCAGAATCAATCCTGTCACACCGCAAACAAACAATACAGCGCCGACACAGGCATAAATAAGTGTGCCTGTCATTCATCAACCTCCTTATTATTTACTTCATCAGATAATAATAAAAAGAACCCTGCCAGAATAAGTCCAAGAGATAAGGTAAGCCCCGCCTCAATTATCAATATAAACATGCCAGCTAAAGTTATTGGATATTGCAGTAGCACGCCAGGGGATAGAAACAATGTTATTGCAGCGATTAGCAAAAACAATAGCAAACCGAAGATACACCCTGCACGGAACCCCCATGACAGCTCTCTCCAGGAAGGGAATAAGCCAGACAAATTCAGCAATACACCTGCTGCAGCAAGAACAGCAGCCGCTTGGAATGCCCCACCCGGTTGGTATTCCCCTACCGCTAGCAGGTAACCTGCCACCAGAACCATTACCGGCACAAGCACACGTGCTGACCACACCAGAGTTTGGAAGTAGGACTGAGTTAAGCGAATGCTTATACTTAAATTTTTTTGAGTACATTTTTTTGTTTGATCCAAGACCCCTAGCAAAGCTAATAGCAATACCATTACTTCCAGTAGCGTATCAAAACCACGAAAATTGAGTAGCACCGCTGTTGTTGGATGTCTTACACCCGTAGTATCAAGTTGTGCCAGTACTTGCCCGGATAAATGAATGTGATTTGAAAGCGGCAATTCTAAGATAGCCCAAATCAGCGTTGCTCCCAAAGTAGCGGAAAAAATTATAACCAGAGTATTAAGCAAGCTCTTCATTGAC
The DNA here is from genome assembly GCF_900113925.1 of Nitrosomonas sp. Nm34. Lineage (GTDB taxonomy): Bacteria > Pseudomonadota > Gammaproteobacteria > Burkholderiales > Nitrosomonadaceae > Nitrosomonas. The sequence continues at coordinate 6,911 of NZ_FORD01000044.1, forward strand.
ATGATTTTAATGGTCTCTGTCTAAATATCCTATTGTATCCAGCAACAGTGCCCCAGTAAGGCCAGCACCAATTGCAGCTTCAGCTAACGCGATATCTGGAGCATCAAGCCGAACCCAAGCTAATGCCATAAGTAAGCCAAAAATCATGAATAACACTATTGCATGAAATAAATCTGGAGTAATCAATGACCTTATGGCAATCCAAAGTAAGATAGCAGCCAATAATAAATCCAGGATCAAGCTACTACTCAATTATATGCTCCTTCGCTCTCCATGGAATAACTCCTCTCTTCATTGCACGTCTGGCAATAAGGAAACTTATTGTGGAACTCGCAACCAAGGTTAGTAACCAGATCAGAATAATCTTCATGGCAATCATCAATTCTGGGGCTTGAAATAGTAAGCCGATACTGGTGAAACCCAGTCCCAGATTATCCACTTTGGCTAAGGCTTGCAATCGAGTATAAACATCAGGAAAGCGCAACAACCCTATGGTGCCCGCTAAGAAAAAAATAGCCCCTACCACTAGAAAAACAATACTGCATAACTCAAGAATATTCATTTTTTTCCTCTTTTGTTCGCCAAGCACGCTGAGCAAAGACTACGCCAGAGATGACTGCGAGCAAAGAAAATATCAAGGCAACATCTAAAAGTATTAGTGTCTCTTCAATAAAGGCTAATAATAACAATATTGCCACACCGGACGTACTGAACAGTAGAGCTGCCAGCAGACGATCTGCAGTTGTAGGTCCACGTGCCACCCGCACTAAAGCAATTGATAAAGTGGCAAGTATAAACACCGCGAGGAGTTGATTAAGACTATTCATTAATTTTTCAGTTCTAAGCGCAACATGTGTGCAATTTTTTCTTCAATACTCCGTACTTCTGTTTCTATAGATTGCCGTTCATCCAGCACATGTACATATAAATTACTGGAAGTTAGCTCTACGCTTAATGAGCCTGGTAGCAAATTTATGGTATTAGCTAGAATCACTCGTCCCAAGCCCTCTGGCAAACGTGGAGTAATCTTATATATGTTGGGATGAAGATCAGGATTCGGGCGTATAGCCATCCAGGCTACAGCAATACCGCCTTTCAGTGACGATGCAAAGAAATAGATTAAAAAATGGGCAAAGCCTGAGAAGGAGAACCTATATTGATTCGGCGGCAGTAAAATGAAGCTAGTCACCAGTGCCAACGAAATACTGATCAAGCCCACAAACCAAGTGTCTGTCTTGCCTTGTATCAGAATCCACCAAACACCGGTAAAAAACATGGATCTCCAAAGAGTAGTTCGTAAGATCAAGATCATATTCTTACCTCAAGAGAATTGAACAGCTTTAACAAATCAGCCGGATACCGCCCAGTTCAATACGAGAGTATTATCCAGTGGCAGATAACATTGTTCCCCGTAACTTTGTCTGTCCTTGAATATTTCTTCTTTTAGGAGGAGTGCAAGCCAGGAAGAGATCCTCCATACACTCCCTTCCCGAGTAAAAGCAAGATAGTAAAGAATACCACAGCTTGGCCACATGCATTGCACCATTGTCTGATCATCCTATAAAACGAAGGAAGCAATTTCTGATTGAGTCTCGTGTATAGAAATTCTGCATCAATTGCTTTTCTATATTTTCTATAAATTTTGCAATATGTTGATTAACCTATACTTATGCAATTTCTTCTAACAGGCTATAGCGTTGGTAAGAATAACCCTTCTGCTATAAAAAATAATCACGCAAGCATTTAAAATAACGTGAGTTCGGGATAACAAAAGCTGTAAAAGGAACCTGAATTCCTTATGATGAAGTGATTTGGAAAAAGAATTTCATCACGAGAGGAACCAGACTCCAATGAATACTATAACGATTTTTTGTGCGAGTGATAATTTTTATAGAGGGTTTGAGCCGCGTTGGGAGCAGCATTTGTCGAAATCATGGCTAAAACGGCATCAGTGGAGAGAAGCGCTGTGTCTAAGTGAAGTCATGACCATCATGGTGGGGTTTCATCTATCCGGTTATCGGACGTTTGAGCACGATTACCTGAATGACGTGTTGAGGTATCAGCGAGGTTATTTTCCAGGGTTGGTGAGCTACCACCGCTTGGTGGAGTTGTTGCCAGGTAGCCTGGTGCCTTTGTGTTGTTTTCTGACCGCCGCTTTGGGCAATGTAGTGGCATCAGCTTGATTGATTCGACCAAAGTTTTCGAAAAAATAGGAAGTTTTATAAAGATCTCACTAATTTCTACTACAAATTAAAATTACCAGGCTCATCAATTATAATGAACCATAAACTCAGGAATTATTATCACTCTTTCAGCTTCAACCGCACAAATTCTATAACAGTAACAAGGCCGTTTTCCAATTAATTAGATAAAAACTTAAGAGGATCAACAGGCTTACCTCGCTCTCTAATTTCAAAATGTAATTTCACAATATCACTATCAGTATTTCCCATTTCTGCTATTTTTTGACCTTTCGTCACAGTTTCACCTTCTCGAACCAGAATCTTGCTATTGTGCCCATAAGCACTCAGGTAAGTATTATTATGTTTAACGATAATTAACTTTCCATATCCGCGTAGTCCGCTACCACTATAAACCACTGTTCCGTCCGCAGATGCTAATACGGGCTGGCCAGGTTGACCGGAAATACTCACTCCCTTGGTTTTTTCAGTATATCTGCTCAGCAGTTGCCCATGTGCTGGCCAACTCCACTTAATATTGCTGCGGTTAGCTTCAACCTTTTGAGAACTACTTCTTGGAGGGCTCTCATTTTCAACAATTTTTTGTGTTGTTGGAGCCATAGCTATATTGGGTGTTGCTGGAGTTACGGCTATAGTCTCTGCTTTAGGTTCTATTTTTGGTGTTACTGAAACCGTTTCTGCTTTTTGTATGGTTGAAGCTATTTCTGGCTTCTGTATTACTGGAGCTATTGCTACCGTCTCCGCTTTAGTAGGGAGCGAAGTAGATGTACTATTAGAAACTCTTACCTGAGCCACAGCTGTTTCGGAATAGGGCAATTTGATTCCTTTCGGTTCCGCTACAATCGAACTGGCTGATGCCTCTACGTCAGGTTGTGAAGCTGATGGCGGAAGTTGCTTAGTTTTCTCGTAAGGTAATATTGGCTGAGAAACTGAATACAGTGTCGGCTGCACCGTAGTCGCTTGCTCTGGTATTACTACTTTTTCCTGTTGAGAAACTAGCTTTTGCTTAGATGGCACGGACAAATCAATTTCCTGGCCAATCTTAAGTGCATTAGGATTTACAACCCCATTCCACTGCGCCAGTTCCTTATAATCAATGCCATGTCTGAGCGCTACCCCATAAAGGGTATCTCCTCTTTGAATAATGTAGGTTTGCTTACCAGGTGCCTTATCTATTGTCTGATTTAAGTTTCTTTGAGACTCAACTACTGGAGCTGGGTAGGGTGCAACGCAACCAGTTATTAAAAAATAAGGAAAAACAAATAATACGCCAGATAAAATAGTAAATAATTTCGATTTTACTATTAAGATAGCCATTGTGATAACTCCATAAATTCCTAAATAGGCTTTTTCCTGATCATAATACCCAGCATCTCTATCATGCTCTTGTTTCGCTTATTTGCTAATGACACCAGATAAAATCGGAACAAACTTCACCTCATCTAGCATGGTCTCAATAAAACCCTGAGAAGTATGCTCTATCACACACAAATTCTGCTTTCGACTTCCTTTCGGATAAACTATTCTACCGCCTATCATCAATTGCTCTAGGAGTAATTCTGGTACTTGTGTGGTAACAGCTGTCATCATAATGCTGTCAAAGGGAGCTACTTCAGGAAAACCAAGTAATCCATCCGCATGTCTCAGATGAATATTGTTAATTCTGAGCTCACGCAAACGAATACGTGTTCGAGTAAGAAGTGACCCTATACGTTCAATTGAATACACTTCCTGCGCTAGTTGAGCAAGCACTGCGGTCTGATATCCGCTGCCAGTACCGATCTCAAGAACCTTACCAAGAGAGGAATTTGCACGAAGGAGCTCGGTCATTCTAGCTACAGTCCATGGGCTTGAAATTGTTTGGCCAAAATTGATTGGTAATGCCACATCATCATAAGCTCTAGATGCCAGAGCTTCTTCCACAAAAAGATGACGAGGGATTGTGTTCATTACAGTTAACACCCTTTCATCGGTGATGCCTTGTTCACGTAAACGCTCGACCATTCGCATCCGCGTCCGTTGTGAAGTCATGCCAATACCAGAATGACGCATGCTCACAAATCAATCTCCCATCATATTTTTTTCTACACAAACAAAGTTAGCATGGCAACCCTAACCAATCTTTTAGATATTCTATTTGATCATATCGGGTAAGATCTATTTGCAATGGAGTAACGGATACTCGATTATTCTGAACTGAGAAAAAATCTGTTCCCTCTCCGGCATCTTGCGCTGCACCTGCGGCACCTACCCAAAAGACAATATTTCCTCGTGGGTTGTGAGCTTTAATTACCCCTTCGGCCTTGTGACGGCGTCCTAAGCGTGTGACATCCAACCCTTGTAATTGCTCTTGTGGAACATCAGGCACATTGATATTTAATAGAATAGGCACATGGAATTTTTCTTTCATGAACTGTTTTACCATATTCAACGTAACATTTGCTGCCGTGGAGAAATTACCATTAGAAACACTTACGAGAGATACAGCAATTGAGGGTATACCCAGGAGAAATCCCTCAGTCGCAGCAGCAACAGTACCTGAATAAATTGTATCATCTCCCATATTAGCTCCATCATTAATACCAGATATGATCATATCCGGCAAATCATCTAACATACCGGTTACTGCCAGATGCACACAATCTGTCGGCGTGCCATTAACATAATAAAACCCATTATGTGACTTGCGAAAACTCAATGGACGATCGAGCGTTAATGAGTTACTCGCCCCACTACGATCACGCTCCGGAGCTACCACAATTATATCAGCTATACTTGAGAGGGTTTCAGCTAGACACGCAAGACCTGGCGCAAAATACCCATCATCATTACTGAGCAATATGCGCATTTGAATTAACTTTTTGGAAATTAATGAGAAGCCAAAATATTATATAAATCTCCTCAGTATACATAAGAGATTCAAATAAACTCGCCTACCAAATTCATACTTCATTATATGAGAAGAGATTACACTACATTATTTAAATAATTATTTATCATATGCTGCCCATCATATGATAATAAATTAAACTGGTCGGGGCGAGAGGATTTGAACCTCCGACCACTTGCACCCCATGCAAGTACGCTACCAGGCTGCGCTACGCCCCGACGATTTAAATTATAGCAAATACAAACTCCAACATTAGAATTACTTACAAGACAAATCAGGAAAGAAGCATTGATTCTGTATCCTTGATTGCTGCACCCTATCTAATAAGTAACATTTCTACCTTTAAATAATATGAAACCCCAGCACATCTATTAAAATTTACCTCTACAGGCTGCAAATAGTGATGTGCCATTTATAGTAAAATCGAGATTCACAATATCATTCAAATGTCAAATAAGTGAGGCCTTCCTTGATACTGGATAATAGATAAAATCAATTTCCGCGCCACTTAATCGGGCAATGCTGTGAAGAGTCCCGCTATTGCAAAATATGAGATTTAGCTCCACATAATTTGCTTACTCCCCAAGCTGTAAAACAATCTTTTATAGGTACGGAAGAAAAAATACTATTTAGTTTCATTTTTTCCATGATAGTTTTTCTCTACCATTGACTTAAGTTTTTGGCTCGCATGAAAAGTAACAACACGACGTGCTGAAATAGGAATTTCTTCACCTGTTTTGGGATTACGTCCAGGACGTTGAGGTTTAGTACGTAATTGAAAATTACCAAAACCAGAAAGCTTAACCCCTTCCCCTTTTTGAAGAGCTAAGCGTAATTCCTCATAAAAAGATTCCACTACTTCTTTAGCTTCTCGCTTATTGAGTCCTACATTTTCAAACAACAGATCAGTCAATTCTGCTTTTGTTAACGCCATGTTTAACCCACCTATATGAACAAATTTTAGCACGTACACAAAAATAAGATTCTATGAAACTCATAGATAAAATTTATTTTAAGTGCTTTATTTTTAAAATTATCGTATCAAAGACTTTTCACACTTGAGAAATGGATATAGATATTTTGAAATCAATAAAAAATCCATGCAGGGAAGACATTAAAATGTCCTTTAATAATTAAATCAACAAGATACACACTTCATAATCTTACTTAAGATAAGATTATCTGCGTAGCTTAGCATTATATTTTGATTCTAATACGTTAAGCAATTTTGCAATTGCTTCCTCTACTTCCTTGTCAACTAAGGTTTTTTCTGTATCTTGTAATAAAATACGAAAAGCTAAACTCTTCTTGCCTGCTTCCATTCCTTTTCCACTATAAATATCAAATAAGTGAATTTCAGAAATAATATCGACTTTCTCTGCATTCATACTATCTAACAACTCCTGAGCACTGATATGATTATCCACCACGATAGCGATATCACGTTGTACAGGAGGAAACTTGGAAAGTTTCTTAACTTTTGGCAACGTTCTCGTGGATAAAGAATCAATATGCAATTCAAATAATATTGCTGATCTGGGCAAATCATATTTTCTTTGCAAATGCGGATGCAACTCCCCTAACCATCCTGCAATTTCCTTGTTTCTGTAAAGTTGAGCAGATTTTCCTGGGTGTAAAGCTGGATGGATGAATTTTTCAAATCTTAACTGTTCCGGCCAGAATAGAGACTCTAAATCCATCTTGACATCAAAAAAATCTATATTTCTAGCAGGTTGTCCCCATTGCTCTGGCGCTGCATTACCATAACAAAGACCAGCAATATTCTCAGTTTGCTGATAATGACCTTGATTATTCATAAAACAGCAACCCACTTCAAATATTCGAACTCTTGTTTGCTTACGATTTAGATTAAATTGCAAATTAGCCATGAGTCCCCCGATCAAGCTACTACGCATCACACTCATCTGACTAGCAATAGGATTTTTCAATACCACTGGTGCAGCATTATTCGCAAAATCTAATTCCCAATTGGCATCGACGAATGCGTAATTAATTACCTCCTGATAATCTCGGCACATTAAAATTTCTTTCAATCGGCCAGGAGAAAGGTTAATTACTTCAGACTCTGGAAGCATTGACATCTCTGCACGTGGTAAACTCGCAGGAATATGATCATACCCATAAATGCGCGCGACTTCTTCAATAAAATCTTCTTCTATTGCCAAATCAAAACGATAAGATGGCGGGATAACATAAAACACATCATCATCAACAGAAAAATTAAATCTCAAGCGTTTAAAAATTTCTGAAATTTGTCCGCTTCCCAAATCAATTCCCAGCAGCTGTTTTATACGCTCCAGACGAACTTTAACAACGTCACGGTTCGGTAATAAATTTTTAACCCCAGTTATAGGACCAGCTTTGCCGCCACATATACTCAGAATTAAATGAGTAGCTCGCTCCAAGGCATCTCGAGCTACAGCAAAATCTACGCCTCGTTCAAACCGATGTGCAGCATCTGTGCTGAATCCCAAGTGAAATGATTTGCCGCTTATCACTTCGGGAGAAAAAAAGGCACTTTCCAAAAATAAATCCGTTGTTCCCAGTTGGACGCTACTTTCAATTCCGCCCATAATTCCTGCTAAAGCCAAAGGTTCATTCTCATCTGCAATGACCAGCATATCCGGCTGCAGCTCAATTTTTTGTCCATTTAGCAATTCTAGATGCTCACCTTTTTTTGCATAACGCACAAGAATTTTTCCTGCTTGCCCGTCCTTAATTTTTGCTAAATCAAATGCATGCATGGGCTGACCCATTTCCAGCATTATATAATTAAGAATGTCTACTACTACATTAATCGCACGTACTCCGCCTCGTTCCAAACGTTGAGTCATCCACAAAGGCGTAGCTACAGCAAGAGATACTTCATGCATCACTCTTCCATAATAAAGTGGGCATGCCTCAGGTTTTTCTACATACACTGGTAGAGTATTATTGATTTCGCTCTTAACTGATTCAATTTCTGGAGGAACAAAATCTGTGGCAGTAATTGCTGCCACCTCTCGCGCCACACCTAATATCCCAAGGCAATCTGCTCGATTAGGTGTAAGCTTAAGCGTAAAAATTTGATCATCCAATGCATAAAATTCCCTAAAACTCATACCGTTCGGTGCATCCTTAGGTAGCAAAAGCAAACCTTCTGCTTTTTCACTTAATCCTAGTTCTTTTGCAGAACACAACATACCCAAAGATTCCACACCACGTAATTTACTTTGCTTGATGACAATATCTGGCAAACGAGCGCCTATTAAGGCACAAGGTACTTTCACTCCAACCTCAACATTTGGCGCACCGCATACGACTTGAATGAGTTTATTGTCGGTTGTTCCAGTATCAACTTGGCACACATTAAGTCGATCTGCATCAGGATGCTTTTGTATCGATATTACTTCAGCCACAACCACGTTATCGAAAGGTGGCGCTACTGCTTCCACATTTTCCACCTCTAGTCCAGCCATAGTTAAAACTTGCGCCAGCTCATTACTCGAATAGGGTGGATTTACAAGCATACGAAGCCAATTCTCTGAAAATCTCATGACAATAGTTTACTAATAAGGCGGGTTTTAACAGGAAAATTTATTTAATTAAATTGCTCTAGAAAACGTAAATCATTATCAAAAAATAGCCGCAAATCATTTACGCCGTATCGTAGCATTGCTAATCTTTCTACTCCTAAACCAAAGGCCAATGCGGTATATTTTTCAGTATCTACTCCCCCATGCTTCAAAACATTCGGATGTACCATGCCACAACCGAGCACCTCTAACCAACCTGTATTACCGCACACTCTACAGCCTTTCCCATCACACATGACACAACCAATGTCCATTTCTGCAGAGGGTTCTGTGAAAGGAAAAAACGAAGGGCGAAAGCGTATCGGTAAATCATCACGCTCGAAAAATTTTTGCATAAAATCCATCAATACACCTTTCAAAGCTGAGAAATTCACGTTCTCGTCCACCCATAGTCCTTCTACCTGATGAAACATGGGTGTATGCGTTACATCAGAATCACAGCGATAAACTCGCCCTGGTGCAATAGCTTTTAGAGGAGGTCGATGATTTTTCATATAACGGATTTGTACTGGCGAGGTATGGGTACGCAATAAGTTCATACTGTCCACATAAAAAGTATCGTGCATTGCACGAGCTGGGTGGTTTTGTGGAATATTAAGCGCAGTAAAATTATAAAAATCAGTCTCAATTTCTGGACCAGATGCGACAGCAAAGCCAATCGAGCGAAATAGCGACTCTATACGCAACAATACTCGCGAAACGGGATGTAACCCTCCTATACCCAATCCACGCCCCGGCAACGTTACATCTAATGTTTCTTCTTCTAGTTGCGCTACCATATCCTTTTCTTCAATATTTTTTTTGCGTAGCGCTAACGCTTCATCTAATGATTTTTTAGCTTGGTTAATCAGATTGCCCATAACAGGACGATCTGCCTGCGGCAATTCTCCTAGCCCTCGAAGCAATTTAGTGAGCTCTCCTTCCCTCCCTAGATAGCGAACCTTTATGTGCTCGAGTTCAGTTGCATTCTCTGATCTATCTATAAGAACCACTGCTTCATTTACAAGATTTTCAAGATTTTTCATAAAACGTAATACAAAATCATGCAAGAAAAAGGGAGATCAAGTTCATTAATCCTTGATCTCCCTTAACTTATTATTTTCAAATAAATTATGAGGCCAGATTTATTTTAGCCTTTTCTACTATCTTCTCAAAAGCAGCTTTATCAAATACAGCAAGATCTGCCAGCACTTTTCTATCCAGCTCGATACCAGCCTTTTTTATCCCATTCATAAAATTACTATATGATAGCCCATGCTCACGTGCTGCTGCATTAATACGAGCAATCCATAAAACACGAAATTGACGTTTTCGTTGACGGCGATCGCGGTATGCGTATTGACCCGCTTTCATTACCGCCTCTTTGGCTATTCTATAAACATTTTTGCGTCGGCCTCGATATCCCTTAGCCAGTTTAAGTATTTTTTTATGGCGCGCATGAGCTGTTACACCACGTTTCACTCTTGGCATCGCAAACCTCCTTACGCGTAAGGTAACATAGCACGCACAGATGCTATGTCCCTTGGATGAACACCAGCAGTTCCACGCAACTGTCTTTTGTTTTTAGTCGTTTTCTTGGTTAGAATATGCCGTTTAAATGCTTGGGATCGTTTAATAGTGCCACCAGCTCGCACTTTAAAGCGCTTAGCAGCGCTTTTCTTGGTTTTCATTTTAGGCATAGCTTAACTCCTCTATTTTATTTGTATGATTCAAGGTGTTTCTATTCATTAGAAAACTTTGGAACCTGTAATCACTTATTTTTATCAATACTCCAATTAATTTACTAATCCGATTACATCATTTGAATGATGAACATGCTCACATAAATATTACTGCTGTTGAAACTTTATTCTTTTATATTAATCTTTTCGATTTACTTTTTTTCTTTTTTTACTTCTTTCTTTTTAGGTGACAATACCATTACCATTTGCCTACCCTCTAGCCTGGGAAATTGTTCTACTACTGCATGTTGCTGAAGATCATCTTTTACTCGTTCCAAAAGACGAATACCAAACTCTTGGTGTGCCATTTCCCGACCTCTAAATCTTAGAGTAACTTTGACTTTATCACCCTCATTCAGGAAATTAATCAAATTACGTAATTTGATGTTGTAATCACCCTCATCAGTATTTGGCCGAAATTTAATTTCTTTGATTTGGATCTGCTTTTGTTTGAGCTTTGCTTCATGTTTCTTTTTACTTTCCTGATAGCAATATTTCCCATAATCCATCAAACGGCATACTGGTGGCTGAGCCCCCGGCGCAATTTCGACTAAATCCACGCCTTTCTCTTCTGCTAAAGCATTTGCGATAGAGAGGGTAACAACACCAATTTGCTCTCCATCTAAACCGATTAACCGCACCTCCGGGGCATTAATTTCCTCATTTATACGTACATGTTTTTCCTGGCTTATGGCAATTCCTCCAAGCTATATAAGAATTATTAATTTATCTTTTCTGAAATTTCTACTTTTAGACGACCAATCAATGACTGTAGAGACATCTGGCCTAAATCAATATTTGATCTCCCACGTACGGAAACCATATTATCCCTTACTTCAGTATCACCCACAATCACTTGATATGGCAATTTCTGCAAACTATGTTCCCGAATTTTATAGTTTATTTTTTCATTTCTCAAGTCCGAATCTGCGCGAATACCATGATTTTTGAGTTCTTTTACTACACTCTGAGCATAATCTATCTGGCTCTTCGAAATATTTAGAACGACCACCTGAACAGGAGAAAGCCAAAGCGGAAGTGCACCTGCATGATTTTCAATAAGAATACCGATAAATCGCTCTAAGGAACCTAGAATTGCACGGTGCAGCATCACTGGAGTTTTTTTCGAATTATCTTCAGAAACATAAATTGCACCCAGTCTATTTGGCATCGAAAAATCTAGTTGCAAAGTGCCGCATTGCCAGACCCGCCCAATACTATCTTTCAAGGAAAACTCGATTTTAGGGCCATAAAAAGCGCCTTCTCCTGGTTGCAATTCCCAGTCAAGCTGTTTCAGATTTAATGCAGAGCTTAGCGCCATTTCTGCTTTATCCCACTGTTCTTCTGTTCCCACTCTTTTTTGTGGGCGCGTAGAAAGTTTAACTAATACTTCATGAAAACCAAAATCTTTATAGACACGCTGTAACAAATCAATAAACTGTATCACTTCATCCTGCACATGCTCCTCTGCGCAAAAAATATGCGCATCATCTTGAGTAAAGGCCCGAACGCGCATGAGACCGTGTAAAGCCCCGGACGCCTCATTCCGATGGCAAGAACCAAATTCCGCAAGTCGTAGCGGCAAATCTCTGTAACTTCTGAGCCCCTGATTGAATATCTGCACATGTCCAGGGCAATTCATAGGTTTGATGGCAAAATATCGCTCTTCAGCTTCTGTAATAAACATATTTTCGCGGAAATTTTCCCAATGGCCCGAGCGCTCCCATAACAGTCTTTCGAGAACCTGTGGGGTACGAATCTCCAAATAGCCATTTTGATTCAGTATTTGACGCATATATTGCTCGATCTGCTGCCAGAGAGCCCAACCTTTGGGATGCCAAAAAATCATTCCAGGCGCTTCTTCTTGCATATGAAACAGATCTAATTGTCTACCGAGTTTCCGATGATCACGCCTTTCAGCTTCTTCTAAACGCTGCAAATAGGCTTCCTGGTCATCTTTTTTTATCCATGCTGTCCCATATATCCTTTGCAGCATTTCATTATGAGAATCACCCCTCCAATACGCGCCCGCTACTTTCATTAATTTGAAAACTTTGAGCTTGGAGGTAGATGGCACATGCGGTCCGCGACACAAATCAGTAAAATCACCTTGCGAATAAAGTGAAATGGTTTGTTCTTCAGGAATCGATTCAATTATTTGAGCTTTATAATGCTCCCCTTGATTCTTGAAAAAATTTATGGCAGCAGAACGATCCCATTCCTTTCGTTCAATCTTTAAGTTCCGCCTGCTAATGTCCACCATTCTTTTTTCTATTTCGTTGAGATCCTCTGGTGTAAATGGGCGTTTATATGAAAAATCATAATAAAAACCATCCTCTATAACAGGACCAATAGTCACCTGCGCCTCAGGGAACAATTCCTTGACAGCTTGTGCTAACAAATGCGCACACGAATGCCTTATGATCTCTAAACCTTCAGTATTCTTCTCAGTAATAACAGCTAGATTGCTATCAGCTTCAATCAGATAAGACAAATCCACCAATTTATCATTAACCTTTCCCGCTAATGCTGAGCGAGCAAGACCTGTACCTATCGATTCTGCAACTTCTAATACAGTCACTGGACGATCAAATACCCTTTTTGAACCATCTGGCAAGCGTATAACAGTCACTAATTTTCCCTCTAGTTAAGTAATTCAAGTAATGTATTTTTACTCTGAGTAAAGTAATAACTACTTAAACCATTTGCTCTATTTTATGACTTATTCTATTCCCAAATCAAAAATAACGCGAAGGCAAGCCGCAGACCGTATCCATAATACGGCATGGCGAAGCCGACAAAGTCAGTTTTGATTTAGCAATGGATTAAATAAAGAAACCCGCGTAGCTCTCATCTCAACGCGGGTTTCACTAGAAACAAAAGGAGCTAAACTTTTAATCTCTCCGGGATCAGACTTAATTAATCATCTTCCTCATCGGAGTCTTCTTCGGAAGCATTTTCTTTAGCTTCTTCACTATTTCCCTCTTCCTCGTCATCTTCATCCTCAGCCTCCTCCTCGCCTTCTTCCGGCTTCAACACCATCTTGCCAGCAGCTCGGCTCGCATTTAAATCCGTCATCGGGACTTCTGCATGGACCAGGTTCTGATGGCAATCGATACAGGTTGCGCCCTCAGTTTCCATTTTCTTGTGCTCAGACTGAGCGCTTTCGCCGGGGGGTTGCGGATCTTTATGACAGGTTCTGCAGGTGATGCTATCCCATTTTTTGAGGTTCATGCGCGCATCATGCGCCATGATGAGTCGACGCTCATTGAATTTTTCCAATGTGGAATAATCATTAACCAGTTCAAGGTAGAGCTCACGCGCACCATCCACAATATGGGTGGCCACTGCCAGATGGAAGTTCTCAATGCCTTGCGGAATATGACAATCCTTGCAGCCGGGATTAACACCTAATGCGCCATAGTGCGAGGACTGCTTCAATTCTTCTTGCGGATAGCTCATCGAGTGGCAGCTCGTACAGAACCCTTCTGTGGAAAGCGCAGCTTCCCCTCCGAATACGACGGCTACCAATACTATTCCCAGCAATCCGCCAATCAGCAGGCTGCCAATTGATCCTTTTTGTAGTGCGGTCATTATTCTTTTCCTTTTTTCACAGTTTTACTCTTCTTTTCCTTTTTCACCTTCTTTGGCACTGGCCTGGAATTCATCGTGATACTTGAATTTAGGTTCACCCACAAACA
>NZ_FORD01000042.1 GCF_900113925.1 Nitrosomonas sp. Nm34
CGTTTGGCGCGCTCGTACTGATACGCGTCCGGATAATTCTTGATGTCCTGCGCCAACATTTCCATGTTGATCTTGGTGGCAGGTTTGTTGCGGGTGGTCTTGGGATCGGGAGTTTTGATCCAACGCATCACGCTGGCTACCCCTACACCAAAACGCTTGGCCACTTGCGCGATTGAGAGGTTTTCCTTCTCCCGAACGGATAATACTTTACAGCGAAATGATATCGGATAGGTCATCTGTAAATTATAATCAATTTATAGGAGACATGCTATAGTATAAATACTACGGCAAGGTGAAGCCGACAAAATCCGTTTTGATTGAGAAATGAAATAAGAATTGATTGCACATGAAACGGTGCTCAATTTAGGCACTATATTTGATCTGAACCGGATTCAGATTTAGCCAGAAATCCTACTGTTTTAGGAAAGTAAAAACATTAGACTGAGATTGAGTAGCACACACTCACCATCATTAGGATGTTCAAACAGCGATCAAAGCGATATCAATTTTTCTAATATTTTCAATTAGATATCCTATTAAAAATATTGAATCAATCGGGCGTAAGTAGCTCTGTACAATATTTAATTTTTTTCTTGACAATGTGTTGTGACCATGGTAATTATATTATAACTTTTTCGATAATGAAAAAGTATGTGGTGTTATATATTTTAGAAGATCTATTTAATTTTATATTTTTTCTATAATTATAGGAGACTACAAAAATGAAACTCTCACTCATATTAGCTGTACTTTTAGCTGCATCTTCCTTAACTGCTTGTATGGAACCCAAACCAGGACAGTATCCACCAAGCGCAATGATGGAACGTGATTCTATGCCAGATAAAGCTGATGGGAAACAATCCAAAGGCTAGCGCTAAACCTATCCATTCCATCCACTCTAATATGACACAAATATGATGATCAAAATATTCTAACCGCCCGATAAGGGCGGTTTTTTGTTATTAGTGTCTTAATTGAGGTCAGGATCTGATATCGTTATCGTAATCAGATCCGCAAACACTCTCCACTTTCCCAGTCCTCACAATAATCTTATAAGCTTTGGAAATAAATTACTCATTCCAGTTAATTCTTTCAACAATAGACCCTGTTTTGTGCCAAGAGATAAAAAGTGTATGCAGAGGCATTATTGCCCGCTGAGTTAGCGTCCGTTAACATTGTAGAGCAATAAAAGTAGATTGGTTTGATCCGTTGCTGATGAATAAATACGCCACCGCAACGCATTAACCAGGCTTGCTTGAGCATCTTTACCACCAGGAATTTTATATGGCTAGCCCAGCATCCGAAACACTTTCATCGATTTTGTATTTACCACATGGAGGTGGGCCCTTGCCCATTCTAGGTGATAAAGCACATGAAAAGATGGTTTCTTTTCTGAAAGAGATTACCAGCAGACTGGGTACGCCGTCAGCGATTCTGGTTATTAGCGCCCACTGGGAGGAAGAGATAGCGACCATAACAAGTGGCAGTCATCCTGGAATAATCTACGATTACTACGGGTTTCCTGCTGAAGCTTATCAAATCAAATACGCTACACCTGGCCATCCACAGCTAGCCAAAGAAGTGTTTGAACTGATAACAGCAAGTGGCATTCCCGCAAGACTTGATGGACAGCGGGGGTTTGATCATGGTTTATTTGTGCCGCTCAAGCTGATGTATCCGGAGGCGCAGATACCCTGCTTCCAGTTATCGCTATTCAAGAATTTGGACCCTCGCAAGCATATTGCTCTAGGGAAAGCCATCACTCCTTTACGGAAGAAAAACATCTTGATTATCGGCTCAGGTATGTCGTTTCATAATTTAAAAGTATTTTTCTCGCGAGAAATTGATAACAATAAAGAAAACAATGAATTTGATAGCTGGTTAATTGAAACATGTACCAGTCAGGCTCTTTCACCTGAAAAACGCGAACAGCAATTAATTGAGTGGGAAAAAGCGCCGTCTGCTCGATTTTGCCATCCAATAGAAGATCATCTAGTGCCGTTACATGTTTGCTACGGCGTCGCTTGTGCCGGCACGCCAATAGCCGAAGTGGTGTTTAACCAGGAAATCATGGGCAAAAGGGTTACGAGCTTGCTATGGCAATAGAAAAGAAAATTTGGGTTGTATTGATATATCTGCTGGGATTGGCAGTGTTGCCCCCAGGCTTATGCACAAGCAGGATCAAGCGAAACCCGCGGCGAACTGCTTTATTTGACACACCGTATTAATTGCCACAATACCAAAATTCATTGGCGTGAGAAGAAAATAGCGACAGACTGGCGTGCCTTGTAGGCAGAGGTGGCGCGCTGGCAGAGCAACATGCATCTTGGCTGGAATGAGGATGAGATCAAAGAGGTCACTCATTACCTGAACGCAGTTTATTATCATTTTCCTGTTACCGAGCATGAAGATCTAACTGAATCTGATCAGGGTCATCCTGCTCTTTCACGCTAACAAAGCTTGAATATTACGCATCGATCCTCAGATTCTCATCTTCAGGCGGACTGCCCAGTCAAAAATACGGCCACCCAGCAGCCATCTCGATACCACCGCAGTTTTGGATTCTGCAGGGAGCGCATGCCGTATAGGAGGAAACGATGCGGTCGCTGCATCGAGGACTGCTTTTGCGATAATTTCCGGCCCTGGGGCTTGAGGTTCGCCAGCCAGAAGCCGCGGAAGCGCAGTAAGCAGTTTTAGATAAGCAGGCGGATGGGCAACCGTTTTGAGCAATTTAAGCTCCTTGGCAGCAAATTCGGTTTTGATCAGGCCGGGCGCAATCAGCACCACCTTGATACCAAATTTCATGACTTCGCCACGCAAAGTTTCCGATAATGCTTCCACAGCATGCTTGGAAGCAGCATACCAGCCGAAACCTGGAATGGAGATTTTGCCCAGGATGGAAGTGATATTGATGATACAGCCGGACTTCTGCGCGCGCATATGGGGCACGACTGCCTGGATAAAACGGGCATAACCGAAAACATTGACTTCAAATTGCTGATGAGCCGCTTCCATGGAAACGCATTCGATCGCACCCAACTGGCCATAGCCCGCATTGTTCACGAGCAAATCAATCCTGCCTTTGCTTGCCAGCGCATGGTTGACTGCTTCTTGGATAGCTTCGGCATCGGTCACATCCAGACAGATGGGTTCGATGTTATCCGAACGGATCTGTTCCAGCCTGTAACTGCGCCGTGCCATAGCGAATACATAATAATCATTTTTGGCAAGAAGCTCAGCTGTCGCTCTGCCAATACCGCTGGATGCGCCAGTGACCAATGCAACACGTTGTGTCATGATTTGATGTAATGTTGTAAAACTTGAAAAAATAAAGGGTTAATAACCAAAAAGCAATCAAAAACTCATCAAGCTTCACGATTTATTTATAAACATTAGCATGCGTAGCTGTCCTCGTGGATAAAATAAGTAAGGGCTGCATTGCGATACCTTACATGAGAATCTATTGGTTGAAATGGGTAAACTTGCCTCTGAATTTTCTGGCATGATACCTGGGCAGGCAACACTGGCATTATTTGGTTTAGAAGGAGGTCAGGAAAGATACGCCATTCGAGCCTACCGCAGAGCCATTCTGAAGGCGTTGTGCAAACTCGTTACTTCGCGTTTCGCTATCATCACCTATCACGCGCGCTATTCTGTTCTTATGGAAGCTCAATAGTTGTTGGCGAAACGGAATAACAGAAGTTGCTTCGTTGGCATACCGCGACTTATGCAATTTTGGCAATTCGTGCCAAGGAGTCGTAGGCTTCGCGTGATGGGCATTGTGATAACCAAAGTTAAGTGTAACAAGATTTAGCCAGGGGTGATTAATGGAAATCGGATTGCTAAAAGTATGAGACTGCTCATAGTTCCGGTCGCCTTTGTTCTTTATCAGATGGAAGTTGCTATCCACTGCCACAATGTATTCATAATTATGCTGAAGCGCATCCATGAAGCGCAAAACCGTCAAAAAGATGGCATAAGCCAGGAGATAACAGACATAAGCAAAAGGTGAGTATAGGAATACTCCCAGTAGCAGACCGAATCGCACCACGATGATGCCCATTACCCGCAGCTGTTGATCTTCTTTTTCCTTAAAAAGGAATGGAGCGAACATGAGCACAGTATGCATGAGAAGCTCTACAGCTGGTATGTATAACCATTCCAATGCCTTCACAATTTTAAATTGGGTCGGATGGCGTGCAAGATAGCTTCGGTAGTCGAAGGTCACGGCATCAACATTGTCTACGTGATGTTTCATGTGATTCGCACGCAAATCATCATAGGTTCCATAGCAGCCGCCGGTAAGCCAATTTAATGCGCTTCCCAACCATGCATTGTGATGCGGTGATTTGAATACGGCGTTGTGCCCACATTCGTGAATCATATAGGCGGCTATGACCATGCCATGAGCCATTGCGAGCGTGCCGGTTATCATGAGCGCCGGATTCAGGGACAAGATTAATGCGATCCCGCCAAAATAAGTTAGCTGGCAATAAAGCAATGCTAAGATAGTTGCCCGTAGGCCGCCCTTATAGCGAAACCAGTTTTTTTCGAATGTATTAATCATGGCTTAATTCTCCTTTTGCAGTTGCTTTTTATCCGACATGAATGTGGCAATTATACATGCAAATTTACATGTAATAAAGCTGTATAATATTTCTAACAATCCAAATGCAAATTCTGCAAACGCCAGAGGAAAGGTATGAAAATAAATGTTCAAATCTGAGAAGCAGACGAACGCAAGACGACGCCAAGTCATTCAACTACTTAACAGTACGGATCAATATTGGATGGATGCCCTCGGGGACAAGCTCTTCCACGATTTAAACTACTATGACCTTTTTACACAAATGTGGCTAAGACTCGATGATACTTTTCATAAATCTGAGCTGTATCAGTTGATGCCAAACGTCAGCCAGCGTACCGCTATCAAATATGTTCAGATTGCAATCGATCACGGCTTACTCATTGAACATATCAATCCGGATGATCTCCGTTCCAGGCGGATTACAATGTCCGTCGATCTAGTGCAAAAAATTGAGCTTTTCCTGGATTATTCCATTTCAGTATTTGAGACATTCCCTGCGCCAACATCTCAACAAGGCGACACATAAGCAGATGAAGCTGTGCCAATGACGTAGTGATGCTCAGATACATGAACAGTTGCTCGTTCAGACAAGTTATAGGGATGAATTTTTATTTTGCTTTAACTGCTTCCGGATAATGGCTCATTTTCTTAATATTTCTTCCTGCCGCTAAGATGCGCATAAGGCGGTAACGTCCGTAAGCGCGGATCGTCCAGAGCGCCGCCGATAGTGAAGTGATAGAGCGATTGCCATGCATGGCCTGATAAGCCGAGCATGGAATGCAGCACGTCATCGAAATAGCAACCAATGCCCGTGCCTCGCAGGCCTGCGGCTTCCGCTTCCAGGTAGAGCACCTGGCCGATCATACCGGCTTCATGAAACAGTTCGCGGTAATGCCAGGCTCCTTCGTTTAACGCAGTTTCCAATTCAGCCAGCATGCCCAGCGAAAAGCAGCTATCAGCAGCGATGTCCTGGTGACAACTGATCAGGCGCGCCGCGTCTCGGACATCACCAGCGAATAATCGAAACAAGCCAAGATGCCGAGGTGCGCCGGGCACTTCGGCCCAGTCGGCATCTTCGCGTATCGCTTGGCGTAACGTGGACATGACAGATTTATCGCGCAGAAACAGGTAGACACCGGGCGCCACACCTATCACACGATGTACGAACAGGATCAGATGTACTCGTGGTAACCGCTGCCAGATTTCCCACGGTGGTAGTCGGGGACGAGGCAGCAGCGCATCTAGCATTGTGAACCAGCGTTCTGCCGACATGGCAGTAGTGCCATCGAAACCCACCGCGCTTCGGCGCTGACGAATCAAGGCATCTGCATTCTGCAAACAATCGATCACTGCCAGGGGTGGCCACTGCGTTGACAAAGTCAACGATGAGGAATGAGGAACAGGCCGTTCAGCAGCCAGATGCACCGCATCGATGCCTGCCCAATGGACATGCCTAGCGCTGAGATGGTTGGCCTGCCCGACAAAATTTAATCCGCTGGCCAGGGCTGCAGCTGTCTGAGCCGTATCCAGTGACCTGGGTACATTTCCGCAGCCAATCCAGAGCGCCACATCTACCGCTTCGCTTTCATGCTCTGCAAACTCTCCTGTGTGCGCGACACCCGTTAGCGCAGCAAGCGGCGCATCATACCACTTCTCCAATACTTGGGCACGCCAGCCAAGCGTGGCAGCGGCATAGCTGACCGCTGCCAGGGCATGGCCGCAGTCGTGTTGACAATAGCGGTAGGCGCGCAGGCCGTACTTCCAGGCTTCGCGCCAATAAATAGAAGTAAGAATCAGCACAAAGCCGTCAGCAAACTCGCTGCCCCAATCGGAATCTGCCTCAGCGCGCCGTTCCAGAGTATGGTCGTAGCTGACATAGTGATGCACACCACTTGCAAGGCCATCGCGTGCAGCGGCAAGCACATAGCCCTCAGTGGGATGCAAATTTCCGCTGGAAGGATTGCAGCGCAATGCCCAGCGTGAGCCCCCGTATTCTTTCCAAGCAGACAAACCAAGACTCAGCTCCAGCAGCGTCGCCAAATTGGCCAGATTGATCGCTGCCAGTGTTTGCCGCCGACCACTGCGCACCTCGCTAAAAGAAATCTGCACCGGAGTAGCGCATAAAGGCAACTTACAGAGTTGCGTCCCCGCATAACGGCGGAACGGATCAGGTTGATTGGCCCAGTCCAGGTTGCCGGGTCCCGGGGCATAGCCATCTAAACGGTGTTTACTGGCTTCGTGATAGGCGATAATGGTGGATAATGCGTTGTTATTCATAGGATTCACTCTCAAAATTGTATTTCGCTGTGCTTGCTGACCTCCATTTTCCCGGATTGACCTCTATTTTGATCTCTATCGTTTTTCGCTGCATCAAGTTTCGTTGGCGGCCGCAATCAAGCTGTTCGCGAACTCAGGCTGGAATCGACTAAATTCAGGGTATTAAAGATGTCCTCGATCACCTTCTCCTTGCCATCAAACAGCGCATCAGGGCCGCCGGCATGCAGATTGCTGAATGGTGGTTCATATAGAGCAGACGCCGTCATCACACCGCGTGCCGTAAGCTGGTCAATCACCATTTCAATGAAACGGATCTGTTGTGGGGTGAAGCTGCGATCCGACAGAAAGCGAGCGAATGCACTTTGTGCGGCGGTGCGGTCCATACCGACCAGGCTGCGAACAAACCAGGTTAACGAGGGGGCACCGCTGCGCGCCAGTAAACCATCGAGCAGCGTTTGCCCATCCTCCTCGCCAATTTCGGTCAGGGTCTGCTCCAAACCTTGCAAATCAGTCTCTGTTAACGGCTGATTGCTGCGTAGCCGATGAATCACGAGGTGGTCCAAATGATTACGGAGGTATTCCTTGACCTTTTTCTCATACTGCGTACCTGTCATCTTCGGCATGGCGATGAATACACTGTCGCGTATGGCCAGCACCTCGTCTTTAAAATTGGTGTAGACGATCTTGCGTGTCTTCTTTTCGAGAAAGGGCACCAGTACACGCAGACGCAAGCGCATTTCTTCCAGCTCCGCCAGATGGATGCCTTCCCAGAAAGCTGTTTCCTGCATCGCAGCGAGATAGGCCAACTGAGCTTGTACTGCCGGGATAGCGGCTTTTTCTTCCAGCAGCATAGCAATTTCCACTACCCGCTGGCGATGGCGCTCGAACGTGCTAGCATCCGCTTCTGCCAAGGCCAACTGCATTTGCAGCACAGTAAGGTCGAACAGACGTGATTCGATGTCATCAGTTTCGAGCATGCTTGGCAGTCCTGCGATCTCGCGCTGTAGGGTTGCGCGATCGGCATCGCTCAGTGTGTTCCATGCGGCGCGCTGCTGGAAGCGCTCCACCGCTGCCAGATGCATGCGCACGATGAAATTCTCGCGGTTCATCGCAGCAACCTCGCTGTAAAGCCCAGCAATAAGTGCATGGCTGAGCCTGGCATCCGGGTCCAGTTCGGAAGATGGCTGCAGGTGGCCGAGTAATTGCACCCGCGCACGAAACAACCGGGTGCTTAGCGGAGCGCTGCTACTGGTTTCAATACCTTGCGGATGTTCATGGAAAAAGTCGAAGTTAAAGCAAAAATCGAACACGCGAAAATCCTGCTTATCTTCGTCCGGTGCGAACAACCCCGGGCACAGCCGCGTACCGCGGCCGATCATCTGCCAGAATTTGATCTTCGAATACACCGGCTTGAAAAAAACCAGGTTCGCCACTTCAGGCACATCGATGCCGGTATCGAGCATATCCACCGAGATCGCGATATGAGGTGCTTTGTCCTTGAGCGAGAAATCATCGATCAGACTTTGCGCATATTTGGCGTAGTTGTCGATGACGCGGGCGAAGTGCCATGCATGGTGCGGATAATGATGATTGAAGCGCGCTTCGATGAATTGGGCATGCTCGTGATTACGGGCAAAGATAATGGTCTTGGCAAGCCGGTCGCAGCCCTCGACCTTATGACCGTGTTTCATCAGATGTTGGAGCACTTTGTCCACCGTATCCTGGTTAAACAGCCAGTTGTTGATGGCGGCGGCATTCACCCGTTCGGGCAGTCCTTGCTCATTGAGCTCATCGCCCCAGTCCAGGCTTTCCCATTGGGCTTTTTCCTCCTCGCTCAGCGCGCTGTAATCGATACCCTCGCGCGGAAATTTGAGTTCCACCTGCTGTACCCGGGGTGGTACGAGAAACCCGTCAGCGACCGCGGTTTCCAGCTCATACGCATCGGTTGGCACGCCGGGCTCCAGTTCGAACAGATCATAGGTGTTCTTGTCCACCTCTTCACGTGGCGTGGCGGTCAGCCCCACCAGCAATGAATCGAAGTAGCGGAAGATCGCGCCATATTTCTGGTAGACCGAGCGGTGCGCCTCGTCGATGATCACCAGGTCGAAATGGCCGACGCCGAAACGGGCAACGCCGCTATTATTTTGGTCGATCAACCCCATCATGGTGGGATAAGTACAGACATATACCCGCCCTTCGGTTTCTTTCTCAGTGACCAGATTCACCGGACTGGACTCGGGCAGATGCGTCTTGAAAGCATTGACGGTTTGCTTCACCAGCGATACCCGGTCGGCCAGAAACAACACTCGCTTCACCCAGCCTGCGCGTTGCAGCGCATCCACCAGCGCAATCGCCGTGCGGGTTTTACCGGTGCCGGTCGCCATCACCAGCAGCGCTTTGCGCCGCGCCTGCGTTAACTGCACAAAAATACTGCTAATAGCGCGTTTTTGGTAATAGCGTCCGGCAATGCTGTCCTTGACCACAGCCACATCCAATGCCTGCCGCTGAGTGCGGCGCAGCACCAGCCGGGCCAATTCGTCCTGTTGGTAGAAACCGGCCACGCGGCGGGGCGGATAGAAGACGTCATCCCACAGCCAGATTTCATAGCCGTTGGTGGTGAAGATCACCGGCCGCTGGCCGTGTATGGCCGCTGAACAATCCGCGTAGAGTTTGGCCTGTTGCTTGCCAGCGGCCGGATCGACGGTCGTCTTCTTGGCCTCTACCAGCGCCAGCGGTTTACCATCCTCGCCCCACAGCACGTAATCCACATAACCTACACCTTGGTGATTGGGCATGCTGCTAACCTTGTATTCACGGTCACGCGCTTGCTCAAGCGGCCAACCGGCGCGACGCAAATCGACATCGATCAGATAGTGGCGGGTCTCGCTTTCTGAATAGTCATGGGTATCGGGCACGGCTTCGCTCTTGGCGCGGATCTCGGCCAATTGCGCACGCAGTGCTTGCAGTTCGGCATCGAGCGCGTCGCGCTCCTGCTGTTGCTTCCATACAACGTGATGCTGCTCGGCCAGCTTGTGTGCCAGCGCCTCCAGCTCCTTGCGCGGCACCACCTCGGCAGTATTCATGGACTTTGGTACTCTGTCATCTTGCCATGTCACATCAGTCGGCAAGGCATCGGGAGCATAGGTACGCACCAGCCAGTAACAAATATGATGTAATTCCTTGACCACGAGTAGGGCATCCAGCTCGCGTACCGGGCGCGCGCTGTGTACCGCCTGGTTGCCCATCTTCTGGATCACTCGCGCCTTCTGGAAGACTGCTTGTGGCAATAGATTCTGAAAACTCGGCTCATGCAGCAAAGCTCCCAGGCTATTGTCGTAGGGTAGGCGCAGGCTGGGCTCAAAACGGTAGAGCCAGTGTACAACTGCCTCCAGCGTGAAGCGGGCATGAAAGCAGGCTGCACGCGGATCACCTTGGATGTGGCCTTCCGCTCGGCTTGCAGATGCGGCGATGTCATAGAATTCGGCGGTCAGGAAGGCGAAATTGCTCATGGTTACAGCTCACCGTTAAAGGCGCGTGCTTGCAGGGAGGCGAATAACGCATCCAGCTCGGTCAGGTGGGCGCGTAGGCGGGTTTTTTGTTTTTCGACAGATTCGACGATGGTAGCGAAGTGGTGTTGGAGATCGAGGGGTGGCAAAAGAATCGGCATCTTATTTAAAATGACCATCGTTAAATATTTTGTATTCGAGCCTTTTGAGAAGTGTTTTAGATCTGCCAAGAGAAATTCCAGGGCCAATCTAGAATATTCATAGTTAAGTTTTTTTTCATCTACAGTGATAACGTATGTTCTTTGATATGCGTTGAATTTACCCTTGAAGTACTTCACAGAATAATCCGCATTAGCATTGTTACCAGATAAAAGAAGCGCTTCGCAATCAAAGGCAAATTCATCAATCGAGAAAGTTTCGCGTGAACAGGTAAAGAAGGGATATTGTCCTCCTTTAATGGCAGCATTTGAATCTAGCTTTCCAGTCCTGAAAGAAAATATATTCCCTAGATTACAACGTATGAATCCCTTCGGATTGGTAACGGGGTCGCCAAACATGTGGAGGAAGGTGGATTGCAGCAGAATATCGAGCTGGCGGAGGGATTCGTGGCGCTTGATCCGCAAAGTGTCCGCAGCATTCAGAATGGCTGCGATGCGTTTTTGTTCGGCGAGAGGTGGAACAGGAATTTTAATTTTAAAGACTTCAGCAGGTCGTGCCCTTAAAAGGGATCCACCAACCCCAGAAACAGTTTGCATAAAAGCGGCATGAAACATATCCCCTACCAAAATCCAACGAAGATACTGGGGCCATACCTTGTCACTCCTGAAAACTATCCATTCTCCTGATGCAATTTGACGATAGCTGTTCTTAGGCCCGACGACCCATGCCCTTCGAATATGTGGAACTATTCGCGAAACCATAACATCGTCAGGCTGTACCAGTTTTTTAGCTGATCCGATTTCTGACCCAGGAACAGTTTCTGGAGTGCCCTGATCGAATGCAGGAATGCTGTAAAGCTCAAAGACTTCTGATGGAAATTTCCTTGGGTCAACTGAGCCTCCGCCATGGACAGCAATATCGCCAAGAGTTATTGAACCCCAGGTCATCTCAGCAATCCATTCATATTAACCTCCTCGGCTCCGCTCCCTTCGGCTCCGCTCAGGGCGCGGGAGAGTGGAGTGGGTGTTGAGTTTTCGGTTGGGGTTGGGGTTGGGGTTGGGGTTGGGGTTTGCGTTGACGCTGGCGAAGGCATAGGCATAGGCGTAGACGTTGGCGTTGGCTGAGCGGAGTCGAAGCCGACGCCAATGTCGAAGCCGACACCATAGTCGAAGGGAGCGGCCTGCCCTGAGTGGAGTCGAAGGGAATCGAAGCCGATATCAAAACCAAAACCAGCACAATGCGTATCATTCCGACACTCAGCCAGCCGAAGTAATGCGTTGGTATCTCCCATGATTAAGGCCTCTTTCTTTTTTCTACTCCAGCCCTGCACCTGTTTTTCACGGCGGAAAGCATCTTCTATTCGTTCACATTCTTCACAATAAACGAGTTTAACAGGCAATCGTTTGATCGTGTGCTTAGCCCCTAGACCGCTTTGGTGTTCAGCCAGCCTTTTTTCCAGATTCCAGGTGCTGCCGGTGTAGTAGCTGCCGTCAGCGCATTTTAGAATATACATGTATGGCATGGGTATTTTTCCTTATTCAATTTCCTTCGGCTCCCTTCGGCTACGCTCAGGGCAAGCCGCTCCCTTCGACTCCGCTCAGGGTGCGGAGGATTGACGTTGGCGTTGGCTGAGCGGAGTCGAAGCCGAAGTCGGGGCCGAAATCGAAGTCGCAGCCGAATCCAAAGCCAACAATTCCTCCAATTCTTTCCTACCCTCAGCAATTTCCGTTTCTAACCTCGCCAGCCGTTCGAGAATAACCTGAGGCAGTTCATGCTCCACCGCTGCGTAGGCTACTTCTTTGTAGCGATTAATGGACAGGTCGTAGTCGTTGGCGGCAATTTCAGCCTTGGGTACCAGGAAGCTTGGGTCGGTGCGCTTGCGTTCGCTTTCGGCTGCGCGGTTTTGCCAGCGGGCGAGGATGTCGGGCAGGTCGCTCTTGTCCGGCTGGGGCGTGCGCTTGTCGTCGAGTGAATAGCCGTCGGCTTGCAAATCGTAGAACCAGACATAATCGGTGCCGCCGGAGTTGGTTTTGGTGAATAGCAGGATGGCCGTGCTGACGCCGGCATAAGGTTTGAATACACCAGAGGGCATGGAGATGATGGCATCGAGTTTCTGTTCTTCCACCAGTAGCTTGCGCAGGGTTTTATGTGCGGTGCTGGAGCCGAACAGTACGCCGTCTGGCACGATGACGGCCGCGCGGCCACCGCTTTGCAGCAGGCGCAAAAAGAGCGCGAGGAACAGCAACTCGGTTTTTTTTGGTTTTGACGATTTGTTGCAAATCCTTGGCGGTGGATTCGAAATCGAGGCTGCCAGCAAAGGGTGGGTTGGCGAGGATCAGGGTATATTTCTCGGCATCCTGCATGTTCGCCTCAGCCAGGGAGTCGCGGTAGCGGATATCCGGGTTTTCTATACCATGCAGCAACATGTTCATGCTGCCGATGCGCAGCATAGTGCTGTCGAAATCATAGCCGTGGAAGGTATGGTCGTTGAAACGGCGGCGGGCCGCTTCGTCCTGATAGATAGCGTTGCTGTGGTGGTGATCAGGTATTCTGAAGCGGCGATCAGGAAGCCTGCCGAGCCGCAGGCCGGATCGCAGATGATGTCCTTCGGCGTCGGCGCAGTCATTTCCACCATCAGCTTGATGATGTGGCGTGGGGTGCGAAACTGGCCGTTCTGGCCGGCGCTGGCGATCTTACTGAGCATGTATTCGTACAGGTCACCCTTGGTATCCTGGTCAGTCATGTGGATGGCGTCGAGCTGGTCGACCACGTTAGCCAGTACTCGTGGAGTAGGCATCATGAACAGAGCATCTTTCATGTGGTGAGTGTAGGTACTGCCACCTTCACCGTCGGCCTCGCCCTTTTGCCCCAACGTCTTGATAAACGGAAAAACCTCGTCGCGCACCGTGATAAACATTTGCTCGGGCGCGGTGTTCTTGAAGCGCGACCAGCGCAGCTTGTCCTGTTCGGCTGTAAAAATGGGCTGTTCGAGCGGTTTGCCAAGTCGCACCGCCTTGCGCTCCTTCAAGGTATGCAG
This sequence comes from Nitrosomonas sp. Nm34, assembly GCF_900113925.1. GTDB lineage: Bacteria > Pseudomonadota > Gammaproteobacteria > Burkholderiales > Nitrosomonadaceae > Nitrosomonas. The sequence continues at coordinate 13,568 of NZ_FORD01000042.1, forward strand.
CTCATCCAGCCGTTTGATGAACAGCAGATAGGTCAACTGCTCGATCACGGACAGCGGGTTGGAAATGCCGCCGGACCACATCGTGTCCCAGATGCGGTCGACTTTGGATTTGACTTCACCAGTGATCATTGTTTTCCTTCATTTATTGAATGTCTCGCTAAACTTTATGCAGGAAAATGATTATACCTTTCGTATTCCATCTTTTCTCTTGGTAAAAAGGTCTTAATGTGCAAAATTCTGGCGTGCCAAGGGTAATTGGGTACGTTCCGATTAAGCTATTACTGCCAGGATCGGATAGCGTATTATTCAGCAGTGTTTGATTGCTTCCTGATACGTGCTCAGGGTATGGTTTCCGGTGGCCATATCGATAGTTGCCACGATTCTTCGACAGGCTCAGGCTAAACGGTAAATTTGAAATAGTTTACTGAAACGATCTATTAAAATAATGAGCAAATGTCCATGCTGGAAAAAGTTTGCAGAAGGAGAGTGATGGTGATGGTAATCAAACAAGGCTTAGTCAGCTGGCTATTGATCTTGCTGGGGAACAGTGCCCCTGTTTTTTCATCAGGGACACCACTCACGCATGGTGCACACGTCCATGGTGAGGCTGTAATGAATATTGTGCTCGATGGCAATTCATTATTCATTGAACTTGACTCGCCCGTAATTAACTTGGTCGGGTTCGAACATGCGCCCAATGATGAGGAACAAGTATCAGCCTTATTAAAAGCAGAGAAAACATTGGCATCGGCAGATCGTCTGTTTCATTTTGCAACCACTAAATGCTCATTAGAAAATGTGGAAATTGAAATGCCTTATAGCAAAAACCATGCACACAAAAATCATCCGCATCCTCCTGAAATACATCATGAGCACGCTGATCTCCATGCCAACTATGTGTTCCAGTGCGAGCAGGCTAAAGATTTAACAGCCATTTCGGTTAACCTATTTTCGCTTTTTCCCGATCTTCAGGAAATCAAAGCGCAATGGATTTTCCAGGGTAAGCAAGGTTTTGCTTCCCTGACGGCAAGTCACCCCACGCTAAACGTTAACTAAACAGTTGCCCGCTTATTCAGCGTATGTTTCCACTTCCGCGACTTCTATTGCATAAGCAGAGGTGGCGACATCGTTCTCAGTCAGCGTTGTCTTCAAAAGACCTGTCACCCACACTGGCTCATACAAAGACTCAAGCTTTAACCCTTTTTCAAAGATGCCATAAATAATTTGATTAGGCGGGGGCGGGGGCACATGAATACATGCGCCGAAAAACGGTACTAGAAAGAAGCGCGTAATAGTCTGTTTTTCACCGAACTCCAGCGGTACGATAAAACCTGGTAATCTTATTCGTTGATGATCAAATTCCGGCATGATCCGTGTGGATGAAAGCGCTTGCATGTAGCGATCATCACTGGCTTGAGCCATCGCCAGCATGAATTGAGTGCTTAACATATCTTCCTCAGAACCATCTTCTATCTCATCCAGATAAGCCGGCGGATTCAACAAGGCATCAAGATCATCCTGTGGCATCAGATCGGTCCATTGGATCGTTTGATAAGGTGCGTCTTTAATTGCTTGTTGATGAGCAGGCGTTTGATTACCTGATACCGCATCTGAATGCACATCAGGCTCACTCTGAGAACAGGCGATGAGCCATACAGCCAGGAGACTGATGAATTTAGTTGGTTTATTGATCAAGAAACTGGTTTTCATAATAAGTAGCATAGACATCATTAAATTAAAGCCATATTACAATATAGTACATTTGATTTAGAGTAAAACTGTCAAGGAGGCTTTCTTGTACTCAGACTCTCCGGAAAATTCTACGGCACGGGTCACAGACCCAGTATCGTTCGTGATAAAAATTAGCAATTTGCATTTCTCCTACCCTGGAAAAAGACAGCCCACTGTGCTGAATATTCCTGCATGGCAAGTGGCGAGAGGCGACCGAGTATTTCTTAAAGGACCCTCTGGTTCCGGAAAATCAACCCTGCTGAATTTGCTGGCTGGTATCCTGGTCGCCAATCAAGGCCGTATCGAAATCCTTGGTCAAGACATCGCAGCATTATCCGCTCATAAACGGGATCGCTTCAGAGCGGCGCATATTGGTATCGTGTTCCAGCAATTCAATCTCATTCCTTATTTGAGCGTGCTGGATAATATCCGATTAGCTGCCCATTTCGGCAAAAAGCATATAACGGGTCTCGATTTAATGGCGAAGCAGCTGTTCGAGGCACTTGGCCTGGATCACACACTGATCACAAAAAAAGCAAGCAATCTCAGTGTAGGTCAGCAACAACGCGTCGCCATTGCGCGCGCGCTGATCAATGCTCCGGAGATTTTGATCGTGGATGAACCGACTTCCGCTTTGGATAGCGATATACGGGATGCTTTTATAAAAATCCTGATGGCAATCGGCCAAATACAAGGTAATACGCTACTTTTTGTCAGTCATGACACAGCCTTGACACCTCATTTTCATCATGTCGTTAATCTGGCAGAAATCAATCTAGCAGGAGGGAACCAATATGTTTCTTAAGGTCGCCTGGCATAGCCTGCTCAATCGCAAATATACCGTGTTACTCACCTTGATTTCGGTAGCCATCAGCACTTTTGTTTTGCTCGGGATAGAGCACATCCGCCACGAAGCAAAAGAAAGTTTCAGCAAAACAGTCTCAGGTGTCGATTTGATTGTGGGCGCCCGTACCGGGCAGTTAAATTTGTTACTGTACTCTGTTTTCCGCATGGGCAATGCAACCAATAATATCTCATGGGAAAGTTATCGTGAGCTTGCCACCGATCCCAAAGTTGCCTGGACGATTCCGATTTCATTAGGTGACTCCCATCGCGGCTATCGGGTAATGGGCACGACACAAGATTATTTTACGCACTTTCGTTTTGGTCAGAATACATCGTTATCCTTTGCGCAAGGCGACCCTTTTGTGCAGCTATTCGATGTGGTGCTCGGCGCCGAAGTCACCAGAAAACTCGGTTATCGCCTGAATGAGCGTATTGTCTTAACGCATGGTCTTGGGCATACCAGTTTCAGTAAGCATGATGACAAACCTTTTCGCGTCACCGGGATTTTACGGCCGACCGGGACACCCGTTGATCAAGCGTTATACATTAGCCTGCAAGGAATGGAGGTCATCCACTTGGACTGGAAAGATGGCGTAAAAATTCCAGGTAAGCAAACTTCTGCTCATGAGCTAGCTGCACTCGATTTGACCCCCCAAAGTATTACGGCTTTCCTGGTCGGTCTTAAATCAAAAATAGCCACGTTTCATGTTCAACGCCAAGTCAATCACTATCAAAAAGAACCATTGCTGGCCATTTTACCTGGCATTGCACTTACTGAACTATGGCAAATGATGAAGGTGATGGAAAACACCCTCAGATTGATCTCTATTCTGGTTTTATTTTCCTCGTTATTAGGCTTAAGCACCATGCTGCTTGCCTCGATTCGCGAAAGACAGCGCGAGATTGCGATTATGCGCGCTATCGGCGCCAGCCCTTTTTTCGTGTTTCTAACCATTCAAACCGAAGCCCTACTGATTTCCTTAACCGGAATAATGGCTGCAATTTTTGCGTTAGTGATAGGGATTTTCTTTGCTCAGCCGTTTCTCGCAGATAATTATGGCATTTTCATCAATCACTTTGCTATCAATAGTCAGATGCTCGGTATGTTGGGAGTCATCGTTATGGGCACCTTGCTGCTGGGACTCATTCCCGCACTCAGTGCCTACCGCTTCTCCCTGCACCATGGGCTTGGGATGAAAAGCTAGATAAGGAACTGAAGCAATAGTCTTACTGGTGAAAGTCGCTATTTATATCATGCCTAGGCGCAATCTGCTGGACTCATGTTATCGCGGGACAGCCATTATGTTAGGAAATGGGGTACGGCTGTTCGCTTATGAGGCCTTTTTTAACACTTTTCTGCGTTTCTCCACGGCTTCCGCTAATTGATATAAAACCTGTTCGGTTGCCTCGAAGCTGATGCAGCCATCGGTAATGCTTTGTCCATAGACTAATTCTTCACGTTTCTTGCCATCTGCTTTTTGATTGCCTTCAACCAGATGACTTTCGATCATCACGCCACAGATGGCATCACATCCACTTGCAATCTGCTCTGCCACACTAGCGCTCACCTCCGGCTGGCGTCGGTAGTCTTTATGACTGTTGGCATGACTAAAATCGATCATCAGGTAAGGTGGCAGCTTGGCTTTAGTTAAGTCTTCAATGGCCGCAGCTACACTGGCGGCATCGTAATTAGTATTGCGTCCGCCGCGCAGGATGATGTGGCAATCTTCATTCCCCTCTGTAGCAAAAATAGCGGTACGCCCTTCTTTGGTGACCGAAAGAAAATGATGCGGACGAGATGCGGCGCCAATCGCATCGATGGCGATGTTTAGATTCCCATAGGTGCCATTCTTGAAGCCAATAGGACAGGAGACACCAGATGCCAATTCGCGGTGCGCCTGGCTCTCAGTGGTGCGCGCCCCAATCGCGGCCCAGCTAATCAAATCTGACAGATACTGGGGACTGATCAAATCAAGATATTCCGTAGCCGCAGGCATTCCCAGATTATTTAAATCCAGCAGTAGTTTGCGTGCTATGCGCAAACCCTTATTGATGTGAAAGCTGTTATCCAGATCAGGGTCGTTGATTAATCCTTTCCAGCCGATGGTGGTCCGTGGCTTTTCGAAGTATACCCGCATAACGATATGTAGTTGATCCTTGAACACTTCGCGCAAATGTTTCAAGCGAGCACCATATTCCAGCGCCGCATCTACATCATGAATGGAGCAAGGGCCTGTCACTACTAGCAAGCGATCCTCTTCACCATGCAAAATCCGGTGAATGGCTTGGCGCGCTAAGTAAACCATCTCAGTTGCTGTTTCCGTAATAGGGTACTCACGGTGCAATTCCACCGGCGGGGTAAGTTCATGCATGCCGATAATGCGTAAATCATCGGTCTGAAATTTCATAACTATCAATATTCCTTTATTTATTTGCTGAGTAATCTGGTATCAAAAATTTATTTTTCTGCAGGCGCAATATCAGCAGCAAGCAAAAAATTACAGACGGTATTTTAACCTAGCCGCAACCTACTTTCCGCTTGTCAGGAAGATTTATAGTAAAAAGTAAAAGAGAGTGATATTGCGTTGTAGCAAATAATATCAGTGCATTATCGATAATGCACTCATTCGTGCATATATCTGGGACTTATGGTTAGCAGCAACTAAGAAAGTAGTTTATTACTAAAAATGGTCTGTACGATCTTGACTAAGCGTTTAAGGCCGTATTTGGCTGGTACTGGTTAGAAACTAATTATTATGATTAAGGATTATTAAATTAAAGATTAGGAATGATAATAATTAAAAGTCAATTTCTGTATAGTTATAGAAAAATATTAAATATCAATAGCCTGGTTGAAAATTTTAATCTGTATAAAGTGGGAATTTTAACTGGATAGTTTGTGGATAAAATTTAAAGATTAACTTTTTTCCTTGTTATGCAAAAACTATACAGAGTTTATTCACAAAGTTTCAGCATTAACCATAATGAGAGGACTAATCATTGTCGTTTTTTTATTACCTTTATTGACTTACCGATAATAAAATCAACAGTTTTGTAGGTTGAAGCGAAGATTTTGTCCTATCCTTTATCTTATTTGTAAATTAAAGAATGGTTTTGTTAGCGTTGCTGGAGTAATACGCCTGATAACGCCAATTTCATCAAGTCCGTTTTTCATCTACATTTTTTTATATGACAGGATAGGTTGGTTGTTGTTCAGCAACGGCAAGTAAACCATCAGTTCGTTTTACTTTTTCTCTTTCTCTTCTTGTCAATCAGCAGGAAAAAATATTCATAAACTAAACTTCTTTGGGAATGAAATAATTACTCATCACTAAATCTAATTGCGATGATAAGCGCAATACGAAATTCTGCGGTATTGTTGCTAGTGAAGTGGTATAGCAGATCCCATATAAAATGAGTCAAATTTTATAAACGGCAAAGAGCTGCTCGACGGAACAACCTTCCCTTCTTCTGATAGCTTTGGCATGAGCCCATTTTGGTTCAATGTGGTTAAAGTCAGGAGAATAAGACGACAGGTATTCAAGTGTGTCCCCACATTGGTGAACACGGTTTTGATGTCTGCCCGTTTGTGAAACGTCGCGTTGTCCCAGACGATTATGTAAGCGGGTGGGATTTGGGACAAAAAATCCTGCGTAACCCATGCATGAAGATATCGGCGTTGATATTGGCTGTGAACAGGCTCACGGTCAGGTACGCCTTTTCGATCAGGGCGCCAATGACATTGGTTCGGCCTGTTGCATGCCAATCCTTTAAATGAGTATTTTAAGCTTGCTTGTAATACTGGGGCAGCAACCAAGATAATTTTTCAACAGTTTGTTAAATCCTTACCAAGATATGCTCGCCTGCCTAGCTGAAGCGCGGCATGAAGGCTATGTACTTTGACGCTAACTGGTTTACATACATATTTCAAGAAGAAAAAAACAGAGTTGTTAATACGATTTTCTGCACAGCTGTTTTAAACAGCTATCTTTTGGCATAACGTATATGAATACCTTAAACACACACTATTCAACGTCAACCTGAACTGAACAATTAAATAGCGAATAAAGACTGTATACTTTTGCATTATTGCTAGGCTATTAGTTATACCTTAGCATCGGTACATAATAAGAAAACGCTCATTTGAGCGAATGGGTACTTTTTTTCTTTATTTTTCCTACCCCTCTTTACAGGAGATATGCGGCATGAGCATAACACGCTTTGCTTTGCTTTCAATAGTTTATTTGTCAATAGCATTCAGTACGCTCGTTCATGCGACCAGTCTTTTCATTCCAGCATATTTCCATCCATCAGATCCCCAGACTCCAAATCACTGGAGTAGCTTAGCTGCAGCAGCCCAAATAGTACCTACTACCGTCATTCTTAACCCAAACAACGGGCCTGGATCAAATGTTGACCCTAGCTATGTTACGGCTATTGATCAAGTTCGTGGCTCTGGAGGAAAGATAATTGCCTACATACATACGAATCATGGCGACCGCCCGCTAAGTGATGTTGCAAGCGATATTGATAATTATCTTGCCTTCTATACGATTGATGGCTTTTATATCGATCAGATGACTGCAGACGACACAGATGAAGACATCAGGTACTACGAGACAATATATAACTACATCAAAAATAAAAGCAGCCATTATTCGGTAACAGGAAACCCTGGCGTGGTGCCTGACGAAATTTATTTAAGCAAACCAGTCGTCGATAATTTAGTAGTATTTGAAGGTCACGTAAGAAGTTACATAAATTTTCAACCTGAAGCATGGCAGCATAATTACCCGAAGGATTGGTTTATCCACATTGTATTTAATGCAACCCGGCTGCAAATGAAACAGGCGTTCAGTGAAACTGACAAAAACCTCGTTGGAAATCTGTACATTACAGATGATAAGCTTCCTAATCCTTACGACAGCCTTCCGCCATATGGAGATTTAGAAATCGAGATGATACCCGTAATAAACTAATCCTGGTGTATAAAACGGGGAAAGTGGTGGTGAACCCAACTTTGCCGCGCAAGCATGCTGCATCTCTTACCAGGCACCTGTATATAAAGTTCGATTTCTTTCTGTCAATAACTCAAATAGCTCTCTGCTATTAATCAACTTAAAAATTAACTTGACCGGTTATTGCCACCAACATCATATCCATTAAGTCGTTGCTTTTGTCTCGATAAATATAGCAAAAAACGATAATAACTAATTCTTTTTTAGGGTTAATGCTGAAACTCTGTGAATAAACTCTGTATAGTTTTTGCATAACAAGGAAAAAAGTTAATCTTTTAATTTTATCCACAAATTATCCAGTTAAAATTCCCACTTTATACAGATTAAAATTTTCAACCAGATTATTGATATTTAATACCTTTCTATAACTATACAGAAATTGACTTCTAATTATTATTATTCCTAATCTTTAATTTAATAGAAGTTAATAATAGTAACTTATAGCCCTGAGAAAATGTTCGATGAGAAAAAAATCTTGTTCTTTGGCAGGATTACTATAAGCTACATTTCTCACTCAACGTCTTAATCAAAAATAAATGAAGACAGCAACACATTGGAAGTCTAACCTTACTAACAAGAGCATAGATTTAAGGAAAAAGTTAGTATTCCCCTTTTGCTCAAATTAGATGCGAAGTAAAAGGAGGGTAAGTTTAGAATCAGGAGCGGCTGCCTTCTTTACCAATTCGCCAGGCACTTTCTGAGCTGAAGTTTTATCGGGTTGATGTAAGAATAGCGTGTAATGATGTGGTTCAATATCCCATGATATTCCAGTTAAGAGAAAAGAGTCTAAATAGACTTAGCTGGAGGAAAAAATGCTAATAAAAAAGCAAAGGAATTTAAATTAGATGCAGTCAGCCTCTCTGGATCAGAGCTATACGATAGCGGAAACGGCGGAAATTCTGGAAATTAATACCGATATGTTCAGATGATAGATCAAAGAATGCCAGGCAGATGAAGAAGAACATGCGTTCCGAGGCAATGGGAAACTGATGCCAGAACAGGAAGAAATTCGAAGCTTGAAGGTACAGATCAGATAACTGAAGCTGGAGAAATAGATCTTAAAAGAGGCAACGGTCTTCTTCGTGAAAGAAATTAAATAAAATATTCATTCCTCACCCAAAAGAAGACCTGCCCAGTTGGCTTGATGTATCTGCTATTGGGTGTGTTAGTACCTATTATGATTATATGCGATGCACTGGTAATCAGTTGCTGCACCTTATCATGAGAAAATGGTTGAGAAAGTTTGAGATATAGCAAAAGCCAGTAATTATACTCATGGTAGCCGCAGTCTCTTCCAATATGAAATGAGTCTGAAGTGGGTGCGTATTTCCAGCGAGAAATGAGTCTGAGCAACTAGATTCTGAATTGGTCATTATGCGA
>NZ_FORD01000100.1 GCF_900113925.1 Nitrosomonas sp. Nm34
TGCAGAGGCGATTCAAGCTCACAACAACAGGCAATTCGCTGCCGTATTTTAAGGTAAATGCTATTAACGGATCGAATCGAGATACCGGTCAATTTTGCTGTGCTCGTAGCAGTGAAATCCAGAGAAAAGCACCGAATAAGTTGCCTAAATTTCGCTTCTCTAATTCGAGAACGAAAGTAGTATCTATTTTTACCATTCATCTCAGTAAGTTAACACACCTTAATAAGTGCTTAACTTCCTAAGACCCATTTTTAAATATTTTGATGTGATAACTGTATCGCAATGTAATCTGGTTATCGGAAAAATCACTTGCTCATGAGATTAATCATTCTGTTCCTTTACTATGGGAGAATGCAATGAACGACCAACAATGCACAAGCAGCTCCTTTCTAGCACATGTACTGGGTGCGGTAATTCTCATGGTGTTTTGCAACACTGCAGTGGCGATTGACTCTTCGGTAAAAGCTAATACCACAACAATGCCCAACATAGAGTGTTTGTTCAACTGGGCACAAACATTTCATTCCGATTTATTTTCACCAGCGGTACAAGAGGTGCAATTTTCTGACCCTTATACCTATCGCTATTACCCAACTACTAATTCTTATTTAGGCGTTTCGTCTGCAGATAATCATGTTTACTACAAAGGACCGACCGATCTCTCACCAAGGGACCTCGGTGATTTATCCATTTTCCTGCAAGAGTCAGGGTGTGGGGCGATACCTTACCCTGTTATTTTTATTCATGGCTTAGCCTCTTCAGCAGAAACATGGGCTGTATATATAGACTATCTAATAAATAATGCCAAATGGACATTCGGAGGAATACCTTCTTACAATCATGGCACAAAAATGGTTGATATTAGCTGCCCCACGAATCCAAACCCGGTTATTAAGTGTACGGGTAATGCGGGCAATTTTTATACGCTAAATTTCTCTGATAATCAAGGCCTATCTTTAGATAAACAGGGGGGCGAATTAGCAGCAATCATTAAAGTAGTTTTAGATAAAAACCCTGGAACCACAAAGGTTCTTCTCATTGGACATAGCTTAGGTGGGCTTGCTGCAAGAGCTTATCTACAGGGACTAGCACAAGCACCCGATGCAGCAGCACCCATTGCGTATCAGGGTGATGTCGCGAAATTTATCTCCATTGCCACCCCACATCAAGGTAGTTTTTGGGCACAAGTATGTCATGATGATCTCGGTATTCCCGGTGAAAATAGCATTTGCGATCTTTTCAATTTAAATATTGATCCGCATAGTACCGCAATGCAAGAACTACAAACAGACAGCTCCGCTTTGAAAATACTTAATGATTTAGCCACTCATCCCCTTCCAACCGATTCAATCTATGTCTCGATAATTGGAACAGGTCAACCTACGTTGTCTAGTTTAGTCAATTTTCAAGATGGCGACGGTATTGTTTCAAATACTTCCCAGAATTTAATGGAAGTAACTGGAAATCTTCCTCTCCAACAGAACTCAATAAAGGTTGATATCCCTTTCCGAGAAGAATGCGGTAATGAAATAAAAATACCCGTTGTCGGGAGCTTAAGGCAAACTCACACTTGTGAGACAACTGATATGGGTGTAGGAGCAGAAGTTTTAAAAAATCTGCACTAGGGTTTGTTGACGTTTCAAGATAAGTATTTCATAGACAGAAACAAACTCGTAATATTGGGGTTCCCATACCACCAACAAAACGAGTTTGCGATGCCCCGAATGATGCTCAATGATGAGTACTGGTCGAAGCTGGAGAAGATTCCCTTCAAGAATCGACTTATAACAAGCGCAATCTGCGCATGACGCTCGAAGGCATACTGTATCGCGCCAGGTATTCCGGCGATGAAATGGTTTGAGAGATAGAAAAGATAAAGAATCAAATCAGTTAGCTATTCACGGGTAGCAAGAAACTGAGCGCACGCCTAATATCTGTACAGCGGAAGGAACATGAATCGCAATGCTCGACAATTAAATCGATCGCATCGGAGATTGAATGCACAGCAGTGACGCTGTGCATGTGGATAAGATGGCGGAAACCGACAAGGAGATTGCGGCGGCATGTAGTCAATGCATCTTGAACGGCTCAAGCAATTGGAACGCGAGAATCGTGATCTTAAATGGGGAAACGAGATACTACGAAAGGCCTCGGCGTAATTTTTGCCGATGCGGAGCACGACCGCCGACCGAAATGATGGTGGAATTTGTAGACCAACACAAAGGATGGTACGGAATTGAGCCAATCTGCGAACAAATTGCTCCGCCATTGACACTCGTTCAAGAACCTAGCGTATATGAAATATATCGCAAGTTCTTTATCTCGAAGTGAACGTTAATTCCCTCTCTCGCGATTGTGACAACTGTCTAGCCAAGGTCGCATAAAATATCTGAGCTCGAAATTTACAATCAAATCTGAAATCACCAAGAGAAGTATTGATCAGAAAATCCTACACAGCCCCTACATATATCTCAAGGAAGAATATGTGCTTTCCCCTAATAATATACTTACTCGGCACGGTCAGATATGCGGAAAATGAAGTGGGTATAATAACGGACTTTAGCTCTTACCAAGACATGCTCCGGCCCAATTTTACGGAAGAAGAAATTGCCCATATTCATCAGCTATTCATGGAATATCCTTCCGGGGTGGCAAAGAGAAAATTGCATGTTGTCTATCTGAAAGCGCTGGAATTGCCTCATCAAGAAATTGTCCGCATCGCATGAGTCAGCGGAGATAGCGTGACACGCTATTTGAGGGCGTATATCGAAGGTGGGGTGACGGCTCTTTGCTTATCCCGGCGTCATTGCCCCGGAAGTGCATTGCTGCCCTATTCGGAAGGACTCAAAACACGTTTCCAGGTCCATCCTCCGCATACTGTTGCTGAGGTAGCCTATGAGATTGAAAAGCTCACCGGAATTCAATTAGCTTTAAGCGCCTGCCGCGAATTCATGCATAAACGTCTCGGCATGAGATACCGAAAAATGCGCTGATCCCCTCTAATTCTAATTCTAATTCTTAATAAAAACTGAAATTATAATTTGACATAACAGGATAAAAATAAATGAAAATATGTCTAATATTATTTACTTTTCTATTGGGATTTAGAATAACTTATTGATCTGTATGGTGCTGTTGAGAGGAGTCGAACTTACAATCTACTGATTACGAAACACAGCTCCAGGCATTATTATACAAATCAATAACTTGCAATGCTTGCTAAGCAACACAAACAAAGCATAATGCTAACGCACAAATAAAAGCACATACAAAAGAAGAAAAGCCGCTTATCTGTAATTGGTATTGCGACTATTGTAGAATTCCTTATTTTCTGGAATTTAGATGTTTTTTAAACGCTTACCACTTCAATTCAGGGCTACAATTTATTTAGCTCTTAAACTGAGATCTCGTTTTTGTTGATCCTGAGCCATTTTGTAGTGAATGGTAGCTTCTTTTAAATTCTCTTCAATAGAATTCTCTAAATGTCGGATATTAGCCCAAGTATGTGAGCGGAAGCTTTGCCCTTTTCTTCCATAGTAGTAATTGTGTCTTTCATATTCCGCAAGTTGCTCTTTTTTCGCCTGTAGCTTTGCTTTCATTTCTTTAGCCACATCTTCGAAATGTTTAGCCACAGCATCATGATTATTAGGGTCTATGAAATGTTGATTCGCAATAAATTCTCCATCACTTAAAGTACTTGCTATTGGACTCATTGGAGCACAGCCAGATAAGAAAATAACTGTCAAAATAGTTATAAAGATGGTCAGCTTTTTCATTTTAACGTCTCCATCCATTTATTTTAATTTAACCTCCATTTCTTTATATAAAATTGCTATCAAAAATTTTGCATCATTAGTTCATTAAGAATAACCATATTAAGAGCACGTTCTTTACAGGCAACAATCCCATGATCAGCCTGACTCTCCAACATAGCCCTTCAATTAATAGTTCTCGACGATTAATTTTAATATTAATCATAAGGAAATCATTTTTATTAATACTTTAACCCTACACATCGTAATTTTATTCAATTTCTTATGATGCATAATATCCAAGTAAACCACAAAAAATAACTACAAAAAAAAGAAATAAATTGTTTCTTAAATAAGTACAATCATATTGAATCAATATAGATGCTATAGACCAAGGGATGTGGAATAAAAAATAAAATAAATAATTCTGAAGTTAGCGCTAGAACTACCTGTAACTTATAAAGAAGAATAGTTGCGAAGTAATATAGAAACTTTTAAATATCGTTTTATATACCTCATAAAAATTCTATGGCGAAGAAAACCGAAACAAAAAAAACTGAAACAAAGAAAGTTGAAATTAAGTGGACAAATAAGCCAGAAGGAAATAACTACAGTGCTGCTTTATCCTATTTGAGCTTAATTTATGATGAAAAGAGGGCTGCTAATTATGTGAAGAAGCTAGAGAAAGCGATGCTTTCAGAATTCCTAGCCAAAGATATCTTCAGAGCATCTACCTTGCCATTACTTGGTATAAGCAATATACACGTCAAAAGGGATATACAAAAAATACAATTAGCGGAAAAGCTGTCTCCCCTTCTCTTGGTAAGGGATTCAGATAGCGGTAGAGTGATTATTGCAGATGGCTACCATCGATTATGTGCAATATATTCTTATGATGAAGATGCAGTCATTCTGGGCAAGATCGTATAACCTGCTAGCTGAGCAGATTATATTATTTGAGGAGTTCTCTTTTATAAAAAAGACCAATATTAAAATTAATATTGGTCTTGTCAGAGCCTAAAGTAGCTTAGGGTACAACTAAGGCAACTAGGCTAGAACTCTAGGCGAGGAATATCTTTTATTTTTGAAGACACTACTAATTGCAGCAATTATCCAATATGCCAGAAAGAATAAAGCCCCGGTGGGTACATTTACTAATAAAATCAAACTGACTGAAGCTAAAACACTCAGCAAAACAAGAGAGAGGAATATTACTGAGTTTCTGCTAACTTCATGTGTTTTCATTTCTAACTCTCCAATATATTAATTTATCAATATTGTTTTTGTTAATTATTAGAAGAAATACTTTACAAAAAGTTCACATTATATTAACAAATAATTTATTATCCCGAATTGTGCTGATCAGCTTAAATGCGAATTAAGAGCTGAAATAGAAGCCAGTCCACTAGGGTCTGTTGACGTTTTAAGATAAGTATTTCATAGGTAGAAACAAACTCGTAATATTGGGGTTCCCATACCACCAACAAAACGAGTTTGCGATGCCCCGAATAATGCTCAATGATGAGTACTGGTCGAAGCTGGAGAAGATTCTGCTTCAAGAATCGATTTATAACAAGC
>NZ_FORD01000041.1 GCF_900113925.1 Nitrosomonas sp. Nm34
CTATTGAGTTGCTTGAACAGCCAGGCAGTGGAGACACTGTGTCAGCATTCTCCATGGCGCAAGCATCAGCCCCAAACTGCCGGGCAGATTCGTACAGGACTGGTCAATATTTTAAGGCATGTTGCTATTCGGTCATGGTGGAATGGAAAATATAAAAAATTCATGCCACCAGATTGGAATAAAAACTGGAATTCAAGATGTGAACAAAGCAACAGCATGTAATACAACAAAAAGATCAAGCGCATTACATTCTTCAAGCTGGAAAAAATCCCAGCTGTGGGAGATGGTTTACTCTAAACTCTAGTATTCTTTAAATACTTCGTTTAGAGAATATTCTATGGTTTGAAGATAAAAATCTAGAAAATGTATTTGTGCATAGAGAGGTTGGGTATAGAAAAGTTTATTCCATTTCTAAATCAAAACTAACTTTGTCGGCTTCACCTTGGCGTATGATTAATACTGTCTGTGGCTCGAGTTTGCTTCAATTTTGATTGGGAAATGAAAGTTTCCTACTAGAAGCCAGTATTTTTTATTCTGGCTCTATTTGAGAGAGATGCTGTGCAACTGATAATCTTGCTCCCAGCCAGCCTAACAATGCTGAAAAGATAAGCAAACTAAGACTATCGTCTAAAGAAAGATAATTCAGATGAAAATCTGTCGCATAGAGTTGGGTCAGTTCCATTAGACTTTCATTGATGGCTTGAATACACAAGGCAATAAGGAGCCAGCCAGCGGCTGCACCTGCCATTCCTTGTATTGCGCCGAAATAAAGAAAAGGACGACGGATGAAACTATCGGTCGCTCCGATTAATTTAATAACTTCAATTTCATCTCGCTTGGTTAATATCTGTAAGCGAATTGTATTAAAAACGACTATGATTAATGCAAAACCTAACACAACGGCTAACATCACTACGGCAAGCTGCCCCAATCTAAGTAAAGCATCCACCCGCCTGGCCCAATCGGTATCGACCTGAACATGCTCTATCTCAGACCATTTTTTAATTACAGCACGTATATTCTCTAATTCATCAGGTAGAATTTGCTGGAGATTGATAATGAAAGCATCAGGTAATGGATTTTTTGGTAGATTATTTACCACCTCATTTAAACTACTTTCTTGTTGTAATTGTTGCAAGGCAATCTCTCTGGAAATAAATTGAAAACTCGCAATATGAGGAAATTCTTCCAATTTTGAATTAACGTTTTCAATCTCTGCTTGTGATGCATTCAATTTAAGAAATATACTTAATTGTGGCGTGCTGGCAGTGTCACTGGAAATAGCTTGCAAGTTTCCGAGCATAGTGTAAATACCAAGGGGCAAACTGAAAGCAATTCCAATGACAATAATGCTCAGGAGGCTGGATAAGGGTGTATTAGCAAGCTGCCTGAGTGCTCGGCTTAGTGCTTGCCAATGTTGTGATAACCATAGTTTCATACCACCAGCTTTCCTTGATTGAGTGTAAGTTTACGATAACGGTTATCATTTAAGAGGGCGGTATCGTGTGTGGCGATCACCACCGTAACCCCTACCTGATGAAAAGATCGGAATACTTCCATAATGCTTTGCGCATAATCTACATCAAGATTTGCTGTTGGCTCATCGGCTATCAAAATGGATGGGCGGTGAACCACAGCTCGAGCAATACATAATCGTTGCTTCTCGCCACCAGATAAGGTAATCGGGTAAGCATTTTCCTTTCTCAGTAACCCAACTTTATCAAGTGCAGCACGAACTCTCCCAGCTGCCGCTTTATTCTGAAAGCCACGTATTTGTAATGGCAGCATTACATTGGCAAACACATTACGGTCATACAAAATCTTCTGATCCTGAAAGATTAAACCCAGACTACGCCGTAAAAAAGGAACTGTATTTTTCTTAAGTGCGTTGACATTCTGATCGCTTACCATGATATTGCCATAGGTGGGACGCTCAATTGCCGCAATAAGCTTTAGCATCGTGCTTTTACCAGCACCGGAGTGACCGGCTACCAAAACTAATTCACCCGAATGAATTCTAAAAGCAACATTTTTTAAAGCTTCAAACCCGTCTGGATAACGTTTGGAAACATTGACAAAATTAATCATAAATACCCAGTAGCCACAAGCAGATCTAATCGTTTAAAAGCTTAATCAAATATTGCCTCAACAAATTCTTGCGCATCAAAAGGCCTCAGATCTTCTAACCCCTCCCCTATTCCGATAAAGCGTAAAGCAGGAGGATTTTGTGGATATTGGGCGGCTATCGCAGCTATGACACCGCCTTTGGCAGTCCCATCCAGTTTGGTAAGGACTAAGCCGGTTACGCCAAGGGCTTCATCAAAGGCTTTGAGCTGATTAAGTGCATTCTGACCTGTATTGGCATCCAATACTAACAAGACCTCATGGGGGGCGTCCGGTAACGCCTTGTTGATAACTCGTTTGATCTTTTTAATCTCTTCCATCAGATGCATTTGGGTCGTCAAACGGCCAGCAGTATCAGCCAGTACTATATCAATATCACGTGCTTTAGCTGCATTGATAGCATCGAATATGACAGCGGCAGGATCACTTTTTTTCTGAGAATCACTTTCCTGGGCGATAACTGTCACATTATTGCGTTCACCCCATGCCAATAATTGTTCTCGTGCTGCCGCACGAAATGTATCACCAGCAGCCAGCAATACTGATTTACCCTGCGATCGAAAATAATGAGCTAGTTTGCCAATGGTAGTTGTTTTACCGACCCCATTTACGCCCGTTATCATAATGATAAATGGCTTCTTGGTCGTCATGTCAAGCGGTTGAGCCAATGGAGCAAGCAAATTGATCAAAGTTTCTTGAAGTGCTTCTTTAAGCTGCTCCGCGTTGTTCAGCGCATCTCGTTTTACTTTTTTACGTAATGCATCCAGCAGCAGATTAGTAGCATTCACGCCAGCATCTGCTGTAAGCAAAATCGTCTCAAGTTCATCGTAGAGTGCCTCATCTATTTTGCGACTACTTAACAAGCTAGATAATTGCTTGCCAAAGTTCTGCCGGGTTCGAGCAAGCCCTTGTCTGATTTTACTTGTCCAACTCTCCGTCTTAGAATTGTCCTCAGCGGAGCTTTTGTCAGTAGAATTTTTTTTAGATTTAAAAAGACTAAACATTCTGGTAGGCTGTAATTATTCTGAATTTACGATAAATGTCGATTGTATTCTTATTACCCGGATTTGGGTGTGTTAAAAAAATAGCGCGTTAAACTCTTATATCATTTTACTTCCATAATCAAATAGTTGCAGTATTAAAATACTCATTTTACTTGTAAAGATGAATTCCTTACTATATTATTTTTATGTTACATCAAAATGTTTCTCTGATAGCCCTTATTGCCCGTTAAAATGATAAAAATTAGCTATCCACAAAATAATCCAATTAGTTGGAATCTATTATAATCTATTGATTTAATTAAATATATTTTTTATCCCGGCAATCTCTGCTAGAGAAATGGAATAAAATTCAAATAATTGAAATAAGCCTTATTTTCCAGACGAATAATATCCATGTCTCGCCCGATTCATGCACGGATTGACCTGGCAGCACTTCAGCATAATCTTTGCATTGCACGCAAACATGCGCAAAACGCACGTCTCATAGTAGTCATCAAGGCAAATGCTTATGGACATGGCCTACTCAATATTGCAAGCGCCCTTAAAACCGCAGATGCTTTTGCTGTTCTTGAAATCGATGCTGCGGTACGCTTAAGAGAAGCTGGTATTTATCAGCCTATTTTGCTTCTGGAAGGCTTTTTCTCTGAGGCAGATTTAGCCATCATAAGACAGTATCAGTTAACGACAGTCATACACCATCATGAGCAATTAGTCATGCTGTCCTCATCAAAACCAGAAACTAAGATCAATGTATTTCTTAAAATCAATACAGGAATGAATCGTCTTGGTTTTACACCCGAGGAAGGATTGGTAGCACTTAAAATACTCAAGAATAATCCGCGTATCAATCAAATTACGTTAATGACGCATTTTGCCTGCGCAGATGATCCCTTTAAAGAAGACGAAGTGAATCAGCAACTCAAACGTTTTGACTGGTTTGCTGGAAAATATCCTCTACCATGCTCATTGGCAAACTCTGCAGCAATTTTACAATATCCAGAAACACATGCTGATTGGGTACGCCCGGGCATTATGCTCTACGGTGCCTCTCCGCTAATTGATAAAACCGCTTCAGAGCTAGGATTACGCCCTGTCATGACGGTATCAAGTAAAATAATCGCCATACAGCATCTGGCTGCAAAAGAAAAGGTTGGGTATGGTGGTCAATTTCAGACTGAACAACCCATGCACATTGGTATCGTTGCGTGCGGTTATGCCGACGGATATCCACGACATGCACCCACAGGAGCGCCGGTCCTGGTTAATGGGCAACGCACACGTATTATTGGACGCATCTCCATGGATATGCTAACCGTTGATCTTACCAGCATTAAGAATGCCAGTATCGGGAGCCCAGTAATTTTATGGGGAAATGAGTTGCCCATAGAGGAAGTGGCGAAATTTGCAGGCACAATCAGTTATGAATTGTTTTGTGCTTTATCCTCAAGGGTGAAGACAATAACAGTAACGAACGAGAATCAGTAAAGCCTTTAACTTTACTGACTCCCAGGAAAATAAGATTATTCGACTTTAGCTTTACTACGTAGATCTTGCACAGTCGAAGCAAAGTTTCGCTGTAATACACGCTGTTGCATATTTGTTTTTACTTCTTCAAATGGAGGTGGAACTGCAGGACGTACATCTTCCAAGCGAATGACATGCCATCCGAAATTAGTTTGCACCGGTTTTTCTGTGATATTTCCTTTTTTCATGTTTTGCAAAGCATCCGCAAAAGGCTTGACATAGGCTGCAGCTGCACTCCATCCTAATTCACCACCATTGTTTTTACTGCCGGTATCAATCGATTTTTCTTTTGCTATTTTCTCAAATGAAGCCCCTTTTTTCTTAAGAGAAGCAATGATATCTTTGGCTTCTGCTTCACTTTCAACCAAGATATGACGAGCTTTATATTCTTTATCGCCCATCTGTGCTTTTACCGTTTCATATTCACGTCGTAAGATATCGTCACTTACTGCATTATTTTTAATGTAATCAGCTTGATAGGCTCTAACTAATATCGCTTGACGAGCAAGCTCGGTTTGAGTGATCACATCCGGATCCCGATCAAGTCCTTTTTTCTGAGCCTCTTGTGCAATAATTTCTTCTGCGATGAGATTTTCGCGCAGCGTATTCCTCATTTCTGAAGATTCAGGTTGCCCTTGAGCCACAGCCGCTTTGACCATAAAATCAAGCCGCGCCTGTGGAATAGCGACTCCATTTACTTTGGCTACGGAGGCAGTCGATTGAGCATGAAGCGAAGTGACTACAAAACTTGACATACATACCGATATTAACAATAGAAATTTTATTAACTGCATGCAACTTCCTCTAGGTAATATAAAATTAATAGAATTTTTTATATAAGATTACGCCCTAACAGTTTTATTGACTGTAAGCGCGATTCTTTACATATTATAGGCACAGGTAACATAAAATATCTGGCAAACCTTATTAATAATTTTTAATCTATTAATCTATAAGGTTTACTCTGGCAAAACCTTCCTGAATGGTTTAACAGTTACTTTTGAATAGACTCCTGTGGTTACATAAGGATCTGCTTCTGCCCAAGATTGAGCCGCTTCAAGTGAAACAAATTCAGCTACGATTAAGCTTCCGGAAAAGCCGGCTGGACCAGGATCAGGATTATCAATTGCTGGATAGGGTCCTGCAAGTATAAGTCGTCCTTCCTCTTGCAATGCTTTGATGCGTTCCAGATGCGCTGGCCTGGCCATCATGCGTTTTTCAAGGCTGCCTGCAGCATCTTCCCCATTTATCACATAAAACATTATATTAATTTCCTATCTGAGTCTTATTAATTTATCTTTGATTATACCTATCAATGATTGGAATAATTAGATGATACTTATTGGTAAGTTAGAGATTATTTCATGTTAATCCTAAATATAGATTATAAAAAGCTCTTTAGATTCAATTTTTATACTTCATATTGATTTGTCTTCAACAAATCAATTGAAAAAAATCATTAAACCTATATCCAAAAATTAAATAACCAGGAGATTAATGGAAATTCAGGTTAAATATTTATCTGATTTAACCTGAATTTAGCTTGAACAAAAATAATATTGGATTTAAATTTGATTTAAACTGGAATGATTACTAATCATAAAAATATATTGAATATAGTATAAAGTGGAATTCAAAGATTATTACAATATTATGGGCATCAAACGCGATGCCACACAAGATGATATCAAGCGAGTCTATCGTAAACTGGCACGAAAATATCACCCAGACGTCAGTAAAGAACCTGATGCCGAGGTCCGCTTCAAAGAGATTGGCGAGGCATATGAGGTGCTTAAAGATCCTGAAAAACGGGCTGCATATGATCAATTAGGCAGCGGTTGGAGAAGTGGTCAGGAATTTCAACCCCCGCCTGGATGGAATCAAGGTTTTGAGTTTCATGGCGGAGGTTTTACTCAAGCAGATACTTCAGAATTCAGCAGCTTTTTTGAAGCATTATTCGGAAGCCGCTTCAATGCCAACAGGAAAAATCGTCATGATGGCTTTAATGTACGTGGCGAAGATACCCATGCCAAAATATTAATTGAGCTTGAGGATTCTTATCATGGAGCAACTCGTACTATCACACTTCAGCACACAGAAATAGGTCCTGACGGGCGGCCGCAAATTAAAAAGCGTACATTAAATGTGAGAATTCCCAAAGGCGTTCGACAGGGGCAACTGATTCGTCTTGTAGGCCAAGGTAGCCCAGGCGTGGATCAAAATAGTGCTGGTGATCTTTATTTAGAGGTAGCATTTCAGCCGCACTCCTTATATAAAGTTGAGGAGAAGGATGTCTCCCTCGAACTTCCTGTTACGCCATGGGAAGTGGCGTTGGGGGCCACCATCAAAGTGCCTACTCCAACAGGTATTGTGGATTTGAAAATACCTGCTGGCATTCAATCAGGGCGCAAACTGCGCCTGAAAGAACGTGGCATTCCGGCTCATCCACCCGGAGATTTATACATTATATTACAAGTTGTTTTGCCGCCAGCTGATAGCGAGCAAGCTCGCATACTATACCGGGAAATGGAACAAAAACTGGCATTCAATCCACGCACCAAATTGGGGGTATAAATGACAATACATCATAATGTAATCGATGGCATTATCGTTGAAGATAATATGGAGCTTTCTCTCGGTGAATTAAGCCGTATCTGTGCAGTCAATGCAGAGTGGATTGTTTCTTTAGTGGAAGAAGGGATTCTTGAGCCAATAAATATTACATCTAAGCGGTGGTATTTCAGTGGTACTTGTTTGCGGCGCGTTCAAATTATTCAGAGACTGCAAAGAGATCTGGATGTTAATCTGGCAGGTGCCGCGTTGGTACTCCAGCTTCGTGAAGAAATCGAAATATTGCGTACTCGTTTAAGTACGGTCATATCGAATGATACAGAATAGTTTAGCGTAAACCTACTATTTCCTCAGTAAAAGGCAAGCTGATAAAGCGAGTATAGATGGATACAACGATTAGAACGCGGGTCTTCCTATAGTCGAACACAAAGATCCTGTGCAAGAGATGCGCGTTCTTGCGCTGAAGCAGGGATTTCAGCAAGTTGATCAATATATTTAAGACGCTTCTGCATCCCTTTTCCATTTGCAATTTGGATAGACAAACCAGGCCTTGCATTCAATTCCAATACCAAAGGACCAAGCTCACGATCCAATACCACATCTACTCCCAGATAACCTAATCCAACCAATTCATAACACTGAGAGGCCAATATTAATAGCTTATCCCAGTGAGGAATCTTGAAATTTCCAATATTGGCGCCAGTATCAGGATGTTGTTCAACAGGGTGGTTTTGCCAGACAGCGTGCGTAGTAAGCCCGGTTGCTAAATCTATGCCTGCTCCAACTGCCCCTTGATGCAAATTAGCCTTACCATCTGACATACGTGTAGGTAAACGTACCATTGATGCAACAGGGATGCCTCTGAATACTACCGTGCGAATATCGGGTACGCCACGATAACTAATTGATTCAAATATCGGATCAAACTTTACCCTGTATTCTATGAGCGCATGATCTGGTTGGCCGCCAAGGCTATACATACCACTTAAAATATTGGCAATATGGTATTCCAGATCTTCTTTTGTCAATAAGCTGCCATTGTTATGTTGGTAGCGGTTATTGATTTGTCCAATGATCACATAAATGCCGTTTCCCCCCGAACCATGCGCCGGTTTAACCACGAAATCTTTATGACTATTGACAATACCGGTGAGATGACCTATGTCATGTTCGATTTCAATCACACCATACAACTCGGGTACTGCAATGCCTGCAGCAATGGCCAGCCGTTTGGTGCGAAGCTTATCATCAACTAATGGGTAGAGAGATCGTTCATTGTAACGTAAGATATAATTCGCATTTCTTCGGTTTATCCCAACTACCCCCGCTCGCTTTAGATTGAGTAAGACTTTGAACATCTGTTTACCGTTTGGCTAAAGCACGGAAACGCCACAGCTCTGTCAATCGATAGCCGGAGTATCGACCAAACAATAGTATGGCTGCCAACACAACAAGCAATAATTCAGGAAATACAAATAGTAAATGTTGTAAAGCATCGATATTCATTACTAAATAACCAATTGTTGCCACCAGCAGGCTTCCTGCGCCTTGTTTAAATGCTTCCGCGGGGCCAGCTTCATCCCATGTAAGAGACATCCGTTCTATAGTCATAGTCATGATTACCATTGGAAATAAAGCGACTGATAGCCCCATTTCAAGTCCAAGCTTGTGCATGATAACACTGATACTTGCCATAAGAAGCACTACCATCGTTAACACAGAAGCCAAGCGTGGAATGAGTAATAACTTCAATCGATCCACATAAGCACGTAATAATAGTCCTAATCCGACAATCAAACAAAACAGTAATAACCCCCAGGCCAACTCTGTCTCGCGAAGAGCGAGTGCAATCAATACCGGCATAAATGTCCCAAAAGTTTTAATCCCAATGAGATTACGCATTAAAACTACGACAAATGCCCCTAAAGGTACCATTAATAATATCTTATAGACATTCTGGCTTTGAACCGGCAATGAATATAAGGAAAACTCCATCAGGTGTGATCCTTTGAGCACCGCACGTGATTCTGCAATATCCACTAATTCCCGTAGCGTTTTGGCTACGGAAAATTGGAGACTTACTTCACTTCCTCCATCGACAGAAAAGGTTTTCTGATCACCAATTTGCCACAAGATAAAATTAGATGGCAGACCTTCCTTACCATCCTTTATATTGAGTGTGCGCCATTGCTTGCCATCATAGACTTGTATCCAGGATTCCAGCTCGGAATAAAGCTTACCATCTTCTAGACGAAGACCTTGAATAATTCGAGTAGGAATACGGGCTCCTGCTAAAATCCAATTAATACCTTTAGCAAGATTACGAGAATGATGGATATGCTCCAGTAGCAATTTTAACTCTGGTGCTGGGGATGCAGCATTTAATTGCTTAATGACTTGCTGTGCAAAAGAAACGGTATCTGCAGATTGCTGTCGCGCCTTATCGAGCAGCCCCTGGATAATGGGTCGGAAATTTTCAGGATAATTTGGTATTGGTGGATAAATTGGCGCTTTAACTGAATCAATTGTCTTTTCAGTATCCTTGTATAGGATTGCGCGATAGAATAATAATTGTTTCCCTTCCGCACGCCGCTTTGCCCACAAAGCTGTTCGTGCATTCTCATCTTGTTCAATTGCCAATCCATAATTGGCTGCGACAAAATCTTCGTCGAGAATAGTATAGCCAGAAGGATTAAAAAGGAGCGGTAAACTTACTTTTACGCTGGTTTCGGGCTTTGCGCGAAAACTGATACGGGCTTCCACATTCCAAACTTCTGCTTTCTCAGAAGTAGTGAGAGGCAATCCCAGGGTGGTTACTTTATAAATAGCTAAACCTAGCCCTGCTGCACATAATATGATAACTAGGAGTAATAAGTGAAGCTGTCTCATTCAGGAATAGCTAACTCATCTGATTGATCATTTTTTTTCTTCTTTTTCTTTATGTGACCGCAATCAGCCTTACTAAGGTGAGTACGCGATGAATCAACTAGCGCGACACCCGCAAGCGCTTTACGTCCAAGCAAAATGGGATAATTTAAGGCTCGACGATCAATAAGATTAAATTCAACTTTACGTATTTCGTTTGCTAGACAAACGTCCATCGCAATAATAAGGCGTTCTTGTGAAATACCGCTATGTTGTTTTATCTTATGTGAACGAAGTAAGGGGCGTTCAATTTCGACAGTGCGAGTGGGTTTACCTTTTTCAGTTCCAAAATCGAGTATGAACCGCACCCAATCTTTATTTCCTTTTTTGAATTGATGAATATCCCGTGCACTCATGGATGAGGTATTTGCTCCAGTATCGATACGAGCAAGCATTTTTAGCCCCCATGGCTCCAATCGAATAGATTCTACCCATCCAAGGATATGTCGTGGCTCAGGTTGATCGGTTTTACTGTCACTTAATACTGAATCGCTTGTTATTAGCAAAAAGATTGCTAACATACAATAAAAATGTTCCCGTAGGATTCTAATCATCAAGACGATCCAAGATTATTTTGATCAAAATATTGATATTATATTATTAATAGTGCATGACACGCATGCTTTTATTGCCGAGCAATGGTAATGGAGCGGGTGAAGGGAATCGAACCCTCGTCGTAAGCTTGGGAAGCTTCTACTCTACCATTGAGCTACACCCGCATGATAAAATTGTATTACTAAACGGATTTTTAAGTTTACCTTACATTAAACCTATTTTATATATTTCAAATGTTACAAGTCACCATAAATGGTCAACCTCACCATTTTGACAATCCACTAAGTCTTCAACAACTGCTGGAGCACATGTCAATCCAAAATAAACGTATTGCTGTCGAACGTAACGGTGAAATCGTGCCTCGAAGTCAGTTCACATTACAAACGCTTTCTGACGGAGATCAATTGGAGATTGTGGTGGCTGTAGGTGGTGGCTAATTCCTTTTATTTTTGATTAAATCAAATATTAAACGTTTTTTAATCTTATATGCAATACGCATTTTTCTATAAACACTGATTCCATGGATGATTTCATCGTCGCTGGCAAGCATTACTCTTCTCGGCTTTTGGTTGGTACCGGAAAATATAAAGACTTCAACGAAACACGCGCTGCCATAGAGGCTAGCGGCGCGCAAATCATTACCATCGCTATTCGTCGAACTAATATCGGCCAGAACCCCAATGAACCCAGTCTGCTTGATGTATTGCCGCCTTCTCACTATACATTGCTGCCCAATACTGCTGGCTGCTATTCTGCAGAGGAAGCCATCCGTACTTTGCGACTTGCAAGAGAATTGCTGGATGGTCATTCTCTGGTTAAACTAGAAGTGCTCGGTGATCCAAGAACACTTTTTCCCAATGTGGTAGAAACCATTAAGGCAGCAGAAATTCTTGTTAAAGAAAATTTTCAAGTAATGGTATATACCTCAGATGATCCCATTATCGCTAAGCAATTAGAAGAAATCGGCTGTGTTGCAATTATGCCTTTGGCTTCATTAATAGGCTCAGGGATGGGTATCCTGAATCCTTGGAATTTGCAGATCATTATTGATAATAGCCAAATTCCTGTACTGGTAGATGCTGGCGTAGGAACAGCATCTGACGCAGCGATCGCGATGGAATTAGGATGTGACGGTGTGCTAATGAACACGGCTATCGCTGCTGCACAAAACCCGATTATGATGGCCTCTGCTATGCGCAAAGCCGTAGAAGCAGGTCGTGAAGCTTATTTGGCTGGACGCATGACAAAAAAAACTTATAGCGCAAGCCCCAGTTCACCAAGTGAAGGCATCTTACCGGTACAGCCGAAATGATCTTTCAGTCCGCTAGATAAAATTAATTTAAACAGTGCCATTTTTTTGTCATCAGTGAATCCCATTCGTAGTTATGTGCTTCGCCAAGGCCGTATCTCAAATGCCCAGCGTAATGCCTATGAAACGCTGTTGCCAGAATTCGGTATTCCTTTTTCAGCGCAACAACTGAATTTTGAGAAGATTTTTGGACGCAGTACTCCTAGAATCCTGGAAATAGGCTCCGGCATGGGAGAAGCGACAGCTACTATTGCTCAACAGTATCCCCAAAACGATTATCTGGCAATAGAAGTTCATACTCCAGGGGTGGGTAGTCTACTTAGTCAAATAAAAATGCTTGAATTAACGAATTTACACGTTATTCAACATGATGCAGTCGAAGTTCTGCAGCACATGCTGCCACTTGAATCCCTCGACGGCGTTCATATTTTTTTTCCTGATCCCTGGCCCAAAGCGCGCCATCATAAGCGTCGGTTAATCCAGTCAGCTTTTGTTTCGCTTCTATGTAAATATATGAAATCGGGTAGCTATCTTCATGTTGCTACGGATTGGAAAGACTATGCTGAACAGATCTTATTTGTTCTCAGCAACGAAAGCCTGCTTACCAATACAGCAATCGATTATGCGGTACGCCCACTCTATCGTCCACTCACAAAATTTGAGCAACGCGGTTTACGCTTAGGACATAACGTCTGGGATTTAATATTCACTAGAAAATAGCGTCAAAACGAACTCCTTTTTTCACCCTCTCATCAGCTTTCGTTAAGGTATGTTACGGCATGAAACTTAGAGGAGAGTTTACATGGATGTCGCCATTTATATTGCCGCAGCTTCTGTGACTATCCGCAGATAACCATCTTCACGCAACGGCACTAGCTACTTGTCATCGTAATAGCCATCAGGAATACCAGTTGTGCCGCCGCCAGTTTGACGTATTGCGCGATCAACTTCTGCCCATGAGGTTTGGTAGTTATTACGGTAATATAGCCTTACAACGCCTGTATTAGCGGTGCGTCGAATGGTAATGGTTCTTTTTGCGGTATCGGTACCAAGCTGAATTAATCTTGATATCCACTGTGAGCCTACTGCAGCATCTGCCCCGCCATCTTCATTGCGGATAAGCGTAGATACAGTAACTTTTCCAGTAGCATCCCATGATCTATCCAGACTGGCAGACAGCTTGATTCTGTTGTCAGATAGAATTGATGTTGGCCTGATGATTTCCGTGCCATCTTTATCAGAAAGAAGATAATCTTGTCCGGTAATTATCTTTGAAGTGTCAGCTATATCAAGAGAATCATCGCCACTTACTCCATTGATAACAGCGATATCATCAATAGCCTGCAAGCTGTACCCTGAAGCGAACAACTCAAAGACCATTCTCTTGTCGCTATTTCTGTATAAGAAATCAGCTCCAAGGATATTCTGCAACGTGGAAGGCGATGCCGTGCCATCCAGTGATCCTGGAATGCCGCCGATTTGAGATGCAATCGCGCCAACCATTCCCGCCAAAGAGAGGTTGCCAAATCTAGCTGCAGCTATTTCTTCTTCAACAGAAACCGCTCTATCGTCTAGATTCTCGAAATTATGATCTATTTCTGCATAGCGCTCGTTCCAAAGACCTGGTGTTGCTTGCACATCCTGATCTGTTGGAATGCGTGTAATTGTTGGGACTGGCAGGCTCATGTTAGCTATCAACTCCTTTAGCTTGATAGCTGTAGAGACTAACTGTCAGAACTGCCTAAATTTTGTGCAATTCCCGTTGTTATGATGAAGAAGTGATGGTAGTTCTAAAACCTGTGGTAGCTTTGTTGCATTAAATGATGAATCAGTTGAAGATATATGCCAATCTAATAATAAAGACACTATCATGAAGTCAACTTGGAAAAGAAAGCTACTGCAGTTATTGGAAATCTTAGCTTTTTCTATATTAGGTATTTCGGTAGTTCTTATCTGCTTAAATACGAAAGAACCATTAGCATCTGCAATCGGATTTGCAACCGTATATATTGCATATCAACAATGGAGAACAAATCAGCAAAAATTAAATTTTGACCGTTATGACCGTCGCCTCAAGGTCTATGATGAGGTACGGAAAATTCTGAGCTTGATAATCCAAAAAGGCACGGCAAATTATGAAGATCTGCGAAAATTTTATTCTGCGACATCAGAAGCTTATTTCTTATTCGGAAATGAAATACAAGATTACATTGATGAAATATTCAGGCGCGGTATCAATCTAGAACGTTGGTCAACAGAGTATAAAGACTCTTTCACTTACAAAAAACCTGGTCATGATTATGATATGGTCTCAAATAGAATGCATGAAGATTTAGTGTGGTTTTCGGAACAGCTTGAACCAGCAAAGGAGAAATTCAAAAAGTACCTTCATATACGATAAGATTACTAATATATTAAATCATGCTGATTTAATATATTTAAAATAAGGACGAGACTATGACCATCATTGACCAGACAACTTTTACTATTAGTTGCTCGTGCGGGGAATCTGAATCTAAAACCATTCATCAGCATGGCTCCAGGTACGGTGGCACGTGGGAGCCTGTGGGATCAATGGTCAAGTTTACGGTGTACTGGAATAGCGACGATGAACTAACAGCACCTGAAATCACATCAGCTCAGTGCAAATCTTGCGGTGCTGACGATTGCCATATTGCAATCAAATAGAGGAATATCATGACAATTATTCCATTTGAACCAACTTGCGAATCGACCCTGCCTATTTTGCAGAGAGCAAAGCTCAACCCTCCGTTTTGCGCAGTGCCTTTATTGCAGTTCAGAATTCCTGCTGGCTTCCCATCTCCTGCAGAAGACTACAAACAAAAAAGCCTGGATATCAATGATTACCTGGTGCGAAATAAAGCCTCGACGTATTTCTTTCGCGTGGTGGGTGATTCAATGACTGGTGCCCATATCCACGATGGCGATATGCTGGTGGTGGATCGCTCAATCAAACCAAAACACGGTCATATCGTATTGGCGGTGATTAACAATGAATATACTGTAAAACGACTTTATTCCCACAATGGCGTGATTGAGTTGCATGCTGCTAATCCAGCTTATCCACCTATCCGTTTCCGCGAAAATGAAGAATTGCAGGTCTGGGGGGTCGTAGTGGAAACATTTGCACGCTTTATCGTGTAATCATGTCTACTAACATTATCTCTGTCAGTTATAAAAATTAATATAGACACTCACATAATTAAAGCTATTTAAGATGTCTTGAAAATTGTAAAAAGTACAGCCTGTACCGTATTAAACAGTGAATGAATGCGGCACAGATAAGTACGGATGTGGATAATCATCCAGATTGTTCCATTACTAAATTGTCAGAGAATTTGTCAACTTCTCCTTTCTCTTATTCTCACGGTATGTAGAGAGGCCAAAATTTGATTTTTTTCTTAATAATATTGATCGCATTGTGCCCAAGTCGGAAAGTAGCTGATCATATTCCTTCTTGAGGACTTTATAGCACTCACAAACCTCGGTTTCCAGGCGCGGTCTATCCAGCACCTTGATGTGACCTCGCGAGTAATGGATTATGTTCTTGCGTTGCAATTTACCGGCCGCCTCAGTAATGCCTTCGCGGCGGGCACCAAGCATATTGGCGATCATTTCTTGCGTCATTGTCAACTCATTTGATGGCACGCGGTCAAGGTATAATAGCAACAGACGGCAGAGATGCTGTTCCACCGAATGATGCTGATTGCACACTGCCGTCTGTGCGATCTGCGTGAGCAATGCCTGAGTGTAACGCAGCATCTG
Organism: Nitrosomonas sp. Nm34; assembly: GCF_900113925.1. Lineage (GTDB taxonomy): Bacteria > Pseudomonadota > Gammaproteobacteria > Burkholderiales > Nitrosomonadaceae > Nitrosomonas. The sequence continues at coordinate 15,799 of NZ_FORD01000041.1, forward strand.
ATGCTGCATCGGCATAACATGATTGAATTTCTGTTTCAACAAATTTTCATTTAATCGGTAGGCATAACCCGCACTCTGCACCACGGGAATATTTGACATGGTATCCCAACCCATAAAGAGGGACATTCCGATTACTCCCTCATTGCCGATTATCGCGATTTTAGTGGATTTACCATCCTCCGTGAAATTGAGTAGAGACACGACCGAAGTAGTAGGGAAGTATACATGATTTAGTTTATGGTCTGGCCCGCCCAGTGTTTCTCCGACCAGCATCGGCACTAGTTCCAAATGAGGATACAATTGTTCCAATTCATCTGTGGGTAGGGCGGCGAGGAGACAGTTCTGGTGTGGACTATGGGGAATCTGGGAAAGAGCAGTAGACATTTTTAATCTCCCTTTAAATTAAAACTGAGTTTAAGCCATATCTGATTGGCTTAAGCTAAGTGCATATAAAAAGATGATTATTAGCTGGCTAAAGCTAAATTAGATTTTAACTACTAAATTATATATAGCAATAAACTTATCGCTTGAATGCTAATAATAGCGGGTAATTTTATGTGATATTTGGCAGATCACAATAAATTATAATATGTTATGTAAACAGTATATCAAAAAATGTTGACTAAAAATATACCTGTAAACACGTATATTTAGCTCCTGTTGATCGACAATCAAAAACCTTTTTAGAACTTCCGTCATTTCAGCAAAAAATATTAAGGCGCATGGATAAACTAGCTTATAGTGGCAATTTAAATATTTTTATGAAATAAAAGATATTCATATCTTAATAATTTAAAAAATATCACATAGAATTAAGAATCCTTGTGCCGGTGGTTCAATCTTTGGCATTTGCGGCGCATGATATCTGTCGATTAGTTTGGAGCACGGATAAGGTAGACAGAGCGTCCCCACAGCTCGTCGTATGTTACTTATCAAATAAGTATTTTATACTGTCCCTATCATTAACCACCTAAGCAATGGTTATGACGATTAATGACATTATTTCCGTCAGTAAACAAATATTCGCTTTAGCAGACGTAAATAATTTCTATGTCAGCTGTGAGAGAGCTTTCAATCCTAATCTGCTCTATAGACCGGTCGTAGTACTCTCCAATAACGATGGATGTGCGGTAGCCCGTTCCAATGAAGTCAAGGCGCTTGGCGTTAAAATGGGTACGCCATGGTTCCAGCTTAAAGATTTGGCAAAACAGCATGGCATTGTTGCGTTGTCATCCAACTATATGTTGTATAGCGACATGTCTAATCGGGTGATGACGATCCTGCGCGATTTCAGCCCTCATGTTGAAGTCTATTCGATCGATGAGTGTTTTTTTGGTCTGTAGGGCTTGGTAAACCTCTGGCCGATACCCATGGGGATTGGTCACAAAATACGTAGCCGTATACGGCAGTGGACCAGTTTGCCGGTGTGCGTAGGCTTTGGCGCCACTAAAACGCTAGCAAAACTTGCTAACCATATTGCCAAGAAACAACCAGCTTTTAATGGTGTATGCGACCTTTTAACCATGCCTTATGAACAATTCGAGTCTTTATTATCTAATATAGAAGTAGGTGAAGTATGGGGTGTTGGAAGAAAATTGAACCAACATCTGAATGAGGCAGGAATTAAAACTGTAAAAGCATTACGTGATACTCCAACTACTTGGTTGCGTGATAAGTTCGGTGTGGTTATGGAGAGCTTAGGGTATGAACTACGTGGTATCTCATGCCTAGCATTGGAAGAAATATCAGCGCCCAAAAAGCAGATCATTTCCTCAAGATCGTTTGGACAATTGATTGATAGCCTGCCTGAGATTAGTGAATCCGTTGCCAGCTATACGAATAGTGCGGCAGAGAAGCTGCGCAACCAGAACTCGGTCTGTAATGCTATCCAGGTATTTATCCAGACCAATCCCTTCCGTAAGCAGGATAAGCAATATAGTAATTGCATTACAGTACCGCTTCCTAATGCTAGTAGCGATACAAGGCTACTGGTTAGAGCGGCACTGTTTGGATTCAAACGTATCTACCGAAAAGGCTATTCTTATAAAAAAGCAGGAGTGATTCTGTCTGGCATAGACTCGGAAGAAATATATCAAGACTCATTATTTGGGCCATATGGCGCAGATGATAGATCAACTAAGTTAATGAGTGTGCTTGACCAGATAAATCAACGATACGGATGTAACACTCTTTCAGTGTATTCAACCAGCACGAAAAAATTATGGACGATGCGTAGGGAGAATATGTCGCCTAGTTTGGCAGGATGTTCCAATTGCGTATGCGCATTGACCCGGCGATAATTTGGCTTGTTATTCTGTTTCCGTTCCAACTTCCTCAATATCCCCAATCCACTTTAAAAAATCGTAGGCATTCGACTCCTTATTATCATCTTTAGAAAAAGATTGCACGCATTCAACTTCATAGAAACAAGTCAGGTAATTGCGGAAAAAGATTTTCTTTCCCATTTCAACCAATCTCAACACAAAATCCAATGCTTTGATAGCTCTTTAAGAATGGCGGTTTGAAACTCATCTTTTGTTATTTTCGTGTACCCTATATCAATAGCAATATGTACTTCACGTGGATCACCTTCTCGGGTAACGCAATCACATTCAAGCGCAATATTTCCTTCTGGATCATCAGTCCAATGCATAGCAAAATCAAATCCCATGCCTCTAAAAAACCACATACATCTTTTCTCGTCGTACCATGTTTCGATATTGTAGAAGGCTTCTGACATCGGTTATTTTTCCTGTTAAGATGGGGTGCCGGATAATCCCCTAAATAACACTATATCTTATGTCCGCAACCGTTATACCAATAAACATCCCTCCCGGTCCTGGCCCCATTCGATGATCATTTCGGCGTGCCGGTGGGGCTGGCAGATCATGTAAACATCAATCTCATTACCTTTCAGTAGGGCATCAACTCTTTGCTCTGGAAATACATCGTACGCTTTCCAGATATTTGACTCCGTTCCAGCTTTAGTACAAATCTTGAAACCTTCTTTGGAAGTTTTCATCTCGATAATCTGCTCTTCACTTCCGGTGAATTTTTTCCAGGCTGGCATTAGTTATCATCCCTTAACATTTAATACCTGCTTCAAGGTATGCTTGATCTTTACCAAATCCCATTGATTTTCCATGACTTGATCAATATCTTTGTAGGCAGCTGGAATTTCATCAATTCTTGCTTCATCTTTAGGGCATTCAATACCTTTAGTCTGCTCCTCCAGATCAGCAACAGTGTAGATTCTTTTTGCCTCATTCCTTCCCAACCTTCTACCTGCACCATGAGAGCACGAATGAAATGATTCTTCATTCCCCAAACCTTCTACGATGTAAGACTTTGCACCCATACTGCCTGGAATAATGCCTAAATCACCTTTTCTCGCTCTAATTGCGCCCTTACGTGTAACAAACACATTAGCCCCGAAGTGATTTTCTCTTGCAACATAATTGTGATGGCAGTTTATAGCTTTATCGGTAGTGGTGAATGATGGTAAAAATTTACTCATACACTGCAACACAATATCCATCATGATCCGCCTGTTAAGTTCAGCAAACCTCTGTGCCCATGACACAGCATTGACATAATCATTGTATATCTCGGTATGCTCTACCAGATAGGCCAAATCTTTGTTGGGCAGATTATCTTGGATGAAATATCGCTGTATTTCTTCCTTGGCTTTCTCAATGAAATAGGAGCCTATTCTGTTACCTACTCCCCTTGATCCTGAGTGAAGTATTGCCCAGACGTAATCTGATTCATCTATGCATATCTCAATAAAATGATTTCCGGTACCAAGGGTACCCAAGTGGTTTATAGTGTTATATCCTTTGGCTTTAGGATATTTAGCAATGATTTCTTCATACCCATCAGCAAGAAATGTATTCCAATAATGCGAAACACACTCAATTGGGTTGCTCCACGCTCCTCTGTCACCACTTCCTCCATTATTAGTTCTTCCATGAGGTATTCTTTTCTCAATTTCTGAACGTAATTCATAAAGGTTATCAGGCAGCATTGACGCTTTTAACGAGGTTTTAACTGCCATCATTCCACAGCCAATATCCACACCTACAGCAGCCGGAATGATTGCACCTTTGGTGGGAATAACTGATCCAATAGTTGATCCAGTGCCAGCATGAACGTCAGGCATTACAGCAATATGCTTATGGATGAATGGAAGTTTTGATAGATCAGATAGTTGGTCTAGTGCTGATTGATCAACTTCTTCAGTCCAGATTTTTACAGGGACTCCATTCCTCAATACTTTCTTTACAGTCATTGTTCTTTTTCACCAATTTAAATTTAGGATGTTGACCAACCTTAAGCAAAAATAATTCCCATCCGTAGGGAGAAATCTATCAAGGTATTCAGCCATTTTAAACCGCTGCTTCTGCCTTAATTCCAGGCTGATTCTCACACTCTAACAGCTGCCAGTATTGAATCCAACCGCGTAGGTTTCACTCCAAAAATGACCATTCCTATCCATATGCGTTATTCCTTTTTCACAACTAAGCTCGTAATTATTCTTTACGAAATTCACAGGTGTTGCTGGGTGTTCTGTCGGGCTCATGTGAACATCCGATATCAAATCATCGTGTAACTGGATATCCTTCGATATAATCGGATCACTACCATCATGATTGTTATAAGAGACTCTTGCTATTCTTGTCGTAGAACATTTTATAGCACTTTCATTACCCATCCCGTTCCATTCATCAAAAGTTATAACACAACCCAATTGTTGCCGCATTCAATCTTACTCATTTGTTCTTTCCAAAACTCAACGTGACTCACTTATTCCACCGTATCCTTATTGCTATCAAATAAAACTACTCTACTTTTTGCATCAAGATTTCTTTGCTTTATACCCAAATAAATAGCGCAATGCATTACCTCATCTGGGCTTGTGTATGCTGGAAAATCTTCTTTTTTACAATATGTCCATATGGTTCCGTACGAACTCTGAAATGAAGTTGTCCAATAATTGGCATAACCTCTTGGATAAATATACATAGCGAAGTTCATTTTTTCTCTGAAATCCACATGAAGCGCATGATCTAACATCTCAAGGACTTGGGAAGCGTTAAAGCCCAAATAAGGAATGACTAATGTTCCATTCTCAAAAACAACCCAATCTTCTAATAATCCTAACTTGTTAATAAATTCTTTCCAAAACTCAACGTGATCCATTAATTTCCTTATTTTTGTTTTTTATCGAATGTGTGATAACTAATGAAGTTTTTACACCCGCTTAACGTCAGAGCAGGCTTGATATAAACCTGCCTCGGGTTAGCGTTGGGATCCCTTCTTCTGCATCGCTGGCAGAGTGGAGCCTTTATTCCTCCGCATTTGTCTATGTAGTGTATGAGTCGATGGTTTGGATCACCTTTTAACATTTAGCTACTTCAGGGCATCATCAATAGCGATCGCCAAATCCTCTAAGCTGCCATCGTTGTGAATAATCAAGTCAATGTATTTCGGGTCCAGACCTTTCTCGGATTCGTGCGGAGATTCCACTTTGAAGGGGTTGTTCTGCCTTTTTACTTGCCAGATAGTGCCGCCATTCTTTTTGATCATTTGAGCTTCATCCTCAAACCGAACATCAGAAACAACGATATCAAGAAGAGATTGTGTTTTTAGTTTTAAGTAAGTCTTTATTTTTAACTCAGTAGGTTTAACAGATGTATCAGGGTCAATTGATCGAGCCCAGTCACTAAATGAGAACATAACTTCTCTTGGTGTGGATTCACCTAGTAATTTGCTAGGCTTATCTTTTAGCTTTCTTTCATAGAAAAGATTGAAATATATTTCATAATCAGGATGACCGTTTACAATATCAAGTGACAGCAATATTCTTCTGACAAACTCAGTTTTAAACATAATCTCTTTATAACCATATTTGTCAGAGAGAAGCCACCCCACCTGACTCTTGCCTGATCCAATTGCCCCAGCTAGGCCGATTAATTTAAAAGTCATGCTTCCTTTTCTATCCTATTCAGAGTACATTGTAGTTTCGTCACCTGTTGCGCGCCAATCAAGTTCATTGTCGCTCAGTCTTCTACGCATCATCACCTCTGTCTCGGGAACAACATACAACACTCTACATATTCGCGAATAAACTGAGAACCACCAGTTACGTATTCTCATATCAGGATGCTGGTAACCAAGCACCTCTGCAGCATGCATGAAGTGAGTTAAGTAATGGTGTGGTAACTCGTCCTTGGCTTTAAGAAAGGCATCTATTTTTGGTTTCATGGCTGTTTCCCAATCAAGAGCAAAACGACCATCATAATCTTGCATATTGCATGATGGCCCGGTAAATGATCCGCCTCCGAGTTGACAGGGGCTGTTAAAAACCTTTCCATCAAAAGCAGATACAAGCACACATCTGCGAAACCATCTAATCATAGCCCGACATGCTTGACACTTGGATATACCATCTGGACCACGTATAGCACTTAACAATACTGATTGTTGCATCAGAGGTAACTCAGACACCCAATCTTGCACTGTACTTTTACTCATTATTCACTCCTTTATAATTTTGTTTGCACAATTTGTTGCAAACAAAACTTATAAATGTTGTTTTATTGTCAACCTAATCGCTAAAGATCTCTGTTTTTGTTAACTGAATTAATAGTCAAACACCAGAAGAAATGGAATTTTAAAAATTTTATTCATAAATTATTTAAACCAGACTCTAAGCTTTAAAATCCGTTACTTTTAATAAATATCGTCTTTATCCATTTAAATATTTACCTTAATATGCAAAATTCCAGCTATACACAACTGAAGTGGTACCCAAAAACTGTACAGGTTGTTAAGCTCTGGCAGAATTAAAAAGGAGCTTAATGACGATGAGTAAAAAGCGCATACACTATTCGAGTGAATTCAAAGCAAAACTAGTGCTGGCAGCGATACGCGGTGATGAAACTGTCCCCAATTAGCCGCGCGTTATCATGTCCATCCCACGCAGATCAATAGCTGGAAACGGCAACTCATTGAGCAAGCTGCCGAGCTATTTTCTAAAAATAATACTGCCGCCAATAAGGAGCAACCTACAACAGATGACCTGCAGCGGGTTATTGGTCAATTGACGGTAGAACGCGATTTTTTAGTGAGAAAGCTCAATCATTAAGTCTTGTAGAACGCAAAGAGATGATTTAGCCCCATGGGAGTCTTAGTCAGGTTCGTCAATGCCAGTTGTTGAATCTGGCACGTTCGACCTATTACTCTCAACCGCAACCAATCAGTAATACT
>NZ_FORD01000037.1 GCF_900113925.1 Nitrosomonas sp. Nm34
ACAGGCTTTTTTTTATAAGTCACACTCAGACGCTTTAAAGCATGATTAATGCCTTGCTTGCTGACACCCAACCGTTTGGCGCGCTCGTACTGATATGCGTCCGGATAATTCTTGACGTCCTGCGCCAATATCTCCATGTTGATCCTGGTAGGCAGGCTTGTTGCGGCCGGTACTGGGATCGGGAGTCTTGATCCAACGCGTCACACCGGCCACATCTCTACCAGAAACGCCTCGCTACTTGCGCGATAGTAAGATTTTCCTTCTCTCGAACAGATAATACTTTTCGGCCAAACGATATCGGATAGGTCATTCCTAAACTAGGATCAATTTATAGGGGGTACTATATCGCTCGAGCAAATTTCAACTTAATGGAATATAATCATACTGCCAAGCGAAGGGCTTCGATTTCTTGAATGGGTTGACAATCAAAATTTAAATACATCAGAGACAGAATGATTGAACTAATACAAAAAATGTACTAGTTCAGCAATATCATTTATTATCAGTGATCTCAAACTTGGGCTCACAAATAATTTTTTCGGAAAAAATTATGGTGCAATATGTTTTTTAAAATGCCAACCAAGCATTCAGATAAATGGAGTCATTACCCGCTGCATTACGCCCAAAACCGTCATAATTCGTGTTGCCGCCATTAAATCTAAAGTAATGCGTATATAAGGCAGCCAATCTAAGGTTTGCAAGGGTAGATAAAAGAGAAGTGCTTTTCCCAAATGGGGTATAGCTTACTTCGGCCATAAATGCCTGGCTATTGGGTCTTCCAGCCATACTGCCACTAATAGGATCTTCTGCTGCATATATGATGTTATCTGAAGTTCCCGCATTTTGAACATAGCCTAAATTGAGCGAATAAGTTTGAAGGAAAGTGTAGGCGCCTCTGAGTTTAACGACATCGAGACTGCCATGTTTTTTTTCAGCCAGACCTAGAGCCGCACTAGCTTTAAGATCTCGCTCTTCGTGTATATAAGTGGCGTTGAGCTCAAAAATATGGGTGGGGTTAGCCAGATACTGATATGTTATATCGAAGCCAAAATCGGTGAATTGATCCGTACCTGCACCTTTAAGGCGCTGTGGATTGACATTACCTTGCATGCCAAAGTGTCCAATTGCAGTATAATGCCCGTTCCAGTCCTTCTGTAACGCAACCCGCCAATAAGGTGCGCCTCCATTAATTTTGTTTGCTTCCTCGTCAAACGTTCCAATTCCTTTCTGAATATTTTTTGGCAGGCTGGTATATCCGCCTCCTTCAACGTATAAAAGATTGTTCCACATGGTATATGCGGTGGCTCCGACAAGTTGGCCTCCAAGCGAGTCAATTAAAGATACGCCTGCTGAAGGGCTTGGCGCAAGTTCAGATGAGGCCCAAGGAAAACCCCATGTAGGTGTGGTATTCCAGAGATCTGAAACGGTAGGTGAATTGTTTACGCTGACACCGTAAACAAAATCATTGCCTGACAAAATTGAATGATCTGCCGCGCGAATTTCGGTATTGTCGAGTAGCCATTTATCTTCCACGCCATCATAAGTTCCTTCTATGAAGGTTCCTATCTTGGGAGCAATGCGGCCGGCCAAAAAGACGGCTGCTTCATCTATGGTCCCATTATTGTTGGAGCCAAAGCGCTCAGAAGCTCCACCGGGTTGACCTTCGTTCGTATGAGTAAATGACCCACGTATCATCGCGGATATCGGTGGGATAAATCGCGCACTATCATTCTTGTCTGCTTTAACTGCGGTATATCCTCGTAATTTGAAGTTCCTACCAGTAGGAGTAAGGTTTGGGCCGAAAGACTGCACATGGCAAGAACTACACGGCATACCAGTTTGTCGTGCAAAGCTCGGTAGGGCATTGGCATCATTGCTTGGTAAGAGCAGCGCGAATGTTGCTAAAAGCACTACAACAATAGCGGTACAATTCATTGGAACAATCATCACTGCCATGGCGAGAGTCCTTATATAAAAGTTATTTATAATACACATAAGAATGTGCAAAAAATGTGAAAATTATGTCTAATAATTAAAAAATTTCAGGTTAAAAATTGATATATATCAAAGAAACATTAAATATAAATAGCTGTTATTAGGTTAAAGATTGATATATGCGATTCTGGTATAAATACCTGTTGCATTTAAATGCTGGCTGATACTTTGTCCCCACGCCCCATACCTCACCCACTTCGATAGCCGTTAGCAACGCATCCAATTGGCTGGAGGGTATCGCGGCGAGATCACATACGCCATTGAATTCGGGCTGCTTCTTGGCGATATGGTTGGCCAGTTTAGCCAATGTCTTGATGGCGCCAAAGCCCACACACACTGGTAAGCTGGTCCACTGATGTATACGGTTACGTATCGACTAGCCCATCTCCGTAGCAGCTGGCCAGAGTTTGCCTAACACCTGTAAACCCAGAAAACATGCGTCGATGGAATAAACCTCGACATCGGGGCTAAAATCACGCAGGATGGTCATCACTCGGTCAGACATATCGCCGTAGAGCGTATAGCTGGACGAAAGCACAATGATGCCATGCTGCTTGGCCAAATCCTTGAGCTGGAACCAGGGAGTATCCATTTTGACACCGATCGCTTTGGCCTCGTTGGAACATGCCACCGCGCAACCATCATTATTCGCAGACCACTGCATAACTAGATTTTTAGAGTTTTTCTTTATATGTAGTGCTTATAAAATCAAAGACTTAAAGATACGAAATTATCCAAATAACCAGTTATGCAGGAGTCTAATTCGAGAGCACCACCACCGGCCGGTTGACCAGGTACGGATTGAAGGCGCGCTCGCAACTGACGTAGAAATTATTCACATCCACCAACGCAAACATCGATTAACTGGTAGTTATTCCATTTCCATTTCATAAGTGAATTTATAATCCAAGGCCAGCAACGATGGAATGGACACACTCACGATCTTTTTACAGGTCGCGCATTGCTGCTTCCAGGTGATTTTCAAGTGTATCCAAGCTGTCGAATACACGGTTATGGAATGATTTCTCCCGTAGCTCATCCCAAATATTCTCCATAAGATTGAGCTCTGGTAAGTAGGGTGGCAGCCTGCCTCATCGAGCGCTAGAACCATTCTGTCATTGGGATGACACGCGACGCTACCTCATCCAGAAATAGCTGCCTGCAATCGCTATTAACCTGAGGCAGGATAAGCGTATCCAGTTCACCATCAGCCACAAAGACAGCGGCATAAGCATAGACCTATTCCTGAGTGATGATTGCTTGACATAGCGGTCGTATAGGCTTGGGACATCAACCTCGGCGTGTATCAGAAACACGCCCAAAGCAGGCTTCATCCTGAAATATCAGGCGCAGCTGTCCTTCTGCTTGCCACTCCTGGTCAATTCCTGTGAGGGTATCTTGAAGTTTTTTTTCCACTCGTCTTGAGTGAGCACGTCTGCTTTGGGATGACGCTTGTCAGGAGCCAACTTGCGCCAGCCATGGCGGTGCAGCAGGCTGTAGGTGGCGGCGAGCGACGTCTTGCGCTTTAAGCGGGCGTCCAATGCCTGCTTGATTTCGCTCATAATCAAAATACCTCCTGCCGATGCTTTTTCTATAAAAGGCGCCAGAAAGGTAACTTCTTCTTCACGGGAAAGATTCTGGCGCCGTCGTCCACCACGGGTGGGCCTGGTTGTGTCACGCATGCCGCCATTGCGAATAAGACGCCTTCGAAGCTGGCACGCCCAGCCTATTGAAGTACCTATAGCGGTAGCTGTCTGCTCCATTGATAAGCCAAGCTCCAAAGGTAGCACTACAGCCTGTGCTTGCTTTAATTCTTCTATTGTTCGGGCATTAACCAATAGTGTCTTTGCTTGTTCCAAAACTTCTTTACCACTTGCCACTCGTGCCATCACTATACTTCCTTTCATAAGTTGCTACTATTATTTCACTTATGAAGTAGAAATGGAATGACATATAATCTTGGCTTCATATTCGTTCGGTACCAGTCGACGATTGTCAACATCACAGCCGGTGCCCCCCCATTATCAACATACCCTTCCGTTTACTCACGGCGATCATCAGGGATACGCTCGTCGGTAACTTCACGCTCGAACTGGGCAAAAGGTAGAAAAATGTTCAGCATCAACTGGCCCATTGACATCTTGGTGTTGAACTATTAATCACCGAGGAGAACGGTATCCATTCCGCTCAAAGACTCCCAGTATTATGGAAAAAAATCCTCTAAGCAGCTCGAGAACAAAAACATTCTTGCCAACTTCAATATTGTTCATCGGGCGCTTCCGAGCTGAGGAAGCTATTTCCCGCTGGAATAATGGTAAATATCATGATCGTCAGTGAACGAAAGCAATTCATCGGTAGTCAGCCTTACGAAAAAGTATTTTTACGTAGTGTGGAAAGTTACTACGCTGATAGTTGGCTTGAGATTAGGCCATTATGGCTTACTACAAAGGATCGAACCCTTAACCATCAATGTCAGTTCCACTTAAGATTAATTATCGAAACTGTCAGATCAATTTCAGAGCTTTTATAAGTGATATGTAGTCAGGTTGTACGACAGTACGGTAGTAGGTACGGTAGAAATATCTAATAGATTATATTTCATCCATAACCAGTCACTTACATAGATAAGTGGCGGAGAGAGAGGGATTCGAACCCTCGATAAGCTTTTTGAGCCTATACTCCCTTAGCAGGGGAGCGCCTTCGACCACTCGGCCATCTCTCCTTGAGAGCCGCAAGGATAACGGGTTAAAAATGTCAGGTCAAATTTTTTATGATTTTTTGCGGCTTTATTGAGCCCGATCTAGATCAAAAGCCTTATGCAGAACCCTGACTGCAAGTTCCATATATTTCTCGTCCACTACTACTGATATCTTAATTTCTGAAGTTGAAATCATCTGAATATTAATTCCTTCCTCAGCCAAGACACGAAACATCTTACTAGCAATACCCGCATGCGAACGCATGCCCACACCTACTACTGAGACTTTAGCAATTTTATCACCACCAATGACATCTCGTGCACCAATATGAGGCAAAATCTTATCCTTCAATATACCCATTGTATTGGTAAATTCGCTACGATTAACAGTAAAGGAGAAATCAGTAGTTCCGTCGTGGCTTACATTCTGAATAATCATATCCACGCCAATATTGGCATCAGCGACAGGACCAAGAATTTGGTAAGCAACACCCGGATGATCTGGTGCACCCAGTATGGTTATTTTTGCTTCATCGCGATTAAAAGCAATGCCTGAAATTACAGCCTGTTCCATAATATTATGATTTTCCTCAAAAGTAATCAGTGTGCCTTCTCCTTCTTCTTCAAAGCTAGAAAGCACTCTGAGCTTAACTTTGTATTTGCCGGCAAATTCAACTGCACGTATTTGTAATACCTTAGAACCGAGACTGGCCATTTCGAGCATCTCTTCAAAGGTAATTGTTTTTAATCTTCTTGCTTCTGGTACGATACGAGGATCGGTGGTATAAATACCATTAACATCTGTGTATATCTGGCATTCATCAGCTTTAAGCGCTGCTGCAAGCGCCACGCCAGTAGTATCCGACCCCCCTCGCCCTAGCGTAGTTATATTATTAGCTTCATCAATGCCTTGAAAACCGGCAACTACCACAACGTATCCCGCTTTAAGATCAGATCGAATCCTGTCTTCATCTATTTTTAGAATTCGTGCTTTGGTGTATGCGTTATCAGTTAATATTCTAACTTGTGCGCCTGTATAACTCTTGGCTTTAACATTAAGCTCTTTCAATGCCATCGCTAATAATGCAACGGTAACTTGTTCACCAGTAGAAACCATTACATCTAATTCACGAGGATCAGGATTAGTTTGAATTTCTTTAGCTAATGTAATTAGGCGATTAGTTTCTCCGCTCATAGCAGAGACTACTACCACTAATTCGTGACCCTGAGCATAGTATTTAGCAACACGTCGGGCTACATTTTTGATACGCTCGGTACTACCAACCGATGTCCCACCATATTTTTGAACGAAAAGAGCCACTGAATTACCCGATCTTACTTAAAATGAAAATAATTGAAACCAATTTCAATTTTACACATTTCTTAAAAAGAACACTATCTCCTTACTATAAATTCAAATAAAAAATCGCTTGCGAAATCGTTATGTTGGCTTGTAATATGCCAATAAGGACTTTCATCATGTTGATACCAACTCATAACAAAAAACATGGCCGATCAGAAATATATCATCAGGCAACAGGATAAAAATACTGCGGTAAACTTTATTGATGATCAGATAGCGAGTAAATCATATTGGTTAACTGCAGATGATACTCAACGCCTAAGTGCTGAGCGTGAATATCGAGATGCGAAACACGATTCTATAACACTTAATAAATGGTGCCAAAAATGGTTGAATGAAACCCAGTGGGTACAGCTAATAAATGTAATTTGTATTGAAAGGAATCGCATTGAAAGTCAAAAGCATAGATCACCACTTAAAGTTATCAGTATAACGCATACAGCATGGCAAATTCTTTCCGAATTAGCAAAACATGATGATATGACCATTTCTGAAGTCATCATCAACAGATTGGGAAGTAGCCGGTTAGATCCATATAATGGCACAGAGCTTAGTAAGCTTAGTAATTATAGTAATAATTCAAATCAATCCTGAAACAATATCCACTAATACGTGTTTTAACCATTTTGGATAAAATTAATTCGAAATTACGTTATCACAATAAGTTCTACGATAAGATAAGCAAGCTTTAGCTTAAAAACAACCTCATCGCTTGCGCAGCATGACTAGCAAGTTATAATTATTCAATTACTTATGTTACCATCTATTGCCATTGCTGCTTTTAATCATGTATTAGACGGAGAATCATGGGCATGCAGGCGTCTACAATCTTTCGCAGGGAAATCTTTCCATCTTTCCATTTTCCCACTCGTTGATGTGAACATAGTGATACAAACTGATGGGAAATTAGCCATAGCCCCGCCGGCTGGTACCAGCACAGACACTACCCTTAGTGTCGCGCCAAGCTTGCTACCTCGTCTGATTTCTCACGATGAAAACATTTTTCATGAAATCAAGATTACGGGAGATACTTTATTTGCGAATGAATTACTATCCACTGCCAAAAATCTGCATTGGGATATTGAGCAAGATATAAGCGTCATTTTTGGCGATGTGCTTGCTCACCGCCTGGTTGAAACCGGGAAAGATTTAATTCATTGGCAATCAGAAAGCATGCATAATCTACCTCAAGTGCTGACCGAATATCTTACAGAAGAAAAATCTATTTTACCCAACCAATTTCACATGGATCGCTTTACTACTGAATTAAATTCATTACAAGATCACGTGACACACCTGGAAAAACGAATTTATCGTTTAATTAGTTTATTACCCGTCAAAGCAGAAAAAAATATTTCTTTATAAATAGGGAGTAATAAAGCGACTTGGAAAAGAGTGAATAATAATTAGTCATCTAATCGATCTATTATTCAGGTTCTTTGTCAGCCATAAGAATAAATGCTTATTTTTCGCTTCTTAAAAATTATTCTAATCGGATTTCGTTTTGGCTTAGATGACATTTTACTTAGCCATCCTCGTTTGCGATTACTGAGACCAGTCTTCACGTTAGTGCCTTTCAGGGCACGTCTCAAATTACCCCGCGCAGTGCGTTTGCGTCTGGCGCTGGAAAAATTGGGGCCTATTTTTGTCAAATTTGGTCAAATGCTCTCGACTCGTCGGGATTTATTAGCTCAGGATTTTGCTGATGAACTGGCAAAACTTCAGGATCAAGTCCCTCCGTTTCCTTCAAATTTAGCCATTGCCACCTTAGAAAAAGTTTATGAAAAACCAATCGATGAAGTATTTTCTAAATTTCAGAAAGAACCCGTAGCCAGCGCATCAGTCGCTCAAGTTCATTTTGCAACTTTGCATGATGGCACGAAAGTTGCCATTAAAATTTTACGCCCTGATATCGCACCTGTCATTGCGCATGATATTGCCTTGATGGAAACAGGTGCATGGTTACTTGAAGCAATCTGGCCAGATGGTAAACGCTTAAAGTTACGTCAGGTAGTAATAGAATTTGCACGTCATTTGGCAGATGAGCTTGATCTAGTTCGTGAAGCTTCCAACTGCAGTCAATTGCGACGCAATTTCTTAGACTCCTCCTTACTATTCGTGCCAGAAGTTTATTGGGATTATTGTCATTCAGAAGTCATGGTTATGGAACGTGTACAGGGTATACCTATTAGCCATGTCGAGGTACTTCGTAAGCATGGTATTGATATTCCCCAGCTAGCACGTGTCGGCGTTGAAATTTTTTTTACGCAAGTATTTCGGGATGGTTATTTTCATGCCGATATGCACCCAGGTAATATTTTTGTTGGATTGGATGGGCGCTATATTGCAATAGATTTTGGCATTATGGGAACGCTCAGTGATGAGGATAAAAATTATCTCGCACAAAACTTCCTAGGCTTCTTTCGCCGTGACTATAGACGAGTAGCACAAGCACATATCGAAGCAGGCTGGGCTCCAAGAAATACAAGGGTCAACGATTTTGAGGCGAGTATTCGCGCTGTTTGTGAACCCATTTTTGATAAGCCGCTGAAGGAAATTTATTTCGGACGTGTCTTGTTGCGATTGTTTCAGGTCTCACGTCAATTTAATGTAGAAATTCAACCTCAACTTGTCTTATTACAAAAAACCCTGCTCAATATTGAAGGGCTTGGGCGTGATCTTGATCCTGATCTTGATTTGTGGAAAACAGCAAAACCATTTTTGGAAAGCTGGATGTCGGAGCAAATGGGTTGGCGTGGCCTGGAAAGCCATATTCAAAAAGAAGCGCCTAACTGGGCGAAGATGCTGCCAGAAATTCCACGCTTAATACACTATCAGCTAGGCCAAGAGCGTGCTCAAATAATGGAAGAGAGACTCACTGAACTGGTCGCGCAAGAAAAAAAACAAAGCCGTTTGCTTGCCTTAGTAGCCGTATTGCTCGCGGCCCTGCTTGCTGCCCTGGTATTCACACAGCTCTATATTTAAAATAAAAAAATTACATTTGCTAACTCCTATTTTTGAATGATAAGGTTATAGTGCTTCTTAAAGTTGTAGCCATGTAATTTAGTGCTTTGCTAATTAATCGTATAATACGATTAATGATGTCAGCCTACGTCAGCTCTGATCAATCCTTTATCTTGGTAAAGCAATTTCCATAATGCCTCAAGTATTGAATTACACACAGAGATGGCAGCATAGCCAGTTATGAATTGAAATCAAATTGAGATTGCTCCGATGACTTATTATCATAAACATGTTTTTTTCTGCGTCAATCAACGCAAAGCTGGTGAAGCCTGCTGTAATGATCATAACGCCCAAGCAATGCGTGATTATGCGAAAGACCGTATTAGCGCACTTAACTTGAGTGGTAAAGGAAAAATCCGCATTAACAATGCTGGCTGCCTTGATCGTTGTAACGAAGGACCTGTCATTGTGATTTACCCGGAAGATATCTGGTACACCTATATTGACGAGGAAGATATTGATGAGATTATTAATGAGCATTTGATCAACGGCCGTATTGTTGAACGTCTAAAAATTTGAATTTTGCCGCATCTACTTTCATCAGATAGATAGATTTGAAAACATCGATTGAACATAAGTCATTTGTTAACGGCCCGGTTGGCAAACTGGAAACGGTGGTCTTAGTTCCAGCTTCTAAACCTCGCGGAATTGCCATCATTGCTCATCCACATCCGCTTTACCATGGCAATATGGATAATAAAGTCGTATATATTCTCTCTAAGGCATTGATTGAATCAGGTTATATCACCGTTAAATTCAATTTTAGAGGAGTGGGTGCGAGCGAAGGGAATTATGCCGAAGGTATTGGCGAAGTGGAAGATGTGCTGGCGGTCGCTCAAGCTATCCGTCATCAATATGACATTGCCCCCTATCAATTACCATTATTACTCGCTGGCTTTTCCTTCGGTGGAGCGATACAAACCTTCGCCGCCCAACAACTTACCCCCCACAAACTGGTGCTCATCGCACCTTCTGTTGATCGCCTGAATGCGCCCGCTGTCAACAATCATGCAGATAGCGTACTCATCGTACATGGTGACCAGGATGATATTGTTCCTCTGCGCTCTATTCTTAAGTGGGCCACACCGCAAACAATTCCTGTGATCGTCATTCCAGGGGCTGAACATTTTTTCCATGGTAAACTCACCACCCTTAAGCAAGTAATTTTAAATGCTTGCCAAGTGTAGCTTATCCTTCGCAATTCTTTCAGGGCATTAAACCTGATGCTTCTCTCAGCAAAAAATCCTTGAATGTCTTCGCTACATTTGAAAAACGCTTATTTTTGCGATGTACGATATACCAATGACGCATAATTGGAAACCCTTGTACATCCAGCACTTTGAGTCGGTTTGCCTCCAACTCCAATTCGATTGTATGTTGTGACATGATACCCAACCCCATGCCTGCTTGAACGGCTTGTTTGATTGCTTCAGTAGTATCCGCCTCCATCCCTTTGTGGATTTTGATCTGCTGTTCTGCAAAAAACCGCTCCATCGCACTGCGTGTTCCAGACCCCGGCTCACGTACCAGAAAAATTTCCTGTTCAAGGCGTTTTACAGGAATTTGCTGCCTATCACACAGGGGATGATTAGGCGGCGCAATGATGACCAGTGGATTTTCCATAAAAGATTCAGAAATGATATCCAACCCTTCAGGAGGTTGTCCCATAATTGCCAGATCAGTTAAATTATCTGCCAAATGTTTTAGTACAGTTTCTCGGTTAGAAACGTTAAGGCTCACTGTCACGCCGTGATAGCGCTGATAAAACTTGGCTAATAAGTGGGGAGCAAAATAATTAGCCGTACTCACTACTGAAATATTCAATTTACCTCGCTCCAATCCTTTCAACTCATCCAGAGCAAGCTCCATATCAGCCAATTGCTGTGCAATCGCACGGCTATACTGATACAACTCCTGCCCTGCTTCAGTCAGGTATATCCGCTTGCCCATTTGTTCAAATAAAGGAAGCGCTACATTATCTTCAAGTTGCTTGATCTGAATCGAAACAGCAGGTTGCGTCAGGAACAGCTCCTCGGCAGCCCGAGAAAAACTTAAATGACGGGCGACCGATTCAAATACTTTCAATTGACGAAGAGTAATATGCAACATAGACTAAATTGGGAGTGAATAAAGATGTTATTTGATATATAAATAATATCTTATCATAATCATCAAAATTATTAATTTGCTCTTATGTTTAATTCTTAATATAGTAGTTACTGAATTACGAATAGTCTTTTTTTAATAACATTTCGTCCTGTTTTTTTCTCTAACTGGAGGAATTATAGGCAGGACTCCCACTAACAGGAGATAGTAAGATGGCTGTTAAAACCTATAGTGCCGGTGTTAAAGAATATCGGCAAACCTACTGGGAACCCGACTATAACGTTCAAGATACCGATATCCTGGCCTGCTTCAAAATCACTCCTCAACCCGGTGTTGACCGTGAAGAAGCAGCAGCGGCAGTTGCTGCTGAATCCTCCACTGGAACCTGGACGACAGTATGGACTGACCTATTGACCGATTTGGATTACTATAAAGGACGCGCCTACCATATCGAAGACGTGCCTGGCGATGATACTTGTTTCTATGCATTTATTGCCTATCCGATTGACTTATTTGAAGAAGGGTCAGTCGTTAATGTATTTACCTCACTAGTCGGTAACGTGTTTGGCTTCAAAGCAATTCGTGCATTACGTCTTGAGGATGTGCGCTTCCCGATCGCCTTTGTAAAAACCTGTGGTGGCCCACCTTATGGTATTCAAGCTGAACGTGACAAGCTCAATAAGTATGGTCGTGCATTGTTAGGTTGCACTATTAAACCTAAATTAGGCCTCTCTGCTAAGAATTATGGTCGCGCTGTTTATGAGTGCCTGCGCGGCGGCTTGGATCTCACCAAAGACGACGAAAATATTAATAGTCAGCCTTTCATGCGTTGGCGCCAACGTTTTGAATTTGTGATGGAAGCCATTCACAAAGCAGAACGCGAAACCGGTGAACGTAAGGGCCATTATCTGAACGTAACGGCGCCTACCCCTGAAGAAATGTACAAACGTGCTGAATTTGCCAAGGAATTGGGCGCACCTATCATTATGCATGACTATCTGACAGGCGGTTTCACTGCAAACACAGGTCTGGCTAACTGGTGCCGGAATAATGGCATGCTGCTGCACATCCATCGTGCTATGCACGCCGTACTGGATCGCAACCCTCATCATGGTATCCATTTCCGCGTATTAGCTAAAGCCTTACGTCTATCCGGTGGTGACCATCTGCACTCCGGAACTGTGGTCGGCAAACTGGAAGGTGATCGTGAAGCGACCTTGGGTTGGATTGACATTATGCGCGAATCCTTTATCAAGGAAGATCGTAGCCGTGGTATTTTCTTCGATCAGGATTGGGGATCTATGCCTGGTGTATTTCCAGTTGCCTCAGGTGGAATTCATGTTTGGCACATGCCAGCGCTTGTTGCAATTTTTGGTGACGATGCATGCCTGCAATTTGGCGGTGGAACATTAGGACATCCTTGGGGTAATGCAGCAGGTGCTGCAGCAAACCGCGTAGCGCTGGAAGCCTGCGTAGAAGCCCGTAACGAAGGCATACCAATTGAGAAGGAAGGCAAAGCTATTCTGACTCAAGCTGCCAAACACAGCCCAGAACTTAAGATCGCCATGGAAACATGGAAAGAGATCAAGTTTGAGTTCGATACTGTCGACAAGCTGGACGTAGCACATAAATAAGTAGCCTACTTGTTTCTCTGAATTAGGATGATTCAGAGAAACTTTTACTGATTATCTGGAGTTTAAGAATGTCTGAAATGATTGATTATAAGAGTCGTCTGAGCGATCCAGCCAGCCGGAAATTTGAAACCTTTTCCTATCTGCCTGCATTGAGCGAGGAGCAAATCAGGAAACAAGTTGAGTATATCGTGAGCAAAGGCTGGAACCCTGCGGTCGAGCACACTGAGCCAGAATACCTCATGAGTAATTACTGGTATATGTGGAAATTACCTATGTTCGGTGAAACGGATGTAGATCGTATTCTTGCAGAGGCTGAAGCGTGCCACAAAGCAAACCCAAATAATCATGTTCGCTTGGTTGGTTATGATAATTTCTCCCAAAGCCAGGGCACAGCGATGGTTATTTACCGCGGTAAAACTGTTTAATCGCACAGCACGGGATATCCGTTTTATCAGCCCCCGTTGCTGAAAAGTAACGGGGGTCTTATTTTGTACTGAATTATCAAGAATATGATCTACGCCTTACGTGTTAACGCTGGAGAATGAAATGAGCGACGCTATCGAGCAATACCTGATCAAAAATGAACCTTACTACCATCCGGTTGCTGATGAAGTAACGCTGTATGAAGCAGCTTACTCAGCCCGGATACCGATGATGCTTAAGGGTCCTACTGGCTGTGGTAAAACCCGTTTTGTTGAATTCATGGCATGGAAACTCAAGAAACCCCTTATTACCGTAGCTTGTAATGAAGATATGACCGCTTCTGATTTGGTGGGAAGGTTCTTGCTGGATGCACAAGGTACACGGTGGCAAGATGGACCATTGACCACTGCTGCGCGCTATGGTGCGATTTGTTATCTGGACGAAGTAGTTGAGGCCAGGCAGGATACCACTGTCGTCATCCATCCTGTAACCGACAGCCGCCGGATATTGCCTTTAGAAAAAAAAGGCGAGTTAATCAATGCACATCCAGATTTTCAGCTAGTTATTTCCTACAATCCTGGTTATCAGAGTTTGATGAAAGATCTGAAACAATCTACCAAGCAGCGCTTTGGGGCATTGGATTTTAATTATCCGGATCATGACACCGAAACAGAAATTGTGTCACATGAATCTGGTATTGATAAAGCCATCTCCACCAAGTTAGTATCAATCGCGGAACGTGCCCGCAACTTAAAAGGTCATGGACTGGACGAAGGGATTTCTACTCGCATGCTGATCTATGCAGGTAACTTGATTGCCAAGGGTGTGGAAGCTCACGCTGCATGCCGCGTAGCACTCGTTCGCCCTATCACGGATGATCCTGATATGCGCGATGCACTGGATGCAGCCGTAGCGACCTTTTTCTAATAAGAAATTCATTTTCTTTAGACTCATTTTTACAAGATACGGTATGAGCGTTAACCTGACTGACTACAAAGAGTTACTGGAATCATTGCCATCAGAATCTATGTCATTGCTTGAGAATACTTGGCATGATGCGACTAAAGTTTTCTCGCCCCGAGGACTTGATAATTACTTGAAAGGAGCGGCTGCTCTGCAAGGACTTGGACGTGGACGCTCACTGGTGGACACATGGGTTGGTGAAGCTCCGCAGGTTGCTAAAGAAGTCGGTGAAGATGTCATCAGTGACCTTGCAACCACGGCCTTGATGCTTGCATCAAAAACTTCTGGAGCCGTGATTGAACTTATCATTGCAACAGCGGCTACTGCAGCCAAGAGACTTGGCGACGCAGATTTATTTCGTAACTATCTTCAGTTTGTCAGCACTCTCGTTGCTCAGGCACCTCGTGGCGTTCGTCCGATGCTGGATAAACTCGATGTTTTACTCGGCCAACTAACGCTTGGCGGCCTGCGTCGATGGGCATTATGGGGAGCACATGCTCATCGCACCAATTACGAGGAACAGATCCAGTATTTCAGTTTAAGCTCAAAGGAATCACAGGCAGTTCTCCAAAAAGAAAGAAAAGGCACGCTATTTGTTGATATCCAGCGCCGCATCAACATTTACTTACGTGCTTTGTGGGCTCGTGATTTCTTTATGCGCCCTACCTCAGGAGACTATGAAACCCGTCAAGGCTATCGACCTTATATTGAAAATTACCTTATTCATCTACCTGATGCCTATGACGCTCATGGTGAAATTGCAGCAAGTGAAGTATACCGTGCTGCAGCTGCTCATGCAGCAGCGCATCTGGTAGAAACGAAATCTCCTATTTCTGCCGAGGCTCTGAATCCGTTACAAATGGCGGTTATCTCAGTTATTGAGGATGCCAGAGTAGAAGCACTCTCAATCAAGCGCTTCCCAGGTTTGCGCCAGATCTGGTCAAGCTTGCACGATGCGACGCCTGACATGAAAACTACAATCGGTGATTTTCTCAATCGGTTGGCACGTGCACTGCTCGATCCTACTTATGAGGATAACGATGAGTGGGTAATGGAAGGCCGTTCTTTATTTACTCAAGCGCAGGGGCGCTTGGAAAATAATCAGACTTCTTGGGACATCGGCGTCCAGCTTGCCCACAAGATCATGGACAAGAGAATCGCGTTCAATCCCCGCACCGATATTTTGACAGCACCTTATCTGGACGATAATCGCTATTTCTGGAAGTTTGAAGAATTCGATTTTGAACAATCGCTAACCGCCGGCTATGAAGAGCCCAAACAAATACGCAAGTACGTCAGCGTCATGGAGTTGGCTAATGAAGTCGATGTTGAAACGGCTGGGGATGATGCCCAGGAAATCTGGGTGATGGGAACAGAGCTCTTTCCTTATGAAGATAGCGGCGTTTCTTACAACGAACTGGAAGGTAAAGAACCTGTTTCCCCACCCTATCATTACTCAGAATGGGATTACCAGATTCAGTTGGAACGCCCTGCATGGGTCACGGTTCAGGAAAAACGGGCTAAATGGGGCGATATTCAAACAATTGATAACATTGCTGTTCAATATAAGCGTGAGATTTCGCGTATGAAATTTTTGCTCGACGCCATGCAGCCACAAGGGGTGCAACGCATCAGAAAACTGGAAGATGGCGACGAAATCGATATCAATGCAGCGATTCATTCCACGATTGATATTCGCATGGGCCTGCAACCTGATCCTCGTATCATGATGCGCTCTGTCCGTAAAATACGTGATATATCCGTCTTAGTGCTGCTTGATTTGTCGGAATCCACAAATGATAAAGTCTCTGGGCAGGACTTTTCAGTGCTGGACTTAACCCGCCAAGCGACTGTATTGCTCGCCGACGCCATCAATAAAATTGGCGACCCCTTCGCAATTCATGGGTTTTGTTCAGACGGCCGGCATGATGTGGAGTATTATCGATATAAAGATTTCGATCAGCCGTATAATGAAATTCCAAAAGCCAAGCTGGCAGGCATGGCAGGACAGCTGTCGACGCGTATGGGCGCCGCTATTCGACATGCCAGCTATTACCTGAAATCACAACGATCCAGCAAGAAACTATTACTGGTCATTACCGATGGCGAGCCTGCAGATATTGATGTGCGTGATCCTCAGTATCTGCGTTATGATACTAAAAAAGCTGTGGAAGAAGCTGGTCGTGCAGACATAATCACCTATTGCATGAGCTTGGATCCGCGTGCCGATCAGTATGTTTCACGTATCTTTGGTGCACGTAATTATATGGTAGTTGATCATGTAGAGAGATTGCCAGAAAAATTACCGTTACTTTATGCTGGATTAACTCGGTAAATTTTTCATTTAGGAAATACTACACATACTTTTATGCTTTTTTATCAGTAGGATGAACGAACAATTTTACGTGGGCATTAATGAAGATACACATGGTGGTCTAACCCATCTCGGACGCATCGTCATCGATGCCTGGATTTTTGGCATCTTGCCAGAATCGGAAACATGTGCAGGCTGGAGCCAGTCGCAAATGCAGAATCTATATGAAAAAGTTTATGCCGCATGGGAGCCATATGCTCATTTGCCTAGCCGCTTACCAGCTGATTTACAACAACGGCATATTAAGCTTTATTCAGAAATTATCGATATTGCAAAAAGTAAAGGATGGAATGCAGAACTGGGTGAGGATGACTGAACGTAAATAGAAAGTGCGTTTAAACCTGTGCTCACCACGAACACGTGATGAGCACTTAGTCCTTAACTTTGAGCGACAGGAAATTTGATTACTCGCGCAGGTGTTTTGGGGACCTGCTTATCGGCAAGTAATTGCAATGCTTTTGGAAATTCCTTCTGAAGCCTTAGCATAATATCTGCTTGATTCTCTCCATAATAAACGACTTCATATGCTACCGGCTGACTAAGATTAGTGCGATCTTGGGAGTGGAAATTCTGCCATGCAATGTCAATCCAGCATTTACGTTCGCCATCGATAAAAATGAATTCTTCCTTGTCCAGAATAGCCAAATACTGCATGGACCGAATGGGAACAAATAGATAATTATCAGCACAACGAGTAAGTAGCTGGCGTGCTAGGTTATAAGTGCTAGCAGGTAGAAAATGAGATTCCCGCTTGATCTCAGTATCGCGATAACAAGTAATCTCCATTTGTCAATTCTCCTTCTATAATTTTCGAGATTAGATTGGAAAAAAACCTTTAACTCATGCGCGCCACACCTTCGAATAAATTACCTTCCAGCCGTCATGATTGGAAAACTATCCGCTCGCTCTTGCCCTATTTATGGGAATTCAAAGGGAGAGTCATTGCTGCTTTAATGTTACTGCTTCTGGCCAAACTTGCCAACGTCAGCGTGCCTTTAGTACTGAAAGAAATTATTGATACGCTTAATCAACCCCTAATCACCTTACCGTTATTTCTTTTAATTACTTATGGTATTTTACGCTTTTGCAGTACCTTATTTGGCGAACTGCGTGATGCTGTTTTTGCCAAAGTCACACAGCGTGTAATCCGACGCATAGCCATCAAAGTTTTTAGTCATTTACACGCCTTATCACTACGTTTTCATTTAGCACGACAAACCGGCGGAGTATCACGCGATATCGAGCGCGGTTCGCGTGGTATATCTTTCTTATTGAATTTCATGCTGTTCAATATTCTGCCTACCCTACTGGAAATCGGGTTGGTCATGCTCATTCTAATTAGTCGGTATGATATCTGGTTTTTTATCATTACCCTGCTCACATTGCTAGCCTATATTGCGTTAACGCTCTTCGTCACCGAGTGGCGCATGATTTTCCGCCGCACCATGAACGATATGGACTCCAAGGCTAATACCCGGGCGATCGACAGTTTACTGAATTACGAAACGGTTAAATATTTTGGTAATGAAACCTTGGAAACTCAGCGATATGATGAGCACTTACAACAATGGGAAAAAGCAGCAGTTCGCAACCAAACCTCTTTGGCCGCGTTGAACAGCGGGCAAAGCGCTATTATTGCAATTGGAATGACCTTCCTGATGCTGTTAGCAGCCGATAAAGCCATCACTGGAGAAATGTCATTGGGTGATGTGGTTTTAGTCAATGCTTTTCTATTACAGCTTTATATGCCTTTACATTTCCTTGGCTTCGTTTATCGTGAGATCAAGCATTCCCTGGCAGACATGGAAAAAATGTTCAGTTTATTGGACGAGCGCCAAGAAATAACGGATCAACCAAACGCGATTGAACTTCAAGCCAATTCTGCTACTGTTACGTTTGAGCATGTGGGCTTTAGCTATGAAATCAATCGCCAAATCTTGTTTGATGTCAATTTCAGTATCCCTGCTGGACACACTATTGCAGTGGTAGGACCTAGTGGCTCAGGAAAATCAACGCTCGCACGTTTGCTTTTCCGTTTTTATGATGTCACTAATGGCAGGATACTTATTAATGATCATGATATACGCAACGTAACACAAGAAAGCCTAAGAGCAATGATTGGGATTGTGCCGCAAGATACCGTCTTATTTAATGAAAGCATCTTCTACAACATTGCTTATGGGCGCTCAGATGCTACCCATGAAGAAATCCTTGCTGCAGCCAAGTCAGCACATATTCACGACTTTATTGAAAGTCTGCCTGATCAATATGAGACACAAGTCGGCGAAAGAGGGCTTAAGCTCTCTGGCGGTGAAAAACAGCGGATTGCTATTGCGCGTGCAATTCTCAAAAAACCAACCATACTTATTTTTGATGAAGCTACATCAGCGCTAGATTCAAAAACAGAGAAAAAAATACAAAGAGAATTGAAGCAATTAGCCAAGAATCGTACTACGCTCGTTATTGCACATCGTCTTTCTACTATTATTGATGCTGATCAAATTTTAGTCATGGATAATGGCTACATAGCCGAGCGCGGAACCCATCAACAGCTTCTTACGATAAATGGTATTTATGCCCATATGTGGGAGATTCAGCAGCAAGAAGAACTGATTCTGCCTCATGAACATAAAATGATAAACTGATTACCCCGGCTATCACGTAAAATTGAAATCAAAATCAAATATTAATAAGTGTTTTAGCTTACGGTTCGGTACTTCAATGACATCAGTGTATGTAGTTAAATCACCTCCGGCAAAGCCGGAGGCTTATTACTGTTAGCCCCTCAAAGGGGCAAGAATTGGCGCCACCTAAAGGTGGCATCGACATACCAAGCTTGAGTTGATCATAGTGCTCATCCTCTTTCTCTTGGTGCCGAATATATTCTCTGACCATCTCTTCATCTAATCCTACCATGGATACAAAATAACCACGTGCCCAAAAATTTTCACCCGTGAAATTCCTCGATTTCCCCATAAATCTCCGCGCAATCGATATGGCACTTTTCCCTTTGATATATCCTACTACGTAAGATACCGAGTACTTCGGGGGAATACTAATGCATATGTGTACATGATCAGGCATCCTTCTACTATCTGACAGTTTTTCTGTGCAGCTAATTCGTGAAATACTTTTCCCAGGTGTTTTCGTATCATTCCGAATATCACTCTCTTCCTTCTTTTTGGAATAAATACGACATGGTACTTACAGTCCCATGTCGTATGGGTCAAACTCTGATAATCTCTCATTTGATTCTCTTAGCTCTTGATCAAGCTAAAAGAATCACGGCGACCGTATCACACGGTCAAACCTTTAATAGTCCCCCGGCATAGCCGAGGGATTACCTTATTTATTTAGAACAGCAAATAGATTACCTTGTACTCTTTTTCCATAAGAAAGCCAGCCAGCTTTAGCTTACCGAATCATCATTTAATACATGGGCAATCTCTCCGCAGCCACATGATAAATAAATCCTCTCATGATCTAAATTTCCCCTATTTAGTATTTCATGCAAAATAATTATCAAGTAATATTATACGAAGTTAGCTAACCACAAGGGAGGGTAAGAGCATGTTTGAAAAATTGAGAAGTATGGTAAGATTTTTAGATAGTGATTCTAAAACAGATTTAACAAAAAAAAGTGATAATGACCATATGACACAATTCATGACTTTAGGTAACTTCAGCTTAGGAATGGGAAAAATTGGCCCCGCCAACCGAGAGGATATTGATAAACAAATATTAAATATGATGTATGAACGTGTTGCAGCAGGCGATTTCAACATCCCAGTAGAAAGTAATTTACCAGAAATTTGCGTAGATGGTCGCACAGATAAGAATGGTAGCCGTAAGAGAGCTCCATCGGCTGCGGGTGGTACACTTAGCATAGTGTACGGATTTGATCTTGGAAATTCTGAGTCCGTGGATAAAAAAACAGAAACAGAACTTACAGCTGAAGTAATAAATATCCTTAAAAATAAGAAGCACACAACAGCTGTTCATGGCGATGATCATAGCGATTGTGGTTGTGGAGCATGCGCAAAGGCTCCGGACATCTATCGGTATATCATTAAGGAAATCGACGCTATTGCCACCTTAACCAATAATTATGGTATTTCTATCAGTGATACAGAAAAAGCATATGTTACTAAGACAGCTGCGAAACGCTTGAATCAGTCAGGTTTTTTTGCTGAAGATCGCTCCTCAGTTATTGAAGCTGCACGAAGTCATGGTGCCGATTACGAAGAATTAGTTGACGCTCATAATGAACTTGGCATCGCACTAAATGTAAAAGTTGGCACTACTGTTGATCGTGCTGCAATTCGTCGTACGTTTGGCCACCAGTATGATCTATTCGTTGTTGACGCATGGACTTTTGACAACGCTGCTCGGGAACTCAACGCAGAAAACCATCCCGAAGTTGCTGACCGTGTTTCTAAAGCAATTACTATACAAAATGTAGCAACAGCCTCAATCTTAGGGCATTCCTCTTTACCCATAATCCCTATTAAATAGAAATTATAAGATAAATAACCCTGCTGTAAATAGCGGGGTATTAAGAGTAGTTATTAGTTATCCTCGTATAACTTATTGTAGCTTTGCTCTTCGGGTCAGTCGTACTTTAACCGTTCTTTTTGAATAACCTTTTATCCACGACTCTTAATCTACAACTATTTCTCACATGAGAGTAATAACGAAATATTTTTTCAGCATATCAATGCAAATTATGTGAGCATATTTATGCTTGCTTGTATATTAATAGAACAGCACCTTATTCTATCATCAGCCACCTCAGAAATAATTAAAACTAAAAAATATCAAATGTAAATTGGTTTTTTGAGCTCAAACTATATCTTCATCAATGACCAAGTAGAATTACTGGGAGTAAAAATTACGGCACGCAATGTGGAGGACTAAGATCCGTTACCAGAGTTGACGCGCTCTTTGTTTAGCAAATTCTCTGACCGGGTCTACTTCTCCCAGTCACTGTTTGACAAACTCCCAACTCCTGTTACATAAGCGTTCGATCATTGAGACTGCCAATGATCAATTGAAGAACATCTCGCAAATCGTACATTCTTGTCACCTTAAGCCATTTAACCTAAATCCCTCTTTTAACCCGAATTGGAGGCTAAATGAAAGTAAATAAAAGGTTGGTGAATCGATTATTGGCGGATTTTTGGGTCTGGCGGCGAAGATTTTGTCGATAATGTAGCGTACCAAGGCAGACCAACGTTCCATTCTTGGCCACTGAGGTGCATTTGCCAGAATGAAATCAAGACCTTACAGACACTGCTGATCATCGTTTTGATTTGATCACCGGCCACGTGAGTTAATGTAAGCAATAGTCGAGATTGACCCGAATGCCGGGTCAGGCGGGCAACCCCGTTAAGTAGCAAAGGACGACTGGTAATCGCTTCCAGATGTGTTTTGGGGTGTGCCAGGCGAACATACCAACTCCACCAGTTATAGGTGAGCGCGACTGCTCGTGCTGATCGATCTCTTCCATTTCAGCCATCACGACTTCATTGCCAAAAGCACTGTCGCCACGCACCAGCGCGGGACGCTTTTCAGCAGCAGGCCCTTCGATCAGCTGCCGTAGACGAGGTAGGCTATGTTTGGCAGCATGAGATTTACCGCTTTGCACTTCGACCTCCAGTACCAGCCTAACATTACTGATCCAATAGGTATGCAGAGTGTGGCTTGGTCGTCCCGGCTTTCTGGGGTTGTAGCTGATCTCAGCGCCTGTTTGATGGCCATACGACAGCTTGACGCTGCTATCAGCATCGAGAATCCAGGCGGCGGTATTCAAGGCTTCACCAGTACTCTCGCTGAGCGCTGTATCCATCCAGCTTGTACTCTTCACCAGCTGAGCCAGGCGGGTAGCGCGTTGCGCCTCATCGCAACGTTTGAGTAAGCCTGGCGCAAGCGCGCTCAGCGCGCGACGCAAGCTCTCATCGCTGACAATCTTGCTCATGCCAAGTATCTCAGGAGCCACTTCATCTCCCCATAGCCCGGCGATGTGGGCATAGCGTCGCTGCCCATCAAAAATGGAGAGCAACCAGGTACCCAGTAAATCAACCACCGCAGGGGCATTAGGACTCGTGTAAGGCAGCGGGCATCCTTCTACCCAACGGGCAAATAAGCCGGTGACCTCCAGGAATTCAGCAAAAAAATGCCAATTGACCCATGGCTGAGGCGCTTCCGTTCTCATCCCAGCGCACGTGAAATCGACCACCAGGGGTCGACAAACACAACTCCTGTGCAGATTGCTCCATCTCCTGCACGGCGTTACCCTCCGCCTTTACCACTGCTTTTTCCTCAAAATCCTTTTCACCCATTGGGTGACTCCTTTATTCAGCCATAAAGTCTTTACGGTACTATGTTTGCGCTTGTTTTTATAGGTTCAACTGAGGAAAATATGTTAAATCGTTTTATTTTGTTATAAACTGATTGATCACTAGTTCGTAAGGGCCGAAAACCCATTGCTGCGATAAAAAAATATGTTACGTTTAATTTAAGAAATGGAGGTTTCTCAAAAATTAAGTCAAAGTAACGTTATGTAATAGTTTTTGCGTATTTCAGCTAGCGCAAAAATCACCTGATTGCGAACAATCAGGCGTAAGTGTTGGATAAATATCGTGTTTGTTATGCTCTGTCTCCCCAAAAATTTAATCAGAGCCTTTTTTGCATGCATAGCCTCATTGTTTTTTCTAAAGTGCTTAAAAAGACAGTTAGCTTGCTGATGAAAAAATGAGGTTTCGGGGCTGGCACTAGTTAATAAACCTAATAAACGTAGCAATTTTGTTGCAGTTATATTGTCATAAGCATAAAAATTGTATGGAAATTACATAGTTAATTGCTAGACTCAACTCACATGGCTAAGATACATACCCACTACGATAACCTTGAGGTGCCACGCAACGCTTCACCGGAGGCGATTCATGCAGCATACCAAAAACTTTCCAAAAAGCTTCATCCAGATAAAAAGCAGGAAAATACCGAGACTGCTAGAATCATGTCGATTATTAACACTTCATATAAAGTGTTGTCCGATCCTGACAAACGCCATAAACACGATCAATGGATTGCCACAATGGAAGCAATGAATGCGGTTAATAAGCAAACGGGTCAGGCATGCCCCACAACCACTCAGCGTTCTGCTGACTCGGTTGGTAGCATAACTTTATTCAAGTCATTTCTGCCAAAATTCGGTTTTGTTAAGTTGTTTGTT
This sequence comes from Nitrosomonas sp. Nm34, assembly GCF_900113925.1. Taxonomy (GTDB): domain Bacteria; phylum Pseudomonadota; class Gammaproteobacteria; order Burkholderiales; family Nitrosomonadaceae; genus Nitrosomonas. The sequence continues at coordinate 23,815 of NZ_FORD01000037.1, forward strand.
ATATGGGCATTTTTTTACATCATCGGTGTTTTTATCTTATTAGGCGCTCTTTGGTTCATTTATAGCGCAGACAATTTTTTTTAAGAAAAAACCCCATCTTTTCATAGCCACAACCACATCAAGCTTGCCCTGCACTAGTCCGCCTTGAATATGTCAAACTTAGTTAGCCCTAATATTGTACGAGCATCAAAAATAGGGGCCAATTTGCCAAAAATTCATTTCTGAAATATAGATCGGTTTAATAGCGTTATTATCTTATCTAAATTCTATTTTCAAGCACTTTTAAGCGCGATTGTCCTGTTGTATCTCATCCACCTAATTCGAATGCGTCTTATCCACAATGGCAGCAGACGTGATACAGCCAAGCCTACCCGCGGCGGACGACGGCACGAAAATCTTTCGCGTGAAGAAGAGGTTGCTTTTCTAGCGCCTTTTATAGAAAAAGCAGCGGCAGGGGGTATTTTGATGGTGAACTGGATACACTTATTCTGCCTCAGGTTAATAGCCATTGCATGTAGATATTTCTGGATGAAGTAGCGGCACGTTACCCCAAAACCGGCTTATCATGGCACTCGATGGGACAGGATGGTATCGTAGTCATACCCTTAAGCTGCCACATAATCTGCGTTTACTGATGCTGTCACCCTCCTCACCGGAAAACAATTCTGTGGAGAATCTTTGGGATGAGTCACGAAAGGAATCATTGCACAACTGCGTATTCGACAGCTTGGACGCACTTGAAAATCACCTGGAAGCAGTAATGCAGCATGATAACAGATCGTGAACGTACCCAATCTATCGTTGCATGGCTCTGGATTATAAATTCACCTACGAAATAGAAATAGAATTATATAAGCCATTGCCCTCACTCGAAATGGAAGCACCATTTGTGCCAGAGCTCTCATCGCACCAACTCATTTCATCACCTAATTGGTGACAATTTCGATGACCCTAATTCTATCGGATCGCTTATGTAGCGAGGCATTCTTTATTTACAATCCTTAGATCGCAGATCTTGGCAAACGTGTGATCGCATACCGTGCGCAACAATGCTGCATCCTCTTGCGTATTTACTCCCTCTCTTATAACCCCTTATACACCTCCTCAAAACTCATTTTCCTGGTCCGTAGTAATTCCTTTATTCGCTTAACTTGAAGTCCTCTTTGTATTTCCTCTTAAGCCAGACAAATCTCGTAATACAAATCCAGACAAACTCGAGCAGTTTATTTGTTCTTTATTCTCTACATTGATAGAAATTAAATCTTTACAAAAATAAAATATTGTGAAAAAATTGTGAACAATATGTGAAATAATAGTAAAATATTTGTAAATATTATATAAACAAATAAAATAACCTATTATTTTGACTATATATTTAATCTCTTCGGGCCAAATTCCTCGCCCTTTCAGGGCATTGAAACAGGAACCGCGGCGGCCCTGAAGGGAAAAAACGACGCAACATCATGCTACCCAAGGTGAAAATAGTCGTTTTTAGGTCATCGCCGCAGTTTTATTAATTTAAATTTATGAGTGATTAATTTAAAGAGGAAAATTATTATGAGAAAGAAACAATCTAAAACCTATTCTTTAACTATGTCTATGATTCTTGCAGCAATGTTAACTTTGCATGGATGGTTAACTTTGGTCGCAATTAGCTAAAAATAGTAACAAACTAAGATTTCATAACATTATTTTTTAACATCAATTGGATTAATCTCCCTGCTGTGTTGTGTGAGGAATCTTATTTAATGTTTAACCAAAAATTCTGATATCCGATAAAGAACGAAAGGTTGCACATAATCTGAAAAATAAAGATTTCCACAAAATTGAGTAAAACTAGCGCAAATAAATAACTTTCCCCCGGCAAAACCGGGGGATTTTTCGTTATCGTCTAAATTTAAGACGATGTTATTAGCTGTTTTTGGTGTATTTTCAGCAAAAAGACTTCATACTTCGGCTGAAATTTAAAAAAATAGGTTCTATGTGAAATACCGTGGGTAAGTAAACTGAAGCTTTCCACATAAAAAGTAAATCATATTGATGAAGTTGTTAATATTCCGGTAACCTCTGGCGGGCCGTTTGACAAGCTGAATCTTGTGATTGATACCTTCAAGAAGGCCATTGGTCAGACGGGACTCGACAAAGTGAACAATCCCGCTCCAATGAGAAGTGACCGTGTTAGCGAAAGCCTGGAAAGCTGGAATGCCGGCTTGATTGACCTCATTGCACCATTGCGTAAGAAAAGCGTGCGCACTGAGTTTATCTGGCATGCTCCACAGATCATTGAACAGTATTTTGAGGCGGTAGGCCTCTCCCAAGGTAGGATAGAGGCGAAGCATGCTGGTTAATTGTTGCTGTTGCGTCTCTGAGAGTGATTCGGGGTTTCTTAGAAAAATGTATTGGTGGCCTTTAAGCGCATCGTGTTCCTTGCGTTCGGCTTTGCGCACTGCATCCATTGCTTGATTGAGCAGCTTGACGATATGGAAACGATCAAAGGTAATCTGTGCACCAGGGAAAGTATCTTTGACGCCGGCAATGAAAGCGGGCGATAAATCCATGCTGACCTGCTGAATTTGCTCTGCCTGAGCCCCTTTTGCTTGCAAATGTCTGCTAATGGCTTGAACGGCTTGTTTGCCTTTTCCTTCATTCACATAAATCACACGTTCACTTTCCATATCAACTCCCACCGTGACATGGTTATGCCCTTTGCGCGTGGAAGTTTCATCGATACCCAGCTGTCTGATAGCAGAAGGATCATCTGCACGCAGCGCTTTGCCTACCCAATGGTTGAATATCGTCCAGATGCGTTGTGGATTAACTTGCATTAGCTCAGCAACACGATTGACCGGCATTTCCCGTTCAATCATGGCCAAAGCCAAGGCTTCAAACAGCAAGGTAAAACCACTGTTGGCACGTGTCCACGGTACCGCTACATTAATTACCTTACCTGACGATGTCTTGATGCGGGGAACGGCACAGTGCAGATAACAAGTATGCTCAAAGAAGTTAAGGTGATTTCCGAAAAAGGCTATTCCCATTGAGGTATAATGGGGCTTCCACTTGCTCAACCACTGAGCTTGATCATGCTGTTCGCCTCCGCCCCGACAGTTGCGCTCCTGAGCACGTCCCAAATAGAAGACCTGAGACTGGCAAGTTCGAAAATGCTCGGAGCGGAACGCCGCTCCTTTCAGGCGGCGATGACGTTGAAAT
>NZ_FORD01000135.1 GCF_900113925.1 Nitrosomonas sp. Nm34
GATGCACCGCGCACGCACGGTTATGCACCTGCTGGCCAGAGATGCCATGGCACCCATGACTGGCATGCGCCAGGTCGTATCAACGCGATTGGCGCTCTGATCGGAAAACTATTGCTCACCGTTAGCCTGTTTTCAATCAATATCAATGCCGATGTGTTTCACGGATGGGCGATGCAGGACCTGCTGCCTAATTGCCGTCATATGCCGTCGTTGTGATGGACAATGCCACTTTCCATAAGAGGCAGAATACGCAAGAGGCCATACAAAACGCTGGGCACACCCTTGAATATTTGCCCGCTTATTCTCCTGATCTAAACCTCATCGAACATAAATGGGCACAGGCCAAAGCACTGCGTAGACAACAAAACCAGACCGTTGAGATGTTCTTCAAATTCTATACATTCTGAATCATTCTTAACTGGTTAGGCTATATACTGATTATCTGATCAGTAACAACGGTTATGCAACAGCGACAGGTTTGTCGGCGATGCTGGATGGCGAAGTCAGTCATGACCACGTGCCGCGTTTTTTATCGGAGTGGGATTACACCTCGAAAGATTTATGGCGGCAGGTTAAATCGACCGTGCGGCAGGTTGAGCGCGAGGCTGGCTGTCTGATTTTTGATGACACGATTCAAGAGAAAGCATGGACGGATGAGAACGAGATCATGTGCTGGCATTATGATCTTGGCAAAGGACGGGCGGTAAAAGGGATTAACGCGCTCAATGCCTTCACAATGGCGAAGTATTCGTGCCGGTCGCCTTTAGAGTGATCCACAAACCGATCCAGTTCTGTGATGTAACGACACGGCAAGTCAAGCGTGCCAGCGTGGTGACTAAAAATGAACTGATGCGGGAAATGCTGATTACCTGTGTGCTGAATGCGATAAAGTTCCGTTTTATGTCGAACTCACGTTATGTAAGAAAAGGCGAAATTTCCGCCCCCATACTTGGGCTAATATCAGGCATCTAGAAAACTCTCTCAAAGAGAGTCTGGAAGAGGTTGGCATGCATCGAAAAATGCACAAGATCAGCAAAGACAAGATTTCAGTTTACTAGCTGAATAGATCATAAACTCTCAATTAATTAATAACCACCTAAAAAAGCACCTGATTTCTACCAATTAGGGAACCTTAAAACGGCCGCGATATCAATTATTCATATAGATTTTGTTTTTTTGTTTTCTCTTATCCGTATCCGCTAACATAGAGATAGCTAGCTCGCTACATAAGTATTTGTAATTTATATAGCTCTGCAAATTGATTTACATCAAATTATTACTTGTCCACAATTTCTGTGGATAACTTGGTGGGCACCTTGTAAATACTGTTGCTAAGATGATTATTTATAATAACCTTTTCTAGTTCGATTAAAATTTAAATACATATTAATATTATTTGTTATCAATTATTTATTGTTTTATTGTTTATTTCGGTAGTTTTAATTGATTCAAGACGCTTTTTAGAAAACAATGTGGATTACTTCAGGATGTCAATAAAAAATACAGTCTATAGCTTTTTTAGATACATGGTTTTCAGTGCACTTTTACCAGACTGATAAAATTTAGGCAGCTTGCAGGTGAATAAAATAGAGTTTTCGTACAGGCACTATTTAGAATGACTCTTACATTAAATTAAAAAATGTGCACATTATTTATTTCTTATATAGAAAGCATAGCCAAATCAGCGTAGTGGAATATAAATAATACTCCTTAAAATGGGCCTGAATCTTATAACCAACTCTAGGGTCTGTTGACATTTCACATAGGTAGCCACAGATATCCACACGCTATGGCTACCATACTTTCATAATTTCGCTTCAGCTTGTCGTATCGTGTCGCTATTGCCCGG
>NZ_FORD01000033.1 GCF_900113925.1 Nitrosomonas sp. Nm34
AATTCTTTAAAAATTGTCTCCCTAACCGTTTCTGACCTTTTGGGAAAATAGACCAGCTCTCCCCCATACTCAAACCGGATGGTCGATGCGATCTCATCAGCCTTTTCTTTCTCTATGCCATTTTCAATAATCAATTCAGTCATCCTATCTATTACGTCCACGGAATCTACTCCTCATGCTGCTCATCAATGACCTTCCACGCGCAAAAGCCTTGTTCTCAGGATCCTTTTCTTGTTGCTTAATAACGGCTGGCTTTACGACTTGACCAACAGATTCGATAAGTTTCTGAAGGCGTTTCTCCCATTGTGCCGGGGTTAATCTATGCAAGCCGATCTTGTAAGCAGCGGCCAGGTTATAAACCATCAAATCAAGCGCTTCATTACGATCTTGCTTCTTCTTATCCCAAAAAGATTTCTTTCTCCCATTTACCCACTTATTAGCTCGATACTCCGATACAAGTTGATCGTAATAATCCTCAGGAAGGTCCTTCGAAAAATGGATTGCACCCGGGCCTTCAGTTCGCTTCCATCTTGTGAATAAGTTATCTTTGGCTGTGTCCGTTCCGATATACCAAAGAGTCACCCCCTTCTTAACCAGATTGCCATTGTGGTTGTAATCAACTTTTGTGGGTTTGTTAGGAATAATAGGTCGCCCCGGTTTCTCAGAACCTTTGATCGGAAAGAAACCATCGGATTTGTTTTTCATTGTGAAGTTATAAACTTCCTGAGTATGCAAGCCGCCTGAATCAACAAATATCTGCTGTACTCGCATGACTGCGCCGCTCTCATGCATATATTCTGAGGTGCAAATATCGTAGGCCTGTTTCCAAGTTTTCTCGTCAGATGGATCGCTCAATACAATACGATAATCAACTATCCAGCATTCCATCATGGCGCCCCAGCCAACAACCTTTATTTCAAGCCGGTCACCTTGTGTATCAATGGATGCGGTCAATTCGCATGCTTTCATAGGTACTGTGCCCAACTTATAATCTTCTGCCCTTTCTCTTAATGCGCTGGCCTGAGTAGCTTCTTTAACTCGCTCCCAACATCTGGCAAGCCGGGTGTTATAAAAAACGATCATTTCTGATTCATCTCCCAGTTCCAGAAGTTTTTTAGCATCCTCATAATCTTTCATTAGGGATGTCCACGACTTCCAGCCATACGGAAGAAACATTGCGCTTGCAGTGAATGACTCGGTCTCGCTATCGCATACTGGATCAGACCAAAGGCCTTTCTCGAACATAGCTGTTTTGTCTGACTCAGCATGCAGCCCACCGCATTCGCAGCATGGATACATAGCCTCGCCATCTACCATCACCAGTGATTCAAAATGCAGCTGCTGCGCATTTCCGCAATGAATGCATTCCGCTAATGCATGCCGCTGCGTTCCTTGTTTGAATAGTTCATCAATGCGCGATTCGCCTTCAATCGTTGGGCTGGAGTAGTAGTAGGATTTCTTGTTATGCTCAAATGTGGTTTGGCGTGCCTCTGCAAGTTTTACCGGATCACCTTCGCCATCTACGTCATCTTCTCCGCGGTCCACTTCGTCTATTGCTACCCGCCTGGCAGGTACCTCAGATAAGTTCGCGGCACTACCTGCGGTTGCAATAAATAATGTGCCACCCGGGTATTCTTTTGCATCCTGATTATTCAATGCATCGCGTGATTTAGGTTTCGCCACCCTTTCACGTAACACATCTACCGCAGCAATTGTCTTATCAATACGTCCAGCAATACGTTTATGTAATTTACCGGTAGGCATTAACCACAAAAAATTGGACGGGGATTGATGAACCGTGGAAGCAAACCAGTTTAAACAGATCTGTGTTTTAAACATCTGACTTGCCACCTTTGCAACTACTCTTTTGCATGGATGGCTATCGGAGAGACAGCGCATTATCTCTCGCGCATGTGGCGTTCTGCTGGTTTGGTATGACCCATACTCATTAGAGCCAGTAGATTTTGGAATTACCATATATCTGTCCGACCACTCGTCGACAGGCAGAGAGAGATCTGGCGTAAGCGCTTCGATTATTACCGATAAGATAGTTTTATATTTGTTTTCTAAACTCATCTGCAACTCTAATCAATAGAGCATTTATCTTGTTCAAGATCGTTTGCTCGCATTTCTTTGGATCATCAATTACAGCAACCTCTAAACCAATGTTTCTAGCCAAAGCGGGGAACCCGTCTCTGAGCCCGCGAAGAACATCGGAGAAAATTTTTTCTACTATTTTTCTGTCAAGCAAAGATCCTTCAAGCTCTCCGTATTTGAGAGCCGCCATCTTTGCTTCATACATCTCTCTCATTGCCCTGGATGTATGAAAATCGACTACCCCTCCATCTGTTACGAGCCCACTCTCGTTTTCAGATCTAAGCTCTCTGAACGAATCCGGGTTGTATCCAGGGTGGGAATATTTTTTTATTTTCTCCCTCACTTCCTCGACATCGAATTTACCGTCAGGACCGCGTTTATAAAGGCCTTGCTTTTCGTGATACTGAATCGTGCCCATCTTGCAACCCAAAATCCTGGCTGTGGCCCTAACTCCCGCCCTTTCACCTTTTTTTGTCGATTCGCTCACTGACTAACGTTTTTAATTTTGGATTGCTAGAATTTGAACGAGGCTCGAATTACCCCCACACGCTCCACTCCAGGAAGGACCCGCGATCATTTTGCTGTCCTCATCGCTTCAACCAGCGCTTTGTTGAATTCACCGTAAAACTCCTTCTCGATCACGCTCTCTGCTACAAATCTAAAATCCAATGTCGCCTCGTACAGTGCTGTTGGAATAAATATCAGTATCGGCCGTACTGCTGTACCAAATCCAGAATGAATGCGCTGCCATATGCCTAGTGGTAATTTGCCACCCCCAGGAGCACCAACAAAATACGAAATGCCCATCTTTGCTTTAGTGCCACGCTTAAGCTTTGCCCTGGATTCAGCAGTTGAATTTGCTTTGTAGCCTGCTTCTGGAAATGCCTGGAAATATGCGAGCATCTGATTGATCTGTCCTTTTGATATATTGCCGTATGCGTCCAAAGCGGCGCCCTCACCTGGACGCGTGAAATATCCTGGAGGAAGTGCACCAACAGCTCTCAATGCTCTCTCAAATCTTTTAAGCCTGCGTTCACCGCCCACAATCTCGGCAGATAATATTTTGCTTGGCGGCACAGCCTTGACTGACTGATCCTTGATGCCCACTATCGCGGTGAGATCATTTTTAGTTGATGGCTTCAGGAATACCGAGTTTTGAATATATGGCGTCGGTCTATCAAACACATCCTTGATCTCTCGCTCCTGAGCTTCCTTGATTTTCTTTGCTGTGCGATTGATTGCCAGCGACATGGCGAATGGAATCTGCTTCATTTGAAGCGTCGTCATCTTTTCGAGCAATTGAGAGAAATCAGCTTTTACTTCAATCATGCTGCCTATACCTCTTGAACTGAAAAGCCCCCACCACTCTTCTTTGGCATGGCTCTAACGATAAAGAATCTGAATGGGTACATGTCAGCAGCAATCTTTATTTTGACGTTTGCATCATCTGTCATGAAACCCTTTACCTCGTGGATCTCCATCTCACCATTAGCAAGCATTACAGCGAAATCTGGAGAGTAGAAGGTCTTGTCAGCAAGCCTCAATTTGATTCCCTCAAACTTGTACCATGCGAGCTCGCCTGCCTGCATGCGGGCTTCTAAAATTTTTTGGTAGGCCAGTTCGGTACCGTTCAGCTCACCCTGCTTTTTTCGTCCAAGAGCCTGCATTCTGCGTAAAGATGCGCCCTTGCCACCGTGATTGAATAGGCTAATCTGCATACAATCCCTTATCTTTTTGTTGTTTTTTATACCTTGCGATGCCTGATGCTGTGAAAGCGTCGCCTCTTATTTCGATTTCACTAACCTTGACTGCTTTTTCCACCGGCTCATTACCTTCCTCTGCCTGATCCGTGCTCTTAACCAGCCTCAGATGATTGCTTCTATTCACTTAAAGAATCCTCACCCTAACTTCTTACTGGAGGGAGATATTGGAAGTTTTTAGCTTGATTGTTTCCATTGCTTGTGCCCATAGAATTGCCATCAGGAGGAAAGTACAAAGGCACAACTCTGAGCGGCACCCTATCAGCAACATCAAAAAGATTTGGCGAGCTGTTCATAAACTCAACCGATCTGTCTAGGTCTTCACGCTCGCTTAGAACAGACCCATTACCAAGGTAAGGCTGATTGTTTTTGTCTACGATGCCGTATGCGAAGTGGTTCATGTGTTACCTCCAGCAGATGCAAAAGCTATGGGAATAATCAAGTAAGTCCCTGCATCCTCCATTTCGTAATACCACCCTCGCTCTTCAAGCCATTTTATGAATCCGATATGAACCGTTCCGTCATGCGTTCCGTTACCAGCGAATGTTAATATCGGGTCAAAAACAGGCAATCCATCAGGCATAACGCAGTCGCTTTCTCCTCCAACCCATGCGCCGTATTCAAAACCTTTAAGACCAAATTCACTAAGCGGTCTGACATACATCTTAGGGAAATCCCTTCGCAAGTCAGAAAGCAATCGCTCTTCAGATGGAGGCTCTTTTTTAGTTAAAATATTTTTTATCGCTTTATCAGCAATATCCTCGTTCTCACTAATCTGATTGAGATAATGTCCGCCGCAAGAAAACCCGTAAAAAAATGCAAAAAATGCGCAAGTTAGTGGTTTATAAGTTAACTCAAGAGCATGCAGATCATTGCTAAGTATCCAATTTAGGTATTCATCAAACTTAATTAACAAATATTCAATGGTCTCCTGATCTAGCGTCTCTAGGCCGCCTACACGCTCAATGGCACCCATAATGATTGTTACTGATGTTTCATTCAAAACCTTGTAATTCATTTCACTCTCCTGTGGCTATCCCAGGTAAACGCAATAACTTTGCCGCCGTCCTCTCTCATCCTGTCAATGATTCGCTCGCCAACATACGCGACAACTTCATCTTGGCTGAGATTTGACATAAGCAAGGTAGGACGACGATTTTCATATCGTTCATTGATTACATCGAACAGGATCATTTTCTCAGAATCGCTTCCAAACTGAACACCAACCTCATCAAGGATAAGAAGATCAGGGAAAACCATTGCTTCTATTGCTTGAGTTTCAGTTTCTAAACTGTTGCGACTCCATGAGCTCTTTACCCTGCGAACAGCTCTCATTACCGTTGAAAAAAGAGCTGTACGATGATATGCCCCCATTACATGCATCCCTATTGCGCACGCCAGATGTGTCTTGCCTGTTCCAGGAGCGCCAACAAATATTGCGCTTCTGCCTGTTTCTAAAACTTGATCAAAGCTTTCTGCATATTCTTTACAAAACTCCAGCACATATTTTTGCTGATCAGTTGAAGCCACGAAATTGCTAAACCTGCGGCTCCTGAACCGCTCAGGAATGCCTGAATCACCAACTTTTCTATGAAACTCTTCAAAAAGTTGCTTTCTCTTAAATTCCTCTCTTTCGAGCTTTTCTTTTGCGAGACGCTCTGATTCGCAAGTTGGGCAATGAGTCCAAACTGTTCCAAATATGTTTGTACTGATGTACGATCCATGCGTTTCACAATTAGCTGGCCTGGTTAAACGCTCTGCCGGCAAAACATTTGCAATCTGTTTCATAAGTCCATTACTCCCATTCCGTAGTCTTTTTCACTGAAGTTTTCTCGCTGAGGCGCCTGTGCTTTGCTTTTTAAATCGTCTTTCCTACGACAAAAAATCACGTTGTCAGGAGGCTTCTCGTCCTTCCATCTCCCTGCGTTCAGGTAGGTAGAAGGGTTTGGAATGTACTGTCCGTTATCCCTTGTCCATTGCTCGCTATTGACCTGCCATGCAAGCGCTTCAAGGATCAGCGTGATTGTTTCCGCTGGTTTCTTGATTTTCTTGAAAACCTTGGCAGCTTGGTCCTTGCCGACTTTCTTCGGATAGACTTTCCAAAAAGTATCGAAATGAGATTCAGCCTCACGCGTCAAGCCATCGTCAGATGGCGGATTGCTTTTTGGTTTTTCGTCCTCGATTTCTAAGGGGGGTATAGGGGGTTTAATAGAATTAGGTATCAGAGAATCAGGAATCAGAGAATCAGGCGGGCTTGCATGGTGCTGGTCTGGTGCTTGCACTGTGCTTGCACTAGATTCGATACCCACCAATGACTTAACTAGCACGTGCTCGCCCGTGACAAGGTCATTCTTGTTGCGCTTCTTGACCTTATAGATACCGTTCTCATCAGGAAGCACGCTGTCCTGCTCTTTACCATGCGGGCTTTGATGTTCGTGGAAGGCAGGAATGCTGATTACTTTTTTTCCATCGGCAGTGTATCGCTTTATGAAGCCGCGAATTTCAAGCTCATACAAAAGCTCGTCTATATTCACGTTGTCAGCAGGGAAGATAGACATTTTGATTCTCTTTGGTCTATCTTCCAGCCTGCCCTCTCGATCCGCCAGCATCCACAAGCCAGGGAATAAAAGTCTTGCCGCAAAAGAGCACTCAACAAGATCCTCGTTTGTATAAAATCCCGGTTTTATGTTTCTGGATCTGGCCATTTCTGCCCCCTACCCCGCGTTACTCTGTGCGACCATTTCATTTTGGCCGCTCTCTCTTGATGCTTTCTTGACTTGGTATTCGACCCTTTCAGACAAGCGATCCATACATGCTTTAGCCAGATTTATCAGCTCGGTATCTGAAGCCATGATTCCGTTTGGTTGAGTAATGAAGGATGCCAATTGCTCAAGCGTGACGATCATGGCATCGGGATCAATGGCTTTGGCATATGGACGCATTTCATGGTCGAAACAAACCATGAACCGCTCACGCGCAAGCTCTCTGGTTTTATCGCCAGACTTCAGGAGGGTATTGATGAGCGCTTTCTGTGCTACTGATGCCAGATGGCTAGATAACTCAACGCAGCGCATCAGATGATCTTGTGATGCTGTTTGGTCTGGTAATGCTGGTTTGTTTGATCGTTCCAAAGAGATGAAATACCGTCGAATCTGACGGCCTTTTTCATTGTTCTCGACCATCGCCAGTTCTTTGGCCATGTCGAGGGTTAGGTGGTATTCAGTGCGGCGCTTGCCTGCTTTGCCGTCAGACCTATTCGATAAATTTATCGAATAGTCTTCATCGGCTATAAAGCCGTATTGCTCAATGCGGTTTTTAATCCAATTTGAGAAATCTTGGCGTGACTCTAAAAATTTATGAAGATCACGTGCATTGCAAAGTTGGACGGATTGATGCTGAATGATGCCGGTGAATACCGGTACTAAATCGGTAGTTGTCATGATGTGCTGACTCCAGTTCGTTGAACGAACCACCAATCCCGAGACCAATCGGGGCGGGCGGAACTGAATAGGTTGGTCTACCGGGTCAGCGCCGGCGAGCCTTGCGGCTCCCCACCCAGTCCGCCCATAGAAGAAGGCAGCACAAGGCAATAAAAAAGCCGCATAGCTTAACGATTGCGGCCCATCACCGCTGACATCCAGGAGACCAATCCTGACCACGTTTTTTTCCGTGGCATGGAAAGGATAAGCCCGAATAGCAGCGGTTGTCAAATTCTTAAATATCTCCCCATGTAATTGATGAACTGGCTTGTATTTCATCTCTTAATTCATATTTAAGTTGGCATCAAATTTAGTACGCTTTCTCAGAAAATTTCCGAGCACTGCACAAAGCCATATAGGGATTCCAAATATGTTTTCTGAACGCTTTAGAAAAACCTTGCAAAAAGACCACCCCATAATGTCCATTACAATATGAAAAGCCATGGAAGAGATATACCTCGTGCATGCTGAAGCGGTAGCCACAAAAACGGCAATTAACAAAGATGATATTGGCAAGGTAGATGTAATCATTTTTGTTTCTGCTAAATCACAAGATGAAGCTCGAGCGCTCGCAAGTGCTGCGTTGATGGAACATAGTTACCATCTAATAAGGGTTTTTTCACTTTCTGTACCCACTCTTGCTGCTGTTTTAAGGTCGGACACACAATTAATAGCCCAGTATCATGCTGCGATTGAGTTAGGGTACAGTCTTGAGATAATGGCTCATCCACGTGAAGAGCGGCATCCGGATCATCCTTTTGAGAGTCGTACATTGATATCTCCTATTTTTTACGAGACAAAAAAGCATTAATTTACTCATTACTAACACCTACACTTAGCTAGCTTTTCCACGAAGAGCACAGCAGATGCCATCTGCATCTACCAATTGTCTGCCACACAAAAATTTAACGAATAGTTCGGTAAACTGATTCTGGCAATCTGCAATAAATTGTTGTCTTACTTCAACCGAGGTGAAAATGGCATTTTTAGTAATTCCAGAACGATCAGAACTAGGCTGCTCAAGCCGCTCTACTTCTTTGGTAGAGTCATTCATGTGTATTTCACAATCTAATTTTCTTACCTTTGTTTTATCATGCCCATCGAGACTATAGAAAAACTGATTAGCGAGCATGGAACAAGCACGATTTCTAAAGAGCAGCTTCTGCTTTTGAAGGATGAACTTGTAGCTCTCTGCAACGAACTTTGCGCATGCAGAATAAAGGCTTCTGCTTTGGCGAATATGATATGTAACCTTGAATCTGTTAATCAGAATCTTATGCTCGAAATTCGCACTTTGACTGAGGAGAGAGAAAGATTTCATAACGCAAATCCTCATGGTCATCGATGTAAACATTGCGGTTCGATGAAGCTGAAGAGAACAGGTGGTAAACCACATAAATTATTTTGGGATATGGATATAGTAGACATCTTCTTCATTTGCCTGGAGTGTGAAAAAGAATCAGTATTCACGATTGATGCTCTTGAATAACTTACACTGTACCTTCGTACAATGGGCGGTTCCTCCGATGCTGATAAAATAAGAGGTTCGGCAAGTTTTTAATAGCAAAGAGAAAACCATGAAAGAGATATACCTTGTGTATGCCGAAGGAATACGTGCAAGAGCCGCAATCAGTTCTAATATTGTCAAGGTTGATGCAATCATTTTTGTTGCTGAGACTTCTCAAGAACGAGCCAGGATACAGGCTCATTCTGCGTTAATGAATTATGGATACCGCCTAACAAAAGTCCTGGATATCTTCGTACCCGATCCTTCCGCTGTTTCGAATTTGGACCCAGAATCAATAGCCCAGTACCTTGAAGCGATTGATCAGGGATACGGAGTTGTGATAATTGCTCATGAGCATGATTCGGATAACCCTTTAGAGGCGCACTCATTGGCCACCTCTATTATTAATGAAACTAAAAATCATTAACTGATTCATTGCCAATCGCCTATTTAGGCGGCCTCTCCTATGCTGATAGAATAGAAAGTTCCACCAAACTATTAACAACAAAGGAGAAGCCTTGAAACTTAGTGACGACAAGAAATCAGTAAGTCTGTCAATCAATGGAACGCTGTCAGCTGATGAGCTTTTGGCTCTAATATCCGAGCTAGGTCTTGTCAGGAGAGAAATGGTTCCTGAAATACCGTATGCACACCCACCAGATGAAGAAATATCTTCCATACAAGATGATCCCGCTCTATTCATCGCAACTTACGACGATCACGTCGGATTCGGGCTTAGAGATTCGGGTTACGGCTGGATGGTCTTTAACCTCCCCTATGACCAAGCTTGCAATATTCGCGACTTTCTCATTACCAATACTCAGCCAGGAATGAGCACTCCTCTCTTCAGCAAGGACAGCGGAAGCGGAAGCCTTCCTCAATGATTTATTGAAGTTCAAACCATCGAAATTGCCTGTTTTGATTGCTTCTCTTAGCGCAATAAAGCTTTTCGATGGGGCGATAGAAATGGCAACTGTTGACTTTGATGTAGTTGCGCTTGCTATGCTGACATGATTAGGTAATAGCTCGATGATATCGAGAGCTACTTTTCTGACTTCTCTAGAGACTTTGGATAGGTCATCGCGTAATCCCTCTACAAACTCATCAAATTCTTCTGAGCTTGCCTTGATATTTACTTCGATAGCTATCTTTTTCATAATTTAATCCCCTAGAAATTCCCCGTAACCCCATGACAAAGCAAAGCTCTGTAAGAAGATATGGCGTTACGAGAGCTCTTCATGAAGAGCTCTCGGTTGACGCGCTCATTAGTCTTGATACCATCACGCAGCCCTTTAAACCCAGCGCCAGTCAAGCGGAGGAATAAAGTGCAGAGAGGATGTAATTCGTATTTCATTATGAATGCTCATTTTTTGATTAATAAATGACTCTCATATGCCGTTAAAATAATAAATACCACTAAACTATCTGCAAAAAGGAGGGTTCATGGATAATTCAATTCCTTTAGTCATTGGTATGGCCTGGTATCATTCAGGAGATTACGATGCCATCCTCAAGATCATGATTGATAGCAACCATTTTCCAAGAAGCTTTGATGAATGGCTTGTCAAAGCAGAGCGAGAGGAACGCAGACTCAAGAAAGCCGGGTATACCGTTCTTCGCGTCTTCATCAACCCTAAAACGTTTCCTGCATGGTGCAAGTCGCGAGAGCTGAATAACGATTCCAGATCTCTTATTGAGTTCGCCAATTCTATTGCGATAGAAAGCAAAAGAAGAAGCCATTAAAAAAGAGCTAATATTCATAATCACCTATTTGAGGTTCCCGTAACACCATGCCGAAGGGAAAGTCGGCAGTAAGGGAGGAGTTACGGGGGTTCGTCATGTCAACTACTCGGAGAATCTTTTATAAAGACTAGCTGTTACTTGATTCAACTCAAGCAATAGCGGCGCCAGTTCTTTGCGCTCTGATGCATCAAACTTACCGTCTTTCAAGTGCTCAGAACCTGTGTTCAAACAGGCCGATGCAGCAGCCACCAAAGACAGAAAATGTTTTACCTGGCTTTCTTCTTTCAGGTCTGAGCTACCCAAATCGATATCCATGGGCGTCTGATTCACCAGCTGGCATATCTCAAACACAGCGCGCTTTTCCTGGGTGAGCTCAATGAGCTGCAGCACGACAGATAATGACGGAGGCTGCGCGTCATGATTAGGGTCCAGGCAATTGGCCAGCCCTTCTGGTGACTTGTTTAACACTCTCGCCAATCCAGCGATGCCCCCCGGGTACTTTTTAGCATCGGACTGCAACGCTAAAAACACTTGTCTATATTCTTGTTTTGCCGGTCTGCTCATAATCTATTTAACTGTTTTTCTAATCTATTTAGCTGCTGTTAATTTCCTGATAATGCATTCATCATTTAATCAGGAGCTGTCATGAAATTCTTGCCACCGATCAAAACTCCACCACCAGAACCGCTTGACATGCAGTCTGCTTCAGCGTTGGCTGCCATCATTGAGGCTGTCATCCAGGCTGAACAGATCAGGGCTGGTAATAAGAAGGTGGATGCGTCTTGCATTGATAATCCGCCGGCTCCTGATAACAAGTCATCTAAATGAGCGTCAGCATGTATGCACTTGCTGTATTGCACATCAGTACAATTAACTATAGTTTTCATAGTGGTTATGATTGATATAAATGCAAATTTCAATTTGCGTAACATTCGGATTTCTTTTCCTGCTATGTAACCTAGGTTACATAATGGATAATTATTTATTTGGAATAGTCATGCTGAGCTTTGCGTCTATCTTCTCCGGTGCGACGGTAGGCTTTCCGCCTATATTCATTCCGTCTTTCCAATTTTCGACGCTGGCTCACACGTCGCTCGATGCCGAACAGATCAGGTCTAATGGCTTGTAAATACATAAGCCTAGCCTCAGGTATGCCGGTCTTACGAAACTTAGAAACAGCTTGAGACGAAATCTTAAGCAACTTAGCTGTTGCACTGGTTCCACCTAGCTTATCTATTATTTTTGAGTGTTCATGATTTTCCATGAGCCTATTGTAACCATAGTTACGGTAGAAATGCAAATCATAGTTTACACATTTTTATGTAACCTTAGTTACTAAATATTATCAACAATGAGGAAATGGTTTTTAACCTAAACTAATGGAAAAACTGGAACATAAAATAAAAAGGTTGCGTGATGAGCGCGGAATGTCTCAAGAAGATGTCGCAAAATCTCTTGGTGTAACCCGCGTCGCCATTTCCAAATGGGAGAATGGTCAAACTGAAAATCTTAAGCTTGCCAACTTGGTTGGCTTCTGCAAGCTGTTCAATATTGGAATTGAAGAGTTCCTTTCTGATGCTTATCCAGAAATTAAAAGTCTCAAATTGACGACAGACGTAACTAAGGTGAAAATACCGGCTCATGAGGCTGGTGCTGTTAATATTGCTGTTTTTTCTACAAAAAAAATGATTGGAGAGGGAAATTTGCAGCTCTATCAAGATACTGTCGTTGGAAATATTGGGTTTAGTGAACAATGGGTTGCCGAGAATTTAAAAGGGATTACCAATATTAAGAATTTGTGGGCTATTACTGGTATAGGAGACTCCATGTCTCCAACATATGAAGATGGGGATATCTTAATTGCTGACATGGGAGTAAGGGAGGTTGTGCATAGCGGTATTTATATTTTTAACATAAAGAATGTGCATTTTATTAAACGAATAACCATCATGCTTGATGGAAAGCTGGAAATATCTAGCGATAATAAAAATATAAAAACATCAAATATTTATGACGATGATAAGAGTTTAAATATTCTTGGCAGGATTAGGTATATTTGGAATGGGAAGAAGTTGTAAATAATCAATTCTTGTTGCGGCAAGACTACCAAGCGCGGCTGTTTGCAGGCCTGATACTGGATCAATCTGAAAAACATTAATCTCTTCATGGGCTTATTACCTATCATTTGATACGTCACCAATTGACGGCATAGTTATATAAGAAGAAAATCTCACCTTTTTGGTAAATTGCAAAATAACTCTTCTAAAGGGGGGGTAGTAGTGGATCTGACAAATTACCTCAAGAAGTATTCGGCCAAGATAAGCAAGATAAAAGATAGGATACAAATTTTATCTTTTTTCGCAACTCTATTGCTACCTTCGATTGAAGTCGAGGCATTTGGTATAGTCACTAAGGGCGGCCATTTTGCGTGCTTAAAAAAAGAATGGTTAATAGATATGCTTAGGTTTAAGGAATCAAAAAGAGCAAGTGATTTTCAATCCTACTTAAAGTCTAAGAAGTGCATTATTCTAAGAAAAGGCATTAAAGTTGTGATAAGTGAATTTCCTAGCATTATGGATAATACTGTTGGGCTTATTTATCGAAGGACGAGAGCGTGGACTACGGTAGAAGCATTAGATTTTAGTGAGCCTGATCATGAATAAGCTTAATTTGCTTATCTTTTTTCGGTAAGGCTACCAAGCGCGGCTGTTTGCCGGACTGATACGGGGCGGTGTGATAGAGCTTTAAAGTGTAGCTGAACGAAGATATTAAAAATATGATGAAAACAATAATAGTAACGACATTTATAGCGATCACTATACTTTCAGGCTGCAACGCAGTAACGCCTGTATCAACGCAGCAATCGACAGTACGCGACTATCTGCCATCTATTTCTCGCTACAATGAACAGGTTGGAGTTGTAACAGAAGTAAAAGATGGGGACACAATTGCCGCAATCATTAATGGCAAAAAAGTTGATATTAGATTGGCGGAGATTGATGCACCCGAGAAGAGTCAGGCATTCGGTAATGAATCTAAACAATCATTGGCAAGCATGTTGCTTGGTAAAAATATCAGGATCAAACAAACTGACACAGACCGTTATAAACGAGTGGTTGCGCGTGTCTATACTGATAATCTTGACGTAAATGCAGAACAGATAAGTCGTGGTATGGCCTGGGCTTATCTTGATTATCTTACAGATGAAACCTTGCCTCAGTTGGAGTTTGAAGCAAAAACTGCCAAGCGTGGATTATGGGCTAGTATCAATCCCATCCCACCGTGGGAATTCCGCCGCGGCACCGGATCGACTCCAGTAATTAATAAAACATCAGCCAGTAAAACTCAGAAAGTATCAAGCGAGAATTATCAGTGCGGTCAGAAAAAAACCTGTGGACAAATGTCCTCTTGCAAGGAAGCGATGTTCTATCTTAATCAATGCGGAGTTACAAAACTTGATAGCAATGGTGATGGCATGCCGTGCGAAAGTTTATGTAAATAATTATTAACTTAGAAACAATCCTTAGGTATAAAAGCTTCAAATCGGATAAAGCCCGCCCAGTGCGGGCTTTTTACTGGCAAGAACTATTTGTATTACAAGAGTCAAGTGCGGCACATAGCTATAGAAAGGAGGTAAAAAAACACTAGCTATGCGCCGCGTCGGGGAAACAATAAATAGGTACACATCTGCCATATAAAGCTTCGGGATAGTATTGACAGATGCGTACCCCAACTCTTACAGTTCTGTAGAGTTTCTATAAAGAATCGCCCTAAATAAGAAAAGTTCAAAAAACTTAGATGATAAGTAACGCGACTTCAAATAGTGATGTAGCCAACAGCAGATGACAGGTCTATAGAATCGCTAGAGGGATGCGGTACATAGCTATAGAAGGGAGGTAAGAAACCACTAACTATGCACCGCAAGGGGAAGGAAAATATATACATAGTCGATGACTTAGCAGGTATGTGCAGAATACTCCTATAATGATTTGGTAGAGAATGACCTGGTGAGAAAATGAAAAAAACCACCAGGGCACAGCAGCTTAAGTCAAATATTAATAAAACAACATTAATACAAGTTTTTTATCGGCTGAATTTAGATTTGATTTAGCACATTTTTAAGGTAATCCATATCACCTTATTCCTACTCAAATGCCCTCATCTGTTGTCACTTGATCCGCAAATCATTCTTGACAGACTGCACTCCATTAACAAAAAGCGCAATTTCTCCCGCTTTATCAATCTCAGCTTGAGAATTGACGAAACCACTTAGTTTCACAAGTCCTTTTGAAGTTTTTACTTTAATTTCAGAGGTCTTCAAGGTAGGCTCATCGTAAATTGCTTTTTTGACCATTGCAGTAATGACAGAATCATCAATATATTCTTCAGCTGTTTCTTTTGCCATTGATATTGGTGCGCCGCCTAAGAAAAAAGCTATCAGAACAATTAACAGGAAAATAGAAAAACGATTATTTATATGTTCCATGGCAAGGTTGCCCTCAATAAGTGATGGAATCTAAAAAATTATTGATGCTCCTAGGTTTAAAAAGTTGCTTATACATGTTTTCAAAGACTTTTTGAACTTACCAACCACCTTATAAGTTCATGCATAAGCATTGAGCTTAACTCACCCTACTCCACCACTTCTTAAATAAGTTCATAGCAATTACTTTAGTTAGTTGAGGGCTCATTATAAATTATTCCGTAACTATAGTTGACATAAATTAATAATGTAACTATAGTTACTGAATCGCAACACAACAACAAAAACTAACTATCCGCACTCAGAGCGTTTCCTTTTAACCATCGCCAGCATGGGTTCTGGGAGCTGGCAGATTTTAGGAGGGATTATGGAAACAGAGCAATTGCCAAGACGTACTACTTTTGAATTTACAGGCGAAATTAGATGCGGTGTGCGTGGCGAACATTATTACGACCATTGTGGAAATTTTAAGCTCGTTACTGAGGATAAAACTAATTTTAAATGGCCAATCTACCGAGTAGTCGAGGAGCAACTATGAGATCAACCATAAAAGTAAAGCCATTACCGAACTTCCATATAAAAGTCACATGGCTTGGGGGCTTATACACCAGCACCAAGATGATATTCCCAAATTCATCAGCTGCACAAACATGGGCCAGAGATCAGTTTGGCATTGAGCCAAAGATCAGAGTGGAGCCATGCGCGAATTAATACAGCAGATTGTATTTCAGTTGTTTATTGCAACGCTGTACGTAATGACACTGTTCTTCACCCTGCTTTCAATTGATGAGGTTTATTTTCCACTGGTTTGTGATTCAATCAAGAAACAAGGATGCTGCTCATGAATATTAGCTCAGGAATGAAAGTGAGATTTCACCCGATCATAGGAGGCAGGCACGATGGGAACCTCTACGAGGTTAGATGTATTGGGAAGCTTTATGGTCGTGACTATGCCTGGCTTGAAGGTAAAGCTGATCCTGTTGATATGCGTGCTTTAAGTAAGCCACAGCCGGGACAAGACAATTATGGGATGAATTGAAATGGATGATCACGAAAAAGAGCAAAAAAAATTGCAGCTAATCGGCCAGCTTATCAAAGACCGCATGCCAGATGTTCCTCCTCTGCTAGAGAAAGAGCATGGCGCTGACACACTGGAAAAAGTTGCTGAGGTGTTTGGTGAATTTTTCCCGCTAGCGTTTTCTCAATTTGAGGAGTTAGTAAAAGACGATGTTGAGGAATGGTGGGAGGAATACCAGGAGCACCTGGACCGCATTGATCCGCCTTTCGTTATGGATAAGTTTGATTATTTGAGGCCGCAGATATGAGCTTTTGGGAGCGTTACAGATTCTGGCGCGATGATTGCAGACACGGAATATTGCGATCGATTAGGCTAGCAATAGAAATTAAGAAAGAAAAAACCTATCAGTTCTGGAAATTCCACTTGATGAGGAAATCAAGATCATGAACAGGCAATCATTTATTGGCGGCTCTGATGCCGCGTCAATACTTGGAATAAGCCCGTGGAAATCAGCTTACACGCTCTATCTTGAAAAGATCGGTGAATCACAAGAGGAGCAGGATCAACACAAGGAACGAATTTTTGCTCGAGGAAAACGCTTGGAGCCGGTTGTTGTGGAAATGCTAACCGATGAGCTGCAATCTCGTGGACATGAAGTTAAGATTGTCGCAAGAAACGAACGGTACGGGGATCCTGAGCACGAGTTCCTAAAATCAGAAATCGATCTCGAGCTGCTTATAGATGGTGAGCCAGTTAACGGCGAGATTAAGACCGTGCACCCTTTTGCGGCCAAAGATTGGGGAGCCGAAGGCTCCGATGAAATCCCGCTCTACTACATCTCGCAAGTAATGCATGGACTTATGATCAGACCGCGGCAAAGAGCAATTGTTGCCGCATTGATCGGCGCAGACGATCTGCGTATCCACTACGTAGATAGAGATCAAGAGTTGATCGATATCATCAGAGAGAAAGAGCTTTTGTTCTGGAATCGAGTAATCAGTCGCGATCCCCCACCAGTTACATCATTTGAAGATATTAAGCATCTCTACAAAAAAGACCATGGGATCGTGATTGATGCCGATGGGGAGCTTGTTTCTCTGTGCTCCCAGTTGAGAGAGCATAAAAACGCAATCAAAGCAGCCGAGCAAATGGCTGAGGATTTGAGCGGGAAAATCAAGCTGCTGATGGGTGATGCATCAGTAGTTATGCACGAAGGCAGGAAGCTATGCACATGGATAACGAACAAGAATAGCAAATCAACCGATTGGAAATCACTGGCCATGAGTTTTAACCCTGCGCCCGAGGTGATTGAGATGTACACCAATACCAAGCCGGGCGCCAGGCCATTTTTATTGAAATAAGGAGAGCATTATGAGCGTGGCAGAATTAAAAGAAGCAGCTAAAGGTAATGCGGTTGCAAAACCTAAAACCATAGGCGATCTATCCAAGTTCCTGGCTGATCGCATGGGGCAAATCAAATCAGTAGTAGCCAGTAATTTAACACCCGAGAAGATGTGCAGGGTTGCCTTGAATGAGCTGCGCAATAATGAATACCTTGCAAAGCTGGCAATACAAAACCCTGCAAGTTTCGTTAATGCAATTGTGCAGGCATCGCATTTAGGACTGGAGATTGGCGGGGTACTTGGACAGGCTTATCTCGTGCCATACAAAAACGAAATCAAGATGATCCCAGGCTACCGCGGCCTGATTTCCATGGCCAGAAGATCCGGAGAAATCAGCAGCATTAATGCGGAGATAGTTTATGAGAATGATGAATTCGATCTAGAGCTCGGCATTCAGACGAAAGTGAAGCACAAACCAAAACTAAACGGGGATCGCGGCAAGCCTATGATCGCGTACATGGTTGCTCATTTTAAAAGCGGAGGCAGCCATTTTGAATGGATGACGATTGATGAGGTTATGAAGATCAAGAATAGAAGTGCATCAGTTAAATCTGGCCGGTCTTCTCCGTGGGATACTGACGAATCCGAAATGATCAAAAAGACTGTGATCCGTAGAGGCTGGAAATACCTACCCATGTCGATTGAGATGCAGCAGGCAGCCATCGTCGACACAGCAATTGAGCAAGATAAAAATGTTGTGATTGACGGAGAATCTTTTGTTGTTGATACGGGAACAGGAGAGATTCTGGAACCTCAAGCTGGCGGTCAGCAATTTAACGATGATGAATTGAGAGAGCATGCGTCAAGCGCAGCTGGTGGGGTTGAATTAGAAAACGGAGTTGCGTGATATGGAAACCAAATTCATCTACAGCGGATTTGCCAGTATTACTCATCTCAACACAAGGAAAGAAGGCCCAGAAGATGCCAAAGAGCTGGCGGTAGATCTCAAGTTCAAAACTGAGGCAAGTAAAGCCGTGTTTCAATTCTTTGATCCGTATATTGATACGGTTTTATATGATCCCGGAACCGGGGCCGTAAGAAATGCCAAGCTAGGCCCCATCACTTTTGATTATGAGCTTGAACACTATGCCTTCCAAGTATTAGAAAGGATGTTTTCCGGCGCAAAGGTTAAAAAGTTCGCGCTTCAACCAATTGACGGGCACAGAGTTGAATTAGCCTTCCAGATATCTTTCAATCCTGTTGGGGAAGATGTTGCATTGCTTGCAGAGTTCCTGCAGAACGATATAGAAATCAAAGTATTTCCGATTGATGGAGAGCTGTATTTTAACTAAAGGCGCCCATGGCGCTTTAGATAACGTATCCGTGAACTGGATTGAATCTGGTCAGGCACATCAATTGAGCTGAGAAAAATTAACATGATCAAAGAAACTATTTTTTCACCTTGCAGGGAATACAGATATACGCTCTACAGGGAATGGGAAGAAGGCCAAGGGGTTTGCATGTTCATTGGTTTGAATCCTTCCACGGCTGATGAGATTAAGAATGATCCAACAGTCATACGATGCATCAACTATGCAAAGCGATGGGGATATCAAGCCATGTACATGGCAAATATATTCGCCTATCGCGCCACTGATCCAAACGTGATGAAAGAGCATCCTGAGCCAGTAGGAAATAATGATATTTACCTCAAGGGAATGGCTAAAGACTCAAGCATTATCGCGTTGCTGCATGGGGGAATCATGGTGCATTCAAGGCAAGAGACTATGAGGTTAAAAGACTTTTATCTAACCTGCATTGTTTAAGGGTGACAAAGGCAGGCCAGCCAGCGCACCCGCTATATCTTCCAAGCAAGTTAGTTCCACTGAAATTTGGAGTATAGACTGATGGTAGAACAAGAAAGCATCTGGCTGAGCAAATCTGATCTTGAGGAACTCACTGGAGCCAAAAATAAATCTTTGCAGATTGAGCACTTAAGAAAGCAAGGTATTGCATTTAGGATTAACCGTGCCGGCCGCCCTGTTGTGTCTAAGGATGCTGCACTTGGTCATTCAGCAGCACCAAAGATCAAACAGAAGTGGCAGCCTAATGGACTGAATAATCATGGGCCGCAAGCCAACTAAAAACCTTAACCTTCCCCGCCGCATGAGAGCCAGGGTTCGCGGGAAGGTTATTTATTATTTCTACGATGCCGGTGGAAAACCACGCAAAGAAATTCCGCTCGGCAAAGATTACGCGATGGCTGTCAAGAAATGGGCCGAGTTAGAGATTGATGCCAAGCCTATCCATTGCCAAGTAATCACGTTCAAATATGTGTCTGAGAGGTATATAAAAGAAGTATTACCAACAAAAGCACAATCCACCCAGAAGGATAACCTGAGGGAGCTGCAACAGTTATATAAATTTTTTGATAATCCACCAGCCCCGCTTGACGATATTGAACCAATCCACATTAGGCAATACATAGACGCTAGAACACAAATGGGTGCTGCTGTTAGGGCAAAAAGGGAAAAGGCATTATTCAGTCACATATTTAACAAAGCTCGTGAGTGGGGTTACACATCCAATCCTAATCCATGCGCAGGAATACGAGGCGCAAAGGAGAAAGGAAGGCGGCATGTTTATATTACAGATCAAATGTACAGTGATGTATATAGCCATGCAGAACAGCCACTGAAAGACGCCATGGATATAGCCTATCTTACAGGTCAGCGCCCTTCAGATGTGCTCAAGATGACAGAACGAGACATAGAAGATGGGGCATTATGTGTCACGCAAAATAAGACTGGAGCAAAGCTTAGGATAAGTATTGAGGGAGAACTATCTTCTTTGCTTGCAAGAATCTCAGCCAGGAAGGCTAATTATAAGATCAGGAGTTTGCATATCATCGTTAACAATGATGGGCAGCCTATCTCGCTCAGAGCATTGCAGGATCAGTTCCATAAGGCAAGAGAAAAGGCTGGTATAGATAAAGATAAATTCCAGTTTAGGGATTTAAGAGCAAAGGCCGGAACTGATAAAACCGAATTCTCTGGTGATATTAGGCAAGCTCAGAAGCAACTTGGACATACCAATGTGACCATGACTGAGCATTATGTGAGAGGAAGAAAAGGTGAAAAAGTCAAACCAACAAAGTAGCTTTTGCGGAAAAAATCATACTTTGCGGAAAAAAAGTTTATCTCAAATTTCTTGGAAACCTTGGTGCCGGGAGGGGGAATCGAACCCCCATGATGTTACCATCGCGGGATTTTGAGTCCCGTGCGTCTACCAATTCCGCCATCCCGGCCACCGCTTATTTTTTCGAGTGAGGCGCAATTATTACTGAAAATAGCGAGTACAGCAACATAGAGCTTGGGAAAAATTGCAGCATGTGATGCAAGAACAAAGAAAATTAAGCTCAATTCCAATAAATATCAAGGAGATACAAGCCAAATATAAATAATATCTCTCAATGCAGTTACCTGAATATTATGAAGTAGATTTTTTTACATTTTCATAATTACAGCAGTTTTAGCTAGAAGAATGATCTGTCCTAAGCACAGCATATATTCAAATATGGGGAAACGTGCGAATAGCTTGAGCACACCTGTATAATAAGAGTGATGAAAATTCAGGATTTTGATTTTTTTCTACCCAATGATTTGATTGCGCAGTTTCCGCCTCAGCATCGAGTAGACAGCCGCCTGCTCTATTTGGACAGTCCGAGTAACAAATTTCAAGATGCATTATTCGTTGATCTAACAACATACCTGCGCGCTGGTGATGTGATTGTTTTTAACAATACTCGAGTCATCAAAGCGCGGCTATGGGGTAGCAAACAGACTGGTGGCAAGGTAGAAGTCATGGTAGAACGGGTGCTTGATTCCCATCATGTTTTGGCAATGATACGTGCCAGCCATGCTCCCAAAATCGGATCAAGTTTATTGCTGGGGAACAAAATTAACGCAATTGTTCAAGGGCATGAACAAAATTTCTATATACTGCACTTCGCACATGAACTTCCAGTCATTGAATTACTGGAGCAATACGGTAATCTACCATTACCACCTTATATTGAGCGACAAGCCACCCAGCTGGATGAAGAACGTTATCAGACGATTTTTGCAAAAGAGGTGGGGGCTGTCGCTGCGCCTACCGCAGGGTTACATTTTGATGAAACAATGCTAGCAAAATTGCATGACTTGGGGGTAATTATCGCCTATGTAACGTTACATGTCGGCGCTGGAACGTTTCAACCTGTTCGAACTGATAATATATTGAATCATCAAATGCACACAGAAATTTATCACATACCAGCAGAAACGATTAATGCCATTCAACAAGCCAAGCAGATCGGCAATCGCGTGCTAGCAGTCGGCAGCACCTCACTGCGTGCCTTGGAAGCTTGCGCTAACGCCAATAATGGGAAACTAAAGTCAGGGCATGGTGAAACCAACCTTTTTATTACACCTGGTTTTAACTTCCGCATCGTGGATCGATTGCTTACTAACTTTCATTTACCACGCTCTACCTTAATTATGATGGTATCTGCTTTTGCCGGTATGGAAAATATTCGTTGCGCCTATCAGCATGCCATTAGCCAACGCTATCACTTCTTTAGTTATGGTGATGCCATGCTTATTGAAAGAAAAGTATGAAATTTGAATTGCATCGCATTGATAATCAAGCCAGACGGGGAACATTGACACTTGCCCACGGTAAAGTGGAAACACCTGCTTTCATGCCGGTAGGAACATATGGAGCAGTCAAAACTGTATCACCGAGTGAATTACAGAAAATTAATGCAGAAATAATATTAGGCAATACTTTCCATTTATGGTTACGCCCTGGTTTAGACGTTATTGAAACACATGGAGGGTTACACCACTTCATGGGATGGAATGGCCCCATACTCACTGATTCAGGCGGTTTCCAGGTTTTTAGTCTCGGCAAATTGCGTAAAATCAGTGAGAAAGGCGTCGCATTCCGCTCCCCGGTAAATGGTGATATGTGTTTCTTAACGCCTGAAGAATCTATGCGTATTCAGCGCATACTCCACTCTGATGTTGTTATGATTTTTGATGAATGCACCCCCTATCCAGTTGATATGCCGATTGCAAAAGCCTCTATGGAACTTAGCTTACGTTGGGCGGAGCGATCAAAGCGTGCACACGATGGCAATCCCAACGCACTTTTTGGTATTGTTCAGGGGGGAATGCATGAAAATTTGCGTGACCAGTCTCTCGCTGGTTTACAGCAGATAGGTTTTGATGGTTACGCTATTGGCGGGTTGTCTGTAGGTGAGCCCAAAGCAGACATGCAGCGTATACTTACGCATGTTGCACCCCAATTGCCACCTGATAAACCCCGATACTTGATGGGAGTGGGTACGCCAGCAGATATTGTCCATGCAGTCGCACAAGGCATTGATATGTTTGACTGTGTTTTACCGACACGCAATGCGCGCAATGGCTGGCTCTATACACGAAATGGCATTATCAAATTACGGAATAGTCGATACCGTCTGGATACCTCATCACCAGATGAACAATGTCCCTGCTATACTTGCCGTCATTTTACGCGTGCTTACTTACATCACTTACAACGAACAAACGAGATTCTTGGCGCACGCCTGAACACACTACATAACCTTTATTATTATCAGCAGCTCATGAGCGAAATTCGCACAGCAATTGAGCTTGGCCAATTTGAGCAATACGAACGAGAATTTCAAGCATAATGCTACAGCATGTTAGAATATAATTTTTAACCTTTTTTTCAGGAGAAAATATCATGTTGATTAGTGAAGCCTTTGCTCAAGCTGCTAATGGCGCTCAAGCTGAACCAAGCTTAATGAGTCTCCTGCCGTTAATTGGGATTCTTGTTATTTTTTATTTTTTATTGATTCGCCCACAATCTAAGCGCGCTAAGGAACAAAAGTCAATGAGAGAAGGATTGCAAAAAGGTGATGAAATTATCATTAGTGGGGGCGAACTAGGCCGTGTTACGAGTGTGGGAGAAAACTATATTATGGTGGAAATAGCACCCAGCGTGGAAATCACAGTCCTCAAGGCTGGCGTACAAACCTTATTGCCCAAAGGAACGCTAAAAAGTATCGATACCGGCAAAAGTAATAGAGCGCTTAAAACTAACAAATCGCAAAAAGCAAGCGACACCCAAGAAAGTAGCGATGAGAATATGAGCGTAGCACCGCTTAACGAGCCGCAAAAAGAAAGTAGCGACAAAAGCGGAAAAATTCAATAAAAATTAAAAACTAGAGTGATTTATCTCCCCTCTTTTCCTTTTTTAAATTCATTTTTGACACCATGAACCGCTATCCTCTCTGGAAAAATTTAATTATTGCGATTACGCTTCTTGTTGGGTTGCTTTATACCTTACCCAATTTTTATGGCGAATCACCCGCAATACAAATTTCACCGTTGCGAACTACAGCAGAGGCTGGCTTACCACTATTACAGCAAGTAGAAGGTACGCTTAAAAAACATGGCCTCCTTAATGAAGGAACACTTGTAGAGGGGAATAGTATCAAAGTTCGTTTTGCTGATACGGATGTTCAAATTAAGGCAAGAGATATTCTGCAATCGGAGCTTGGCACCGATTACATTGTAGCGCTCAATCTTATTCCAAATTCTCCAGAATGGTTGAATAGTCTAGGTGCATTACCCATGTACCTAGGCCTTGATTTACGCGGCGGAGTCCATTTTTTGCTGCAGACAGATATGGATGGCGCATTAACCAAAGCGCTGGATCGCTATAGCAGCGATATTCGCAGCACCTTACGTGAACAGAAAATATCATCTGCTGGCCTTGATCGACAAGATTCACAACTCATCATTAAATTCAGAGATGAGCCATCACGTTCAAAAGCTGAAACCGAGCTCAAGAAAATATACTCTGATCTGGATGTGCGCACCCAGGATACAGGAAGAGATTTTCGCCTGCTCGTATCGATTAAGCCAGAAGCACAAACACGTATGCAGAGTGCCACCATACAACAAAATATTTCTACGTTGCGTAATCGTGTGAATGAGCTCGGTGTGGCAGAGCCTGTTATTCAGCAAGCTGGTATCGATCGTGTCATCGTGCAATTACCTGGCGTTCAGGATACGGCCAAAGCAAAAGATATTCTGGGAAGAACAGCCACTCTGGAAATCAGGATGGTAGATGATGAAAGCGACATTGACGCAGCGTTAAGAGGGCAGATTCCATTTGGTACCGAGCTTCTTACTGAACGTGGCGGCGGTGCAATTCTGGTAAAAAAGCAAATATTATTGACCGGTGATCGTATTACGGATGCACAACCCGGGTTTGATAGCGACAATCAACCAGCTGTTCACGTTACCCTTGACAGCAATGGTGCACGCATTTTCAAGCAACTGACACGAAATAATGTCGGCAAACGTATGGCAATTTTACTTGTTGAGAAAAATCGTGCAGAAGTTGTCACCGCACCTGTCATCCGCGAGGAAATCGGCGGTGGGCGCGTTCAGATAAGTGGTCGGATGAGCAGTATGGAAGCTCGTGATGTTGCTCTATTATTACGTGCTGGTGCATTAGCTGCGCCCATGGAAATTATTGAAGAACGCACGGTAGGGCCTAGTCTGGGTGCTGACAATATCAGCAGAGGATTCAACTCGACATTATTTGGCTTTCTAGCAGTAGCCATTTTCATCATGCTTTACTATAGAGCAATTGGCGTGATTTCTGTTCTTGCACTTGGGGCAAATCTTTTATTGCTGATCAGCCTTCTTTCCATTTTGCAAGCGACACTGACCCTTCCTGGAATGGCTGCAATTGCACTTACAGTCGGCATGGCAATTGATGCCAATGTTCTTATAAATGAGCGTATTCGTGATGAGCTTCGTAATGGCTTAACGCCACAACTCGCCATCAGTGCTGGCTACGAGCGAGCGTTTGGAACTATTGTAGATTCAAATATCACGACACTCATTGCAGGGATTGCATTATTTGCTTTTGGTTCAGGTCCAGTTAAAGGATTTGCAGTCGTACTTTGTTTGGGTATTCTAACTTCTGTATTCACAGCAGTAACTGTTTCTCGTGCGATGGTCAACCTGATATACGGTGGGCATCGTAAATTGGAAAGAATTTCAATTGGTACCGTCTGGAAACCCAAGGTAATTAAGCGTTAATGACAATAGACATGTAAATTAAACATGTATCAGTTTTACTCGTATCAGAGAACACGAAAGTCTAATCTGAAATAGCTAATCAGGATTCTTAAACTATGGAATTTTTTAAATTTGAACGTGATATCCCCTTTATGAGTTGGGGGAAATATACAACTACTATTTCATTATTGACTTTTTTTGTCTCGCTTTTTTTTATTGTTACAAAAGGATTAAACTTAGGGGTTGATTTTACCGGTGGAACAGTTCTTGAAGTAAGTTATGCCCAACCCGCTAATCTCGATAAAATTAGATCAATCTTTGCTACACTCGAAATACCCGATGCCTCAGTGCAGAATTTTGGCACTTCTCGTGATGTATTGATTAGATTACCTGTCAAGCATCAGCTATCTAGCGCTAAACTATCAGAAACTGTAATAGCTTCCCTTAAAGAATTAGATGAATCTATCCAGTTACGTCGAGTGGAATTTGTCGGCCCTCAAGTAGGTGATGAATTATTAGAAAATGGTGCATTAGCTTTACTGTTTGTATCACTTGGCATCGTGGCGTATTTAGCGATGCGCTTTGAATGGAAATTTGGGGTGGCTGGTATTATCGCAAATTTGCATGATGTGATTATCATTTTGGGGTTTTTTGCTTACTTTCAATGGGAATTCTCCCTTACCGTTCTTGCTGCAATCTTGGCTATTCTTGGCTACTCAGTAAATGAATCCGTTGTTGTATTTGATCGCATTCGCGAAAATTTTCGTAAGATGCGTAAAGCACCTGCAACGCAAATTATTAATAACGCTATAACGCGAACGATGTCCCGTACCATTATCACTCATGGCAGTACACAGGCAGTGGTTGTATCTATGCTTGTTTTTGGTGGTGAGACCTTATATTATTTTTCATTGGCCTTAACCATCGGCATCTTGTTTGGCATTTACTCTTCTGTGCTCGTTGCAAGCCCACTTCTAATGTTACTAGGGGTCAAACGCGAGGATTTAGTAAAACCTGAGAAAAAGCAACAAGAAGAGGCTTTACCGTAATCATTGAAGATTTGAGACTTCTTGAATGAGGCAAGAACGATAAGATGTGTACCATACCAATCTGTCTGTAGAGTAACTGGAAATCTGACTGGAGTACTGTTCAATCATTATTTACCCAGATTTTCCATTAGGATTCTAATTATCTGATTCTTAACATTATTCTCAAAAAGGGCTATTAAAGCAAGACATTGATTTTTCTTCCTATTTAAGGTTCTAATGGAAAATCTGGGCTTAACTGCCAATCCGGTTGGGTATCAGTCTATACCCCCCCTCTTGCTGGTCTCATAAAAATTAATTTAACCTTAATTTCCTGTTAAAATTTTGAATAGAATTTTAAGAAGAAAGGCTCAAGCAAGGAATTTGCAGAGCATGAAACTATCGCCTCAGAGCCGGAAACAGCCTTCTTCCTTGCACTCTGACGTGGTCAAGTAAAATCGGACACCTCAGTTAAGCTGCTTTTATCGATTTTGCTGCTTCTGCTTCATATTGATTCGGACTTTTGTAATCCAGGTATGAATGCAGTCTTTGGTTGTTATAAAACACGGCGATATACTGCAAAATATCCTGCTGTGCTGCATGGCGGGTTTGGTAATGCCGCCATTGGCAGCGTTCCTGCTTGAGGCTGTCAAAGAAGCTTTCCGCAACCGCATTATCCCAACAATTTCCCAGACGACTCATGCTGCCAATAAAACCGTATGCTTTCAGTAGATTGCGGTATGCTTTGCTAGCATACTGCGACCCACGATCCGAATGCACGATCAGGCCAGGCGGTGGCCGGCGTAGCCAGATCGCCATTCGTAATGCATCATAAACCAGTGTTGCTTTCATCCGTGAGCTCATACTCCAGCCCACCACCTTTCGGGAGAACAAATCGATAACAACCGCCAGATACAGCCAGCCTTCCTGAGTCCAAATGCAGGTAATGTCGCAAACATAGACTTGATCCGGTCTGGCAACCGTAAATTGCCGATTCAATTGGTTCTCAAACACTGGCAACGGGTGATTGCTGTCCGTCGTCACCTTGTATTTCTTCCGGTGTTTCACTTGTATCCCGGCTTCTTGCATTAGTCTTCTCGCCTTCCAGCGACTAGCCCGGTAGCCCAAGGCACTTAGCGCTCGTTTCATCCTGCGACTGCCATAGGTATAATCGCATGATTTTGCAATATTCTGCACAGCATTAAGTCGTTGCCTGTGGTGTAGATCATCCGGGCAATTGCAGCAGCGTTGTTCATAGTCATAGTAAGCACTGCGGCTGACACCCAATAGCCGGCACATCAGGCCGACCGGGTAGGTCTTTTTCTTTTGGGTGATGAACGAATACTTCACTTCGTTTCTTTCGCGAAAAAGACCGCCGCCTCCTTTAGTATTTGCCGCTCAAGCTTTAATTGCTTGTTTTCTAGTTTAAGCCGCCGGATTTCTTCCTGCTCCGGTGTCAGTTTCCCATTACCGCGCAATGCCTGACCATTAGTATCCGCCTGGCTCTCCCTGATCCATCGCCCAAGCATGTTAGCCCTGATTTCCAGGCTTCTGGCAGCTTCTGCTATCGTTAATCCCTCATCCACTACCAAGCTGATTGCATCCAGCTTGAATTCCTTTGTATAGTGTTTCCTAGGTTCCATTTCATCCTCCAATTAAGACTATTTTCTCTTAACTGGAGTGTCCGGGTCTATTAGACCATATCACTTCCCCTCTACCATTGACAGCATTTGTCCAAGAATATGAAATTGGCTGATATTTTCTAAGAACAAGCAAGCGCAGCAGATAATCGAACGTCTTGATCACTGATTACGCAAAATGCCCGGATTTAGAATGGCGCATGAGGGATTCTTCAGAGCATCGGTAAGTTTATTCCATATTGAAATCAAACATGACGCGAAGGCGAGCCGCAGACAGTATTAACGTGAGTTCGACATAAGAAAAGCTGTAAAAGAAACCTGAATTCCTTATGATGAAATGGTTTTGCAAAAGAATTTCATCATGAGAGGAGTCAGATTTCCATGGATACTACAACGATTTTTTGTGAGAGTGACGAATTTTGTAAAGAGTTTGAGCCGCGATGGGAGCAGCACTTATTAGAGTCATCGCTGAAACGGCGTCGGCGGCAAGGAGCGCTGTGTCTAAGCGAAATCATGACCATCATGGTGGGGTTTCATCTATCCGGGTACCGGACGTTTAAACACTATAGCAGATCTCATATAAAATGATTTAAATTTCATAAGCGGCAAAGAGCTGCTCGATGGAACACCCTTCCTTTTTTCTGATGGCTTTGGCCTGAGCCCATTTGGGTTCAATGTCATTTAAGCCCGGGGAATAAGGCGGCAGGTATTCAAGTGTATGCCCGGCATTGGCAATGGCGGTTTGGATATCCTGCCGTTTATGGAACGTTGCGTTGTCCATGACAATCACGCAAGCGGGCAGAAGTTTAGGCAAAAAGTCCTGCGTTATCCACGCATAGAAAATGTCAGCGGTGATATTGGCGATGAACAGACTTATGGTCAGCAGCGTCTTTCCGATGAGAGCGCCAAT
>NZ_FORD01000039.1 GCF_900113925.1 Nitrosomonas sp. Nm34
AAAGCAATTGGGGAATGGCGGTGATTTCATTTGATTGGCCACCGACTTTAACCTGGCCTAACACCAGATTGTTGTGCTGAGCCCAAGCGCTGACCATGTGGATGGCGGCTTTTTTTGAAGCCTGGTCAATGCTACTACGTCTTAAACACTTGCCATCTATTGCAATCACTTCGCCTTCGGTGAGGCTGGCCAGGTCAGCAACCCAGCGGGAAAAAAAACGCTGAACCGCCCGGTATCAATGGCGGCGTAAACTTTCCGAAGGTATCGTGCGAAGGGATGCCATGCTTTAAGCCCGGCAATTCGGTGAACCACACCTCTTTTGCCAAGCCAAATTGTTCAATGGCAATCCACATCTGCACCACAAATCGCAGCGCAGATACTGATAAAGAAAATATCTTGTAGCTGATGTTTCTTTTGTCTGTTTACCCGGGGCGATTCACAGGCTACCTTGAGCAACTTCACCAAGCGGTTGTAACTCACCAACCTTGGAAAATAACCCCGCTGATACCTCAACACGTCATTCAGGTAATAGTGCTTAAACGTCCGGTAGCCGGACAGATGAAACCCCACCATAATTGTCATGACTTCGCTTAGACACAGCGCTCCCTGCCGCCGACGCCGTTTCAGCGACGACTCTAATAAGTGCTGCTCCCACCGTGGCTGAAACTCTTTACAGAAGTCGTCACTCGCATAAAAAATCGCTGTAGTACCCATTGAACCCTGACTCCTCTCATGATGAATTTTTTTCCAAAACTACTTCATCATAAGGAATTCAGACTTCTTTTACAGCTTTTCTTATGTCGAACTCACGTTAATTAAAGAATCTGGACCCTAGTTTCTACTCCATTTCCAAAGCATAAGGATTAATTACTCTGGATTTTCCAGATTACATCAGCAATTTCATGGCTTAATTTTTCTATAGCCTTACTTTTAGCCGATACCAGAAGCTCATAATCGTTCGATTCAACGGCTTCACGTATCACTGATTTTCTGATCACTGTGCGCTCTTTATTTTCTTGGGTGATAATCATCCAGTCGACATCAAGGACGATTTGCTCGCCCAGATTTCCATCGAATCGTTTAACATCGATAGCAACGCGGTAATCGATAGTAAATGGCGCATTTTGCCGTGACAAAAAAATATGTTGAGTATTCAATAGGATTGATAGGTTTTCGCCAAGTACCCGCATAAAATCGTCTTCCAGCGATCCACCCCAGCGCTGAAATTCATGGATTGCTAACGTATGCGCCGTAGGCCGAGTAACGATTTGCGGGCGATCTAAATAGGATGGAAACGAAAGGAGATTCACTGAAATAGTGGCATTATTGCTGCGGTAAACAGTTGGAAGCTTTTCATCTACGGCCTGCATGGCACTTAACGTATAAAACGTATAAGTAGGCGTACTTGCACATCCAGTCACCAATAACCCCACCAAGATGACCAGACAACGGAATACAAGAGATGAAGGTATCATTAATTTTCTCGTTTGCCGTGAATAAGTGCCTCAGGATGTCGTTCCAGATAATCGGCCATGATACGGATGGATCGTGCCGCTTTTGACAATTCATCGAACACATCTTGCAGGTCACGTTGCGTGGACGAGTCGCTTTGAATTGTTTGCTCCACAGTGGAAAGCATCTTCTGAGTCTGATCTAATGTCGCAATGATCGACGGCGTAACAGAAGTATTCAGAGCGTGAACCAATTGCTCCGTCTTCTGCATGGTCGACGTCAATTTGATAACTGTATCCTGAAACTGACTTCCAATTTTATCCAATGGAAGATTCTTCAGTTTTTTGATCAAGCTGGTAAGCGTGGTGCTGATTTCCTCAAAAGGTGTGGGCGTAGTGGGAAACACGGGAGGGGTCTTTTCCCAATTAATGCTTGCGATAGGTGTATCAGGAATAAAATCCAGATCGACAAACAACTGACCTGTCATATAATTTCCAGTTTTTAGCTGGGCACGCATTCCTCGTTTGACAAAGGTATTCATAACTGTTTTGTGATGGCTGCGGATAAACTCTATTTGGTTGGGAACGCCTTTGAATATTATGCTTTCAGGTATAAATTCTATTGTCACTGGAATCATAATCTCGTTGGATTCTGCATTGAATTCCATGTCGATATCAATCACTTCGCCGACCGGGATTCCCCTAAACTCTACTGGCGCACCCAAACTTAAGCCACGCACCGAACCGGAAAAATGCAATACATATTCAATCTTAAGTGTAGGATTTTCCAGAATAGTAGCTTCACGGTTTTTGAACAGAACAAATTCACGGTCCTTGGCAACGGGCTCTACCTGACTCAGCTTTCTTGGAGTCTCAAAAGCGATGCCGCCCATCATGACAGTAACTAATGATTCAGCACTTACCTTGATACCATTGGCATCTAAAGATATTTCCAGGCCGCTCGCATTCCAAAAACGAGTATTGGAATTGACCTGTTTGTCATGGGGTGAATGGATAAATACATCAATCTCCACCGATTGGCCATCCTCAGCGAAGCGATAGCCGATCACCTGACCCACTTTGATCATACGATAATATACCGGCGACCCGACATCCAGAGAACTTAGATTGTCAGCACGAAGAAAAAAATGACTTCCAGGTGTGTCATCTGTTAACACTGGCGGGGCTTCCAGCCCGACGAAATGCCTCGCGCTGTCGCCTTCTTTTCCGGGATCTATCCCGATATAAGCACCAGATAAAAGCGTACTCAGTCCGGAAACCTCATCTGCCGCAATGCGTGCGCGAACCACCCAAAAACGCGTACTTTGTGTCAGATAATGCTTGGCATTCCTGACCAATTCAGCGGTGACAATAACATGCGACAGATCATCGCTCAGTTCGATTGACCGAATCTGGCCAATCTCGACGTTTTTGTATTTGATTTTAGTTTTACCCGCTTCCAGCCCTTCTGCAGTTTTGAAGCTTATCGTGATGGTGGGACCAGTTTCAGACCACGCTTTATAAGCCAGCCATGCACCAACAAGCAATGCCACCAGTGGAATCAGCCAGACTATGGATATTCCACTACGGGCTTCTGCTCGCGTTGCTGGCAGGTCGCTGGTTTGTTTTTCATTTAAGCTTTGCTCATTCATTATTTTTCTCTGCGTTATCCCAGATCAGCCTGGGATCGAATGACATGGCCGCCAGCATCGTCAGGACAACAACCGCCCCAAAGGCAACAGCGCCGATGTCTGCATCAATATCAGCCAATCCTTGAATTTTGACCAAAGCCACCATCAATGTCACCACATAGATATCGACCATGGACCATCGCCCCATGATTTCTGCCAGACGATAGAGTCGTGCTCGTTCCCGAGGGTGCCATGAAGAACGCACTTGAACAGAAATTGCCAGGTAACTGAGAATCATCAATTTCAGTACGGGTACAAAGATGCTGGCTATAAATATGATCAAGGCTACTAACCATGAACCTGAGACCAGAAGATAGTTAACGCCGCTTAAAATCGTATTCGACTGGACCGATCCCAGACTGGTGGTTGTCATAATTGGCAATACATTGGCCGGGATGTACAAAATATAGGCGGCAAACAAATAAGCCCAGGTCCGTGACAGACTATCGGGTTTGCGTAAATGCAAAGATGCACCGCAACGGTGGCAATAATCATGCACTGGGGTCGCTTTATGCAGCAGGCCGCAGCTGTGGCAATTTATCAGACCGACTGCAGCTGCAGTAATCCAAGTATTAGTTTGATCATTCACCGGCTAACTCCCAGCTTTTCCCATACTAGATCCGGGTCGAGGCTGGATGTGGTCGCCGCCAGCACAAAGATTAGAATACCAAAGGACCACAGGGCAATGCCAGGAACAATCGTTCCCATAGAAGCCAACTTGACCGTGGAAACCAGAATACCAAGCATGAAGACTTCCATCATGCTCCAGGACCTAAGCGCTGATGCAAAGCGAAATACCTCAGATGTATATGGCGCGATACGGTTGAATTTTAATGGTAAAAAAACATAGAGCAAAGTAACAAGCTGGGTGAAAGGTGCAAGGATGGTGGTAACAAATACGAGACCTGCGAGCAAGTACATGTCCTGATCGAGCAGCTCCCAGACTCCTGAAAGCAAGATAGTTTCTGTGCTCTGCCTTTCAAATTGGAAGTCAATAATCGGAAAGGCATTGGAGATCACAAATAAAATCAAACCGGTGATCGTATATGCCAGGGTTAAATCTAGGCTGTGCCGCTTATGTTTAAGCAGAACAGCAGCGCAGCGAGGACATTTCATTACTCCCTCTGCGAACGAATGATCCACGCGCAATAATAAATCGCATTCATGACAGGCCATTAACGAAACGGAACCAGCCATTCATATTTCCTCCTAGATTTGCTGACTTAGCACGTAAAACAAGTACGCACTTGCAGCCTGTATTATTGAAGGTTCTAGACTAGCAGAAATGATCTGTTAGTTTAGTAAGATGTTAAGAAACAGTAAATTAAGCAACTATTACATCAAAAAAATAATTAAATGCTTTTGCATTGATATTCCTGTGGCCAAAGCTGCTCCTGTTTACTAGGAAAAATCGTAACATGATAAACCTCTGATATGGGTTATTTAGACGAATAATATATTGTTATCAGACTGCTTTAAAAGAGAAATTAGTAGGTGGAATTGAGATTGATGAAAGCTATTTTGTAGCAAAACGACAATGCGGTTATCATGGCAAGCGCAAGCGAGGTCAAGGAACAACAAAGCAACCCGTGTTTGGCGTGTTTGAGCGAGAAGGCAAGGTATATACCGAAATAGTACCGGATTGTAAGCGATTGACGTTACAAGCTGTGATACTGGGTAATTCCATTTCCAAATCAAAAGTTAATTATTAATGCCGGCAAGTAATTGAAATTACATTGATAAAAAATTCAATAAATACACTTTAGATTTAAAAATGAATAACTTCAAGTATTGGGGTGGTTGCCACGATATCGAAGGCTATCTCCAAAACAACGGTTCCCATCAGGTATTTACTGCCACGGTCGGGCTCGTGAGTTCAAACTGGGATCGCGCGGTGGAACTGTATTACCAGATCAAAGGGGGATGCGTCGACTACGGTAAAGCGCGCACCGCACAATTCGCGATATATGGCAAAAAACAGAGACTAGAAGGGCCGGACAGAAAAAGAAAATGCTGGGCAGCCGACCAGGACAACAACCCCGACGAGCATCCGCCCGCACTCTATCCAGAATGGGATAAAGATCACCCGATTCATCTGATCTCGCATAGCCAGGGCGGCCAAACCGTGCGCACGCTGATTCAACTGCTGGAAAAGGGCTCACCCTACGGCAATGAAGGCGACAGTCCACTCTACACCGGCGGCAAGATCGGGTGGGTGAAAAGTGCAACCACCATCTCCACACCACACAACGGCACCACGTTGCGTGACGTAATCATCGATTCCGCAC
This sequence comes from Nitrosomonas sp. Nm34, assembly GCF_900113925.1. GTDB lineage: Bacteria > Pseudomonadota > Gammaproteobacteria > Burkholderiales > Nitrosomonadaceae > Nitrosomonas. Next base: position 5,431 of record NZ_FORD01000039.1, read on the forward strand.
CTAAAGTCTCAGAGTTGATCGGTTTGATCGTCCAAGCTACTGGCCTCGGTGGAAGCAGTAATCCGATTACAACTTCAAGCTGGAACAATATGGTCTGGCACAGGAACTTCCCGAAAATATCGGCGATTTTATCAACCGTACCAAGGACGTACCGTTTTGGAATCTAAAAAACCACGACTCGGCGATATGGGAACTCGGGCCAGATGGCGCGCGAGCTGAACAGCTGGGTCGGGATCTCGCCAAACGTGTATTACTATTCCATCACTACCCACGCTACCGAACAGGACTGCTTTTTCTGCCGCAATGATACGGACCGACTGATCGCGCCATTCCAGCGTAGCATTTATCAGTATGCCCGCGACGACATGATCTTTTTCCTTAAGAATGCCGCTGGCGGATGGGTGGTGCCATCGTTTTTCCGAAGTGGCATGGGTTCATATACCCAGACCGATCCAAGGCGCGAGCCGGTCAACCACAATTGGTTCGTCAACGATGGCGCGGTCAACTATATCAGTATGGTAGCCCCGTTCGGTCAACCGGTACGTAGCTATGACGGTAATTCGGTCAGAGGCTACTGGAACCACCTCGACCCCCGCCACCTCTGTAATTATGATAATTATGATCACTTCGACGTAATTGGCTGGAATCAGGAGAGATCAGTAGTCAACTGTATCTACGACCACATCACTAGCATTCTCTACGGTCTATGAGCGCATAAGCGTGCAATATAAGATTGAAAGCGAAAGCGTAGTAAAGCGAACTCGTGTCGGGCTTAAGCGAAGTGATCTCCACGCTATCGCCCGTCCAGGGGCCGTCGTGGACGCACGGGATGACTACCCCCATGCCCGCCCCGCAGCGGCCGACTGCGCGCGCCTGAGGGACCGGTTTGCGCCCGACTCATCCCCATACTGTGGCGATATGGGCTGATCGGAACTTAATCAGGTTGAATTGCCTCATGATTATATGAATTTACTGCTACTCTTCACGATAACAAACCGCACAAAGCTCTGCTAAAATGGTTTATGTTTAAACCTTACTTAGGCCGATGGAATTTGATTGCCGATGGCGATCCCATTGTCACGCGTAGCAGTTATTTATTGCCAGTACGTATGGATGGGCATATAGATGGTAATCCTGCCATGCTAAAAATTGCTATGGATGCCGAAGAGAAATTCGGTGGCTTAGTTATGCAATGGTGGAATGGCGATGGCGCAGCACGAGTATATGCGTACGAAGGCGATGCATTATTGATGGAGCGGGCACAAGGAACAAATTCTCTCATCAAAATGGCGTGCCAAGGTCAGGATGATGAGGCTAGTCGCATCGCTTGTAACGTAATCGCTAAATTACACAGACACCGATCGACACCGCCACCTGAACTTATCCCATTAAATATTTGGTTTGAAGCGTTAGAATCAGCTGCCCAGCGCGAAGGTGACTTGCTTCTCGGAAGTTTAGCTGTCGCACGGAAGCTATTGGCGTCACCGCGCGACATCGTAGTGCTGCATGGTGATGTACATCACGAAAACGTACTGGATTTTGGCTCACGCGGTTGGCTAGCCATCGATCCAAAGCGAATAATCGGCGAACGCGGCTATGACTACGCAAATCTTCTGTGTAATCCAGATTTGCCAACGGTCACAGATCCCCTCAGATTTATTCGCCAATCTCACGTGATTGCGCAAGCTGCTAATTTGGAACGCCAGCGCTTATTGCAGTGGACATTGGCGTATGCTGGCTTATCAGCTTCGTGGTTCTTGGAAGAGGATGATCACCAAAACGCTAATTTAGATCTTTTGATTGCTGAACTGGCTCTGCAAGCCCTATCAATGGAAGCAAATAATCATGATGGCATTTATTGACAAACTGCGCATTGAACTCCATCACATAGGATAACGCGACCCATGCCAAGGCTATTGATATTAAAATCAAACCATATAACTATACACCGCTATTTACAGCTCGCGAATGAAGAAAAATAAGAGCGACGATTGGGGTTATTGTTTGCAAGAATCGGAATTCTTAGTTCTGAACCTGACCCTGAGGCGTTATTTTGCCCGCCGCTTAACGGCATAACCATACTGGATAGGCCATTCAGGCTCTATCCCTAACATATGTTGCGCCTTGAGGGCCCAGTAAGGCTCCCGCAGTAACTCTCGTCCGATAAAAACGAGATCCGCCTGACCGCTGGTGATGATCTCATCCGCATATTGCGGGTCGGTAATCAACCCTACCCCACCCGTGTGGATTTGTGCTTCATCCCGGACGCGTTGGGCAAATTGAACCTGGTAGCCTCGGGCAACGGGGATTCTTGCATCCGGTATAACACCTCCGGACGAAACATCGATCAGATCCGTTCCAAGTGACTTCAGTTCTCTGCAAAGAATAATCGATTGCTCTATATCCCAGCCGCCATCGACCCAGTCAGTGGCGGAGATCCGCACGAAGAAAGGCAGTTCGGACGGGATAACATCGCGGAGGCGTTTGGCAACCCTTAGCAAAAGCCGCATGCGATTTGCCAAACTGCCGCCATAATTATCAGTGCGATGATTACTTAAAGGTGATAGAAATTCGTGCATCAGGTAGCCGTGTGCAGCATGAAGTTCTATCATTTTAAAGCCTGCATCCAGCGCACGTCGAGCCGCTGCCTCCCATGCTTCAACGCAATGCTCAATGTCTGTTTCCGACATGGCATGGGGAATCGGATCATCGGCGTAAAAAGGCAGAGGACTCGGGCCAATCACTGGCCAGCCTCCTTCCGCCGGAGTTTTCAGGCAGCTGCCACCATTCCAGGGAACATCGCAGCTGGCTTTGCGCCCAGCATGGGCGAGCTGGATACCCGGAATCGAGCCTTGCATCTCCACAAATCGTGCAATGCGAGCTAACGGCTCAATATGCTCATCTTTCCAGATCCCCATGTCTCCCGGGGTAATGCGTCCCTCAGCCGTAACTGCAGTAGCTTCAACAACCACAAGCCCTACACCACCCATTGCCCGGCCACCCAAATGGACGAGATGGAAGTCATTGGCAAAACCGTCATGGGCGGAATACATGCACATGGGTGATATTGCGATCCGGTTGCGGAAAGTAACGCCGCGAAGGGTAAGCGGGGACATCAAATCCTCTTCTGGAATTTCCCGGTCGTGCTCGCTCTGACATTGTGTTTGAATAGCAATATTGCTCAGCCGGCGGTCGCTGATCGGAGCAGCTGTGGTAACTTCTGCGGTGGAATTAGCAGTTAGGCCTGTCTTGTTAAGAGGGCCAGGAGTTCCGGCTGTGTTAGGTTTGCTCTTGTCATTATGAGACATAGCTTTTCCCTCGCTGAAAATTGCCAGTATACCCCTTTTGATCTGCCTGAAACATTCGGAGGGGAGTATTTGCTGATTGAGCATATACATTGTAGTATACAACTGAGTCTAAATTCATAGCACACCTTAAATGAACTGCGGTCATTTTTAGTGCCAAAAATTGAGAAGGGCATTAACCTGAACAACTTGATGACCGCGGAAAATCGGATGAGAGAGCCATCCTCGCCCATGAAATATACTCTGGAAATACAGGTTAATGTTGATGACATTATGATATGCCAACAACGTCTATATATTTATACTGCTAGCTTTTTACCTAAAAGGAGTATTTCCAGCATGTACAAAACGGAACTGGTAGAAGAGATCGCAGCCCAGGCAGAGATACCCAAAGCTGCCGCAGCCAAGGCCTTAAAAGCCATGATCGATACTGTAGTTGCAACCGTCGCCAAGGGTGACACTGTCGTACTTCCTGGCTTTGGTACTTTCAAGTCTACCAAGCGTGCCGCTCGCACCGGCAGACACCCGCAGACTGGTGTAGCGTTGAAGATCGCTGCGACCACAGTGCCAAAATTCACGGCTGGAACCATTTTCAAGACAGCAGTAACCACACCAAAGAAAAAGAAGAAGTAATTTTGATTTAAACAGAAAACGGTATTTACCGTTCTTTACATTTATAACTCAATAAATTCCAGATTGTGGTAGCGCCCGCGCGTCAGTATAGAATCCACCTAAATAACCTTGGATATACGGCTGATTGTACCGGTTGGTGATAGCGACAGCTCAAGCGAAGTCGCGTTGGGTTAAGTGGAACGAGTTCCATGCTATCACCCGTCCAAGGGCCACCGAAAGTGTACGGGATGACTGTCCCCATGCCCACCCCGCAGCGGCCCACTATGCGCGACTGAGGGGCCGGTTTGCGCCCCACTCTTCGCTCCTAAACTGCGGGGGCGAGCCGGGGCGGCCGGGGCCCGCATGGCACTCCGCTACGGGAAGCCGCCTCTTACCTCCCCTTGCGTCGTGCCTCCTCCTCGATTTTGGCCGAAGCGCTAAGAGATGATGAAAGAGTGGCTACGCAGCTACTGAAGCAATGCTGTAACTTCTCCTAATGCAATGTCCCTGCTATCCCACAGCACTTCTTGTATTTCTTCCCACTGCCGCAAGGGCATGGATCGTTACGCCCGATTTTTGGTTGTTCTCGCTGAAATGTGGTGGCAATCGAGCGTTCAAAGTTAGCCTGACGATAGGGCAGCCAATAACGATAAATCCAGGCAACGCTGGCAGGTATTTGCTTAGCTAGTTCTTCGCGCTGAATTGGTGTTTTAGTCAGTAGTTCTTCTTCCGTTGTGACATTGTCAGCACCAAGCAGATAGATAGGAAGTAAAACTATTGGTCCATTCGGATCATCCAATAATGGCTGCCACTGCTCACGGCATAACTCTACGCCAAGCATGTATCCATAGGCCCACATCTCAGCATCGATATATTCTTGCGATTCATAAATCCTTGCGCCAAATATTGGCTCATAAGCATCTGGGTCATCATGAAGGCTCCAGATGATGCTATTCATATGCCTGATAATCAATTCGTGGATACGCTGGGCCTGGACTTTAGTTTTGAATGTAGGTCTATCTTGTTCTGATGGCCCCCATATACCCGGTAGCCATTCACTAGGCTTTAATGTGATTGGTCCGGATACTATAGCAGTCAGATAACCATCTAACCCATCCAGCATCATGATTTCATCTGACGTGTCATCAGACATCAAGAAGTCATCGAGCTCATCCATTTCCTCCTGAGACAAAGACAAGAACTGCTCGGCATTTTCTAAATCTTCGGACATTCTGCATAACCAATAAGATATCCTATTTATTTTAGCCTGTAATTCATCCAGAATCACAAACAATTGAAGAGTATTATGCTTGGCGTTCGCGGAAATACCGATGCCCTGGGTAAGCAAAATGAAAATATCTATTGAGAACGCAATCTGAATACGACCGGGTTTTGCGACCGATAGTCCCGGTTGATGAGGATAAAAGCACAAGCAAAATCGAGTTCGGCTTAAGCGGGACAAGCTCCACGCTACCCACCCACAGGCCGCCGGTGCGCACGGGATGACTATATTCCCATACCCGCCCCACAACCGCCCCCCCGCAGCGGCCCACTATGCGCGCCCTAGGGGGCCGGTTGGTGTCCCGCTCCCCCCGAAATTCCGACGGGCGGGCCGGGGCGACCGGCACTCTTCCCGCGCTACATCGCTCCAACGTTCTGCCAGCGCACTGATCACTGTCTATTACAGCATCTTCCTGGCTAACCGCATTTCCAAAGGATAACGCCATCTTTGGGGGACATAGGCATATCCATGGTGGACATAGACATTTCGACAACGCCTATCGAGGTGGGGGCCATAGAGGGCATAGTCACAGGCACTGGAAAGGACACCATCGAGGCGGTCACCATCATCGATGAAAACCGATATAGAAACCCTCCTCATCAAGCACTTAAGCCATCACCATGGCAACTATGCCGAAACCTCGCGAATTACTCGACATGGATTTCCGGCCGCAAGCACGCCTGCGGGAATGTCGCGCGTCACGACACTACCTGCCCCGATAATTGTTCGGGAGCCGATACGGACGCCGGCCAAAATGAGTGCTCCGCCACCCACCCATACGTCCGCTCCGATCTCGATGGGCTTTCCATATTCCTGCGTTCTACGTAGAGCTGCGTTGAACGGATGCAACGGCGTAAGAATCTGCACGCCTGGGCCAAATAACGTGTAGTCACCAATGTGGACCTCGCACACATCAAGAACGGTACAGTTGAAGTTGAAATATACGCGAGTACCCAAATGAATATTTGAGCCGTAATCACAGTAGAAGGGAGGTTGCATCCTAACGGTATCGCCGCCAGTGCCGAAGAGATCCTCCAGAATGCGGCGTCTTTCGCTCTGCTCCAACTCCCTCGTGGTATTCAACGCGTGGCATAACGAGCGGGCATGTTCACGCGCGCCAACTAGCTCAGGGTCGAACGGGTCGTAAAGTTCGCCAGCAAGCATTTTTTGACGCTCAGTTCGCATGTTGTTTCCTTACTAGAAGTAAGCTTTTGCAAGCGGGTAAGCCAAGGCAAAACATCCGCAAATGTCGTTGTATTGTTACCCGTCAAATAAGTGCTTTATACTGTACTTTTCATCAAGCACCTCGGCAATCGTCATGACTATTATTGTGCCATTTGAACCCACCAGCGAATCGACCCTGCCTGTTTTGCAGCGAGCCAAGCTTGACTCTGCCGTTTGTATCCTGCCGTTATTGCAGCATCGAATCCCTGGCGGGTTTCCATCGCCGGCAGACGATTATGTTGAGAAGGAACTGGATCTGAATAGTTACCTGGTGCGCAATAAAGCAGCGACCTATTTCTTTCGTGTCATCGGGAATTCCATGACGGGTGCCCATATCCACGATGGCGATATGCTGGTGGTCGATCGCTCAGTCGAACCTAAACACGGGCATATCGTATTGGCGGTGATCAACAATGAATATACGGTCAAGCGATTGTATGCCTGCAATGGCGTGATCGAACTGCACGCTGAGAATCCCGCTTATCCCCCCATCCGTTTGCGCGAACATGAGGAGTTGCAGGTGTGGGGAGTGGTAGTGGGGACGGTAGCACGTTTTATCGTATAATCATGTCAACTGGCATCATTCCCGTCAGTAGACCACTATTTGCTTTGGTGGACGTCAACAATTTCTATGTCAGCTGCGAGAGAGCTTTCAATCCGAATCTGATCAATCGGCCGGTGGTAGTGCTCTCCAATAATGACGGTTGTGCCGTGGCTCGTTCCAATGAGGTCAAGGCGCTCGGCGTCAAAATGGGTACGCCCTGGTTCCAGCTCAAGGATTTGGCAAAACAGCATGGCATCGTGGCGCTTTCCTCCAACTATACCTTATATGGCGATATGTCTAATCGGGTAATGTCGATCCTGCGTGATTTTAGTCCTCATGTTGAAGTTTATTCGATCGATGAGTGTTTCCTCGGTCTACAAGGCTTGCAAAGCCTCTGGCCGATACCCACGGGCATTGGCCATAAAATACGTCATCGTATACGCCAATGGACTACCCTGCCAGTGTGCGTTGGCATTGGCGCCACCAAAACGCTGGCCAAACTGGCCAATCATATTGCCAAGAAACAACCGGCTTTCCATGGGGTATGCGATTTCTCAACCATGTCATATGAGCAATATGAGGCTTTGTTATCGACTATCGATGCGGGTGAAGTATGGGGTGTGGGTCGTCAGTTGAATTTACATCTGAATGCAGCAGGGATTAAAACCGTGCAGGCGTTACGTGACACTCCACCTGCCTGGTTACGCGCCAATTTCGGAGTGGTCATCGAACGCTTGGGCTATGAGCTGCGTGGTATCTCGTGCCTGGCACTGGAAGAAGTATTAGCACCCAAAAAGCAGATCATTTCCTCAAGATCGTTTGGACAATTGATTGATCACCTGACCGAACTGAGCGAATCCGTTGCCAGCCATACGAGCAGTGCGGCCGAAAAGTTGCGCCGTCAGAACTCGGTTTGTAACGCAATTCAAGTGTTCATACGGACTAATCCCTTCCGTGAACAGGAGAAGCAGTACAGTAACTGCATGACGGTGCCGCTACCCAATGCCAGCAGTGATACGCGCTTGCTAGTCAGGGCGGCGCTATTTGGTCTCAAGCGTATCTACCGGCCAGGGTATGCCTATAAAAAAGCAGGTGTGATCCTGACCGGTATCGACTCAGCAGCTGTGCACCAGGAGTCATTGTTTACCCTGCATGGCGCAGACGACAGATCCGCAAGATTGATGAAGGTACTGGATCAGTTAAACCAAAGATACGGACGTGAGACCGTGTCGGTGTTTTCTGTAGGAAGCAACAAATCCTGGAGCATGCAACGCGAGAGCATGTCACCTTGCTACACGACGAAGTGGCAGGATGTACCGATCGCATACGCGCATTAGCCATACTGAGCAATTACATGAGCGGTGCTCACTGTTGATGAGTGCAAGAGCTTAAGCGGAGCCGCGCCGGGCTTAAGCGGAATACTCCCCACACTATCGCCCGTCCATGCTCCGTCGTATGCGCACGGGATGACTATCCCAATGCCCATCCCGCAACCGCCCCGCAGCGTCCCACTATGCGCGCCCAAGGGACCAGTTTGCGTCCCACTCTTCACCCCATTCCGACATGCGACCAGTGCTACACATACCCCCAGCGCAACTCAGAGCCCGGTTTAAAAGGCCCCCTTGGGCTATCTTAATTTGGCTGATACACAACTAGATGCGTCAAGCAAAGTCTTCGTGGATAAATGAGCATAATGCATTGTCACTTTAGGATCAGAATGCCCAAGTATCTCCTGGACTTCATAAAGACTCCGCCCACTCTCAACTGACCAAGAGGCGTGAAAGTGGCGCGTATCGAGCTGAATCAATACTCCTATGGTACTCCCATTAAGCGGCACTGAGCGTAGCCGCTTGCTCTTGCTATTGATCGCCCTAATTCGAGTATTCTTTTCTCCAGATCGGCGTCTGACTTTGTAATGTTTGTAAGAAGTTATTTATTTATCTCATATATTCGTTGCATTGCCCAGTCCCAAGCACACTGACGCCCGTTGTCGTTGCTACCTTGCTGAGTTCATAGGCGCTTTCTCGGGCAAAAAGTTCCTGCACAAGGTGACTCTGAGAGGCATGCAGCTGATCGTAGCAGGAACCATCCTGATCATTGTTTTGGCGCTGGTTGCCAGGATCGTCTGATCAGGTATAGCTTATGCTAGATTCCTACCAGCAAAGAATAAAATTGTATACAAATGTATTATTGTCTACCTGTTTGCTATCCCTTAGCATTATTTGCATTAATGCTGTTGATCCATAGATCTGCTTAAGCTGCCGATTATCCTTATTTTTTATTGATTGATTCGGCAGAGTGAAGGTTAGCAATTACTCTTATTGTAATTTCGTGAACTATGAAACTTCAGTTATCAAAAAGTTTTTATTTTCCCTGTACACCCATGGAGGTCACAATGTCGAAATTAGGAAAGAGCTTGGTTATCTGCTTTGGGCTTGCAGCTGCGGTAGCGACGTTGCCGGGAACCGCTCTGGCCGCTCCCCAAGAAAGTTGGGCGATCGCTGGCGCGGCCTGTGTGCCGGTCGGACAGACGAGTAACGCCCATCTTGTGTTCAACTCTGCCGGGGACGCCGGTTTCGCAGCCGGCACGACCGGCGAGATCATTTTGACGTGCCCTGTTTTTTCAACAATTGAAGTGGCGCAAGCTTTAACGATCACCTATCGAGATACGGATGGGAGCGGAACTGGGGCTGTCATTTTCGCGGCTTTGCGCCGAAAAGACCTCAGTACTGGAGCGGCTGCCACCGTTGGCACGACGATAGATACCAATACTGGTCCCCTAGTGGAGGGCTACGGAACCATTGGCGGTATACTCGTGAATTGCACTAGCCCCCATATTTTCGATTTCGCTAACTTCGCGTATTATGTCCAAATAAACATACAACGAACGACGGCAGAGCAGATGCCACTCTTTGGGGGGGCTCGTCTCCACTCGGATGTCATTTGCTGAGCAATCATATGGGAGATCACCAGCGTTCAATTTTGGCTCGTATTCTGCCCTGTAGGTTGGATTAGCGTGGCGTAACCCCATAAGCATCAGCTTTAAAGCATGTAGTTTATGTTGTAGAAAAACTTCCATTTCCTGACGATAACTAAATTACAGATAATTATGGACACTCAACATTACACGCCAAATGAATTAGATGATGCGGTCGCCGAAGAGCGAGAAAGATGTTTATCGATGTGCCATATGGTAATGGATCATCATTCCGAAATAGCTAAAATAGCCGCGCAAGAATTTGATGAGGAAAATAAGCACTTCATAGAAGGCCAGATCTCAGGTGCAAAAGATTGTATTGAAGCTATTGAAGGGAAATGGGATAAGAATACTGCTGTGCAGTCACCTAGAGCTTATCCATTTACAAAGTAACCTTCGTGTAACCATCTCAGTCATCCAGATCAATTGCTGTTAAGGTAGCCAATGACATGGGCACCAACTTCTCAACATACCTATTATTTACAAGTGAACTGCTTGAGTTGGTAGCATTCACAGTTGTAATAACTAGCGTGCACCATCAAGGTCGTCATCATTAACTAACAGCATGGCTGTGCGTAAAATTTACCGATACCATGGATCGCCAGTATTAAGATTATATTTATTTGCTAGCGATTGGCGTATGATTGTTGGAGGGCGCTTGTGCGTCATCATAAGAGACCACGACGAGTGCATATTGGTTTAGCATTACATTAAAACTAATTTGCTGGTTTGATGCCGTGTAATCAAGCGGTCTCAAGCCGGGTGTATTAGGCGAGTCGGGCGAGGTCAATGCTACACCAGTTACTTCCTTGCCATCGGGAATCTTAAGGTTGACGGAAAAAGTAGTTGGTTCTACTGTAAAAGAGCCATTGACACCGATAAAATTCACCAATTGCAGAATCGTGTGATTGCCAAGCTGAGACAACTCGAAATGGACGCGGCGGTCAGCATCGGTTGTCAAGGGGATTGTACTGGTTGCCTGAACGGCACCAGATAATTGCTGGAGTGATGTTGCGTCGCTGGAGACAAAATAGTTTTTCCCTAATGAGGCAGAAAAGAAACGTACGCTACCCTTACCAAATGTATTTTCCTTCTCGGCAGGAAGCGCGTCTTGCTTGCTAAATCCCAGCAGATTGGCTAAAGCATAGTCAGCACGGGCTGTTCCATATTCATCCAGAGCGGTGGGATTGGCGCCCGTTATAATCAGGCTGCCGCCGTTTTGCACATATTGCCGCAGGATAGCGGCTTCGGTATCAGAAATCGCCTGAACATCCGGCAAGAGCACTGTGTCATAGGGATTTAGCTCTGCTGAATCAACTGGGTTGACGACAATTTCAAAAGGAATATGTTGATGCACCAGCATTTTCACCATACCGCGATACTCAGCTAAATATTGCCGTTCGTAAGCGCTGTCACTCGGGGTTTTAGTCCACCAAAGCGGGTCGTTAGATGTCGTATCAGTATATAGCCCGACTCCTGCCGCTTTATCTACATAGTCACGACTGGGGGACGAGTAAAGAACTGCAACTCGCGCACCAGGTTGTGCTTCAAATAGATAGGGTGAGTTTTCTTGAGTCCAGCCAAACATACGGGTACGGTAGTCGGCACCTACCGACGTGGTCATTTGCGGGATTTTTGTTTCATATGGATTGTTGCGTGTAGCCAAGGTTTCTGCCATCACCAATTCAGCATCATCGCTAAGCTGGCCATAAGTAAACACCCAGGACGGCTTTTTACCTGAGGCCGCTCGTGCGAACTTGTTCATAGCGATGAGAGATATCCAATCGTCTTCTGAAGAAGAACGCATCCCATTATCATCACTCAATGCATCGATTTCCCAGACGTGCGTAATTCCTTCCAAATTCTTCAAATCGGCTCCATCTAACGCGATAACGGTCGCCGCGTTGTAATCTAAAGTGACAGTTTCAACGATTAGAGGGAATTCGGGGTTGATAGCCCGGCCTGCGCTGGCCACATCACGCAAAAACAAAGCTATCTCTTGGTGACGCCAGGCAATCCAACGCCTCCAGATTGGATCCGTCCAGTTTTCGGCCACTGGTGCATCAAGACCTGTATCAGTTTTAAACTTTGCAATTGCATAGGGGTCAAAGCCAGCCCACTCTACGCCAATATCGTTAAATAGGGGAACGTCTAACCATAAGCCATCGACTCCTGTCGCTGCTATCTTTTGGACGCGGTCAAGAAAATAATCCTTATAAGGTGATTGAGGTGACATCCAAGCACTTTCCTCGTCCTTCGCGACCCAATGAACCCGACCACTACCGCCATAAAACACATTAGGTTGACCCTCTATACCAATTTGTACCCAATCCGGGTGATCTTTAAACATAGTGTGCTCAATATTCTTGCCATTAGGAGTTAATACCTCCAGGCTCGGGTAATACCAAACTACCTTTAGGTCCCGTTTATGGACTTCGGTTGCGAAGCGGTGCATGAGTGCTAGTTCCTGCTCGAATTGGGCATCGGTCAGGTAGTCAGAGAGATTAGAATCAGCCTCAATTACGGTAACCTTTTGAGACACCATATTTGAGATGATCTGGTTCATCTCTTGCGCTGTCATTCCTGTAAAGACCGCGGCACCACCTATCCTGGCAGTTTTGACCCAGCTATTAAACGCATCAGGTTCCGCCGCTCGGGCAGTATTAGTCAAGCTGAGAGAAGGAAATATGACTAGCAAAGCTAAAATAAAAGAAACTGTCAGTCCTTTCAGATCCATCCATTTTATTTTTTCAATATGCATTTTAACTGGTAGTAGTAAGGAATAATATTCGCTGATAATGCCACCCATCAAGCATACAGCCCCGTTCACGCTGTTATTAATAATCTCCCATCCGCTGTAGTTAGCACGTCTTGGCTGCATTAAAAAATGCCACTCATCGAAGAATGAATCGACTCTACCTTATTCATCCCTCATTGCTCATGAATAAAAAATAACAACTAATAATGCAGCTTAGAACTTGAAGCAGAGGAGAAACTATGACTTAAACCGATCTGTTATTTTCGTACAAGAATAAAAAAATAAAATTTAGGAAGCAATAATGCAAACGTATACAATTTTTATAGCTATTCAACGGCGCGGCGTTATATTACTGCAGCCAGGGGTATAAACATATTGTAGCGTGAGTTCGACATAAGAATTATTACGCTACGGTTAGGAGAACACCTGAGAAACTCTACTACTAAGTGATCTAGAAAAAATAACTTGAACACATCACGCTATATCCACGAATACTCGAGGCTTAGTTTTGTAATTCCATTCACCGTGATGTTCAAGTTATTTTTTCTAGGCTCTTCAGGGAAGATCTCTTCTCATGAATAATGATGAAGCTCTTTTCCGGAGTCCACTTATCATAAATAATTCAGATTCCTTTTGCTGACTTTATTATCCCGAGATCACATTATTGAAGCTGTCAGATCAAGTTTGAGCCAATACACATAAGCATCCATATATTGACATATGAGGCTAATGCTCTCTCAGTATGGGATACTAAATCAACAGCAGTTCAAAATTTATCATCTGCGATGGGTAAATGTAGCACATTACTCAAAGGAGACGTCAATGGATGTGGAAGTACTGATTGTCGGAGCGGGCCCGACCGGATTGATGCTCGCAAACCAGTTGGCACGTCGAGGGGTACGCCCTCTGATCATTGATCGCCATTCATGGCCGGCACAGCAGACGCGGGCGATGGCAGTACAGGCATGCACACTCGAAATCTATTCGAAGATGGGTCTCAACGAGCAGGCACACACATTAGGTGCTATTGTTGGCGGTGCAAATATGTGGGCAAACGGGAAGTGGACCGTCCGCATTCCCATCGGAGATATAAGTCAAAGCATCAGCCCATTTCCGTATATCCTAATGCTAGGTCAGGACGACAACGAACGAATCATGGGTGCGCAACTACATGAGCTTGGCGTGGACATACGATGGAATACAGAATTCATAGCGCTCGAACAGTATCCCGACTACGTAGATGTCACGCTCAGGTAGCTTGACGGCAGCACCCGCAGGCTTCGGGCAGTATGGGTAGCAGGATGCGATGGCTCCCACAGTCTCGTTCGCGAGAAGTGCGGGATCACGTTTTCGGGTGCGCCTTACGAGCACGTGTTCTTTGTTGCGGACACGGAGGCGACAGGCACCATGAAGCCAGGTGAGCTCAACGTGTACCTATGGGCGGACGGGTTTCACTTGTTTTTCCCTATGATGGACAAGTACCGCTGGCGGGTGATCGGCATCTTGCCAAAGGCCTTGCGGCATCGCGATAACGTGACCTTCAACGAGGTAATCCCTGCAATTCAGCAAGAAGCAGGAACCGATCTCATATTCAAGCAATGCAGTTGGTTTTCTACATATCGTATCTATCATCGGATCGCTGAAAGGTTTCGCGACCGACGGTGCTTTCTCCTGGGAGATGCAGCACATATTCACAGTCCGGCGGGTGCACAGGGTATGAATACCGGTCTGCTGGATGCCTACAACTTGGCCTGGAAATTTGCACTGGTCGTGACGTGTGATGCGCATGTTTCGTTGCTTGATACTTACGAGCAAGAGCGCATTCCGGTAGCAAAACGACTACTTAGGACAACAGACAAGATGTTCCAGGTAATCGTCGCAGACGACTGGTTTGGACGATTGTTTCGTACGCGCATTCTCGCGCGTATGGTAGCGTTTGCGATGACGAAAGAGTGGGTGCGAAAACTTGCTTTCAGGACAATTTCCCAGATCGGTATCCACTACCGAGAGAGCACGCTGTCTAAGAATCTGCCCGGTTTGCCGGAAGATGCGCCGCGCGCAGGCGATCGCTTTCCCTGGACGAAGCTTTCATTCCATCCCAACGGGCCGATCGAAGACCTGTTCGCCCGCCTCGATGACACGCGTTTCAACCTCCTCGTTTTCGGACAAGTTGCGCCCGTCACACTGAAAATGGGTGACATCGTTCGTGCTCACACGGTTTCCGAGAGCCTTGCTAACGAAAGCGAGCAAAAACGCGTTGGGATAGCTGGATGTGCTTTCTATCTTTTGCGTCCAGATGGGCATGTCGGACTAGCGGGGAAAGAAGTTGATGCAGCGGCGATCAAGAGTTACCTCACCACTATCCACTGCAGCACTTAGAAAAAATGATCCTATGATAATCATCGTCCCTTTTTCGAGGGATTCATGTCCGCTTCCGCGCTATGGAATGAGTGGTAGTGAAAACCGATGGCTGGTTCCATCACACTATATGGAAGCACAACTCGAAGTCCGGCGCTTCGCTTACTTCGGTGCACGCTTGGGCACAATTCACAATTATCATTGTATAACAAGTTGTTACCCATTGACAACTCTTATCACCCTGTCTCAAACCAGTGACCGTCGGATTAACAGTCCGGAGCTCAGTCGCTTATGCCTACAGATAGATGAAGAATCCAAAGTAGTTTTTCTCCGATGCACCGAACCGACCGACACAAACCGAACCAGGGCCGAACCTGAGTTGCCCGTCATGGCGCGCCTCCGCACTCGCCCTCATGTAAAACAACCATTTGCAGCGGCTTCTTCCGAATTTTTTCTGAGCATCGGCCGAAACACAATGGCAGCGAAACTGGTAGAAGCGACACAAAATTGCCCGGGGTGAGACCGGTGGAATCGGATGGGGGTAGCAGCCATCCCCGCCGCGAAACGGCCACACAGCGGTTAACTAGGGGGGACACGGTAAGGCTTTCTTCGTAAAGGAGTAACATCTTCATCAGGTATGCTCAATTTAATAGAATGCAGACCGATGTTTACATCTTTTAAAGGTAGGAACAGATATAAACCGACGTTGACAGCTAACTCGGGACGACACCAAGATCCGCTGATCAATGGCGAATGACTATTTTGGCGACGTTCTATCGCACCTACTCATCGAAGCCAGGAGGTCTGGGGCGGCGCCCTCAACGACAACAGCCATAGCCATTGCCCTCGACGCACCGATAATCGTAATAATAGCTATTTCCAATTCGGGCGCCGTCCTCAACAGTATTCAAGATGTGCAAGCGGCAGTTGCGACAAATTGTATCTTGCACGGGATTAATAGCAAGAATAGCTGCTCGCTTGAACGAGAACGCAGCTCTTACAAATTCTTCCCCATGTTCCTCAAAACCCTGCTGAATAAACTCGTACGTACTGTAGGGGTGTCCGCATCGAGGACAATCGATATTGTTAGCGTATCCATCGATATCTATGCTGAAATCTGATTTGATCTGCGCAGCTTTTTCCACCGAAATAGGTTTCAATCCAACGAGCTTGATGCGTTCTGGTGTCCAGTACCATCTTCTGATCGCCTCAAACACGGTAGGTTTAAGGTAGAGTGTTGCAGTTCTGCCTTCCATAATCAACTTAATTGCCCATTCAATTAAGGCAGAATCTTCTGAAGAAATCACAGCCTTTCCTTGATGGACAAGTGTTTGGATGGCATTGAAATCAATGTGAGAAACTTTCGATGAATTATAGGTTTCCATTTGATGCACCTCTCTTAGGTCATAATGTATATTGACACTTTTTATGATGCTCTCACAGGCCATCCCTTCATCCCTTGCCTGGTTGAAACGGCAGCCTAAGTTGTAACGATCAGACGCTTCAGCGGCTAGCTTGGATTGAATCCGGCCTTCCGTCAAACCGTACTACTCTCGACGGCTGATGTCAACTTCGGGTTGATGTCTGCAATATGCTTCTATAATTCAATGACTGATTTCGTCAAAAAGAGTAATTCATCTAATGATGGATTGCCCCGCCTCTTTTAGCCATCCATCGCCGTTGAGGTACATATATAGTATCGTAGTTGTGATCATAAGCTTTTTGGCTACTTCAGACGCATTAGCTTTGGAATCGGACAAAGCCGACATGGCTATCATCAGAGCTGATCTATCCATCTTTCCGGGGCGCCGACCTTTTCGACCTCGCGCTTGACGCAGCAAATCCAGTTTGAGTGCGCTCAACAATCAATTTTCGCTCAAATTCAGCCAGAACTGGAAAAATCCCAAAGTGACCTCGGTTGGTAAGGGTGGAGCTAAAGTAGTGTAGCCGCGCTGGGTTTAAGCGGAATAATCCTAACATTATTGCCCGTCCAGGCGCCGTCGGGAACGCACCGGATGGCCTACCCCATGCCCGACCCACAACCACTCCGCAGCGGCCGACTATGCGCGCTCCAGGGGGCAGTTTGCGCTCCACCCTCCCCCGTCTTGCGCTTCATCGCCTCCTTGAGCCTAGCCGACACGCTGTTCGCCGCTTCCTGCAGCGACTTAGTCGATAAGCGGGCGTAGCGTATGGTGACCTTGGGTCGGAGCGCCCGAGCAACCTGCTCGACCAATTGAAAATCATTTCCCAAATCGAGCATTATACTTATAGCAGATCTTTTAATTTCTGGTGAATCTAATAGCCGGGCTAGTGATTTTTACAGACCACTAGAAGATACAAACTGGGTAACAAATTATTGGATTTTGATGCAAAATATTTCAGAGGCGTCCGCGTCGTTATCGGTCACACCGGCAATTTCAAGCAAATTCTCTTGCACTTGCAAAATCGCAATCCCCTCGATTTTTACGGGCGCGATCGAGCCGTTCAATTCGACGGGAACAACCCAGAGAATTTCCTTTCCCCGCAACATCCCGATAAAACTACCGAGAGTTGGGCCGTCGTCAATCTCATTGTCCGTATCTTCGACGGAAGCAGCAAACAAAATCGAATCGTTCCACGTCAACGCGGCGGAAAAGCCCGCATGACGGTTACGAATTTTGGGGAGGGTAAAGGTGAAGACTTGTGGGATAGGAGCAAGCAAGGTTGGCGCATCCAGATAATTCATGAATGTCGTCAATGGATATTCCATGAGCGCATTAATGCCGGAGATATTGCCACGCTGAAAAAGCAAAACTGTATCGCGCGTGACGGTTGCACCTTCCAGGTTT
Source organism: Nitrosomonas sp. Nm34 (assembly GCF_900113925.1). Lineage (GTDB taxonomy): Bacteria > Pseudomonadota > Gammaproteobacteria > Burkholderiales > Nitrosomonadaceae > Nitrosomonas. Next base: position 23,319 of record NZ_FORD01000039.1, read on the forward strand.
AGCTTTTGTGTGCCGAAGATAGTAGGATCAGCGCGGAGAATATCATATAACGCGGTAAGAGAAATAGGACGTACGTTTTGGGGCGACGCTAGGTCAGTTACATCCACGCGATAGCAGATGTCGCGTGCGGGGGGGGTTGCTGCCCGAATCGAAACAGAGCAATTCTTGTTTGCCGTGCCATTTAACCAAACACATGGCTTCCAAATCCGGTTTGATTGCTTTGGGAATCCGATCTCCTGGGTGGATATCTGAAGAAAATAGGTGGGTTGTGCCAATAATGTTCCAGGACAAGTCAAGGCGATACAAATCGGGCGAGTCATCTGAGACGATAAAATAATAATTGCCGATGCGCTCGACTCCCGAAGCGGATTGCAGACCCTGCAGTATGAGGCGGCTGCGAAGGGAAGCACGCATGGTAGGTTAGTCCTGCATAAATGGCAGATTAGAACTGTCGCACGAGCCAGATACCGAGCAGTCTGAACATGCCAAAATCAAACTTGCGCCAAAAATGCCAAAGTTATTGGCTGTGAGAAGGATCAGCGCGCTGAAAATTTGAAAGCCCATATAGAGGAGCAGCATAGCTCTGGTAATGGTTTCCGCGCGGTGCGTTTATAGGAACAATAAACGCCCTCTTTCATAAGAACCCAACCTGCCGGCCCTGGATGTCACAACTCCGTCGGCGGCGACCCGTCGGCACTGACGCGACTACTGGCGTCGCGCCGTGAATGTTCCCACAATGAACTTGGTGGCCACCGTTCGGAACTCGTTCCCTCCGTCGGTGATCACGAATGCGATCGGAATCGGATCGTAGATCGGCGTCCCTGGAAATACCGCCTCGCTGGTCCCGGTGCCATCCCGATTAACGCTGTAAGTGCAGCTCGTCGATGTCGACGGGGTGGACTGCCCGTTCACGTTCCCGATCGAGCTCACCATGCAGCCGCCCTCGCCGTCGAAGAACATGCGCTCCATGCTCACGAAGGGCAGCGCTGGCACCTCTGGCCGGTTCGGCCCACTGGCGACGAGCACGCCGTATGATATGTTGAATCCGTAATACCCCTTGAGGTTCCGGTTGCTGAAGCCGTGTTCGCCCCCGAGATTTCCATCGTCATGCTCGGCCCAAGCTAGCGAGACGCTGGCCATCACAGCCGCTCCAGCTATAACGCTCACAAACACTCCTGCTCTGATCCGCCGCACGTTCGTACGGAGTTTCATGTCTCTTCTTCCCGGGTATAGGAAAAATAAATTACTTTTACCGTATGATTTTAATCAAGCTGAACGATTATAAAAATGGAAGCAATACTACACTTGCATGCAATTTTATTACTGTCTAGACTGAGGTATGCTGAGTTTTATGGAGTCTAGAGTTTCATAAAATATAGACATGAAATGGAGGATATAGATGGAACAATTACCCCGAACACGATATAGCCCGAAATTTCGCGAGCAATCGGTCAAGTTTTTAAAGAAGTGGATTAACTCTGGTTGAAGCAGCAAAACGGCTATCTTTACCTAAAGGAACGTGTGGTGGTTCCCTGTAATTCCATTTCTACTTCATAAGTGAAATAATAGTAGCCACTTATGAAAGGAAGTATAGTGATGGCACGAGTGGCAAGTGGTAAAGAAGTTTTGGAACAAGCAAAGACACTATTGGTTAATGCCCGAACAATAGAAGAATTAAAGCAAGCACAGGCTGTAGTGCTACCTTTGGAGCTTGGCTTATCAATGGACTTTCTGGCGCCTTTTATAGAAAAAGCAGCGGCTGGAGGCATTTTGATTGTAAGCGAAATCAAGCAGGCATTAGATGCACGCTTAAATCGCAAGACATCGCTGGCAGCTACTTACAACCTGCTGC
>NZ_FORD01000007.1 GCF_900113925.1 Nitrosomonas sp. Nm34
CCGGGCAATAGCGACACGATACGACAAGCTGAAGCGAAATTATGAAAGTATGGTAGCCATAGCGTGTGGATATCTGTGGCTACCTATGTGAAATGTCAACAGACCCTAGGGTGTAGATAAATTAATTTATACAATATTTAATATTGCCTACTTATTTCATTCCCTAATTAAAAAGCGACACGAAAGCGAGCCGCAGACAGTATAAAGAATACGGCAAAAGTGCTTGACAAAATCAGGTTTAATAAGAAATAGAATAATTTTATTAATGAAGCTTTCAGGCTTAACATGGATATCAATATAATGCGCTGTGCTTGTGGCAGCGATAAAAAATACATTGACTGCTGCGCTCGTTATCTCGACGAAGGCGAAGCTGCTTCTAATGCAGAAGTATTAATGCGTTCACGCTACACTGCGTATACCCTTGGTCGAGAAGATTATCTTTTGGAGACTTGGTATCACAGTACCCGCCCAACCTTACTTAGGTTGGCAGATGGACCGTACAGAAAATGGCTCAATCTTGAAGTGAAGCATCATGAACAACTCTCACCGGATTATGCGATAGTTGAATTTATAGCTCGCTATAAAGTATGCGGTCGTGCTTATCGTCTGCATGAAATCAGTCGCTTTGTGTACCAAGCAGGACGATGGTTTTATGTTGAGGGCGATATCCTCTAATCATGTAGTCAAGAAGAAGATCCGATGAGACTATCATCACCTGAACAAATTTCTGCTAGTAACAAACAGACTTATTGCACACCGTGCATCATTTTTTGTAATGTCTTGGTGAGTATAAATAGAAGCAAGGATGCAAGCCCGGACAAAATGACAAAGATCATGAAAAACTCATATAGACCATTGATTTCAAATATTATAAATTTTGGCGGGACAGGGAAAGCAGGATCAGGGTACAAAGAACTTAATGTACCTGCAAATTTGTTTGCAGCTGCAGTTGATAAAAACCACACTCCCATTAACAACGAAGCAAATTTCTCAGGGGCTAATTTTACAACCATCGCTAAACCAATTGGTGATAAGCACAATTCACCAATAGTATGCAATAAATATAGACTAGTTAACCACATAAAGCTCACTTTAATTGCTGGATCCACTCCTTTTACGCCACATGCAATCACGAGATAGCCTATCGATAAAAACAACAACCCGAATGCTTGTTTAGTAGGTGAGGATGGTTCCAAATTGCGTTGGCCTAAGAATGTCCAGATAAAGGCGAAAATGGGAGCTAAAATTATAATAAATACGGCGTTAATCGATTGAAAAAAACTTGCTGGAACTTCTGTGCCGAATAGATTTCTATCAGTTTGTTCTTCTGCAAAAAAAGTTAATGATGCGCCCGCCTGTTCAAATGCTGCCCAGAAAAAAATAACGAAAAAGGCAAGAATATAAATCACCCCTATGCGTTGTTTCTCAATTGATGTAAGCATTTTATCGGCAATGATGGCAGCAGGGCCGATAATAGTGAGGGAAAAAATAGCTGATCCAATGATATCTAACTCCATAAGGCTGTAAAATACGATGAATAAGCCAATAGAGGCCATCGCCCAACTGACTGCCTGAGAAAGCGATATTTTTGGTTCTTTAGCTTCATTCCCTGCTAATACTTTCTTCTTTGGTAACAATCCAATACCTTCACCTGTTGATGTTATGATAAGTTTGTTTTTAAGCAACTCAAATGAAAAAATACTAATGATCATACCAATGCAGGCGGCAAGAAAGCCCCACTTGAAATCTGCTGGATTTCCAGTATCTCCAAAGCCACCGCAAACAAGCGGAGCAAGGAATGCTCCTAGATTAATACCCATATAAAAAATGGTGAAGGCAGCGTCAATACGTTTATCCCCCGCCTGATAAAGTTGACCGACCATGGTAGAGATATTAGGTTTGAAAAAACCGTTACCCAAAATGAGCAATCCCAGGCCCAAGAATAGCATGGGTTGTGCGAAGGCAATATTGCTGTAATTCGCTGCAGATAAAAACATGCAGAAATGCCCCATCCCCATCAAGACTCCGCCCACAAGGATGGTTTTTCGATTGCCCCAGTAACGATCAGCTACGTAACCACCTACTAAAGGCGTTAAGTAAACCAGGCCAGTGTAATTTCCATAAATCTCAGAGGCCAGCGCTTTATCGAAAAATAAAGCTTTGATCATAAACAATGTGAAGATGGCCCGCATGCCGTAGTAGCTGAACCTCTCCCACATTTCTGTAAAAAACAAAAGGTATAAACCGTTAGGATGTTTGGTCGGACTCATGCGTTTTTAAATTTATTACCATTTCGGATTTGCTGAAAATAACATTCTCAATCCTGCAAAATCCGACAATCCAATCTTGATATGGACTTGTACTGAATAAAGAATAAAAATAAGGCAATGATGTACCATTCCATTCCCACATCAAACATGACGCGAAGGTGAGCCGCAGATCGTATCCATAATGCGGCAAGGGAAACCGCCAAAGTCAGTTTTGATTTAGTAATGGAGCTATGTCGAAGGTGTAGGTGCTGAACGTATTATCGGCAGAGCTCGAAGCTTACTTCGCTTTAAACCGCTGAGCCAGTACTAACCCGGCAAGACTGAATACTCCTGCCACTGCCAGGTAAAGACCCACAAGGGATGTACCGCCTATTTCGCTGAGCGTCTGCGCGGCAATCGGAGCGGCTGCTCCGCCCAGAATGCCCCCTGCATTAAAAGCCACTGATGTACCGGTATAACGCACCCTTGCTGGGAACAGCGACGGCAGCCACGCGCCGAGTGGGCCATAGACAAAGCCCATCACGAACAATGCGAGTGATAGCACTGCCCATACTACCCATAACGAACCCGAACCTAAAAGTGATCCAAATATCAATCCTATACCGACCGTCGCAGCACATCCCCATGTCAAAACGCTCACAGCATTGGTCGCATCAGCACGCACACCCGAAACGATGATACCCAGCGCTAGAAACAGAATGGCAGCAAGTTGAACTGCCAGAAAAACCTCACGGTTATATCCCAAGGCAGTCGTGCCATGGGCAAGTGCAAAAGCAGTTGAAAGGTAAAATATCGCGAAACAGGCTACCACTGCGAAAGTCCCGGCGAAGGTAGATAACGTATGATTGCGGATCAACTCACTGATGGGAACCGGAATTGGAGGCTCATGTGAGAGAGCTTGAGCAAATTCAGGCGTTTCGTTGATCTTCAGGCGCACCCACAGGCCTAGCCCGACTAGAATAGCACTGGCCAGAAACGGGATACGCCAGCCCCACGCTGCAAATTCCGCTTCGCTCAATCCTATGCCAATTAGCAGGAACAACCCATTGGCAGCAAGGAAGCCAACAGGTGCGCCCAGTTGCGGGGCCATGCCGAAACGTGCCTGCCATCCCTGAGGGGCATTCTCAACCGCCAGTAGTGCTGCACCGCCCCATTCTCCCCCAAGGCCAAGCCCCTGACCGAAGCGCAGAATGCACAACAATAATGGCGCAACCCAGCCGACCATCGCATAAGTCGGCAAAAATGCAATCAGCACGGTCGACACTCCCATTAGCATCAGTGATGCGACCAATGTCGATTTTCGTCCGATCCGATCACCGAAATGACCGAATAATACTGCACCAAACGGTCGTGCAATGAAAGCAATACCAAAGCTCATGAATGACAGCATCAATTGCGCAGCTGGCGAACTGGCTGGGAAGAACAATGGACCGAATACTAATGCCGCCGCTGTCGCGTAAATATAAAAATCGTAGTATTCGACAGCCGTTCCGGCCATACTTGCAATAAGTATCCGGCGATGCTGACGATAAGGACTGATCATTATCGGTTTTTCCTTCGATTCTTCCGGATTATCATTTATAAGAGAGATGAGCAGCTTTTTTATGAAGGGCGAAGATAATAAAGATGCAATAAATTGTCAAATCTCCGGATTAACGGTCAAAAATTTACGCAATTGCGACTGATTGAAAGAAAAGAATTTTGATTTTTGATATCTTTTTATTTTTAAGGGGAAAGAAATCAGGGTAAGAATACCACTGAGAAGGCTAAATGAGAGTATCAGAGCATATTAGTTATATTCCAGTGAAAAGCAGTCTCAATTTTAAAACTGTTTATAAATTCCAGCGCCAGGTTAATCCCCTCAACATAATGCAAGCTGGATGACGTAAGCCCAGGTTTCATCGGTACGTGTGAAGCGCTTGTAGCGGCTTGTAGATTTTGCTCAGCCAGTTAATTTTTCCCGATGCGGGCAAAGTAAAAAAACACACCTACCATGAGAAAATTGATTACCACTGCAATAACATTCCAGATAACTACAGGCATTGAGTCAATTAAAATACCGTAATATACCCACATGATCTGAAACGAGCCCATAATACCTGCCATGGTAGGATTCATACCTTGAGAACTCCTTCGTTTAAGTATCGCGAGCAAATCTGGAGCGGCTGCAAAAGTGGTACCGAAACCCGCCACAAAACCAACGATCTCATGCCCTTCCATTTAATTCTAAAATATTAATATTTAATATTTTCTCGCGATACCACAGGAGCTATGAATAAATCATGGTTGCTTTACTTTGCGCAGGTATGGCTTCACTGTTTCCCAACCTTGTGGATAAATTTTGTTAGCTTCATCATTGCTAACTGAAGGAACAATGATGACATCTTCCCCTTGTTGCCAATTCACGGGCGTTGCGACTTTGTGTTTTGCGGTTAGCTGCATTGAATCAATGACTCGCAAGATCTCATTAAAGTTACGACCGGTTGTCATGGGATAAGTCATCATAAGCTTGATATTTTTATCGGGACCAATAATAAATACTGAACGAACGGTCGCGTTTGTAACCGCTGTCCGTCCTTCTGCTGAGCCTGTCTCATCTGCAGGGAACATATTATAGAGTTTAGCTACGTGCAGATCAGTATCTGCAATAACAGGATAGCTAACCCGTGAACCACCAACCTCTTCAACGTCTTTCAACCATTTCTCGTGATCATTAAGCGGGTCAATACTAAGCCCGATAATTTTAGTATTGCGCTTATCAAATTCAGATTGAATACTGGCCATATAACCTAATTCTGTCGTGCAAACAGGTGTGAAATCCTTTGGGTGAGAAAATAATACTACCCAATGATCTCCAATCCATTCATGAAAATCAATCCTTCCTTGTGTCGTTTCTGCTTGAAAATTAGGTGCTTGATCATTAATACGCAATGCCATACATATCTCCTTAATTCCAACTTATTAGATGTATATTAAAATCAGCTTAATAGCTATAACTTAACTATAACTTAATATTATTTTTTATGAAACAAACTATAATTGTATCTATGAAGTAAAAGCAATTCTTTATTATCAAATTTTTATTTGTGATAAGGTTAATAGTAGTAGTTAGTATCACGTACGACGTATAACTACCGGTTTAAATAAATAATCATACAGATTAGCAGGTCATCGCCGTATATTTATATTTGCAAGCAGATGAACAAACAGAGAAATAGAATTGTTTTTCAATGATAAATCTGTCACCAAATTGTTCTAATTGTCCTATTTGACACTGATTACTATCCGCAAAAAAACGATTCATGCTGATAAGAAATTGGAAACTGTATCAAACAAATATATCATTCAGCTTGAAGAAAGAATACCTCAGCGCTAATTAATCACTATTTATACTAAATCCAGACTACTCTCTAATCATAACTGCTTTCTTGAATACAGTCACAGCGTCTTGAAAGGAGGTTATCTGGCCACGAAAGCAGCCAATCTTCGGCCGTATCCTATGCCATCACTTCTATAAATTTTTAGCCATAAAAATATGGCACTCTTAGTAGCTTTTTTCAGAAACGCATAGGAAAAATAGCTGATGGTAGCTAGCCCTAGTTGATACCTATCGAAGCAAAGACAAGGCGCATTTACTCAGAAATTCAAGGTTATCACGAGAAAGTTAATCTTAGACATAGCCAAAGATTACTCATGTCGCAACAGCAATAGATTCCTGACCTATTTTCTCAGTTTCTAGCTTAAAATAGAGAATACAATCTCAAAAATAGCCGCCACATACTTTGCGAAGAAATATCTTGAAGTTCGCATGCAATGCCCAGAAGCTCGCTCATTGTTCGGTATTAATAGCTTAAGTCCAAGGCAACGGCTATTTCGAATCACAAGTTATAAAAACATACCCCATCTGGAGTTTATAAATGGAATACCTTAACCAAGCCTGGATCATGTTAAAACTGGGCGGAATCATTATTTTGCCGTTATCTTTGCTGGGTGTCCTCGCCCTGGCGATAATGCTTGAAAAAGCATTTGTTTACTGGCGCTTTGCCCGTTTATCGAACGATTTGCTGAATCTCATCGAAACCTATGGTTTCAAGTGGGAAGATCTGGAAAAGATCCTGTCAGGGCTAGATAAACGCCACTATTACAAGCGGTTCTTTGAAGTGGTAATTTCCAATCGGCATCAACCATTCTGGTGGACTGAGTCACGTGCAGCAGATGAAGCCCAACTAATTGAGAATTCATTGGCCCGCCGGCTCTGGGCGCTGGAAACCATCGTTACAGCCGCGCCGCTACTGGGGCTTGTAGGAACCGTGGTCGGTATGATGAGCGCCTTTCAAGTTATCGGCAATGAAGGCATCGTCAACCCCACCGCAGTGACAGGTGGTGTTGCCGAAGCGCTCATCGCCACCGTTATTGGTTTGGTTATCGCGCTGGTAGCGTTATTTGGATTCAATTATTTCTCACGTCTGCAATCACAAACCATGGATGAAATGGAACGCCTCGGTACACGCCTGATCGATCATATTCGGCTGGATCAAAAGGAAAATATCCATGAAACTACGTAAATCCAGAACCCCACGTAAAGGTTATATCCAGATTATCCCCATGATTGATGTCATGTTCTTTCTGCTCGCGACATTTATGTTGGCTTCGTTATCCATGCAGAAGCTGGATTCTGTGCAAGTTAACTTACCTGAAGGTCAAGCCGAGAAACTCAGTACCGAAAAACCGGTAACTTTAACATTGACCAAGAACAGTGAAATTTTTATCAATAAAGAATCTGTCACCCTTGATACTTTGGCTAGTACGCTCAAACCGCTGCTTCATGATGCCAAGCAAAAGCTGATCGTTTCGGCAGATAATGAAGCACCACAGGGCATTGTGGTTCAGGCAATGCTTCGGGCGCGGAATGCGGGTGTGCAGCATTTTCTGATCGCGGTTCAGCATAAATAATTTATATTCCTTGATAAATAGTTTGATAAAGCCCATAGCGATGAACAGCTCCAGAACAAGGGAAATTCGTTTGTGGTGGCCACTGCCACTGGCGCTGCTAATTTGGCTGATCATCATCTGGGCATTCGGTTTTTTTCTGACAGAGCCCGAAATCAAAGTCAGCATTGATATCCCTGACGCGATTGAAGCGGAATTTCTGGAACTTCCGGAACTTGCACAACCACAGGAACCTGCCCCACCACCATCCAAAGGCATCGAGACACAACCTCAGGATCAAGTGCAGCAAGCAGAAATAGCACCAGATTTGGCAATGCCACCACTTCCGCGCACCAAGCCGCTCGCTCCCCCCACACCACCTCGTGTTAGGCAGGATACGACTGGAACGGTAAAAGCTACACCACCCAAGAAAGAAACCAAAACTAAGATTCCACAAAAAAAGGATGCCGCTGCACCGGCCGATTTATCGGAGTATATTAATCAGAGAAAAATGAAACAAAGTCGGCCAGCCGGTATTCTTGATGGGCTTGAGGACAACAAAAATACTAATACTAAACCTCAGCCCTCAGCGGAAGAGATCAGGATGGCGAAAGTTAAACGCAATCTACAAATACCTGGTACCAGTGGCGTTTTTCAGATTATCCATATTGGCCCGCGCTATGCGCAGTTCTCGTTTCGCGCCTGGACAACTGGCGACATCAATCCGCGGCGGGAATTAATTGAAGTGAAAGCAGGGCCGGACGGCGACATTGAACGTGCAATCATACGCAGAATGATCCAGCTCATTCGTCAGTATCATCAGGAAGACTTTAACTGGGAATCACCTCGCCTTAATCGCGTCGTTGTCCTGTCTGCACGCCCAGGAGATAGCGAGGGGCTAGAAAATTTTCTAATGCGCGAATTCTTTGGAGAACCTATTCCGCCTTATTTGCGCTAAGCATTACAGCTCAGCTGAGCTAATTACCTTGATCGGCTAGGCGAATTATTTCGCACCGAAGGGAATCTGAACTCCGATATTTGCAGCATGATTACCATTGTTAATATTCACACCGCTGTTAAATTTAATTTTCGTCTTATGATTTGTGTGTATGTAATTTATTGCTCCAACACTTCCTGTTGCATTAACTGTTGCACTTACACCATGTCCACTTTTACCTGAAAAATTACCACCGACTGAGTTCATTTGAAGTCCTGTTCCGTCATTCGAAAGATTAGTATCAAATGTGATAGTTCTCTTAAAATTATTGTGTGAGTAGTTTATTGTTCCATCTCGTCTTTCCATATTAACTGTAGCATTTGCACCATGCCCATTTGTACTTGAAAAACTCCCACCAGCTGAGCTCATCAGAGGAGCCGCTTCATCATTCGAAAAATTACTATTAAATGTGACAGCTCCATTCGAATTTTTACGTGCATAATTTATTGTTCCTTCTCCTCTTTCTATATTAACTGTGGCATTTGCACGATGCCCACTTATACTTGAAAAACCACCACCAACTGAGTTCATCCGGTCTTGCATTCCGTCATTCGCAATATTGCTATCAAAAGTTACAGCTCCATTCGGCCCGGATTTAATTGGTATACGTATATTTTCGGCATTTACTGCATTAAAAATTAACCACAAACTTAAACCGAAAATTTTCAAAGTAATATTCAATGTTTAGACTCTCATTTAAAAATTCTAGAAACTAGACTTTAGAGTTTCAGTTTTAGGAAGGAAAATGCCTCAAAACCAAAAAGTGAGAAAAAGCTTGAAAAAAATAGCAAAAAATATCGTTGCCGCCATTTTAAATATATTTGTTTTTTAAACTTTAAACATATTTAGAAAAGCAATCTCTAAGATAAAATTTTATTTTACTTTTACAAACCGCGATGAATCAAACACCCATGCTGCTTTCCTTAGTGAATTGTGTAGATGGATAACATTTCAGGGCATCTCTAAAAATACTTAAAAAAACCGAATTAACCTGAGTGGGAGAGCAATTTTATTGAATGTGCGAGGTTTTTCTGTCCAATAATCAGATTTCGCCTCAACTCATTTCGCGAAAGCTGACTGGCTGTGTTTTTCTGGATTTCTTTACAAGTTAACCCTTGATTCACATTAACAACCTAAGTCTGCGTGAATGATTAAGCCAGCAGAAGTTATGCTCGGCTAGCCTATGACGTGGCGCCCGACGGGACGCGACCTTGGATGTAGAAACGTCAGCCTCAGCAACCACATCCCCTACACTAAAGGGAAAGGCCGGTTCATTCATAGCGACAATGTTTATTTAATAGCTTACTACGTGCTTACACGTATTTTTTTTATCTAATTTTCTCGATATCATAACAACACATCAGTTACAAACACTGATCACTCTATGATTCAATTAATTTTTAAGGAAATAAAATGGCAACAGGTACAGTTAAATGGTTCAATGATGCTAAGGGTTTTGGCTTTATTACTCCAGATGATGGTGGAGAGGATTTGTTTGCACACTTTTCCGCTATCAATAGTAACGGCTTCAAAACTCTGAAAGAGGCTCAACGTGTCACTTTCGAAGTAACTGCCGGACCTAAAGGTAAACAAGCAGCCAATATCAGGTCATTATAAAAATGATCAGAAAAACAAAGAACCTCGGACTATCCGAGGTTCTTTTGTATATATGACCTAAATTACTACGATTTACTCATTATTGTCGTATTGTGCTTTTTTCTGCTCTTGGTATCGCATCAGCTCAAGACGAATAAAATAACCTGATGACCTACAAAATGGTTTTGGCTCATTATTAATCACAATGCTGAAGGAACGATGATGACTGAGAAGGACAGCTAAAAACATAATGTCAACAAATCGGTATAAGATATTTGCCGTGTAACTTGCCGTGTTGCTCGACAGAAGAAGAAATTTAAACCATTCTGGCAAAGTTTGTAGCAAAATCAGTCGCATTACTTTGCTCAGCCAATGTGGCCATTTGAGGAACCAATAATCTTGAATTGAGCATAAAATACCTGTAAAACGCCATATTCGTTACAATACATAGTTGTTTACAAAAAATGTTTCTTTTTATTTGTATAGCAATCATATGCTGCATCAATATTTTTTTGTTCTCACCTCCTCACCTCGTGTGTTCTAAAACACTAATTTTAGTAGCCCCCTAATTAATACAGATGATTTTGATATTGTAGTGTCATTGAGCCAGACGGCTTATGAATATAAAAAAATAAATAATATTCATCTGTAATAATCTATTAATACTATCGAAAGACAGTTCGCGTAAAACCGTTAATAATTTTTGACATAATTTGCAAATATTGGTCAAGAGGGACAGTTTTATTCCATTTGCAATACCAAACTGACTTGATCGGCTTCACCTTGCCGTATTATTGAAATTGCCTGCGGCCCGCCATTGCGCCATTTTTAATTTGGAAATGGAATTAGGACTATACTGAGGCACATATTCAGTAAGAATTGGTGCTGGTATTATTTAATACGCTTTTAGGTCAGGAGAAAGTTAACCTTTTCCTCTAAAAAACTCAATGACGCTGTCAACAAGCAAAAGAGTGCCAATTAGCATACTAATACCGATGACATAAATGAATGTCCATATAACAATACCCTTGATTGGATTGAATATCGGCAGGAAGAGGTTAAGTAAAAAAGTATTTCCAGAAGAGTGGGTAGAATATTGTGCAGCTGAGTATTGAGTGGCTGAGGGGGGTGTCTGATGTGTTTGTCTGTTAATTAAATTCGCTGCTTCCATTTCGGCGATCCATTCATCATGCTCTTGACGTTTGTCAGGATCAGACAACACTTTATATGAGGTGTTGATGATCGCCATGATTCGAGCAGCCTCAGTATTCCCGGGATTCTTATCCGGATGAAATTTCTGTGATAACTTTCTGTAGGCAGCACGAATGACTTTTAGTGGAGCATTACGTGCCACTTTGAGGTTGTCGTAATGGGTATGTAATTTTGCCATGCGTGTTGAACCTAGTAAGGGATTATATTATTTTTGTATATTTTTCATACCGAGGACACTGACAGAAACCAAATTATTACGTCTGCTACATGATTTACTAGCGCGTTACAGTTTGATAATTAAAAAATGCTGCGCTAATCTTTTGATATATTTTTTTCGCAAGCTAATCTCCAGAGCGTTTCTCCAACTGTTCCATCTGCTACAGGTGCCCATTTATCGGGTTGATTATCTGAATAAACGACCTGCCCTTCCCCCATGTTTGAGCTAAATAAAATGAATGCAAGCATTCTCACCTGCCCTAGTTTACAGTCGTATTCTTTTTGATATTTTGAAGATAAAAATTTGACTCCATTGGTTTCCTTCACAGACCTAAAATCCCCCAATGACCACATCTTAATTTTGTTGTCAGCTATTTGAACAGTGTCAAAGTCGGAATAAATTATTGCTGAACCATCGGCACTTTCGTCCACTAAAGACCAGTCAGCCATCACAGCATTAGTTGCCAAAGCAATTATTGAAGCTAACAATATTCCTCTCATACGTATTTATTTACTCCTTTTTTCACTACTGTCCGGCTAGCTATCACCCTATGAGAGATAAAGCCTGAGTGAGCTTGGGGATGGGGTAAAATCGATGTGTTCGAAACAGAAATTTTCCAACCCAAGGATTTAAGTCTAAAACATATTAATTCGATTTCCAAATCAAACATGACGCGAAGGCGAGTCGCAGACAATATCAATTATTGCGCCAAGGTGAAGCGGACAAAGTAAGAAGTGAGTTTTGATTTAGAAATGGGATAACACTGTATTAAACCAATTGCTCAAGCACATCGCCTATTGTCGCTTTGATCGTGCGGTAAAATACCATGTGGGGAATCACCGGATACGAGCGCTCGATTGTCGGACACAATTTGCAGCAATGATTTATGCGCAGTTGGCACAACGGTTTTTAATTCACGACCTGTAAACGGCTTTCAACAGCCATTGTACTTCTTATTTTCAGCCGGGAACAGTACTGATTCACCGCTTCACATTGGCAGATACAAATGCACAACATGCGCCTGGTATCTTTCGCGAAATCATGTTTTGGTAAAACCGAAAGCTTCAATCCAGCCTGCCATCTTCCTGTGAGATCGTGCAACATATGCGCTGCCAGAAACTGCGATGGAAGTTCAATGCAAAGCAGAGCGTGCGTATAGGTGATTGGGAAGGCGATAGTATAATTGGTCAGCACCATCAACTGGTACTAGTTTCCCTGGCAGAGCGGAAATCGCATCATATCCAGGTGGGCTGATTACCAGCCAAGTGAGAATACATATCAGTCATCTATAAATAGATACCCTGAAGCAAAAATCTATTTGTACGGTAACGTACATACTAAGGCTGTTTATTACTGTAAAGTTAAATCGCATTGTGATTCACAGACAAGGCTGAATCAAATTTTTATACTTATATGGTATTTACATGAAAGCATGTTATTCCATTCTATTGCCTGTGAAGCGCAATTTTATTCAATGATTTGCACTTTAAAAAGGAGACTCAAATGGGAAAATATTTTCTAGCCTGGTTACTTGGAGTCCCTATATCCGTGTTGATCATCATTTATCTGTTATTCTAAGTAGGAAATACTCAAAGAGCTTAATAGATTTCGGGCAATATTCTATTTAACGTATTACAAATTGTTTGGAATCTTCTATCCAGCGAATATTTTATGGTCAGGGAAGTGAAAAAGTTCATTGTGAGCTGATATATTGATTAATCAATTATCAAAACTTTTCATTCGATCGGAGAACAAATCATGACAGCTTTAGTCAAAAAAATGGAAGAGCTTATTCAGCTTATATACTGATTAATCAATTATTAAAAATTTTTATTCGAACGGAGAACTAAATCATGGCAACCACAGGTGATTTCAATAAAGAAGCAGCTTCAAAGGGAGAACAAACCAAGGGACCGACAGATAGTTATCGGGTTGATGATAGCAAAGAAATAGATCAGTTAAAAAAAGAATTTAGTGCCCTTCGGTCTGACCTTGGATCATTGGGAGCCACCCTAAAAAACCTTGTTGACAAGCAGAGCGAGAAAGTTGTCGATTTTGCTTCAGATGCAAAAGAAATTGTACGCAGTCAGGCCAAGGCGACTGAAGAAAGTGCAGAAAAGTACATTAGAGAACGGCCACTTACGAGTACTCTGGTTGCTTTTGGTAGCGGTTTTGTAGTTGGTTTGCTACTGAGTAATAAACGCTAAACGGTTAACGACATAAATGTTGCCAAAATTAGTTGGAGATATTCTCGCTACAGAATATGCAAAACTAAGGCGAGGCACACTCAGGCTGGCCTTAATTATATCCCTACTGGGCTTAGCTGTAATTATAGTAATGATTGGCATGATTTTCATACTTTTTGGTCTGTATGTGTCATTGGCAGAGACAATGAAACCGTGGGAGGCAGCAGTAATCGTGGGTGGTGGAGTGGTATTTGTTGCCTCCATCTTAATCCTGATCATTGTCAGGCAAGGGCGCGTTGCCCCTAATATAGGTAGCCCTGTCTCCGAGCAATCTACTCCCGGATCATTGGCGGCAGCCTCAGTAAAAGAACTTACAAGCAAACAGAGCGAGAAAATTGCCGACCTGGCTGAAAATACCGGAGAAAGTGTTGAAAAGTATATAAGGAAACGACCGCTTACTACTGCTCTTATCGCTTTCGGCGGTGGTTTTGTTGTCAGTATGCTACTGAGGAATAATAAACATAAACGCTAATTAATTTATGATATAAATATTGCCTAAATTGCTTGGAGATATATCGTTATGGAATATGCTAGATTATGGCAAGACTTAATCAGGTTAGCCCTAATTATATCTTTGCTGGTATTGGCTGTGATAGCGATGGTAGTAGGCATGGTTTTTGTGTTTATTGGCTTGTATGTGGCGTTGGCAGAAACAATGAAACCATGGGAGGCAGGGATAATTGTGGGAATTGGAATAGTATTTTTTGCCACAATCTTAGTCCTGATCTTTGCCAGGCAAGGCCGTGCTGTATCATCCAAAGGACCCCCTATCTCCGAGCAATTTACTCACCATTTCAATGCTCAGTTAAAGCAAATAGCCGGCAATACTATTGCTCAATCCAATATTAAAGGCAGCGATATTGTATTGACAGCGTTAATCGGTGGAATAGTACTTGGCGCGAGTCCGCGTCTACGGCAACGAGTAGTAACTACCCTACCATCTCTGATTAAACTTGCCGGACAAAAATTTTTGAGTTAAACAACACATATAGAGTAAAAAAGCTTAATTCTTTTAGCTTTATGGCTTAGCCGACCAGGTAAAGTTGGGCGTTGGTTTGTCAAGATTTCATCATGAAGCTAAAACTACTTCAAAATCTTAAGCTGTTTTGCGAAATTATTTTATTTCTAAAGCAAAACTGGCTTTGTCGGCTTCACCTTGCCGTTTTATGGATACTGTCTGCGGCTCGCCTTCGTGTCATCTTTGATTTAGAAATGGAATTGTAGGTTATCAGGAAGCTGTACCTAGAGATTTCTGCTGCCTATAGAAGACGTTGTCGTATCGTTTTACCGTTATTCTATTCCTGGTTATGCTCATACGCTTGACCTAGCCACTGGCTAAGGGATGATTGGCTTTCGCCATCTGCATTGCTTGCCATCAGTTTGGGCAGTAATGTAACTGCATCTATAGAGGCAGTCAAAGTATTTCTGGAGCATGGTCCGATAAAGCCGCCAGCATGGCTTGCAGACCTTCCTCTCTTCGGTGCAAGACTTGATAGCTACTGGCAAGGACTCATTTCTGGTGAAAATGAAGCGGTAATGCTCTTCAAAGAATTACTTGATCCACACTGAAATTTTCTCCTTAACCTTGGTATTTTAATCGCCCAAAGCTTGCTGCAAATGGTATTTGCTGGATTCATTGGCTTCTTTTTCTATCGTGACGGTGAAGCTCTGATACAAACACTACACAAAGGAAGGATGAAGCTTCTTGGCTTCAGTTTCAGTGTAGATCCTCTAGCCACGATTCATAATATCGTGACTGGGGTTGTATATGGAATTTTTGGCGCAGCATCAGCACAGGCTACGCTGCCACTATTGTTTTTTTCATTGCCGGAATACCAGGTGCTTTCTTACTTGGGGCCGCCACTTTTGTTTTATCATTAATTCCGATGGGCCCTGCTCTATTATGGGGCGGCGCTATGTTTGGTTTGTCTATCAAGAATCCTACGGCTGGGCAATCTTCATGATATTATGGGGTACATTCGTGATCAGTAGTATTAACAATTTCGTCAAATCTTATCTCATTAGTCGTAAGCTATCATTGCTTCTCATTGTTTTTGGGATAACTGGTGGCATCACAGCTTACGGTTTTATAGGAATTTTTATTGCCCCCCGGTTCTCGCAGTAGGTATCACCCTGATCCAGCTAGGGACAGAACGTCCGGCAACAAGTACAAAAAATCCTCCATAAGATCCTCCTCATTAATATCCAAATCACGCCCATAATGTCTACTCTCTGCAGATTTGTAATTCCATTTTCAAATCAAAAATGACGCGATAGCGAGCCGTAGATAGTATCCATAAAACGGCAAGGTAAAGCCGACAAAGTCAGTTTTGATTTAGTAAATGGATAATATTTCACTTAGGGTAAGAATACTTATCAGCCGTCTATAAACAGGCAGCGTCAAGCAAAAATCTATCTGTACGGTATCGCACATACTAAAGCCATTTATTGCTGTAAAGTTATATCGTACTGTGATTCACAGACAAGATTGAATCGAGTTTTTATAACATTAACATAAGAAATATATAGT
This sequence comes from Nitrosomonas sp. Nm34, assembly GCF_900113925.1. Lineage (GTDB taxonomy): Bacteria > Pseudomonadota > Gammaproteobacteria > Burkholderiales > Nitrosomonadaceae > Nitrosomonas. Next base: position 15,998 of record NZ_FORD01000007.1, read on the forward strand.
TTGTTACTCTATTCTATCGCCTGTGAAATCTTAATTTAATAGCTTGAATTTATAAAAGGAGGCTCAAATGGGAAAATATTTTATAGCCTGGTTACTCGGAGTGCCTACATTTGTGTTAGTCATCATTTATCTGATCTACAACTAATAAGTAGGAAATATTCAGAAAGAGCTTAGTGGATTACAGGCAATGTTTTATTTTAACGTATTACAAATTGCTTGGAATCTTTCGTCCAAAGAACATTATTTGGTCAAAAAAGTAAATAAACCTACTTAGCTTATAAACTAATTACTCAGTTAACAAAACTTTTCATTCGAATGGAGAACAAATCATGGCAATGACAGATGATTTTAGAAAAGAAATGGATCAGTTAAAAAAAGAATTTAGTGATATTGGTTCATTGGTATCGTCAGTGAAGGAACTTGCAAACAAACAAGGCGGAAGGGTTGTCGATATGGCTGAAGATACCGGAGAAAGTGTGGAAAAATATATTAAGGAGCGCCCGCTTACTAGTGCGCTTGTCATTTTCGGCAGTGGTGTGCTTGCCGGAGTGCTACTGAGCAATAGCACTAAACGCTAAACAATTAGCAAGGCAAATGTTACAGAATTGCTTGGAGATATTATCGCTGCGCGATATGCAAGATTAGACTAAGCTTAACTATCAAGCTAGTATTAATTATATTCTTGCTGGGATTGGCTGTGATGGTGGAGAGTTATCATGATTTTTCTGCTTGTTGATTTGTATTTGTCGTTGGCAGAGACAATGAAACCGTAGCAAGCAGGAATCATTATGGAAGAGGAGTAGCATGCTTTACCACAATCTTAATCGTGATTATTGCCAAGGAAGGCTGCATTGTATGATCTAAAGGTAATCCATCTCCGAGCAATTTAATTATCATCCCACCGCTCAGCTTGGACCAAAAATCGGCAATACTATTGCTTAATCTTGCTCAATCCAATGCTCAAAAGGAAGCAGTATTGCATTGATAGCATTAATCGGTGAAATAATACTCGATGCCGAGCCGCAGACAGTATAAATATGTGATACGAAGAAGCCAACAAAGCAGTTTTGGTTTAGAAACGAAAAAGCATTCAAAGCATCACCGGCAAAATTCACTGACCAAATAAAAACAAAAAAGGCCGCGTATCAGTAATTGATAGGCAGACTATTTTTAGAAGCCCGGAATTCTGGAACTTGAATATTTTTTTCTAATTGAAATTTACTTAATCGATAATTTATTTTTCATTCAATTATTAGATAAACTGACTTCTTGTCTAGAGCTGCATCAAGTGCCATTTCCCGATGCATAGCCGTTTCTTCCATATTCTCTTTGATATATTTTCATACTGGCGAATATTAGCTTCAGTATGTGACTGAACATCTTGTCCTCGTTGCCCATAATAATAAACGATGTCTTTCATATTTTTGCAATAACTTTTTCTGTGCCCGCAGTTTTGCTTTCATCTCATTGCCCGCATCTTCCGTAATGTTTAGCGATAGCATTATGATGATTAGCGTCAATAGTATCCACACCCATACGAAGAATTTCATCGCTGTGATTACTTGCTATCGGGTTCATTTGAGCACAGCCTGATAAAAAACCAACTAAACCCCAATATTGCACGAAGAGAAGTGGCAATTCCTAAATAATCCTTTATAATTCAGTTACCTAGACTGAACAAAGAAAAGGAATTGCTAGTAACAAAGTGTACCGAGGAATCATTTAGTTTTCCAGATATTAAAAAGCGTACTGTTGAAGTAAATAAATAAGGTAATCTCCCGGCATAGCCGGGAGATTACCTTATTTATTGTTTCTTACAATGATATATCAAAATGATAGCGATGCTTATGCTATAACTTTGCTATGAGGTTGATTAAAAGAAGTAGATAACAGATAAAAAAGCTTGTAATTGCATAACTTGGCAGAGTTATTGCCACAAGGGTCGACACAGAATTCTTCTATGTAACTCTTTTTTATTACATGATACTGCTTGCAGAGTGAGAGTGCGTAATACACAACCCACAACGCTACAATGCTTTTTTATAAACTTGCACATCAGTAAAATAATTTTTAACTTAAAATTTGTTTTCTCGCTGTAGATAATTCTTAAATAGAACTAGCTGGATGCAAATAATATACTGATGATTAAAAATCCTATATAAAAAAGAGCAATAAAATTATGGCTGCGATAGGAAAGAAAATTGATATTAAATAGCGGACGAGCTAAAAAAGCTCTTTTTCAGAATTTCAAACTAAAGGGCGCCTCTAAAAATTCAGAGTTCTAAACAACACAAAGCGAGAACAAAAATATTGACGCAACATATCACTGATAGGTAAGAAAACATTTTTGTGAATAGAAGTATTGTGACGAAACGGGGTAAACATACAATCCGCGAAGCGGATGCTCGCAAATATGTGTTTTTAGAGAAACCCTAAAGATATTTCCAGATATCCAACTAATCATTTAGAAAAGAGGACACAATGGAAGCACAAACAATTTATTCAATTTCAGTAAAGAAAAATGATGGCAGTGATATGGTTCTTGATAAGTATCGAGGAAAAGTATTACTGATCGTCAATGTCGCCAGTCAATGTGGTTTTACTCCTCAATATGAAGGCTTAGAGGCATTATATCGACAGTATAAAGAAAAAGGGTTGGAAATTTTAGGTTTTCCGTGTAATCAATTTGGCCAACAGGAACCGGGTAATGATGAAGAAATTAAAAAATTCTGCTCACTTAATTATGATGTGACTTTTCCTTTATTTGCCAAGATAGAAGTAAACGGTGAAAGTACTCACCCCCTTTATCAGTATCTGAAAACCAAACAAAAAGGCATTTTAGGAACAGAAACGATTAAGTGGAATTTCACTAAATTTTTAGTTGATCGCAATGGCCAAATCGTTAAACGTTTTGCCCCGCAAACGACGCCAGCGGAGCTCGAAAAAGAAATTAAATCACTACTATAATTGAGTAAGTGCAGGAAAAAATAATCATCTTTTTAAACGGGAACTGAATGTATCGAAAGCTGATCTAATTGGCTGATATATGGATGACTGATCGGAATTTCCTTCATTCCAACTCAATTAGCACATAAATACTGGAAAATTTGTGGCGTTTCTGCTGCTTCGGATGAGTTATTCCATTTCTAAATCAAGCAATGATGAGAAGGCGAGCAAGCATAGACAACATATATAATGCGACCAAGAAAAGCCGACGACGCCAGGTTTGGTTGAGAAATGAAATTAATCTGTGTTCATCGCACTACAGTGTAGTGACAATAATTGCTTGCAATAAGTAATTCAGTCAATAAACTGGCAGATATACAAAATCTATTCAGACTCGAATTGAGGCAATCCCCAAAATTGCGAAAAGTTTATCAAAATTAAGCATCAGAGATAAATAATGAAAGTTATTATTGTGGCAACATTAAGTTTATTAATGATTGTGGCATCATTTACGATGGAGAAAACTGTGATATCGAGCCCTTTAGAATCCCATCCAAATACCAGTTCAAAGACAGATTATATTGTCTTAGGAATGGGCTGCTTTTGGGGGGCAGAGAAGCGTATGAGCGAGATTGCCGGGGTTGTTGATGTCGAAAGCGGTTACGTAGGCGGTGATTCTTCGGGTGTTGGCTACCAGCAGATATTGAATCATGAGAAGGCACTACGCGCAGGTAAGGCCACAGGACGAAATCATGCTGAAGTGATCAAGGTAACTTTCGACCCAGAGAAAGTAACGCTGGAAACTGTGTTAGCGAAATTCTGGGAAAACCATAATCCAACGCAGGGTGACCGTCAAGGTAATGACATTGGTAGCAATTACCGAAGTGCCATTTATTATCATGACGCAGCCCAGAAAGAATCTGCACTGGCAACACAAAAAGTTTATCAGCAAGCATTGAATGCTGCCGGCTTCGGTCCGATTACAACCGAGATCCTGGCACTGAGAAACTATATTACAGCCGAGGAATACCATCAAGACTATCTAAAGAAGAATCCCAATGGATACTGCGGCCTCGGCGGTACGGGAGTAAAATATCCCGCATCTGGCCAGAAGGCTGCACAAAATGCCCCATTAAGTAGTGAAGCAATTACTGATCGCCAAGAGATGCTGGACGGCAAAGATTTAAACTTTTCACAGCAATTAGTTATATTTGAAGCTGAAAATTGTGAATTCTGCAAACTGTTTGACAAAGATATTTTAAACCGCTGGCAAGCAGAAATTCCTGTCATTACAACGATAAACACTAACCCACCTGCCGGTTGGACACTGGAAAAACCGCTATTTGCCGCTCCCACCATTGTACTGTTCAGGAATGGCAAAGAAGTTAGCCGATACACGGGATATAACGGAGAACAATCCAATTTCTGGAAATGGCTGGGCTTTCAGTTATTATCGCCGGAACAACAAAAGATTGCCTTTGAGCAAGGCACCGAACCACCGTTTACTGCTACCATTTTGGACGAAAAACGTCCTGGAAAATTTGTTGACCCCGTTACTGGTGCTATACTTTTTCTTAGTCAGACGAAGTTCGATAGCAAAACCGGTTGGCCCAGCTTCTTTGATCCCATCGAAGGATCGGTAACGCTCCATGAGGATAATTCTCATGGCATGAAGCGGATCGAAGTTCGCAGCGCAAGCTCCGGCATTCACCTTGGCCACGTATTTAACGATGGTCCGCCACCCAGCTTCAAGCGTTATTGTATCAACGGTAATGTTCTGAAGTTCATTCCAGATTAATTGAGAAGAATCGCATCTGCCCTGTTTATCCTTGTGGGCAGGCATCAATGAAGGAGTATCAGCCTATTCCTGCTAAATCAGTGCCCTTCTGATGGCATATTTTTTCCTTTTTTATTTACTGATACTACTGGGTATTTCGCTAATCAATAAAATTATGCTTATCTCTCAATTTGATTTTGAGCGTCAAATACCCTCTGCAAAGCCGAGCTGAGTTTATTTTATTTCTACAAAATAAATGGAAGAGCTATTTGCTTTATTAACATTCAACCAACATGTGAGATGCAAGAAAAAACATACGTTATTCCATTTCTAAATCAAAACTGACTTGGTCAGTTTTATCTTACCGTATTATTGAGATACCGTCTGCGGCTCGCCTTTGTGTCCTTTCTGATTTGGAAATGAATATGTGGAAGCAGGCGTATAAATCCGTATAAAAATGATTCTAAGTCAAAAGCTTAGTTATTATTTTATTCCTCAAAAATCAGGAAAGAGGCAAGCTGAAATCGTTTATTCATGCGGCACTTATAATTTTTGCGGAAAGGATTTTAAGTGAAAAAGATTCCTTGATTGCCTATCACCAAGAGTTAAATATACGTGTTTGCACGTATATTTCTAATCAACACTTTTTGATATTCTATTAATACATTAAAGCTCATTCATTCTGTCTAATCTCGTATTAAGTTACTGCCCACTACAGTAGCATTCACGTGATAAGTTTATAGCTATAAATATAATTTGGTAGTTAAAACTTAATTTCGATCTAGTCGGCTCAATAATCATCTTTTTATGTGCATTCAGATTGAGCTCAAACTCTGTTTTAGCTTAAAAGGAGATTACCTATGTCTATTGCCTATTCCCAGATTCCCCATAATCCACACCAGAACTATCTCCTCGCTGCCCTGCCTATAGATGAATTGGAACAACTATATCCTCATCTGGAATTGGTGCCGATGCAGATGGGGGAAATGCTGTGGGGGCCAGATCTTGAACTGAATCATGTATACTTCCCTACCACCTCGGTCGTGTCTCTACTCAATTTCACGAAGGATGGTAAATCAACCAAAATTGCTATAATCGGCAATGAGGGACTAGTCGGACTGCCCCAATTTATGGGTGGAAATACCATGTCAAATATTGCCGTGGTGCAGGGTGCTGGTTATGCATATCGATTAAAGGAAAGTTTGCTGAAACAGGAATTCAATAATGTCATGCCGATGCAGCATCATATACTGCGTTATTCTCAGGCACTGCTCACGCAGATCGCACAGACGGCTGTGTGCAATCAGCATCATTCTGTAGAACAGCAACTCTGCCGTTTATTACTATTATATCTTGACCGCGTGCCATCGGATGAATTGACAATGACACAAGAAATGATCGCAAATATGCTTGGTGTCCGCCGTGAAGGCATTACTCAGGCGGCCGGTAAATTGCAACGCAAGAACATAATCCACTACTCGCGAGGCCACATTAAGGTGCTCAATAGACCGCGCCTGGAGACCGAGGTTTGCGAGTGCTATAAAGTTCTCAAGAAGGAATATGATCAGCTACTTTCCGACTTGATCACAATGCGATCAACATTATTTAGAAAAAAATCAAGTTTTGACCTTTCTACATACTGTGAAAATAGAAGGAAAGCGAGTTGACAAATTATCCGACAATTTAGGAATAGGACAATATGAGTAATTTTTCACATCCGCACTTATCTGTATTAGTTTCGATCTGATCGTAAAAAGCACTTGAAATAAAGAGCGTTACCGAGTTTGATATGGGTATCGAATCCTTAACCAAACATAAGAGAGGTAACGCTTATGCACCATAGTAACAACCCAATCATCAAGCACAACGCAGGATGACTGAATCTTGCCGAAGAACCTCAAAGTATCTCAAAAGCCTGCAAGATTATGGAGGTGTCCAGAGATACGTTTTATCGCTATCAAGAGTTAGTAGAAACAAACGGTTTAGAAGCGCTGATTAATCAGGACCGTCGACCAGCCCAGCGACTAGACTAATAAAGAAGTTAAAGGGACTGCGATGGCAGAAATGCTCCCTTGCCGGGATATTCTTCAATAGGCCTTTGATGGTTTGAATAATTGAGCATTTATGCAAAAAGAGCTTGTTAAACAGCGGTAACAGCTTGTTTTTCATGTTATTGCAAGTCAATGAATACCGCAGCATAATGACTAGCTTGGAATTGAGCTTTAGGTGGAGCACAGGACAGTCAGGTCATTATAGGAAATCAACTACCGGTTACGCATGCATAGCTTTATTCGATTGCTCAATCTCGTTAAGAAATTTGGATGGAGATGAAGAGCTAATTGCCAAATAATCTTCCGATCGTGTCAAAGCAACATATAACAAACGCCTATCTGATTCCTCGTCAGTGTCTCCAAATGGTATGGGAAGATGATCTGCCCATAGTAAAATAACAGCACGATATTGCAAACCTTTTGCTGAATGCATCGTTTGAACTTTTAGACCTGGCTCAGAAATACGTTTTCGAGATTCTTGATCCCTATTAACCCATATTACGGGACACAATTCTTCTAAACTTTTTAGTAAATCGGAAAATACTCCTTGATCTTGTTTATTCAGATAGGGATATAGAATACCTATTGAATTCGGATCTGTTTTCGGATTTAATGGTTCTATAACATGCCCAAACCAGCGGCCATCAAGAAGATCTTTAACAACTTTAAGTATGCGAGTATTCTCTTCGTAGCGTGTATTTGATTTTATTAAAAATGGCTTAATTCCTGTTGGACGTTGGCATTTATTTGGATCAACCAGGATTGATAAAATACCATTTTTTTCTTCTGAACCTTCTGTATCACCTCTATGAGCAAATAATGCGGCCAACTCAATAATTTCCCTGGAATTTCTGTAATTCTTATCTAGATCAAATTTCTTGTAAATTGTACGTCCACGCGCCTGAATACCAATATCTGACCAAGAAATTGCGCGGTTTACATAAAGTCCTTGATTACCATCCCCCACAATAATAAGGTCACCATCATAGGGATCTTCCATGCTTTCCAGTGCACATCTAAACCAAGTTGCATCAAAATCCTGGGCTTCATCAATCATTACTAATTGATACTTTCCCGCATCGCCATTGCCATTTTCTAGAACCTGCAATAATCGTCTTCCAAGTGATTCACTTGATTCATTATTACGACGTACCACTCCGTTACGTTTTGACCACCCATCAAAATGCATCACAGTAATATTCGAACAATCTGCTAAACATGACTTCAAGTAAACTGATAAAGCAACGTTATAACAAAGCAATAAAACATTATCATTTGGACGTTGAGTACTTATAAGACGTGCTTTAGAGATTAAAAGTACTGTTTTTCCCGAACCGGCAACACCAAAAATAATACGATGCCCATCACCAATTTTTCGAGCGTTCTGTTCCTGCTTGAGGTCAAGCACCTTGATACTAGATGTCGTAGCTGATGATTCTGATCTATTAGATGTTGAAATAATAATTTCCGGATGAATAATTGATCTTAAAATATCAATTTGTTCTTCTGTTAGTACTGGAATTTCCCAATAAGGATTAAATTTATCTTGAAGAATTTTGCATACATCATTTTCTGATAAATCCTCGTTATCTGCCCACTCCATTAAAACATCCCGAGTGATATTCTTTTCGACCGAAAAAATCGAAGTCAGATCTCCTGCAGGATGATTTAAAAGATGATCAGAGGTGATATTCGACAAGACAGCGAAATGCCCAAAAGGAAAAATAAATTTATTTTGCTGCTCTCCTTCTTTTACCAGTAAGCGTCTACAAGAAGGATTTTCTCTACATTGATCCATGAGTGACAGCATGTAGTCTCGAGCTTGTCTTACTGGATGGTTATAACGGACTTCACCGTGCTGCCCTTTTATCAAAACTGAGTTATGGTCTGTTGCAATAATTTCTTTCGCATACCAACCCTTAACTTCAATAATCATTAACCCCATATCCGGACAGATGATTACAAAATCCGGATACCGATTTTCAACTATAGGCTCATAATATACAATGTAATTATCGGGTAGCCGTTTAAGGATATTGAACAACCTTTCCTCTCCTTTGGAAGCACGATGAGGAAGTTGATCTGGAATCATTTCAGCCATAACTTAGAGTTCCTTTTTACTCAGGATTTATCAAATAACTATTTCCGACTATTCTAATGTCATGGATCAAAACTTGAAGGGTAATTTTTTATGGCTGTTTTGTGAGACTTACCGACACATCGATAAATAACTTATGCGATGTTCAAAATCTTAGTATTTTGCATGCTAGGTAATTGAGTTGATCTACTGCCCAACACGCTTGTTCTCCGGAAACACCAATCCATTTTCTATTTTTTGTAAAATACTGTCGTCCCAATTCCGTGCTGTTTTAAAAATGACGCGAAGGCGCGCCGCAGAGAGCATAAATAATACAGCAAGGTAAAGACGACAAAGTCAGTTTTGATTTAGCGTGAAATAACACAAAATTTGGACACAACATACTCTCACGGTCGAATGCCGCGATGCGGAATATCGGCCTATTGAGTGCTTATTCAGCTATCTCTGCCAAGCGCCACCCTTGGTACCTCCAGGATTGGATAACGAGCAAGCATTCCAGAATATATTTATATGAGGTGGGCAGCCAACTGACAATAACCGTGGGAAGAGAAGCGTGCGGTTAGGGACGCCATCGAAGACTATTACTGGCCATCAAGCATTCCTCCGCACACATCGCCACTCTTCCAGTATGGGGCAACAGCATAGACCGCTGGTCGATTTTCCCCGCAAATTATATAAACATAGGCCTCATCCTACCAGCCACGAACCTTAACATTCAGTCTGTAGCGCCTGTCGGTAGCAACCCGCTGGCACTGACTCGACTACTGACGACGCGCGGTAAACGTCCCCACAATAAACTTGGTGACCACTGCACGAAACTCGTTCCCTCCGTCGGTAATCACGAATGCGATCGGAACCGGATCAGCGATCGGTGTTCCCGGAAATACTGCCTCGCTGGTTCCAGTGCCATCCGGATTGACGCTGTAAACGCAGCTCGTCGATGTTGACGGAATGGATTGCCCGTTCACGTTACCGATCGAGCTCACTATGCAGCCGCCCTCGCCGTCGAAGAAGATGCGCCCCATGCTCGCGAAAGGTAGCGCCGGCACCACTGGCTGATTCGGCCCGCTAGCGACGAGCGCGCCGTACGATGAGTTGAACCCGTAATAGCCCTTGAGGCTATGGTTGCTGAAACCGTCTCCACCCCCGACATTTCCATCGTCTCGCTCCTCGGCCCACGCTAGCGAGATACCGGCCATTACTGCCACTACAGCTAAAACACCTACGAAAACTCCTACCCTAAACCACTGCAAGCTCGCACGTCGTTTCATGATTCTTCCTCCAAATATAGGAAAAATAAATACCCTTTTTAATAAGAACCGAATACATCATGTTGGATCAACAGCAAAATATTTTAGTTCTGGCCCATTTTTACCCTTCACGCAAAAAACGCCTAAGGAGAACGTCAGCGCACTCCTGGAATGTACTGAAAAAAGCGAGAATAAAAAATGTTGCTGCAGCATATAACTGATAGGTAAGGAAACCTTTTTGGTAAACAACGAAGTATTATGACGAGACGGGGTAAGCAGGCAATCCGCGAAACAAGTACTCGCAAATATGATTGTCTAAAGGTGCCTATTTATTTTTCCAATATACAGACTAACCTGCGGCATCACCAAACGCTGGTCTATCAGAGCACTGCGGGTTCAGAAAGTGCCGGAAATGTCCTGTATACTTTGAGCTTCAGATAACTTTAGTCATTCCCCATGAATATGCTCACCCTAGTTTTTGATTACTCTTGGACCACTTTATGAGCGCTGACAGCAGCAATCCGAGGCTAGCGGTATTGATTGATGCAGACAACACATTCAAAGTGATCGATATACTTGATGAATTGTTCGAGGAAATATCAAAATTCGGAGATGCGAGTGTCCGGCGTATTTATGGTGACTGGACACAAAATCAATTGAGTCGGTGGAAGGAAATGCTGCCTAAACATGCCATCCAGCCTATTCAGCAATATGCCAACACTAAAGGTAAGAATGCAACGGATAGCGCATTGATTATTGACGCTATGGATCTGCTCTACACAGCTCCGCTGGATGGCTTTTGTATCGTTTCCAGCGATAGCGATTTCACTAGATTAGCGATTCGCTTCCGCGAATCCGGTAAACTGGTGTACGGCTTTGGTGAGAAAAAAACCCCAGAATCACTGCAAGCTGCTTGCAATGAATTCAAATATTTTGAAATTCTCTCGCAAAATAAGCAAGTCGAAAGTGAAAGCAATCCTGCGGCACAAACGACAAACACTTCAGGTAAATCCAAAGCTGGCCTGGAAAAGAAAACCCAAAAATCCGAGACATCTTCAAGCGAATCTGCAACTATAACCGTTACCAAAAGAAGCCCCAAGGAACTGGCGAGAGACACTAAACTGGTTTCATTGATTCGCTCCGCAATTGAAGCGCTTTCCGATGAAGACGGCTTCGCTCACATGGGAGAGGTGAAAAAACATATCGTGAAAAACTTCTCGGCATTCGACTCGCGTAATTACGGTTACTCAAAATTCAGCGATCTCATCAAGACCATTGGTTTGTTCGAAGTAGATACTCAGAATCAACGAATTATGGATAAAAGAAAAAAATGAATGAGAGGCTGACACTTTAGCACTCCATAAGGTAGAGCTATTCGCGGAGGGAGCTGATTGGTATGAGAGTTACTGCACCTCTCCTGATTCGAAAAGCAGCCCATTGTCCATTAATACGTAACTGTATCGTATAGGTACAAAAAATAAGTTTTTTCAACTATAAATAGTTGAAATGCTTAAAAGCTATTGGTGATCAGAATTCACCTTGATCAGAATTTCTTCTGTTGATAATTACTTTACCCTAGAGATCGTGAATACAAGCTGAACAATCTAAAGTAAGATATAGTGTGTACTTTGCAACAACTGGCTTGGATAAACAAATAGAGTCTTCAAATATTCCGGTAAAAGTGAAGTGTTTTGAGCAAGCCAGCTCAACAAGATTGGATTTGTAGACACTGTTATGGACGCTAAATGAAACATATGAAACGAAATAATTCCACAAAATAATGAGGAAGAATCTACCAGTGTACTGCTTGAACGCATCCACTTTGACCGGGCTAACAGCACATAGCCAGGCTAGGATAACAATTGCGCTCATTAACAACCCACAGCCAGTAATACGCGAAATACTCAAGCAAAAGATAGCTCAAGAACGTTACCATGAAATCATCTGCTCAGTGTCTTCATTTTCCTAATGCTTTCATCCTTGCTTGTTAGTAGTTAAACCACCCTCACAAGGGATCTGGCTTTATTGAACCACAACAGTTCCGGTTGAGAGAGTGAAAGTTTAAGCATAGCCGTGTTGGGCTTAAGCGTAAAAACTCCACGCTATCGCCCCGCCAAGGGCTACCGGGAGAGCACCGGATGGGGCAGTCATTACCTCTTCCCGTAACCGCGCCCCCGTAGCAGCAACTATATTCCATATATATTGACATAGCGTTAACTCAAGCCTATCTTCTCCACAAGCAGAAATAAGCTAATAATAAGAAATATCAACCAGACGAAATACAAACACAATAATCGAATTGGTAAATTGATGAGCATGAATGCATTTATTATCAACCACATGAAAACCTTAGAGATGATTGGAGTTCTCATGCGGATTTCTAACTTCACTTTAGTCAGCTGGCTCGGCCCGGAGAGTCCCTTCATGTTTGTCTGGGCCATCAATACGTGTGATTCCCTGCTCCTCACATGGTGCGCGTTTTTACGCAAAGATGCGGCATACACACTCCTAAACATTTTTTGGATACTTATGGGAGTTATCGTCATAGCCCGAACTGTCGGATTTCTGGGTCTAACGTAGCCGTGCGAACGGCTTGACGAAATAAGTCTAACCATCGATCGAATTGATTCACAAAAGTAGTCCAGGTTTATCCTGATTCAGGCCGGTCGCTTATACTACAGAAGAACGAAGAAAAGAAATCCTCTTGAATAACGCTCCAATCCAGCATGATGATACAAGTTTTAACGACTGTGAGAGATGACGAGCAGAAGATCGCCGCCGTTACTGAAGAAATGCCTCAAGGTTATCCCTGGCTATATGACCGAGAATTAGAAAAAGCGTGTGAATATCTATAAACGAATAAAACCTGCAACCCTTACCATCCGAATATTTCCTTTAGAGCTTGTGGAAATATTTTTGACGAGATGTACCGCAATTCAATCAGTTCTCATAAGATCAAATCAATGGTTGTGAATCTGCTTCCGATATGAGTATTTTTGAATATCCAAAACAGCCGTACCAACCGATCGATCTGCAGTGCCAAAAAGTTTAGATCAAATCTGATTTTGACAAAAATGGCTACCGAGAACTAATCATCGCGCCCATCACCACGCAGTAAATGTTTGAAATGAGTTGGCGCTTCAAGCCAGCAGCACTTTGTTTATGTTCGATGGAGCAATCCGCGTAAAGCGCGATAACCATCAGGCATTGCACCGTATGTACTATCTTACCATCTGATGCAATGCGTTACACTTATTGCACCCTGCCAGCTAAATCAAACATGGCTTTATCAGCTCTTCTTACCGCATTATCGATACTGTCTACAGCTTGCCTTCGCGTCATCTCTGGTTTAGATGAGAATTCTTTTTGAATCACTCTCAACTGGTTAGGCTGTATTTTCACATCCAGATAGTAAAAGCTCATAAGAAGGATCCCAATCAGCGCCTCACAGTCATTAAATACTTTAGGCAGCAAATATAACCAGCACTTCATCTGGAACTGGCGTTGATCGAGATTACCTCCTTGACACCGATGCTGCATGTAACCGGCTGGCAGAATCCTGGTGCCAGCTCTGTAGAGAATATGATCAACCAACGGCAGGCAGCATTCAAAGCTCGCTTGCTCAATCTGCAAACCAATGAAGTGATCTGGGGATCGCTAATTTTTAACGATAAAGCCATTTACGGGCTTTTCCAAATCTAACTTACTATCCGGATAAATTTAAACCAAGGCTCGCCAACTTATTTCTGGCTATCACGTTGAGGTCGTTTGATCATTGATAACAGCGATAATTAGCTTAAGCGGGAGGATCACTACTTAGGTGTTATGATTGACATCTCAAGCTCCTCCCCACCATACTCCGGCAAACTGTCATAAGGATTGGGGAGCCGGTCATCGGTTATGTACAAATTTCCAACATGATTCTTGTCAATCTCACTGAACGCCTGTTTCATTTGTTGCAAGCTTGCGCTATATACAATGTGGATAAATCTATTCTTCGAGTAATTATGTTGCCATTGTTCTGGCTGAAAGTATACGTAACTTCTTACGCTATTTTCAAATACCACTAAATTATCAACAACGGGTTTGCTTAAATAAGCTTCGTCGGGCACTACTCCGGGGTGCCCCGTTACTGAATAATGAGTGCTTTTATCCTTGATATAGTTATATATTGCCTCGTAGTACCTGATGTTTTCATCTGTGCCATCTGCAGTCATTTCATCGATAAAAAAGCCGTCAATTGCGTAGAAAGCGATGTAACTATCAATGTCTCTAAAAATACTGTCTATCTGGCGACTTCCATAACTGGAGTGTACGTAAGCAATTATCTTTCCTCCAGCTTCACGAACCCGATCAATTGCGTTAACAAAACTGGGGTCAGCGTTTGCACCAGGCCCGTTATGTGGGTTAAAAATGACGGTGGTAGATACCGCTTGAGCTGCCTCAGCCAGGTGGCTCCAATAAACTGGTTGTTTAGATGGATGAAAATAGGCTGGAACAAAAAGATTGGCAGCGTAGACGAGCGTACCGAACATTACTGACAAGTAAACTCCAGAAAACAAAATAAAGTGTTTTATGCTCATGTCGAATATATATCCTATGAAGTAAGGCGTAATAGACCGAGTTTTTACACTGATCTTGGAAGAAAAAAGAGAAAATACGAAAAATAACTACCTTTTTAGCTCAAACGAGTATTTTCTTGTTGTGCATGAATGCTAAGGAATAACAGATAGGCTAGCAATAATGCAGGTGCATACAATGCTTATTCGTTATCTGAAAAATTAAACCACGCTTCCAAATAAAGCATAGCGCAAAACTGTACTAAAAATGGAGTGAAAATTTATACCCAGGTGAAAATATTAATAAAAACAATAACTGACAGTAATTGCTTAATCCATAAAAGCAAGCGATGTACTGTGGGGAAAGGGTTAGCTATCTTAAAGAAGTGATCAAGCGCTGGCAGACTTGGGTGCAAAAGGTTGAGAATCTGCTGAAAATAATAATAATTCTAAAAATTGAATGTTTCTAAAGATAACTTATTATTGAGTTTTATCCTTTTTTTCCTTTTTAGCTACCTCATTCTGGACTTCAGTTTTTATTTTGTGAGTGTCGGGTTGGTTTTGTAGGGATTCGTTATTTTCAATTTCAACTTCTTTGATAAAAACCGCATATTCAGTTGGATAGATTGTATAACCTGAGATCTGAGCATAAATTCTTGTCAGGATAGCGCTAAAGTACAAGATAATGGCTGAATAATATACCCACAGCATAATGATTACGATAGAGCCTGCTGCCCCATAAGTTGAACTTATATCACTATTTGATAAATAGATAGTAATCACAGATTTCCCTATCATAAAAAGCACAGCAGTGGTTATAGCGCCAGCAATAATATTTCTCCATCTAATTTTGGCATCTGGGAGGATCTTGAATATACAAGCAAATATAAAAGTAATGACAATAAAAGTTACAGTAAGATTAAGATAATAGGTGAAATAGACTGTAATCGTAGGAAACATCTTTTGTAAACCGCCAGTTAGCACTTCCAATGCAGCATTTAACATCAGGGATACCAGCAGAATAAATCCTAATGAAACAACCATTGAAAAGCTTAATAGACGATTAACAATGAGTTTCATAAAACCTTTTTTGGGCTTCGCTTTTAAACGCCAGATATAATTAATGGATTCCTGAATTTCAACAAACACTCCGGTGGCCAAGAACAAAAGTATAATGGCGCTGCCAGCGGTTGATAATGTGCTACTTTTAGAGATAGCAGCATTTTTGATCATTTCTTCGACTTGAGTTGCTGCTTGTGAACCTACCAATTCAGCAAGCTGTGGATAAAGGTTCCCTTCTATAGCTTCTGCACCGAAGAAAAATTGAACGATCGTTATAATCACGATGAACATAGGGGCCAGTGCAAACAAGGTATAAAAAGCAAGCGAAGAACTCATTCTCAGTACGTTGACTTCCATGAATTCAGAGAAAGCTTGTTTAATTACAGGCCATGCGTTCTTTAGTGTTAATTTCATTATCACGAATAAATAAATAATAAAATTCTAAAAAATTCTTCAATGAGATGAGCTTTTAAAATTTAGGATGTTATATTCCATGAAAAATTCAAAATTTTTAATCTAGCTAAAAATAAATTATTAATTTGGCCTGTTCTTTTACCCCATATTTTTATATGACTTTTATGCTTGCGAGTATTCAAGCCGATTTAAATGATCGGTGGTGTTCCACTAGCTTATACGCACAATAAGAGTAATTAGATGGCAATACCACAAGAATTGCAATCTCAAACTTATCATTGGAGTTTGTTTTCGCGCTCAATCTGCTATAAGGTTAATACTCTACTTAATATAAAATTTGTTTTTATGTAACTTATTGATTTTTATGAACCTATATCCAGAGCTCGAATCTGGGGCAAATTGATGGTTTATCAGGAAATTTATCCTGTTTGCAACAAATATCCCATCCCAACTATTCAGGAATTTTCTTGTGGAGTTTGACAGGCGCCACTCGTTTTTTCCGCATACGAAGATTGAGCATTTCCACTGAGACTGAAAATGCCATTGAAAAATAAATATAGCCTTTTGGCACATGGATGTCGAACCCCTCCAATATGAGCGTGACGCCCACTAAAATTAGGAAGGAAAGAGCAAGAATTTTAACCGTAGGGTGTGCATCTACAAAATCACCGATCGCCTTTGCCGCCATTAGCATGACCAATACTGCCAAAACAATAGCAATTGCCATGAGAGAAAGATGATCAACCAAACCAACTGCCGTGATAACTGAATCTAATGAGAACACAATATCCAACACGGCAATCTGAAGCAGCAGCATTCCCAAGCTGGTGACGACAATCAAACGATCAGGTTCTTCTTGCCCTTCTAAGCTATTATGGATTTCATGTGTAGCTTTGGCCAGCAGAAACAAACCACCTCCAATTAGAATGATATCGCGACCTGAAATTTCATATGAAAGCAATGTAAACAACGGTGCAGTTAATCCCATTACCCAGGAAATTGAAAATAGCAATCCTAAGCGCGTAATCATGGCAAAGCCAAGCCCCATTCTTCTGGCAAATGTACGTTGACTTTCTGGAAGGCGCCCGACAAGTATGGAGATAAATATAATGTTATCGATCCCAAGAACAATTTCTAGTGCAGTTAATGTGCCTAATGCTATCCAAGCTTCAGGACTTGCCAGCCATTCGAACATCAAGGGTTCCCCTTCTTATTTTTGACGATTATGAATTGCTGCTAATAGGTTCGTATTATTCCATTTCTAAATCAAACACGACGCGAAGGCAAGCCGCAGACAGTATCAATCATATGGCAAGGTGAAGCCAACAAAGTGAGTTTTGATTTAGAAATGGGATTACTTGTTAAATGAGACTTAGGCTGGTAACAGCAGTTCAACTTTGTCAGATTTCATGATGCTCTTCAACAGATGTGCCTTCAAAAAATGGATAATACGCAAACATCATGGTAAGCAAAAATAAAGGTACTGATAATCCATTGTATTGTCAAAAACACAGATGAACCTTTCAAAAAAATTTTCTTTTAGACGAAATGAAAAAGGATAGATTATGAAATGGCTAGCGGGAATTATTATATTGATTTTGTTAATAGTATCAGTAAGATTTAGAAAATTGGCAGGGTTTCTTGTTTTGCTGGGTATTGTTGTTGGTTTGTTACTTTGGCAATACCAAGAGTATGAGAAGAATAAATCTAAGAACAGAATTTCGCCTTCGGAGCTGGTATTAAAAAATATTACTTTTAAACCCTCAAATAGTCATTATGAAATGACGGGACGTATCATTAATAACTCACAAACCTTCACTTTGAATGGCGTTCAATTAAAAATTACTGCTAAAGAATGTGCGAATAACGATAAGGATTGCATTATTATTTTAGAAAAAAATGAATATATTTATGTTCATATTCCACCCAAACAAGCGAGAGATTTCAGAAAAGAGGTTTCTTTTTATTCGAATCAGATTATAGAGGGGCAGTTAGTCTGGAATTATTCAGTGGAATTTGCTAAGTCAGAATAGCTACCTGTTGTATGTCAGTGATAATTGAATGCCGTTTTGCTACAGTTTGGTGGTCTAACCTATTTCGATCCATGGATTCAATTCTTATATGCACCTAGAATCAGTATTTAATAGCATGTGTTCTATATAGTGTTCCAACTTAAGATAAAAAAATAAAATTGCCTGTTAGAAAAAATCTTTCAGTTATTTTTAGCTCTAATAGTTATACACGAAGGTCGCAGTTGCACCGTTAGATATCACCTATACGAAATAATACTCTTCGGAATACATTGACAAATTTTTTAGTGATAAGACAAATTTATGAAAGCGAACGCAATAGGCATAAATCATGTGGCATTAGAAGTTGGAAATATTGATGAAGCATTGAAATTTTATGGCAATTTCTTGAATTTTGAAGTTCATGAAAAAAATGAGATGCAAGCTTTTATTTATTTTGGAGATCAATTTATCAATTTTACAAAAAATGATAATAGACAGCCTGATCAAAAGCGACACATTGGCATAGCGGTAGATAATAAGGAATTAGTAAGGCAGACACTTGAACAAATGGGTATCAAACTTTTAGAAGGTCCTTTTCTTGATTTTCTGGATCCTTGGGGAAATCGAGTAGAAATAACTACTTATATCAATATTCAATATACAAAAGCTGACCATGTATTGCAGGGTATGGGGCTTGGTCATCTGAAAAAAACTGAGCAAGCTTTGGCTGAATTGAATGCAAGAGGTTTAGGGCCTAAAAAAAATGATAATAATTAGGTGCTCTGGGATTTAATAAAATTTTTTAGAAGTGTTACCTAAAATAGATGGCTAGATCCCATACTCTCATCACTATCAGCATATAATGTTAACCGGCTCTGACTTGTTAAGTAGAAGTCGGCGGGTAGATTTTTTATGAGAAGAATACTTCAATGTAATTTTCCACAGGAGACATATGAGAACTTAAAACCATTAGCTCCTGATTTCAAAGTGCCGGTAGCCTTAACAATGCCAGCACCACGTGGACGCATATCGTAACCATGAAAGGGACGAAGCTGTTTACAAGTTTGCAGGCCGCATCTATCTTTTTGATATAAAAATCACTTTGACTTATATGCGATTTCTTAGATTTGTGCCAGTATTACAAAGGTGCTGATTTAAAAAACTCCCTAAGATCGGCGTTGGTAAGTTTTCTTTGCAGTGTTAATGTCATCACAACTTCTTTTGAGTATTTAACATAAGGTTGACAGATGCATTGAGACTAATGCTTTTTTTAAATAGTGTTATGTTTTTTAGCGCCATACTCGGGTGGTTTCTGCATCAAACAAATTTACCTTACACTTAAAAGAATGCTTTATGCCCTCAATGTGTCTTTGGAACGCTTCAGAATAAATTCCGATATAAACGCTGAATAGTTTGTTGCCTACTTGTGCACCCTGCTTCGCAGCAATATTTATCGCATCCATTATATGGAGGTCAGAGTCTCCAAAATTGAGACCGAATGTGACAAGGGAGCCCTCAATTTTGCTCAATGACTCGTAGCAAAAACTAAGGTATCAATTGTGCATAATATGATTCAATTTATCCTCACCATTGCCAGCAGCCACAAATATAGGGTATTCCTATCGTGCGAGCTTTTTTTATGTTCTCGAGTAAAAGTTTTTCACCACCGTACTCTTCCTTAATGGTATCTACTCCTGTCTCGAATATTGGTAAAGTGCCAGGAAGAAAGTGAATGTTCTGTTTGTCTTTGCATTTTCCCCACCTCAACTCAGAATATTTACTAGGCTCATCTTCTCGATCTAGCCCGAACCCATCGATTCGGTTTTGGAAATTATTTCGCATATAGCTTAACTGGTTAAGCCATATATTGAGCACTTGGCATGGCAGGAATAAGTGCGAAAGTATGACCGGGAGCATACTTTATTTTACTGTGATCCGCCTTACTGGGGCACAGAAGGCTACGGTGCAGATTTTGGACTGGAACAGTATGCTCAAATAGCCGAGCTGGCAAGAACGATCAAAGTCAGGATGATCATATCCGTTAACGATCTCCCAGAAATGCAGGAAGCATTTAAGGGACGAGCAATGCAGTCGGTGGCGATCAATTATATCGTGGGTGAGCTGCAAGGACACGGACAACGCACCGAGCTGGTGATCCGTAATTTTTAACGATGGAGTAATTCGCGGACTTTCTGAAACCCAACCCACTTAACGGATAAATCTAAACCACGGCTAGCCAGTTGATTTTTGGCCATTGCTTTGAGATCGATTTGATCGTTAGCAGCAGCAATGATTAGCTTGAGCGGTAGGATCACTACTTAGGTGTTACGATTGACATCTCAAGCATCTCCCTACCATATTGCGGCAGGCTGTCATAAGGATTGGAGAGCCTGTCATTGGTTATGTACAGATGTCCAGCGTGGTTCTTATCGGCCTCGTTGAATGCCTGCTTCATTTGGTCCGAGTTTGCGTCGTAAACAATGTGGATAAATTTATCCTTCGGGTAAGTATGTTGCCAGTTTTCCGGTCGAAAGTTTACATAACTTCTTATGGTATTTTCAAACACTACTAACTCATCAACGACGGGTTTGCTTAGATAAACTTCATCAGGCACCACGCCGGGATTGCCCGTTACCGAATAATGACTGCTTTTATTCTTGATGTAATTATATATTGTCTCGTAGTACATGATGTTTTCATCGCTCCCGTCTGCAGTCTTCTCATCAATAAAAAAACCATCAATCGCATAGAAAGCGATGTAACTATCAATGTCCTGGAGAATATTGTCCATCGGTCGCTCTCCATAATTGGATTTTACGTAAGCGATTACCTTTCCTCCAGCTTCACGAACCCGATCAATTGCGTTAGTAAAACTAGGGTCAGCGCTTATTCCAGGCCCGTTATTGGGGTTAAAAATTACAGTAGTAGGCACTGTCTGAGCTGCCTCAACCAAATGGCTCCAGAAAATGGGTTGATTAGATGGATGGAAGTATGCTGGAACAAAAAGATTGGCAGCGTGGACGAGCGTACCGAACGTTACTAACAAATAAACTATAGAAAGCAAAATAAAGTGTTTTATGCTCATGCCGAATATATCCTTTGAAAAAGGGCGAAATAGACCGAGTTTCTACACTGATCTTGAGAGTATAAAAAGTACACTCTCTTGGGAGGAAAAAAAGAAGATATAGGGAAAAAAATGAATACTGATTTAGCTCAGATGATCAACTTCTTTTTCTTATTGTGTTAATGCTAAACAATAACAAACAGGTTAGCAATAATACAATACATATTAACTTTTATTTATTAACTCAAGAATAAAATGACCGTACCAAATAAAGCGCAAAACAGTACCAAATTGAGCGAAAATTTATATTCGGTCGGACTACTACAGGCATATCAGCCTGAACGACTATCACGCCTCGATTTCACCTTTGATTATTTCCTACCAAACCTGGATTTTGACGAGGACAGCTTTGTTTCTGTCGCCAGCAAAGATAGCCAGCACCGCCGAAACCACAAAATTCAAACCTTCTCCTTCGGTTAGTGCGAGATCAAATGCGCATTTATAACAAATCAAATGCGATGAGATTAACGAGAAAAGTGCCAAACCATGGTTTTTAATTATGGAAATTGAGCCAGGATGTTTGACGGATTGAATGGCTGGTGCGCAAATCATCCTTGCTCATTTCTTAGATTCGCATAAATGGGAATCAAGCCGAGGTTAGAGGAAGTTATTCAGCACTTGATTATGCTGTAGCAGGTTAAAATACTGACTCTCTTGATAAAGTGCCTAGATTTGTACTTAATTGGCTCCCCGACCAGAGCTCGAACCTGGGACCTGCGGATTAACAGGTGTTATAGCTAATTGTCTTTATTAATTTTATACCCGCCAATACACGCTGATAACCATCAGATTTGTCACGTTTTCTCCTTTGGGTTTAATTAAGAAATACACAAATGACTTGCACTGACCAACCTTAACAGTCTGACATAGCCAGTCCGTTACCTAATACCATACACAAAAGTGAAGCTTTTGTGTCTATTGAAATAATACAAAACCATAAAAGCCTGCCGTAACAAACTTAATGAGTATATTTGCTTTGCATATATACTTCTTCTAATAAATATGTGTCTTTTAGTTTTGGCAAATTAACAACATTAGGGATTAATGCCTAGTTATGAGAAATTTTACTTTACTACTGCTGATATTAGTTCCAGCAATATCTTCTGCAGAGAATTTTTTAATCAATAGCAATAAATTATTTGATTTTGCTGAGAATGCTTATCCTCGCTATTTTAGTCCTGCTGGAATAACAACTATTACTCTTGATGGATATTTAGTCCGTTACTATCCCAATTCTGGCAATTATATCGGCACCAAAGGTGAAGAAGTCTATGTTTATGGAAATGTTTTTAATGGATTGTTAAGAGCGGGAGTAATTTCTGATTATATTGAATTAGAAGCTGACAGCGATGAATTATTAGCTCAACTATTCGCAAATGGTAAAAGTAATGTACAAGTTTATGGAACAGGTGTGGTCATTTCCATTTTATCGGATGATCTTGATGGTAGTCGTCATCAGAGATTTATCATCGAATTGAAATCAAAGCAGACTCTACTGATAACCCACAATATAGATTTAGCGCCAAGAATTTTTGCGTTATCCCTAAATGATAAAATTGAATTTTTTGGAGAATATGAATGGAATAATAAAGGTGGTGTTATTCACTGGACACATCACGATCCTGATGGAGCTCATGTAAACGGTTGGATCTTACATAACAATGTTATCTATCAGTGATTCCGTGACGAAAGAATTCCTTAAATCATAATTAGCATTGACCTACTGATTACAAAGCGTAATTATAATATTTAATAATTTTTAAATCAATCACTTACAATGCTTGCCAAGCATAAACTCAGTATCAAACAGTCACAATCAGCGTGATTTTTAGCATAACTTGGCACAAATTTGACACAATTATTTTTGCGAACTTTATGGTTCACCAAGTTTGAAACAGGCTACTCAAAATATTTAGAAATTCGTTTAGCTCCGCGATTGGCATATTTGCCTGAATACGTGTCATCATCAGATTTATATGGAATTTTCCATGTGATACCTAAGTGGCGAAGCTGATTACGTATACGCATAACATCTTCTTTATTAGTCCAATCGTACGAATAGACACATATTACTTTCTGAGTTTCATTGGCAGCATTTTGATTTGGCTTTGCAGTTGAGGCTTTTGCAGAACTTCCTAGTTCACCGTTCTCGGTTGCAATGCGAATTTTTTCCCATGTTTCGTCAAGATTCTCAATGGGAACGAAAATAAGCCATTTTCCTCCACGTTCCGTGCTGGGAGGATACTCTCCGATCTGTCGTTCAGCTCGAATCCAGTAGATATCAGTGACTTGGGATGGTTGTAAAATTTGAGATAGTGGCAAAGTCTGATCGGAATTTGTGGTATGCAAATAGGCTATAGAAGCACTACGGTAACATCTAAGTAGCTGTTGCAGAAATTGCTGCACCGCATGCTCGTCTTCTAAAAACTTCATCAACTCATGATCTTCCCGGTCTTCGTCGGCTAGCTCATCAGCATCATGTTCAAGGATAAGTTGCCAACGCACATCATCTTCTTCGCTTATCCCATAATTATGCTGAAGCCAATTGTACTCGGATGAAGTTCCATCAAAGCCTTTTGATCCCCATATACGATCCCATTCAACAAAAATTGCGTCGATCAGTTGAGTTTTTCGCATTAATGTTGTGATAATTCTTTAATTTGTTAATCCCAATCTAGAAATCAATAATAATCTTCATCTTCATCTTCGCTGTTTACATTAACACTATCAAAGTATTCATCATCTCCACTTTGAAAATCAAAATAATCATTAATATCTTCATCGGATTCAAAAATTCTGCTTAGATCATCTCTATTTTCTTTATTTTTCTTGAGCTCGAAAACTTTTTCGCACTTTCTCGATTGGTCGTAAAATATGACATTATTTTTTAGTAGTTCAGAGAAAAATTCGTCATTAGTTATATATTTATCATCCTTATTATGTAACCAGCGCCTACGACCCGCTTCATACGCAAGTAACCATTTATCGCTATACAATGAATCTTTGGTAGCGTATATGTCAAGTTTTTCTTTTCGTGGACTTACTTTTGCTAGATTTTCGTGAAATAAATCGAGAGCAATCAGCATACAAACAGAACTAGAAGTTGTTTCAATAGCCCTTATGGATTCTTTTGATATTGAAATTTTTAGCTCTTTAGCTAACCATAATGCCCACGCAATTTCACTATGCCCATCTGATATGGAGTGACTTTCAATTAATGTATTGCAAAAACGTTCGATTGCAGACTTATTTATTGGGTATTCATAGTAGTTATAAGTAGAAAGTATTGTTGTTATAACTTGTAGTGTATTAGGAAAACTGTATCCACACTTCAAAAGATAGGCTTCATATATATTCCAGTTTTGCCTTTTAATTATGATATTGGATATTTTCTTAAGCCCGTATTTAACTAGACTTTCATCCTTGTATCTTTTTTCTAATGTGAATAGGTTTTCGAAATACTTATGAAGATCATCTCGCTGTTTATTAATTTGTTCAGATACGTCTAGGTGTTTTATTCCATATTTCCATGAATCTTCAACCAAGTCCTTGACTTCTATTATTCTTGTTTTGTCGGGATTAATCTGGAGTTCGTAAGTACTCAAAATTCGAGTTAACTCAGATAAAACTCTTCGTGCTTCTTCTTGATTATTGAAAAAAAGACAATAGTCATCAACATATCTAAATCCTTGAGGCATGTACTTGAGCTTCGTTCTCAGTTCTTTATCAACTGCAACCGCGATAATTTCAGCTATTACATGAGAAGTATCAGGACCAACTGGCAATCCCATTGTTTGCCTGTCTTGCACACTCATTGATTTATCATCGAGAATGTTTCCGTAATATTTCGCAATTTTATTATGATTTTTCTTGGCTACATCTTTACCATGAAGTGCCCATGGAATTGTATGAGTATATATAGTTGGAAAAAACCTCGATATATCGGTTAGTAGTGCATATTTGTATCCAGCGCTTCGTATTACCTTTGCTTCATATAACTCACTGAATTTACTTATTTCTATTGCACGAAGCGAATGAGAATTTAGCTTCGGCCTACTTAATGATATTTTACTTTTATTGTAATGATTCTGGATGTTTTTCCAGTAATTTCCTATTTCTTTGACCAAAAAATAATATGGAACGGGATTAATGATGCTTGTAAATCGTCGGTTATATGATGATCGAGCAACTGAAAATCTTTCTGGTCTTGATCGTGGAACATCATTTGTGAGCCATTTACCTTTTAAAAGCTTATATGAAGAAGCAAATGTATCCGTAGTGAAGCCGGAAGGCAATTGAACCGGGAAGTACCCTCTACGGAGAAATTCTTTTATTTTATCCATATATTACTAATAATAAGTACTCTCATTATGAGATTGGTATTCCGATCCATTATGTCAATTACGGCAATAATTCCAAGCTAAACTGTATTACCTTATCAATATTACCACTATAGCTATATTTGATTTTTTGCCATTACTGATCTATCCAATAAACTGCTTTTTCATTCAGCCTAGCTTTAAGTCAATCGAGGACATGAAAAAGCTATTGCATATGATGATAGCATTTAGAATATAAATCTACTGCCGTTGTTTTATTAGCCAGCTAAAAGATCAGGATGTAATAGATGGTTTATATGCTCAAAACAATAGATTATGTTAATAAATCATGACTGAAACTTACTACGCTAATGGTATTACAGCACAGAATCTTCGTACATTTCTTGAATTGTGGCTATTGGTTGCAATTGGAATCGAAGATAACAAGGAAACGATAAATGATTGTGATGATCGGCTCTTTGATAAAGAAGATGAAGAGTTCAGCTGGTGTTATTTATACGAGATTTCTACTAAAGACCTTGTGGTTTTATTATGTACTGGGCTTTTGCAGTTTGTTTCACTAGAGCAAATCTTGGGGTGGTTCAAACAGATGTCCGACTTTCCAGGCAATATTAGCGCATTGCCTGATATTTGGAATCAGGTGAACGAGCACTTTGATGCACGGCCAAATCCAACCAAAGATGATCTTGAAACGTAACCTAAAATTTAATATTGTTACAAATCAAATATTTACATTGATTGCCAAGCAAAAAATAAGTGTCACACAGCCTCAAACTATAGGGTTCTTAGCATAGTTTGGCACAAAATTGACACAATCTTTTTAATGACCTTTTCCTGTCATAACCTGAGTCTAAGATCTATAAATTTCAAAAGCATACAGTCAACTATTTTTGTTAAAAATACCCTTACCTCTTTTTGCTAACATTCATTACCCATATCGATTTTATTCACTTTAAATTCCTAAGCGTTTTCTTGTTATCTATTGAAAAGACCTATAACCAACTAAAAAAAATTAATTTGGCCCAACAGTCTGGCATCGCCAGTCTGTCTCTCTTCCTTGTACAATAGCAAAGCTGTTGTACCACGAAAAATTATTCAATTTAGATAATTTGTAGCACGGCTAATAGGGGTATACAAAGAAAATTATGAACACACCGATAGCAATAAAAATTCATTTAAGCAAATGAAGTAAAGGAAAAGCATAGTATGCAACCAACAAACGTGAATGTAAGTACTCTTTTTGGCAATAAGATTCAATTTAGAATTCCTCTTTTTCAGAGGCATTATGTTTGGGGATTGGAGGATCAGTGGCAACCTTTATGGGAAGATATTCAAGAAAAATCAAACCAAAGATTGCAACAGCAAAAGAGAGGTAAATTTAGCCATTTTACTGGTGCAATAGTCATACAACAAAAGTCTACCAATGTGGATGAAGTTCCAAAGTACGAAATAATTGACGGACAACAACGGTTAACGACTTTCCAAATAATTCTTTGTGCACTTCGAGAAATATGCGCATCATTAGAATTTAAAGAAATTTCAGATGAAGTGAATAATTACATTTTAAATAAAGGGATGTTGTCTAAAGAATATGATGGTGAACAATACAAACTTATCCCTACTGAATTTGATAGATTCTCATTGAAATGTATCGTCGAAGGTTCAGCCAGTGATACTTTAGTAGGCAAGAAGGGACAAATTCTTTCAGCGTATACATATTTTCGGCAAATGATTAATATATATGCTACTGGCGATCGAAATAAGCTTCTTTCATTATTTCATGCAGTACTAAATGATTTCGGAATTGTTCAGATTTTAATAGATTCAGATGACGAGCCTGAGATGATTTTTGAGTCGCTAAATGGAAGAGGTAAAGCTTTACTTCAGTTTGACTTGCTTAGAAATAATCTTTTTCTAAGAACGCGAATTTCTGAAGAAGACAGAGATACTTTGTATCAAGATTATTGGAGTCATTTTGAAAATAATTATTGGGAAACTGAAGTAATGCTTGGGAGAAAAAAGGAAGCATTATCTGAACATTTCTTTCAACATTTCCTTATGGCGAAATTGGGCACAGACAGCGTTACGCCATTATTTAAAGTTTATCAACGGCAGTACCGAAAAAATTTGCTTGGGGATCAGAATTCTTCTAGTTATGAGCTTTCTGAGCTTAGCAGATACTCGAAGGTTTATAAGGAAATAATCGATTGTAATACTGAGTCAGATATTGGACTCCCTATGAGGTTTTATAAAATATTTGATATAACTAGTCTGCATCCTTTTATCTTGTTTCTTGTGAATGAGTCGAAAGCCACAAAAGATGAAATCGCATTAATTTTTCGCATATTGGAGTCGTATACAATTCGTCGAATACTTTGTACCACTCAAGGCCACAAGAATTACAATAAATTTTTTTCTGACGTCATAAGAAAATTTAATGGAAACAAGATTTGTGTGAATTCATTTGTTGAATACCTTTCTGATCAGAATTCTGATACAGCAAAATGGCCTGATGATAGGGATGTTCAATCAGCACTTAATGGGAATTGGTCAAAGATAGGTGTTAATAAAAATGTTCTTCGATATATCTTATATAGAATTGAGCTACTAAGTAGGGATGAAAATCGATTTACAGAAAACAATAATTTACCATTTAAACAGTTTACTTTGGAGCACATTTTGCCTCAGAAATGGAGAGAAAACTGGCAATTGCCGTTTTCTGGCAGTTCTATAAGTTTTAATGAATTATTTTCTGAGGAATATAAAAAGAATGATCCTCTCTGGGAGCTTTTGCCTTCAAAAGAAGGTTTGGTCGATCCATCCTACTCTGAAGCATATGAGTTAGCACTGGAAAGGGATAACTTAATTCAAAGTATCGGAAATTTGACGATTGTTACTGGGCCATTAAATTCAAGCCTATCAAATGCTCATTTTTTAGATAAAAAAGAGTCTTTATTTTTTAATTCAACACTAATGCTAAGCAAAGAAATATCTAAGTGCGAAAATTGGAATCTAACTGAAATCCGTGAAAGAGAGCGAAATCTAGTTGTCAAATTTTGTAAAATTTGGCCTGATGCTAGAACTTTTAATCAGAATTTCGCTTAAAAATCCAACCCAATTGGGAATACACATTAGCAGCTGACTACTACCGCTGCAAATCTACTAGGTATTTTATTACAAAACAAAATACTTGCCCCTAATTGAATTCCTGACCTGGATTCTAGCCTAGGATCAACGGAATAACAGTCTGGCTCAACCAGTCAGTTATTCTAATACCTTAAACAAAAGTGAAGTTGTTGTGTACATTCTTAGGTGGGTGTGCGATTTTATAAGTCTTATCAAATTCTTTAAATTAGGCTTGTTGCTCAATAAGCACAAAATATTTGTAATTTTTCTCAAAAAATTAACTAGATAGCATGGATAAAGGAATAAGTGCATTACCATCCCTAAATTCTTCTACAAGATGTACATTTTCAAGATCATCCCAAAGATCATGGTTAATATGTTCAAAAACAATCATTTGAAATTCTTTACCGGAGTTAGAAATGCATGTGATAAAGTAATTCATAAGTTTTAGAGCTGTTTTAACCTTAAAAATATCTAAGTGATCCAGTTTTTCTTTTCTACTTTCACCTTCCCCCCAATACGGTCTGCTAAATTGGTCAATAATAAGAAATGGAGGGACATATCGGATATTTCGTTTGGCAATTATTTCGTGCAAACCAAGAAATAAAAATAAATGTAAGAACATGTGATTAGAGCTACTTCCTATATTCTCAACAAAATCTGTTTTAGGTTTTCTTAGTTGCAGACTCTTATCTTTATAATTAAACGAAGCACGATACTCGCCATAATTTTCCAAAGCCGATTTTGTAAAATTAATATAATCTTGAATAGTCTCATCTAAAGCTTTAATAAACAGCAATCTTCTGTTTTCTACTAGTTCTGCATCTAGATCATCCAACATATTTTTAAGTTGTTCAATTTTAGCGCTTTTTGAGCTATCTTCTTTATCTTGATCTTTTTCATAAAGTGAAAGTTTTGCTTTGATTTCACCGATAAACATATATTTTTTTTTATCATTTTCAAAAGATTTTATCTCTTTTGGTAATAAAGCTATCTCTCCTCTAAGTTCCTCAAGACGCTTTTCATATCGATTGATGATGTCGGATATATTGCTATCCATCGGGTTTTTACCATAAATATATTTTTTGATCATGATATAGTCCTCCTTCAAGCTAGCAATTATTTCGTCATATATTGAAGTTTTTAGTATGTCGGAGTACTTCTCGACCATAAATTCTATGGGTTTTAGACTATCACTAGTATCTTTAAGATTTTCCTTGTAATTTTTGTATTCTTTGGAAAAACGCTTTAAATTTCTTATTTTTCTGATTACTATATTAATTTCCTGGCTTACAGAATCATATTTCTCAGGAATATCCGCTCTAATCGCAGTATCAACTTGAGCAATCAGTTTCTTGAGTTCTGAAACTGCGTCATCAATATTGGAGTTTTCGGGTATTAATGCAAATTCTTTGGCCGTCTTTACTATTTCCGCTAACTGAGTGTAAAAAGCATCTTGTTTTTGGTTGAGTTTTTTATCTTCACGTTCTAGTTTCCTTAGTTCTCGTTCAATTTCATCGCGTTTTTCTCTTTTTAGAATATTCTCGACGTTATCAATCCCAACTGCTAAATCAAAAGTTCGGGGTAACGCTTCTCTATATTTTTCATCTTTTTGTTTATCAAAAAATTCTTCGCTATGTGTGATGATGTCCTGCGATATTGTGTTAAAAAGTAAAAAATATCTCAGCGATATTCTAGAATTAGCTTTGATGACACGACCTCCATAAGAAATTTTTATGTCATGATTTATATCAAAATCAGTTTCTAAAGAAGTTTTCAATGCACTTTCTGTTATATTAGAATGAGGGAACTTTTCCGGTATTTTTCCAGTAGAAGAAAAATAATAATCAGGTGAAACTATAGTTTTAAATGGTGCTTTTCTTGCAACTGTATAACATTTGTCATTGATGGAAAATCTTATGCCATACCATTCAACATTTTCATTAATAATGCTATCGGATATTTTATGGCGACTCGCAAACAAACAATAATCAATGATATCAAGTATCGCCGTTTTTCCTGTATTACTATTACCCGTTATAATATTGACTTTATTCGGAAGGAATTTCAAAGTACGTATATTTCCTTTTTTCAACCATATAATTAGATTATCGAAATTAAACTTCATAATTCTATCCTTAAGCTCAAATAGAGCTCCTCAACATCATCGTTCAGAGCTAGCGCTATATTAGTTGAAGCTTTATATATTTTTTCTGTTCTACGCCCCATTGATTTATGGTAGGCAAATTTATGGTCAATAAATAATATAGAGTTCTTAATTTGAGCAATTTCAAGCTCATTTAGAAGCTGTATGGAGTTAAGAGAGGTACACAGGTTATCGTAATATCTTTGATTAAAGTTTGAAAAGAAAGTGGTTTTTTCAATAATAAGCTTTTCTAACCCTTGTATTCTTACATTACCATTTGAAAGGTAGCTGAGAAGCTCTTTGTGTGTGATGAATGGAAGTATCAATAGAGCTTTAGTCAAAGGCATAGAACTAACCCGACCCACAACAAATGCAATACTTAGAGCAGCTATACCAATGTTGTTATATAGTATCTTTCCGCTCATTTATATTTTTCTTCCCAATTTTTATGCCAACCTATCTCCGGAATATCTGAAAGACGATAAAATTGCCCATTACTCATATCAGTTGGTAATTCTTGCGTAGCTATTGGCAATTTCTCTTTTCGCATTGAATCCAATAAATCTCTAGCTTTCTCAGTTACATTTTCCTGTGTACAATTTCGATAAGTTTTTCTGAACTCATTTCTCCACCGTAATTTTGATTCCTTATCGAATGCTTCCAACTCGTTTGCTGTTAGATCCCCATTTTTGTACCACTCATCAATATTGTTCTGAATAAACAATCTGTAGCGGGTAAATTCTGCCATCGTCTCTAAATCATCAGGCTGAATATCAGCGATATCAATGAGCTGCTGTATGAATTTTTGGTCTGTTAGATGGTCAGGAAGATTACCAATTAGGGACTTTAGCGTAAGTATTTCATTTCTCGCAAGATCAAAATGCCGTCTGTATTTTTTGTAAAACTCCTCAAAACTAATAATAATTTTGTTTCTTGCTTGAATAGATATGAAATTATCTTGGCGTATTTGAGAATCTAGATTTCTAAAAACGTCCTCTATTTTGCGTTCATCTATTTGCTTTTCTTTTATCGCTAATTTACATTTTTTTATTATGTCATTACACTCAAGATCAAAATCTAAATTTTCGAGAAAAGTTTTTCTTACGTCAGTATCTAAATCAAGTACATTTTGAATATAAACTTTTAGTTCATTGTCCTTCGTTTTATCTTTTAGTACATTTAGATAGAAATCCAACTCAGATAAGTTTAAATTTCCTGATTGAAAATTTTTGATTGTATTGAGTGCTGTATTTTCTTCACTATTCGACTTATTTGATATCAATAAAAAATCAGTTTTATTAACAAAATTTAGCTGATCCATCTTCTTTTCTCTTCCCGCATACTTGTCGACTATGACTTGACTCCAATTTGAAAGTGTTTTCCAAAGATCAGGGTCTAAAGTTGTCAGATTTTTTGTGCCTCCATCTGCCTTTATTTTAGTGGAGTGCTTCAACTGCACTAGAATTTGTCTGTCGCTAGAAAGTTCTGTATGGACATCATCTAACACCTCCAACCCAACTTTCTCTCCTGTCTTCAGGTTTAACAATCTATAAAAAAAATAGTAGTACTGAAAATCAAAGCCGATCGATTTGTCTTCTGCGCTAGTTTTTTCTGCATGCGTTTTCGTCATGGAGCTAATATGCAATAGATTAAATTCAAACGTATGTCATACGTCAATTACAACTTTTCAAAGTGGCAAGAAAAATAAGTCCATTGATAAAAGTTTTTGAATACTTGCCGTTCTAGCAAAATTCCAATTACATAATCTCATTACTTGGAATTAGTTTGTGTAATTTCCATCTTTATATCCTTATTTCGATATAAATAATACCTCTCTCTGCTTCTAATCTACATTATTTTAATAAAGATACGGTATGATGAATTCATTAAAAGAATACGGTAAGCTATCAATTGATCAATTCAAACAGCTCGTTAATGAATACCTGGAATTCGCAATCAGATGCAAGAACCACCAAAATTTATATGCTCTACTTCAAAAGATAAAATAAACGAGATATTAGATAGAGGATTTTACTGAGCAAATTTATATGAACTTCCATTCAGTGAGCAACTTGCATTATTGATATGTGCTTTGGGTCGCGCAAGTAAATTGCATGAGGCTGCTCATTCGAATGATCCTACACGCAGCAAATCGGTTCCATTAGCCTACGTAAAGATTTCCAGTGAGTATTTGACACATAGGAGTCCAGCCGCAGCAGAAAAAGCGCTACGGGCTATCCTGGAGCAATTGGGCACTCTCCATGAATCCGCTAATGTCAGCCGTATCGATTTGTTTGTAGATTTTATTAGCTCAGAAAATATGGAAAGCTGGGATCGTCATGCCTGGGTAACACGTGCTTCTGCTATTAACCATTATTCTACCGAGCGTCAATTCTCTGGCTGGACGATTGGCGCGGGTGGTGTCATCAGTTGCCGTTTATATAACAAAACGCTGGAAATCCTCAAGCAATCCAAAAAAACCTATTTATATGAGCTCTGGTATCGCGCGGGATGGAATGGGCTCGATCCGGTATGGCGGCTTGAATTTCAACTCAACCGAGAAGTCATTACCCAAAAGGGACTGCAGAAACTTTTAGACGTGTTAAATCATCTGAATGGCCTATGGAGCTATGCCACAACAGAATGGCTACGCTTGACGTTACCTAATTCAGATGACCAAACACGCTCACGTTGGCCGATTCACCCCTTATGGGGTTATTTGTCCTCAGTGGACTGGCAAACCAATGATAGTCCCCTACTCCCTCGTTTTAATTCAGCCCGTGTTCCTGGCGTTGATAAGCTATGCAGCAGTTTATTAAGCTGCCTCACCTCTTACATGGCGCGGGAAAGGATTTGGAATTTGGATCATGGATTTGCTGCCTTTAAGCTCGCCTTTTGCCAGCACTTTGATGATATCAGCTCTTATCTGGGACTATCTTTCGATGATTTCATCTCGGAAAAAGTAGCGATTAAAGCAAGGAAGTTCAATACCATTCTTAATCGTGACATTGAAGCTGAGGAAAAAACTAAGTT
This sequence comes from Nitrosomonas sp. Nm34, assembly GCF_900113925.1. Lineage (GTDB taxonomy): Bacteria > Pseudomonadota > Gammaproteobacteria > Burkholderiales > Nitrosomonadaceae > Nitrosomonas. The sequence goes on from NZ_FORD01000007.1 coordinate 49,936, forward strand.
AAGCAAATCTGCGGCTCAGTATCGGAAGCAGTCAGATGGCGAATAACGATGGATAAAGTTAGCCTGTCTCTGCCTGCTATTCGATGCCTCTCCAAAGAAGAAGCGGCATGTTACCTCGGTATCGGAGTAACCTTGCTCACTGAACTGGAGATTCCCTTTACCAAGCTGGGTCGCCGTTGTCTTTATGACAGGGTTGATTTGGATGCCTGGATAGAGGAATATAAGCAACGCGAGCACGGGCGGGCTAAGGAGGAAAATATATGGCCCAAACCCAAGAAGGCGTCTACCGGAGGCCAGATTCACGCTTCTGGTGGATTGCAACTACGCTCCCAAACAGCAAAAGAATACGCCAAAGTGCTGGGACTGAAAACCGACAAGACGCCGAAGCATTGCTAGCTAAAATTAAGCTAGAAGCCTTTCGAGAACATCATTTTGGATTTAAGCCTCAGCGTACCTGGCAACAAGCCGTGGTACGGTATCTCACGATTAAAGCAAATTTGCGCAGCTTCCGGGATGTACAACGGATATGTAGGATGCTTAATCCTTATTTGGGAACTCTGACATTGAATCAGATCAACGGGGACATGATTGGTCAGTAGTGCAAGGACAACTCAAAAAGGGAAACATACCAGCAACGGTGAATCGTTATCTGGCCTTAATTCGCAATTTGCTGATGATAGCACGCGATGAATGGCAATGGATCGATAGCATTCCCAAGATTTGTTTGCTGCCCGGTGAAGTGGAACGGGATCGCTGGCTGACGAGAGAAGAAGCAGATCGCTTGATTGCGGCTTCCCCTGAGCATCTGGCGGCCTTGATCCGTTTTGCTTTGACAACAGGCTGCCGTGCACGTGAGATTATCGGCTTGGAGTGGATTCGCTTCGATTTGAATCGGCGCACAGCGTGGTTGAATACAACTAAAAATGGCACGCCGAGAGGTGTTCCGTTGAATAAGGATGCAGTCATGGTATTACAGGAGCACATAGGAAAGCTTCACCAATTCTGCTTTACTTATCGTGGTCAGCCTATTGGTTGGGATCTAACCAATACGGCCTGGATAAATGCGACTAAGAAAGCTGGGATTGAAGATTTCCGTTTTCATGATTTGCGCCATACCTGGGCTTCCTGGCATCGTCAGGCTGGCACGAGCTGCGATGAACTGAAAGACCCGGGCGGCTGGAAATCGCGCAATATGGTCGATCGTTATGCTAAGTTTGCTACTGAAAATCTGGCGTTTGCTGCTTCCAGAATCGAATCGACAAGAGATAGCAAAGTGATTCCGTTGTCACGTTTCTGTCACGTTGAGAACGCGGTCAAAAAGGGTGAGTCTAGCAAAACCTCGAAATAAGTGGCTCCCCGACCAGGGCTCGAACCTGGGACCTGCGGATTAACAGTCCGTCGCTCTACCGACTGAGCTATCGGGGAATATGCGTCACAAGAAGCGCATATGTTAATGTTTTGAACGCTAATGGTCAACCTTCATGTTGTTAACATTTTTACTGCTTCTTATATAAGCCTAATTTTTATGACATTTTCTACTTTTTTGCAAAAGCTTATATCGTGTAAATTAAATAAGAATATTACTAAATACGTAATGTTGTTCCTTCATTTACTACCCTTCTCTGCTCTGCATTAATACTCTTTCATTAACACGCTTCATTCGAGTCATCCCCATCACTCCACCCGCAGGTGACCCTTTTATCACTCAAACCCAGGAAAAACTTTGCTGATAACACAAGCACTTGAGCAAAGTAACCCAAAAGAAAGCAGTTAAACTATAGTGGCCAGCAGCTTGGCCATATTGGCCGCTTAATAAGCAAACTATTAATAACATACAAAAAAGATGCATCATGCACAAAAACCTTCAAGCTTTCCTGAAAGCAAAAATAAAGCCTGACAATCAGAATGAAACATGACGTAATTAAACGAGATAATTCCCCAACAAGGCCACGGGATGAGTTCGTTTATTAAAAAACAAATACTAATAAAGTATTCCTCTTTGATTTTAATAAAATTTTATTAAAATAGGGCCCCCAAATAAAAAATATAATTTTTCTTAATTGCCAAGAATTAGTGGCAGCATTAATTAAATCAAAAATAAATGCCCGGGAGGGGGCAATAAAATAATGTTTTTATCCAGTTCTATTTGGCACATCAAATCGAAATTCTGCTCCGAAATAAGAAACAGTTTATTGAAACTATCTTTCAGTTTAGTAATCGCTACATTCTCATATCAGAATCTCTCAGCAGCGCCCACGGAAGCAGTGCGCACGGATTCGGCTAGCATGGACTCGACTAGTCAAAAATTTAATTGGTCACAGACGCCACCAGTAACACCCGGCCCTCGCCCGGGACTTTTTGTGATGCCCCCTACCGGAGCAGGCTACTATTCATTGCTGGATTTAATGGCAAGGAATAAACGCGAAGCACCGCCCGTTGCGCCCTATGCTCCTTTTGCCTTGCTTACCACGCCTGCGTTTGAGATTGATTTTCGTTATCTTGAAAAACCAGAGCATGAAAAAGATTTTTTTGATCCAGTCAAACGCATTTATCTGAATGACGATTGGCTGCTCTCATTTGGAGGTCAGTTCTGGTACCGGTTCATGAATGAAACGGATAGCCGTCTCAATGCGGCGGGTACTGACAATACCTTCCATCTTTTTCGTACCCGTTTCCATGCTGATCTATGGTATCAAGATAGATTCAGGCTATTCGCTGAATTTCTGGATGCGCGTACGTCTGGTCTGGATATGCCTGCCTTACCTACTGATACCAACCATACTGATATGCTGAATCTTTTCGCAGATATCAAATTAGGGCAGTTCCTCAATGGGCCTGCTTATTTGCGGGTAGGTCGGCAAGAATTACTTTATGGTTCTCAGCGACTGATTTCCACCTTGGACTGGGTCAACACGCGTCGCACCTTTCAAGGCATTAAAGGATTCTGGCGAACGCCTAACTTCGATCTGGATGCCTTTTTTGTCCGACCGATGATTACAGAAAAGAATCAGTTTGATAATTGGGATCACGATCGGAATTTTTTCGGTTTATGGGGCACATACCGACCAATGAAGGGTCAACTGGTTGATCTGTATATACTCAGCTTGATTGATAACCGAACTGTTTCACAAGCAAATCTTCTGAGTGGAAATATCCTGCAAGGTGATTCCACCCTGGAAACTGTGGGTGGTCGTTTAGCCGGCGATTACAACCGGTTCCTTTATGAGTTAGAAGGAATGTATCAGTTTGGCAGACGCTCTCACCAGGATATCTCGGCTTTTTCTGTGGCAACAGGTGCTGGCTACCAGCTTCCCTTACCTATGAATCCCCAATTTTGGTTACGCTATGATTTTGCCTCTGGTGACAGCAGCGCAAATGATGGAAAATCCAATACGTTTAATCAGCTTTTTCCATTTGGCAACTATTATTTAGGCTGGATAGATCAGGTAGGTCGTCAGAATATTCATGATTTCAATGCTCAGTTCTCATTACATCCTCAACCGTGGTTTACATTTCTCGCACAATATCACCGTTTCTATTTGGCAAACAAACGCGACTTTCTGTACAATGCAGCAGGGGTAGCAACACTGCACGACGCAACAGGGCAATCAGGTACTCATGTTGGTGATGAAATTGATTTTCGTGTCAATATCCATGTGGACCGCCATCAAGACATACTCGTAGGATATTCCAAACTATTCACAGGCAATTTCATTCAAAATCAGCGACCTGGGGTTCATCCTGACCTCTTTTACGTTCAGTATAATTTTCGTTTCTGATGATCAAGAGGAATAACACAATGAAAAAACTGCTATTAATTATAACTGTCGCCTTCACTGCTTTTTTACTGGAACCAGCACTTGTTTTATCTGACCAGAATGTTCCCTCAACAAAAACAGAGAAATTACCAGATGATGAAGGGATAGTCGTCTCAGTGATGGATACGACAGGTTATACCTATATGGAGCTGGAGAATGGGGGCAAGCGTTTCTGGATTGCAGCGCCTACCACCAAAGAAGTCAAGGCTGGTGACCATATACGCTTTGTTGAAAATATGAGGATGCACAACTTTACCAGTAAAACCCTGAATCGCACATTTGATCAACTTATCTTTGTGACCTCAACCCAAGTAAAGGTGGCTCAATAACTGATAACAAAGAATTCTCAGATTGGGGACTGATGGTAGTGTTTGACTTGTCGTGACCATCTCGTGACAATCGCATCATTGTTTTTGGTCAACAAACCCAATGAACAGCTTATTTTTTAGATTTTTGATTTCATCACGATATTGAGCTGCCTTTTCAAACTCTAAATTTTTAGCCGATTCCAGCATTTGTTTTTCTAACAACTTGATTTCTTTTGTTAGCTGAGATTCACTCATATGGTCATAGCGAGCCTGTACTTGGGCTATTCCAAGTTTTCCCTGTACAGGCTCATTGCTATAGACACCATCAATCAGATCCTTGATACGTTTACTGACACTTCGCGGTGTAATATGATTGGATTGATTAAATAACGTTTGCTTTTTACGCCGCCGTTCAGTTTCATCTATAGCCCGCTGCATGGAATTGGTCACACGGTCAGCATAAAGAATAGCCGTCCCATTAATATGACGTGCGGCTCTTCCCATGGTCTGAATCAGCGAGCGCTCTGAACGCAGAAAACCTTCTTTATCCGCATCCAGTATACCTACTAACGATACTTCCGGAATATCCAACCCTTCCCGCAATAGATTGATTCCAACCAGGACATCAAACTTGCCAAGGCGCAAATCCCGAATAATTTCGACTCGTTCAACCGTATCAATATCCGAGTGAAGATACCGCACTCTAATCCCATGGTCCGAGAAATAATCAGTCAAATCCTCTGCCATACGTTTAGTAAGCGTGGTAACAAGCGTTCGCTCCGCCTTCGCCGTACGCAGCGTAACTTCCGACATCAGATCATCTACCTGCGTGGCTACCGGACGTATGATAATTTCCGGATCCACCAGACCAGTAGGCCGAACCACCTGCTCTGCAATCTGGCCGCTTTTACTTCGCTCATATTCTGCTGGCGTCGCTGAGATAAAAATGGTCTGAGGCATCAATTTCTCAAACTCATCAAATTTTAGCGGTCGATTATCTAATGCGGAAGGTAACCTGAAACCATAACCCACCAGATTCTCCTTACGCGACCGATCACCCTTATACATCCCTCCTAACTGAGGAACAGTTACATGACTCTCATCAATAATCATTAAAGCATTATTGGGCAGATAGTCGATTAATGTAGGTGGAGGCTCACCCGCTTTTCTGCCTGAAAAATGACGTGAATAATTCTCGATACCTTTACAGAAACCCAGCTCATTCAACATCTCCAAATCAAAGCGAGTGCGCTGCTCAATTCGTTGAGCTTCCACCAGCTTGTTTTGCTGATGAAAATACTCAATACGTTCTGCCAATTCAGTCTTGATGGTCTCAATTGCTCGTAGCGTAGTACTTCTCGGCGTTACATAATGACTCGAAGGATAAACGGTATAGCGTGATATTTTTTGCAGAATGCGTCCTGTTAGCGGATCAAAGGAAGAGATATATTCCACCATATCATCAAACAACGATACCCGGATGGCTACCTCTGAATTCTCTGCCGGGAAAATATCAAGTGTATCGCCCCTCACCCTGAAAGTACCGCGGCTAAACTCGAATTCATTTCGCTGATACTGCATGCCGGTAAGCCGCGCGATAATATCTCGTTGGGATATTTTCTCATGTTCGCGCAAGTGCAGGATCATACTGTGATAATCAACCGGGTCACCAATACCATAAATGCAGGATACCGTTGCCACAATAATGGCATCTTTGCGTTCAAGCAGTGATTTGGTTGCAGAGAGGCGCATTTGTTCAATGTGCTCATTAATACTGGAATCTTTTTCTATGTAAAGATCGCGCGAAGGAACATACGCTTCGGGTTGATAATAATCATAATAAGACACGAAATACTCAATGGCATTCTCCGGAAAAAATTCCCGCATTTCTGCATATAATTGTGCCGCCAGTGTTTTATTAGGAGCGATGATAATCGCGGGACGTCCTAGTCGGGCAATGGTATTCGCTATCGTGAAGGTTTTACCTGAGCCTGTCACTCCCAGCAATGTTTGAAAAAGCAGACCATCTTCTACACCTTCAACCAGTTTGCCGATTGCCTCAGGCTGATCGCCAGCAGGCTCAAAAGATTGGTAAAGTTTATAAGGACTGTTGGGAAAGGTAATAATCACAGGTATAATTTCAATGCAAGAAACTAATTTAATTCTATCATGTTGGGTACCGACCATTTCAGGAGCACAGTAGTGGAACTCTCAAAACGCGCACAGGCTATCAAACCATCGCCTACTCTAACCGTGACTGCCAAAGCTGCAAAGCTTAAATCTGAGGGAAAAGATATTATTTCACTCGGGGCAGGTGAACCTGATTTTGACACACCACAACATATTAAAGAGGCAGCCATTGCTGCAATTAATGCTGGTTTTACGAAATATACCCAGGTAGGGGGTACACCCGCGCTCAAAAATGCCATTATTGCAAAATTTAAACGTGACAATGATTTAAATTTTACTGCTAAAGAAATTCTCGTTTCCTGTGGCGGAAAACAAAGCTTTTTTAATCTGGTATTAGCCACGATCAATCCTGGTGATGAAGTGATTATTCCGGCCCCCTATTGGGTTTCTTATCCCGATATTGTGTTTATAGCTGAAGGGAAACCTGTTTTTATAGAAACAGGTATCGAAGACGGCTTTAAAATTACCGCGCAACAACTGGAAGAGGCCATCACTCCAAAGACAAAAATGTTTGTTATCAACAGTCCTAGCAATCCATCTGGTGCCGTTTATAGTCTGGATGAGCTTAAAGCATTAGGTGAGGTATTAAGAAAATACCCCAATATTTTGATTGCAACCGATGATATGTACGAACATATTCTTTTATCAAGTGATAAGTTTGTCAATATACTTAATGCCTGTCCGGATCTGCGCGCACGCACCATGGTCTTGAATGGTGTCTCCAAGGCGTATGCGATGACAGGTTGGCGAATCGGCTATTGTGGCGGACCTGAGCAGATCATCACAGGAATGGAGAATATTCAATCACAAAGTACTTCTAACCCTACTTCTATCTCGCAGATTGCAGCTGAAACCGCGCTTAATGGCGATCAATCCTGCATGATCCCGATGCAAGCAGCGTTTAAGGAACGTAATCAGTTTATTACTGATAGATTAAATAAAATTCCAGGCATGCGTTGTTTACTGTCTGGCGGTGCATTCTATGCGTTTGCTGATGCCCGGCAAGTGATACAAAAACTACAAAAAGATGGGCACATGAAAGATGATAATGATATCGATTTTAGCGAGTTACTATTAGAAAAAGCAGGCGTGGCTGTTGTACCGGGATCGGTCTTTGGTTGCAAAGGCTATATACGCTTATCTTTTGCGACTTCCATGAAAAATCTGGAAGAAGCCGTTAAACGTTTAGATAATATGCTGAAATAAGCGTAGTGCCGCTGAATCGGTTTTCCGTTTCCAATATAAGCCCGGTTTTGTTGACTCTCCTTGCCGCATGATTGATACCATCTGCCGCACGCGCTCACACCATGTTTGCTTGGGAATGAATCATTCAATAAACCCCAAACAACTCAATGGATCTAAGCGGTTAATTGTTAGTTATCAAAAAATTCAAGCGGTATATTTTTACTTTTTTTATTGCACTGCTTTAGGCAACCTTCTTCTTGGTCTTGCCTGCACGAGATGGGATATTGCAAAGTCCGCATACATGATTAGAATGTATTTCCAAGCTATGAACTATAAAATTACCCTTACATTTGGTGCAAGGGATAACACGCAATACTTTACTTTCCAGGAAACGTACTAACGTCCAGGCGCGTGTTAAACTTAGTACGCGCTGAAGGCTGTTAATTTCAATATGCTCAAGATATAGCTTATAGCTTTTTATAATGGCATCAATAGTATGCACATTGGTATGCTTAATAATAAAATTATAAATATTGATAAATAATGAAGAATGGACGTTGGGTTGCCAGCTGGTAAACCAGTCTTCAGAATAAGGTAACATCCCTTTGGGGGGAGATATCCCTTTTATCTCCTTATATAGCCTTACCAGCCTCTCACGGCTTAGTTCAGTATTTGCTTCTAAACTTGTAACCTGGCGCCAAGTTTAATTAAATCAGTAGCAAGTTGAATTTGTTTTGCTTCTGATATAAGGCTTTTTTCTCGCATACAGTTCTCTTTGACCTAATATTCTGAATTAAGCAATAACTTCGGTTGAAGACCCAGACATTAATATAGCAGCATGAGATTGGGCCAAGGCGCGATCCCGACCATGGTTAGATAAAATTTCAGTCAAGAGTTTGTCATCAAACCGGAAACGGCATAGCAACATATTAGAATTAGCCATTTTTAACAATTGACTAGAGGTAAGGCTCTTCAGAATATTTGCGACATCTTCACTAATACCGAGCCGATACATTGCTGTCACCTTGTCTTCATGCAACAATCGCTGAGCAAGTAACATATAGCCAAGATTAATCTCTCTTATTTCTTCATGAATCTGACTAGTTTCCATCACATTGCTCCTTATTTCCACTTTCATATTGAATTAAACACATCTTAAACTCGCAGCTCAGGAAGTAAATGGAATATCAACCAAATGAAGAGTCAGTATTTTACCCCCCCCTTTGTAAGGCTTCTTCTTATATTTCATACATTCATTTATTTATCATATGGATACAATAAATTTTTTTTATTTAACTTATAGGCTGAGCAAGCGATTACTATTAGATTTGCTATGTGTTTATTATTACCTCAAAATCAGGGAAACCAGAGATAGCGCAAACACTAAGAAACCCATAAAAATCAATGATAAGTAATAAGCATGCAAGGCAGGCTATAATTTATTTTTCCGGATCTTAATATATCAAGTAAAATTCAAGGTTAGCTTCCGCTACAAAAATAAGCAGCAGTGTTTTATACAGCAAATAGTGATGCTTATTCTTTAGTGATAAAGCAGAACTACTCGTAACATCCAAAGTCTCAGTAAGTGCAGTTAAGAAAAAATAATCATAAACAATTCGAGGGTATCGAATGAAATGCTGCAATGAGAAAATGAACTTTTTGATCGCTAATAAAGCGAATCGAGTAGCTTTTGCCAAAGTCTCGTCTCGAGTAGATAAGTGAAGCGCCAGTAGTGTTCATTGCAGCTATCGAAATGTATAGCAACTTCCCCCACACGCTTTCAAGTTCCCTAGTTTTTATTTAAGCATTCTTTACCATAATTTACACAAGGTTTGATATATGTTCATCAGTGTTCTTGATCTATTTAAAATCGGAATCGGTCCTTCGAGTTCTCACACTATGGGTCCAATGATGGCTGCCAATGATTTTCGCAGCCGCATTTATCAGCTTGTGGCAGCATCTTCGACTAATAAAGCGATGCATGTTCGTTGCGTGCTTAAGGGTTCGCTGGCTTTTACCGGCAAAGGTCATGCAACAGACCGGGCTGTCGTATTGGGACTTCACGGCTATACTCCTGAAGCATTGTCTGAGCAGGATGTGAATGCATTAACTGCAGAACTATGGACGACCCATTTCTTCACAGTCAACAAAAATACCGTCATCACATTCCACCCTGATAATGACATTATTTTCGATAAGCAGGAAACATTACCTCAGCACCCCAATGGGATGATTTATACGTTATTTGATGAAAACGAGAATGTTTTATTAAGTGAAACCTATTTTTCCATCGGAGGGGGATTTATTAATACGCTTGCTGAAATTAGTCAACTCAGTGCTCCCCTGAAAATGGAACCCGCCAAATCTTTTCCTTTTCCGTTTAATTCAGCACGCAGCATGTTAGAAATGTCTCAGCAAAGCAATTATTCAATAGCCGAGATGAAGCGTGCCAATGAATTGACGAAAATATCGGCTAATGAACTTGATGAGGGTTTAGATAAAATTTGGCATGCCATGCAACGTTGTATTAAAAATGGTTTAACAGCAGAAGGACAACTCCCTGGCGGCCTCAAGGTATCGCGTCGCGCTAAAAAACTTTTTAATCAACTTCAAGATGACTCTAATAAAAAAGCAACTTTAAACGATTGGCTATGCGCGTACGCGATGGCAGTAAATGAAGAAAATGCAGCAGGCCACATGGTTGTAACTGCGCCTACCAATGGCGCAGCGGGGGTGATTCCGGCCGTACTCTATTACATGGTAAAACACGAAAACGGTAGTATTGAAAATGTAAGGGAGTTTTTATTAACCGCAGCAGCAATTGGGGGCATCATCAAACACCGCAGCTCTATATCTGGCGCTGAAGTGGGTTGCCAGGGAGAAGTAGGGTCAGCTGCTGCCATGGCTGCAGCTGGCCTATGCGCAGCCCAGGGAGGAACAGTCAAGCAAATTGAAAATGCAGCAGAAATTGCGATCGAGCACCACTTGGGAATGACTTGTGATCCTGTGGGTGGTTTAGTACAAGTTCCCTGCATAGAACGGAATGGATTTGGCGCCATTAAAGCCCATACAGCAGCAGCACTCGCTCGCCGGGGAACAGGCGACCATTTTATGCCGCTTGATAACTGTATTGAAGCGATGAGACAAACTGGCCTGGAAATGTCACATAAATATAAAGAAACCTCATTGGGTGGTTTGGCCGTAAGCATTACTGAATGCTGATTAATCCTCAAACAGGACAAACACGATACAGACACTCAGAAGGTTGGTCCTGTTGAGGTCGTAGCAGCGAGCTAAATTATCCTGGCAATGATGCAATTCATCTAAAAAACGGGTGGCACGATCAAGTAACACAGATCTGAGCAATATTTCTGCTTTCGCTAATAGGCTCTACCCTTCTTACTTATGCAGCGGGTCCCAGAATATTTGATCGAGTTACCGGTGACGAATACTTTTACAAAGCAATTATCTGGGCATCAGGCAACCACTTCAATTATTTATTCTCTCGTTTTGTCACAACTTACTCTATGCTTGGTTTCTTTGAGCGCTTAATCAATCCGTTCCCACCCGAACATCCGGCTGAGCCGCCTAAGGGCTTGTACCAGTTCTGCCGCCACTATACCCGGGGAATCGAATTCTATCTGCTTTTGATGGCAATCCTCACTGTTTGTGTTGCGGTCAGTGAAGCGATGCTTTATGGCATTTTAGGAAAGATTATCGATTGGCTGGCTGAAAAAGATCCCCAAAATTTCCTGCAGGAAGAAATGCTCACGCTGATTGGTTTATCGTTATTTATACTGCTGCTGATACCCATTTTGGTTATGTGCCATTCGCTGATCATGTACCAAACATTAATGGGTAACTTCCCCATGATCGTGCGCTGGCAAGCCCATCGCTATCTGCTCAATCAAAGCTATGCTTTTTTCCAGAATGAATTCAGCGGCCGCATTGCCACCAAAGTCATGCAGACAGCTTTGGCTGTACGTGAAACCGTCATGAAAACACTCGATGTGATGCTATTCATCGCGGTATATCTCATCACGACCCTGTTGCTCGTTGCAAATGCTGATCCTCACTTATGCATCCCACTGCTTATCTGGTTGGCTGTATATTCCATCATACTGTCTTATTTCATTCCAAGATTAAAAAAAATCTCTGAGGTACAGGCCGATGCACGTTCCAGCATGACCGGCCGTATTGTCGATAGCTATACAAATATTTTGACCCTTAAACTATTCTCCCACAATCAGCGTGAAGCTGAATACGCCAAAACAAGTATGGAAAATTTCCTGTCAACGGTGCATCCGCAAATGCGACTGGTTACTGGACTGCTTGGGTGTATATGGAGCAGTAATATGCTACTGGTATTCAGTATTGGTGCGCTGGGCATTTATTTATGGATCAACGAGGATATCACGATAGGAGCTATCGCCATTGCCATGACGCTTGCGATACGCCTAACCGGCATGTCTCACTGGATTATGTGGGAAGTCAGCGCCCTATTTGAAAATATTGGAATTGTCCATGATGGCATCAACACCTTATCGGAACCACCGGCCGTAGTGGATGCGCCGGACGCGCATCCTTTACACGTCACCTCTGGTACGATTGATTTTAGTCATGTCGGATTTACCTATCATCGAGCAGATCAAAAGGAAAGCATCCGGGTATTTGATGATCTTAATTTACACATCGCCGCTGGGGAGAAAGTAGGAATTGTCGGTCGTTCAGGCGCTGGCAAGTCTACTTTGGTGAGTCTGTTATTACGCTTTTATGATGCTCAGCAAGGGGTGATTCAGATCGATGGGCAAGACATCCGACAAGTGAGCCAAGAAAGTTTGCGCGCCAATATCGCGATTGTTACGCAAGATACGTCTTTGCTTCATCGATCCATTCGTGACAATATTCTATTCGGTAAACCGGATGCTTCGGAAGCGCAGATGCTTGAAGCTGCAAAACTTGCTCATGCTCATGAGTTCATTCAAACCCTGATTGATAATAAAGGCCGCAAAGGCTATGATGCATTTGTCGGCGAACGCGGTGTTAATCTTTCAGGAGGGCAACGTCAACGTGTTGCAATTGCGCGCGTGTTATTAAAGAATGCGCCTATCCTGATTCTTGATGAAGCAACCTCTGCCCTTGATTCGGGTGTAGAAGCCAGCATTCAACAAAATCTGGAGCAACTCATGCAAGGCAAAACAGTAATTGCGATTGCCCACCGGCTATCCACCATTGCTGCCATGGATCGACTCATTGTCCTGGATAAAGGTCGTATTATTGAGCAAGGTAGCCACGCAGAACTGCTCTCTCATAATCAACTATATGCCATGCTTTGGAATCACCAATCAGGCGGATTTCTTCTGCCTCCAGAAAATAGTTAATTTTATATTTTATTCTATTGCCTCCTCAAACATGATGCGAAGGCAAGCCGCAGGCAATATAAATAAATATGGCAAACAGAAACCGACAATGTCAGGTTTGATTTAGAAATGGAATTACATGCTTAATTTCTCTGATAAGGAAAACCCATGCCTCTAAAACTCCATATCATTATTTGCAGCACCCGGCCAGGTCGGGTTGGACCTCATGTTGCCAAGTGGTTCCATGAAATCGCAGTGCAGCATGGTGAATTTGAAGCTGTACTGGTCGATCTTGCCGAATTCAATTTGCCAGTATACGATGAACCAGAGCACCCTGTTCATCAGCGATACCAGCATGAGCACACCAAAAATTGGGCGGCCAGCGTCAGTGCGGCAGATGCTTATGTATTCATTACTCCGGAATATAATTACGGCCCCCCACCCTCGCTGTTGAATGCACTCAATTATGTCTATAAGGAATGGAATTATAAGCCCGCCGGATTTGTCAGTTATGGCGGAGTTTCTGGTGGACTCAGAGCCGCTCTGATAGAAAAGCTTACCTTGACCACATTAAAAATAATGCCAATAGTGGAAGCAGTAACCGTTCAGAATGTTTCCACACACATCAATGAAAAAAAGCACTTTATACCGAATGATCACCATATAAGCTCGGGAATATCCCTGCTTAATGAACTGCACAAGTGGGCACAAGCACTCAAAATGATGAGGCAATAGTTTTATTTTGCTATGCTGGTAGAGAGATCAAAAGTACTTATAGCTAGCTGCCGTGCTGCTAATCAGGTGAAATAATTTTATCGGTACCTTCTCAGTATGTTAAACCGCACACTGTAAACCATTTTAATTTAAGCATAAAGGTTAATACTCCATGAATTTTCCCGATTTTTATGAGCAGGCACCTGTCGTCCAAACCCGTGATCCATTTGCAGCCACGTTAGGTGCTGCGCGCGGTGGTTTACTGGATTACCATTATGTCGATGCAGTACGTCTCGCCGGCCATTCATGTCCTACTGTCGCTGGCGCATATCTCATCGGGCGAGCTGCCTTGCGCGCGCTTTATCCGGATGAACCTGCTGAGCGCGGTTCAATTGCTGTCCATATGCCTGCACCAGAAAATGAAGGTACCACAGGTGTGATGGCGCAAGTATTGACATTATTAACTGGCGCAGCTGCCGATAATGGTTTCCATGGGATTCAAGGGCGCTTCAGAAGGGTGGGATTGCTGAGTTTTGCAGACCAGCGGGAAGGAGAAGCTATCCTCTTCAAACGCCTTGATACCGGAGCAGGTGTGGCCGTGGAGCTCGATGTTTCTTTGGTGCCGGGTGATCCGGCACAAAGTGGACGCTTGGCGGCTATTCTGCAAAACCGCGCTGATGATACGATACGCAGTGCTTTTGCAGAGGCATGGCAGGCGCGTGTACGCCGATTATTACTGGAATTTGCGGATGACCCGCGTGTAATACGTGTCACTCCTTTGTAATCCTGCTAACCCGGTTAATATCGTTAACCCGCTTAAGGCGCAATAATCATCGGGCGTTGCGCCGTATGTACTACCTTACCATCTGGTGCAATGCGTTACACTTATTGCACCTTACCAGCTAGATCAAACATGACTTTGTCGGTTCTTCTTGCCGTACGATGGATACTGTCTGCAGCTTGTTTCGCGTCAAGTTTGATTTAGAAATGGAATAACTCGTTAAGGGCTTCTTATCCACTTTTGTACGACTATACTCCCAATCATATCTCCTTCAACATTGACCATGGTGCGAAACGCATCTAATAACCGGTCGATAGGAAGTAAAATAGCGACCGCTTCAGCCGGTAAACCCACTGACTGAAGCACCATCACCATGGTCACCATGCCAGCGCTTGGAATGCCAGGTGCCCCAATAGCAGCCAGCATGGCAGTAAGAAAAACAATAAGTTGTTGAGTGATATCAAGCTCGATTCCCACCAGATTAGCGATGAATAAAGCAGCTATCGCTTCATACAACGCGGTGCCATCCATATTGATAGTCGTTCCCAATGGAACAACAAAGCCTGCCACATCGGATTTGACATGTAAATGCTGCTCCACACAACGCATCGTTATAGGCATAGTGGCGGCACTGGAGCTGGTTGCAAAAGCAGTAATCAATGCTTCGCGGGCCCCCTTCCAGAATTTAAAAGGGGTCACGCCGGTCATTAGATAAAGTATAAGCGGTAAAATGACTACGCCATGGAATAATGTTGTCCCGATAACAATGACAATAAACTTAATCAGTGTAGTAAGCAGAGCAATATCCTGAGAAACGATCAATTGCAGTAGCAATGCCATAATACCGAGCGGAGCAAGACGCATGATCCAGCTCACCAGCATCAGGATCAGTTCCAGAAATTCTTTCATCAAAATGAGAATATTATGGTAGCGCTCCCCGCCTACTACCATAGCAATTCCAAGCAGCAATGCAAATATGACGATAGCCAGAATATGACCTTCAGCCAGCGCTGTAATTGGATTCAAAAAAAGCGAGTGTAGAAAGTGAGCAAAAAATTCGCCTAAAGACATTTGCTTAACGTCGATGTCTTGCATGGCATCCTTAAACATCGCAATCTCAAGCCCTTCACCCGGTCGAAAGAGATTGGCTACGGTCAGACCAAGTATCACTGCCAAAGCCATCGTGGATGCAAAAAAGACAAGCGTGATTTGCCATACCCGATTTATTTGGTGATGTGCGCGTAAATTCGCAACACCGACCACAATGGAAGTAAACACCAGTGGGACAAGTATCATTTTCAACAAATCAATGAATAAAGTACTTATCAAACTGGCAACATACAAACCATTTTGAGAGATAGACGAATCCAGGCCGACCATGACAAATCCCAAACCCAGCAAAATTCCACCTATTACCCCTAGCAGGATTTGCATATTGAGAGATATTTTTATCATAAGAACTCCAGATTTATCAGCAGATGCGCTATGAGTAAAGGGCACCTCTAAAAATTAATATTTGCGAGCATCCGCTTTGCGAATTGCCTGCTCACCCCGCCTCGTCACAATACTTCATTGTTCACAAAAAATGACGCGAAGGCGAGTTGCAGACAGGCTCAATCATACGGCAAGGTGAAGCTGGCAATATCAGGTTTGATTTAGAAATGGAATAAGATTGAACTTCAATCTCAGTTTTCTACTTTTACAATGCGTGTCCCGGCGAGCCGATCATGTAGAAACTGGCGGTCACGATCGAATAATGCCCATATAATTCCGAAACCAAAAAATGTAATGCCAATTACGGCAAGGAGATAGCGGGTAATAGCCTGCCGAGTACTGAGCTTATTACCATTCACGGTGACCACACGCATTTTCCAGGTTTGCATGGCCAAAGTCCGCCCACCATGCGTCCAGAACCAGATAAAATAAATGCCAGCAACAGAAAGCAGATAAAATTGAAAGAGCGGCTTGAAATAGAGTGCGGTAGGATCACGAAATACCAAATGAAAAATAAAACTGGCAATAAACCAGACTCCAAGCAGCAACAGAAACTCGTAAAGCATACATAACGTGCGCCGCCAAAATCGAGGAATTGAGATTGTCATGGAATTTTTTTTAGGCCATTGGTTATAATTAATGACCAGATTAGCCAAGTTAGTGAAAATGTGTTCTTTAAGAGTAGTATATTGTAAAGCATTTAAAGAGATTATTTCTATTTTCCCTTATAAACCAGATTGTTCACCCTTTTTAATCAATATGAATTTCTTAATTAAAGTTAATAATGATTGATAACCATTATCGTTTGCTTTATTATTTAAAGCTAAAATAAGTAACATTGTTATCACAACTTAACTTAAAGTTGTTCCGGATACGATAAGTTATCTAAGTAAATGTTCTGTTCCCTAAGCAAGAATTGTTTTAATTAGTTAATATATTTCTTTTCTTGGAGGGCGTTAATTATTATATGGCCCATACTAAGCGCGATTCGGCCCCTTCCTCTATCTCTTTTATCGGTCTCTTATGTGTACTCTTGGTACATGCCGCCCTGATTTATGGCATGTGGCATTACCGCTTGCCATCTGCCAATACGCAAACAGTGACCTTATTTGCCGAACTGATTGCACCACCACAACCTAAAATTGAAGCACCAGAGCTTCCCAAAGCTGATGTAAAAGCAGAACATATCCCCCCTCCTCCGGAAAAACCTAAAGTGGTTAAAAAAGCACAACCACAACCTAAACAACGCCAATTAGCTTCTGCTGCACCTGCTCTACCTAAAGAGAAAGTGGTCGATTCCCCTTCCCCGCCTGCGCCAGAGCCTGTGCACGAGGAATCTGAATCGACACAAAAGCAAGAAGCGAAGGCTGTACCAGCTGCTCGTCCCGAGCAAATGCAAACTGGTCCCGTAACGCTTACCTCCGAGTTATCGGTATCTTGTCCGGAATTGAGCGCACCGGATTATCCCACTCTTTCACGTCGCTTGGGTGAGGAAGGAAAACTCATGCTACAAGTTGAACTTGATGAATCAGGCCGCATCAGCAATACCCGTATCGTCAATAGTAGCGGCTATTCCCGACTGGATAATGCCGCACTCGCTGCGGTTAAGAGCTGGCACTGTAAACCTGCCGTGCGTGATGGCAAACCCGTACGGGCTATCGCATTGCAACCTTTTAATTTTGTCATCCAAGGAAACTAATGTAATGGAAGAAAATCTTGGTTTTTCTCATTTTCTAGCTCAGATAGACCATGTAGGAATGGTGGTATTCATTTTACTGCTTCTGCTTTCGGTAGCGAGCTGGTATTTGATTATTACAAAAAGCATCAGTAATTTTATCGCCTCGCGAAGGGCCAATGCTTTTCTCAATCATTTCTGGGAAGTTGACTCTCTACAGGAATTAAAAATAGAAATGAAAGGTTCTTCTACAGATAATGCGTTTGCCCATCTGGCTAAATTAGCCGTAGATGTGACGACTGATTCACAGAGGCATGGCCTGGAAAAACTTGCAGCAGCAGGAGGAGTAAGCGAATTGTTAACTCGCACACTGCGCAATGGTATCGATCAAGAGGCTACTCGCATTGGAAATGGACTCACCATTATCGCATCGGCGGGTTCTGTCGCTCCCTATATCGGTTTATTTGGTACTGTCTGGGGCATTTATCATGCGCTCATTCAAATCGGCCTTACTGGACAAGGAACATTAGATAAAGTAGCTGGACCAGTTGGGGAGGCGCTCATTATGACCGCTTTAGGATTGGCTGTTGCCATTCCAGCCGTATTAGCCTATAACGCTTTTATTAGACGAAACAGAATATGGATGGCGCGGCTGGATACATTTGCACATGATTTATTTACCATTGTCACAGTGGGCAATAAAAGCGGAGACAGCACCGCCAAGGCAGCAGCGGAACAAAACCACAACCCTCAGTTTACTCCAACTGCGGCAACTACTTCAGCGTTTGAAGGGAGGCAATAATGGCTTTTGGCAGCTCAGATCGCTATCAGGAACAGACAACCATGTCTGAAATTAATGTAGTGCCCTTAGTGGACATCATGCTTGTACTATTGATCATTTTTATAATTACAGCGCCATTACTCACGCATTCCGTAAAAATTGATTTGCCAAAAGCTTCCAGCCACCCCAACACGACTAAACCAGAACACATTGACTTTGCCATTCGAGCTGAAGGCACTTTTTTTTGGAATGGTGAGCCAGTTACGCTTGAGCAACTGGCGCCCCGTTTCACTCAATCAGCAGAAAATTCTCCTAATACTGAGCTCCATATTCGTGCCGATAAAAATACCCATTATGAACATGTGGCGCGCATCATGAGTATGGCCGCAAAAGCTGGATTAACAAAAATTGGCTTTGTTACGGATCCAACTCTCGAATGAAGAACGATTTCAGCTCAAATTGTAGCAATATCCGTATTGTTGATACGCCTCACTGCCAGCTGGTATGAAACAGCTGCTGAGTAACCCCCTACCCAAGGCTGCCTCAGAAATTTCTGTTGATTTGAATATAGCTCTCTACAGCTCTGTAGCTGTATAATTTCATTTCCAATCAAAACTGACGCGAAGGCCAGCCGCAGACAGGATCAATAATACGGCAAGGCAAAGAAGACCAGGTCAGGCCGACAAACGCAGTTTTGAGTTAGAAATGGAATTACAATATTTCTGCTTTATTAAGCCATTTATGCAATAGTATTCCATCATGTTGGTAGAAATACCCTTTTACACACCTATTTTTTGTCAATCCCCAAACAATTTACTTTCATGTCAGATGATAAATCTGAAACTATATGCTTCCAATGAGTTCGATTTTACAGAAATCCAGAATAGCTCTGAGTAATTGCTTTAAAACAGTGAATAGAAGTTGTAGCCTATGGTTTCCATTACATCCTTTTTGAGTTAACATTGCCCCCATGACTAAGTATGTCTTTGTGACTGGCGGTGTAGTATCTTCCTTAGGTAAAGGTATTGCCGCAGCTTCATTAGCAGCCCTTCTCGAAAGTCGTGGCATTAAAGTAACGATGCTAAAACTGGATCCTTATATCAACGTCGATCCGGGCACGATGAATCCATTTCAGCACGGGGAGGTTTTTGTTACGGATGATGGCGCAGAAACCGACCTTGATCTAGGACACTATGAGCGTTTCATCACGACAAAGATGGCCAAGCGTAATAATTTTACGACAGGTCAAATCTATGAAAGTGTCATTCGTAAAGAGCGGCGAGGAGATTATCTTGGCGGCACAGTACAAGTCATTCCCCATATTACTGATGAAATCAAACTTTTTATCCGTAAGGGTGTAAACGATGCCCAAGTTGCTATTGTAGAAATCGGGGGTACCGTTGGTGATATTGAGTCTTTGCCCTTTTTGGAAGCGATCAGGCAAATGGCAGTGCAGCTTCCATCCCATGACACGTGCTTTATTCACTTAACGTTATTACCTTATATTGGATCAGCCGGAGAATTAAAAACCAAACCAACGCAACATTCAGTAAAAGAGCTAAGAGAAATTGGGATACAACCTGATGTGTTGCTTTGTCGAGCCGATCGTATGCTTCCACAAGAAGAACGACGCAAAATTGCCATGTTCACCAATGTCAAGGAAGAAGCTGTTATTTCAGTGATTGATGTCGACAGCATTTACAAAATACCTGCATTGCTGCATGAACAAATGCTGGATGAAATCATCTGTCACAAATTGAATATACTTGCTAAATCAGCCGATCTCACCGTCTGGAAAAAACTGATTTATGATCTAGAGCACCCTAAACACGAGGTAACGATTGCTCTAGTAGGAAAATATGTCGAGCTGACTGAATCATATAAATCCTTATCCGAAGCGTTGATTCATGCTGGTATTCATACGTGCAGCAAAATAAATATATGCTATATCGATTCAGAAGAGATTGAAAAAAAGGGTACAGATTGCCTCCTCGGCATGGATGCTATTCTGGTTCCTGGCGGATTTGGTAAACGTGGAGTTGAAGGAAAAATAGAAGCTATTCACTACGCGCGTGTTAAACGAATCCCTTATCTGGGTATCTGTCTGGGTATGCAGTTAGCTGTCATTGAATATACACGCAATGTGCTTAAACTGGAAGGTGCGCATAGCACAGAATTCAATCCTGCTACGCCTTATCCCGTTCTAGGATTAATCACTGAGTGGCGTACACGCGAGGGACACCTTGAGAAACGTACCGCAAAGACAGATCTAGGAGGAACCATGCGTCTAGGTGGACAGGAATGCCTACTTAAAGAAAATTCACTGGCAGCAAAGATTTATGGAGAAAACAAAATCACTGAGCGTCATCGCCATCGCTATGAAGTCAATGCCGAATTTATCTCTCAATTGGAACAAGCAGGACTATACGTAAGCGGGGTATCTGCAGAAGAAAATTTATGTGAAATGATCGAATTATCACAAAGCGAGCACCCCTGGTTTGTCGCCTGTCAGTTTCATCCCGAATTTACTTCTACACCTAGAAGGGGACACCCTTTATTCAAAGCTTATGTGAAAGCTGCTATTGATTTTGCCCACAAACACGGCAACTCAGAAAAGAAAAGTAGCGCTGAATTAGAAAATTCAATTTGAATCGTTGTCATGTGCTTTATATCTTCCTGTTTATTGAATTTATCTACCCAATCTTTCACAAACAATCCAATGACAAAAAATGATTGGTTTGTTTAGACACTAATAATTTAACAATAATATTTAAGTGAAATAACTACAAGGAAAGTCGCATGAGTGCAATAGTGGATGTAATCGCCCGTGAAATTTTAGATTCCCGTGGCAACCCGACCATTGAGGCAGATGTATTACTTGAATCTGGTGTGCTGGGACGCGCATCGGTTCCTTCAGGGGCATCTGTTGGCACTAAAGAAGCAGTAGAATTACGTGATGAAGACAAGCAGCGTTACTCAGGGAAAGGCGTATTAAAAGCGGTTGAAAATGTTAATACCGAAATCTCAGAAGCTATTATGGGGCTTGATGCAGTAGAGCAATCTTTCATCGACCAGTCCCTGATAGATCTTGATGGCAGCGAGAATAAATCAAGGTTAGGGGCGAATGCCATTCTCGCTGTTTCCTTAGCGGTCGCCAAAGCAGCCGCGGAGGAATCTGGCTTACCGCTATACCGTTATTTAGGAGGTGTTGGCGCAATGTCACTGCCGGTGCCTATGATGAATCTGATTAACGGTGGCGCACATGCTAATAATAATCTGGATATGCAGGAATTCATGATTATCCCGTTAGGCATGCAAAGCTTTCGCGAAGCGGTACGATGTGGTGCTGAGATATTTAGCACACTCAAATCACTCATCAATAAAAAAAATATGCCGACAACGGTCGGTGATGAGGGAGGATTTGCCCCCAATCTCATGAGTAATGAAGAAGCGCTCAAGCTGATCGTACAGGCTATTGATCAGGCGGGTTATCTACCGGGTTCTGATGTTGCTATTGGTATTGATTGCGCGAGCTCTGAGTTTTATAAGGATGGAAAATATCATATCGATTCAGAAGGATTGAGTTTTACCTCAGCCCAATTTGTTGACTATCTTGCTAGCTGGGTAGATAAATATCCCATCCTCAGTATTGAAGATGGCATGAGCGAGCATGATTGGGATGGCTGGGAGCTACTTACGAATAAACTAGGCAAATTAGTGCAGCTTGTTGGCGATGATGTATTCGTTACTAATACAAAAATTCTAAAAGAAGGCATCGCACGCGGGGTAGCTAATTCAATTTTGATTAAAGTTAATCAAATCGGGACGCTTACGGAAACTTTATCTGCCATCGAAATGGCTAAGTGTGCTGGTTACACTGCCGTGATATCTCATCGCTCAGGAGAAACGGAAGACACTACCATTGCTGATATTTCGGTCGCAACAAGCGCATTACAAATTAAAACAGGCTCGCTATCCCGCTCTGATCGCTTAGCAAAATATAACCAATTAATGCGTATCGAAGAGGATCTTAGCGATATGGCCAAATATCCAGGACGGAAAGCTTACTACCAGCTCAGGTAATGAAGAAGCTGGCTGTTACGTTTATTGTATTGATTATTCTGGCGCAATACCCCTTATGGTATGGCAAAGGGAGTTGGCTAAACGTCTATGAAATAGACCAGCAACTGGCTAGCCAGCGCCAAACTAATCAGAAATTACAAAATCGTAATACCGTTCTGGAAGCAGAAGTTAATAATCTTAAGAAAGGACTCGATGCCATTGAAGAACTCGCCCGCAATGAATTGGGAATGATACGCTCAGATGAGGTTTTTTTTCAGATCATGGAGAGTAATGAAGAAAATAATACGCACATAGACAGACAATAGAATGTAATGATTGGGATTATGCTTGGTTACTAAGCATAATCCCATTTGTTGTCGTAACCGGCGTAGAGCGCAATAACTAGCGGGTATTGCACCGTATGTGCTACCTCATCATCTAGTGCAATGCGTTACACTTATTGCACGCACCCTACCAGCTGAATCAAACATAACTTTGTCGGCTCTTCTGCCGTATTATTTTTATTTATAGTCTAACCAGTTTAAGAATGATCCAGAATGGATAGGATTTAAAGAGCATATCGACGGTTTAGTTGTTTACGCAGTGCTTTGAACAGCGCCTATTCATATTCGATAGGACAATGAGCCTTCTTAACTGGTCAAGCTATAAACTATTAGATTATGGTTAATAAGTTCTTGCCTTAGGCGGAAATGAGCTTACGGTCAAAGGTTTCAACCGAACAGGTTTATAGTCAATACGACGATCTTCCTTGAAAAATAAAGTATGCTTAAGCCATTTGTCATCATTCCGCTCAGGGAAATCATTCCTCGCATGTGCACCGCGACTTTCTCGACGAGCTTCAGCTGATACCATGGTTGCCGTTGCGACTTCAATCAGATTATCGAGTTCTAATGCTTCAACCCGAGCCGTATTAAATACTTTACTTTTATCCTTAATTTCTGTTTGTGCAACACGTTGAGCCACTTCACTGATTTCTTCGACCCCTTCCTTAAGCATGTTAGCAAAGCGAAATACACCACAATATTTCTGCATGGTTTTTCTTAATACTTCCCCCACTTGGGCCACACTTTCTCCCTCTTTCTGGTTATCCAAACGTGCCAATCTTGCGAGTGATGTATCAGCGATGTCAGCAGGAAGTTGCTTATGGTGGGAATTCCGCTTCAAATCTTCAATAATTTGATTACCTGCTGATCGCCCAAAGACGATAAGGTCCAGTAACGAATTCGTACCCAAACGATTTGCGCCATGGACAGAAACGCAAGCGCACTCCCCTACTGCATAAAAGCCTGGCACAACTTCTTCGGGCCCTGTTTTATATGGCGCCACGACCTGGCCATGCAGATTGGTAGGAATCCCGCCCATCATATAATGAGCTGTTGGCACAACAGGGATAGGTTGTTCAATGGGATCGATGTGCGCAAACTTAATTGCGATTTCACGTATTCCCGGTAAGCGTGATTTAATGACCTCAGCGCCAAGATGATCCAGCTTCAGTAAAAGGTGATCAGCATGGGGGCCATAACCTCGCCCCTCTTTTATTTCCGTCGTTAATGCCCGTGATACCACATCGCGACTCGCCAGATCCTTAGCATGTGGGGCATAGCGTTCCATGAAACGCTCACCATCCTTATTGATCAGATACCCCCCTTCTCCCCGCACAGCTTCACTGATCAGTACGCCCACACCATACACACCAGTTGGGTGAAACTGCCAGAATTCCATATCTTGCAGCGGGATACCAACACGCGCAGCCATACCGAGGCCATCTCCCGTATTGATAAAGGCATTCGTACTCGCATGAAAGATGCGACCGGCACCACCTGTAGCAAATAATGTCGCTCTCGCTTGCAGAATCATGACGTCACCCGTTTCCATTTCCAGCGCAGTAACACCCAGCACATCGCCCTGCTGATCCCGAATAAGGTCTAATGCCATCCACTCTACAAAAAACTGAGTATTTGCACTCACATTACGCTGATAAAGTGTATGCAGCATAGCATGACCCGTACGATCAGCCACTGCGCAGGATCGTGTTGCCTGCGTATCGCCAAAATTCCGAGAATGCCCTCCAAAGGGACGTTGATAAATTTTGCCATTCTCCAACCGATCAAATGGCATGCCATAGTGTTCGAGCTCGTAAACAACCTCAGGAGCCTGCCGGCACATGAATTCAATTGCATCCTGATCACCGAGATAATCAGATCCTTTTACTGTGTCATACATATGCCAATGCCAATTATCCTCGGTGACATTACCCAGAGAGGCAGCAATACCACCTTGTGCAGCAACGGTATGAGAACGGGTGGGGAACACTTTAGACAGTACGGCTACTTTCAGGCCGGCCTCTGATAATTGTAGCGCAGCGCGCATCCCCGCCCCACCTGCACCAACAATGACGACATCAAATTTTCGTTTAGGGATATTCACGTTAACCCCACAGAATTTCAGCAAACCAGATGAGATATAAAAACAAGGAAATGATGACGACAATATACATCGTCAGACGGATACCTGTGGCGTGAACATAATCCATCAAGACATTACGTATCCCTACCCAGGCATGCCAACAAAGGCTGATAAAAAATAAAAAAGAAACTATTCTTATCCATTGATTGGCAAATAACGATTTCAGCGCCGCATAATCAGAAATGGGATAGAAGCCGAACAGAAAAGCCAATAGCAGCACATAAACCACCATCACCACGGCTGTAATACGCTGAATTAACCAATCCCGTAAACCATAATGAGAACCTGTTATCACACGATTCAGATTCTTTACCATAAGAAAACCCCGACCAGTGCTGTCAGGACAAACCCCATTATCAATATAATTTTACTATTCAAACGTGCTTGCTGCAGGGAAGTACCATAATGTAAATCAAGCGCCAGATAACGAATACCGGCGCAAAAATGATGCATGAAAAACCATATTGGCAGTAATAAAGCCCCTTTCACCAATGGATCAGCCAATATCAGTTGTAACTGGGCAAAACCCTCGGGCGAACCTAATAGTTTTTGCAAGCCGCAAAGCAATAATGGAATACCAGGAAAAAATAATAATACCCCACTTATGCGATGCAGGATGGAAACCTGCGCTGGCAAGGGCTGCTTAATCTTTAAGAGATTGAGATATTTTGGCCGCTCTCTTTGAAATTTTGTTTCCATAGAATGAGTGATGGACCCTATTATTTTTAGGTAATTGACAACGCTAACCGATCTCTACTAAGCCTAGTTTAATCTGTTATCCCGTGTCATACAATGCCAAATCCTCATTCTAATCTATTTTATGGCTGTCTTAATAATGCTCGAATTCTGTGCGACCTTCACGCCTGATCATTTCATCAATCGTAAGGCCGATGGCCGGTTTGCCATTAAATACCGATCCTGCTCTTTTGTTGTTGAAGTGCTCCAACATCGTTCGGTAGGCTGACGGTGGCAATGGGACGAATTCGGCTTTTTTTACCTGAAGGAGAGCATTCTTTAGATAAAATTCAATAAACTGTTTTACTTCAGGCTTTTCTGCCGCCTTGATACTGACATAAATAAAGATCGGACGGGAGAGAGGTCGGTAACTGCCATTCTCAACTGTTTCAACGGATGGCAAGACACCGCCATTACCGCTATCGATCGCAACGGCTTTAACTTTATCCTGATTCTCGATGTAATAGTGAAAACCGAAAAAACCTAACCCATTCTTATTGCTGGCTACTCCTTCCACTAATAGCTTATCGTCTTCAGATTCAACATAATCGCCGCGAATTAATTTAGACTTGCCTACGATCGCCTTGGTGAAGTAATCGAAAGTACCCGATGCTGAATCAGCTCCAAAAAGTTTGAATTCTTCATTCGGCCATGACGGGTTGACCTGATTCCACCTGGTGATTCTGCCTTGCGCAAGCGGTTCCCATATTTTCTTCAGTTGTGCGACAGTCATGGTGGTACCCCAGGTATTATCCGGATTCACCGCCACGGTTATGGCATCAAAAGCCACAGGTATCTCCACGAATTTCACGCGGGAATTTTTGCACTCTGCCATTTCATTCTGCAGGATAGGACGGGAAGCATTCACAATATCGATCTCACCACGGCAGAATTTATTGAAGCCACCGCCGCTGCCAGAGATATTCACCATCACTTTGACCGTATCTTTTTTAGCGACCTGAAAATTCTTTGCTATCGCTTTGGTGATGGGATAGACAGTGCTGGAGCCATCTATTTTAACAATGGATTGAGCACTTGCGGTATCGACCGCACCAATCAACGCACTTATCAAGCTCAATATGCTCAGCACTTTAAGGTTGTGTACTTGTAACATTTTCTCCTCCGGTTATTTGAGATGATCGCCTTAACGCAGCTTGCTCAGAGATTTCTCATCTTCCAGCCGGGAATTCGGGAAACTACCCGATATTTCCGCTGGATAGCGCACGCTAGCAGTATGTTTTTATTTACATCCACTCAGAAATCGACTGTAATCTGTGACAGGAATGCTGCAAAACCGCCGTTATCCCATCCGCGGGTACGTGCTCCAGCTCCACCTGAATAACCATTTGTATTAGTAACTGGCGTTCCAGATGTATCGACATCTATCAAGTACACAATATTGTTCTGTAATTTGACATTGGAATGGGGATACCAGTTTAACCCGAATC
Organism: Nitrosomonas sp. Nm34; assembly: GCF_900113925.1. Taxonomy (GTDB): domain Bacteria; phylum Pseudomonadota; class Gammaproteobacteria; order Burkholderiales; family Nitrosomonadaceae; genus Nitrosomonas. Next base: position 76,974 of record NZ_FORD01000007.1, read on the forward strand.
TGAACATGGAAGCTCGGCCCCCTCTGATGACACCAGAGTTCATGTCAATATAGTCATAACCCGCAGCAACTTCCCAGGCACCAAAACCTGAACCGTTCCAATTAAACGGTTTTTTGGGTTTAATCCGGTTTGCAGCACCATTCCTGATGTGATAGGCCTTCGATTCACCAGTCAGGAAGTAACTTACAAAACCATAGTAGCCAGTCAAATGCTCATTATCATAACCGACGCCGTTGATATTGGTACGTAAAAACTCAGCTTGCGCTGAAAATGGCCCATACACTAGCCAGGATTCCGCCCCGTAACGATCGAAACTTGTAATCTGGCGCCGATTCGGATCATTTAATGCACCATTACTGAGGTTTCCGGTATTCAGAATATTGGTACGATCAACGTTTGTTCCCGGAAATGCTGTGAACGACATGCCGCCCCCACCTCCGCCTGATCCCTCACCCACCATGGTGCCATCAGCCCGGTACTGGGTATTGACGTCAGTATGTCCCGCAGAGATACCCACATGCAGGAATTTGGTATCATCTTCCATCCACGGCCTGCCAGTGATACGGCCGATCGCTGTCCAGCCAGTATCGCCAGAGCCGTTATTGCGACTCTGATTGCCGTTGGCGTTGACCGAGGTGGAAGCCGATGACCATCCACCAACAGGTTCTGTTTGGAAGGCAATTCCCGTCTGCCAGCGTGGAACGGCATAATTGACACCTATCCCTGTTTTGTAAGTATTAGGGTTGTCGACAAAAGAGTTAACTGCCATATGACGTTCAATAAAGGTCAAGAAACGGTTGCTGGCCGCTTCTTCCAAGCTGAATGGTTCCTTGAACGAACCAATTTTGTAGGATAATGCATCAGTATGGTTCAGCCGCACAAAAGCATCGGTAATGCCAGAGGCTACCGTACCATTGCCACGACTAAAATCGAACTCAAATTTATAATCCCATATTTTGAAAAAAGTCCCTTCCGCACCAAGACGTGCCCGGCGGATATTCGCGCCGCTATTCAGTTCATTGGGTGTATTCTGACCGAAAGCTGGATCCGGATCATTGATAAAATTGTATTGCGCGGCAGGTTGGATACGTCCATTCACAGCAAATGAGAAATTACCGTCTTTGGTTTTAAAGTGCAAACCCCGATCATCAAACTCCATATGAACTTTCTCGGCTTCCTTGACACGTTCTTCAAGCACTGAAACCTTGTCGGCAAGGCTCTCATTCGCAGCTTTATCTGCCAGCTCTGTGGTTTGAGCTTTACGGCTGGGAGTTAATTCAGCCGACTCAGTTTTGCTCGATGATTCTGCTGAAGTCTGTGGCGGTGCTGATCGTACTTTTGGTGTTTCAGTTTTTGCAGGCGCATCTTCAGATTTTACAAACGTACCCAACAGTACTCGACCAGGCCCCGGTTCAGCAAAAATTTGCTTGGTATTGGTATCGACGTAAAGCTCTAATGCCATCACGTCTGAAACAGCTCCGGCACTCAAGGCCAAAGAGAGTGCTAGCGCTTGCTTGAATATCCTCATGTTCTGTCCTTAATGAATTGTCATTAGGGACAGCATGTTAGAGGATGAATATTACAGATTTATGACATTCATGACGAAACTTGGAAAGTAACTAAGCCGATCAAAACCTGAAGTATTGGAAGTCACTCTTTATTAACAGGATTCAGTCGGGAAATTACCTATATACTACGTAAGATTTGAATAAGTGAGTGAACCAACGAGGAGTACAGAGCGCACGGAAAGCACTTGCTCAAAAAATGAGCATTTAATGCCTCAGCCATTGAGAAGCCAATCAAAATAGCCTCCGGCTTTACCGGAGACTATCTATTTTATAAGTGCCTTTCCAGTTTGACGACGTCATCAATTCTAAGATCCAGTTTGCTCTCACCACCAAAGACGGTCCCTACTTTTCTTTGCTTAAGGTGATCGAGGTTCAACTGATAAATCTCTGCCGGCAAAGGAAAGTATTTAACTTCTTTTACGAGGGTGGGTGCATTTTTCATGTAGAAATTGACGAATTCATTCACTTCCGGCTTATCTGCCGCTTTGGCATTGACATAAATAAAGATCGGGCGAGATAACGGCTGATAACTGCCATTTTCGACTGTTTCTGCTGAAGGAATGACACCACCCTTACCATTATCGATCGCAGCAGCATTGACTTTTTTCTTGTTCTCAGTGTAATAGGCAAAGCCAAAGAAACCCAGGCTATACTTATCCGTTGCGATCCCTTGTACCAGTACGTTATCATCTTCAGACGCAGTAAAATCACCTCGGCTCGATTTTGCCTTACCCACAATGGCTTCCGTAAAATAATCGAATGTTCCGGAATCCGCACCTGCACCAAATAGCTTGATTTTTTCATCAGGCCAGGCCGGATTAACTTGATTCCATTTAGTTATTTTCCCCTGTGCCGACGGCTCCCATATTTTTTTCAGCTCGGCAACAGTGATCGTTCTGCTCCAGGTATTCTGGGGATTAATGGCGACGGTTAAGGCATCAAATGCAATCGGCATTTCTATATACTGAACGCCTGCTGCTTTGCAAGCTTCCATTTCAGAATGCTGGATTGGTCTCGAGGCATTAACGATATCGATTTCTCCTCGACAAAACTTCTTAAACCCACCGCCTGTCCCCGATATCCCTACCGTCACCCGAATGCTACCTTTTTTGGCGATCTGGAAATCTTCCGCAACGGCTTCTGTAATGGGATAAACCGTACTAGAACCATCCATCGTCACAACAGGACCGGCATGGGCTGGATGATTCATCGTGACTACCGTTGTCAAGGTCATCACGAAAGGGATAATTCTGAGTAGGTGTGATTTCAAAGTAAGTTCCTCCGTACGTAATTAGCGCTGCAAGTTAATGATATCGCTTAGTAAAATAAGCCATTCTATTTCCAAATCAAACATGACGCGAGGCGAACCGCAGACAGTATCCACCCATAAGACAAGGTAAAGCCGACAAAGTCAGTTTTGATATAGCAACGGAATAACGAATACTAGTGGAGAAATATTGCAAAATTGTGACAAGCCACTTCAAAGCTTACTATTCACTGATTATCCGGCTTGCAGGCACCCTTTCAATGTGCCCCAGCAGCTACTTATGCGAAGTTTTGTTAAAAAAACAATCGCTCTAACTCTACTCCCGGATCGTCTGCGCGCATAAATGTTTCCCCTACCAAAAATGTATTGACCTGATGTGCCTGCATCAATGCGACATCATCACGTGTTTTAATGCCGCTTTCAGTCACGACGATTTTCCCCCCCGGAATTTGTTCGAGCAATTGCAAAGTCGTATCCAGGCGTGTTTCAAAAGTACGCAAATTGCGATTGTTAATCCCGATCAGCGGCGTAGCCAACTGCAAGGCAAGTTCAAGCTCATCGGCATCGTGCACTTCAACCAGTACTGCCATCCCGAGAGAGTGCGCCAGAGACTCGAGTTGATGCATACGCGTAAACGAATCAGCCGCCTGCTTTTCATCGGGGTAAGGAAACAGCTGAAAAGCAGAAACGATCAGCAGAATACAATCTGCTCCCATGGCGCGCGATTCAAACACCTGATAATCATCCAGAAGAAAGTCCTTACGCAACACCGGTAGCTCACAGGCTGCGCGCGCCTGCTTTAAATAATCCGCATTTCCCATAAAGAACTGTTTATCTGTCAAAACAGATAGGCAAGCTGCACCATGGTTGGCATAACTTGCCGCAATTTCTGCCGGATCAAAACCTTCGATCTCGGCACCCTGTGTATTCCCCATGGTCAAGTCAGAAGAAGCAGCTGATGTGACCCGCCCACGCAACAGTCCCTTGCTTGGGCTCGCCTGTTTTATTTCAGCAATCACCGCAGGGAATCCCTGCTTAATTTTGCTGTGAATAGCACCAACAAAATCACGTGCAGGATTTGCCGCTTCAGCTTCTGCTTGTATGACGGATAATGGTTTCGATGCCTTGGCGGCTGCCACTTCTTGCGCTTTAACGGTGAGAATTTTATTCAGAATGTCAGACATGCTTGCATCCTAGCTATTTTTATGATGAGAAAATTCAATTAAATCCTGCATCTTTTTCCTGGCTGCCCCACTTGCGAGAACATCCCGTGCCTTTTCAATCCCTTCGGCAAGCGATGCGGTGATTCCCGCCACGTAAATGGCTGCGCCTGCATTCAATAAAACAATGTCTCTTGCGGGACCAGGTTGATTATCCAGCACAGCGAGCAGCATTTCTTTGGCATGGATTAGATCGGTTACTTTAATCGTTTCAATCGGTGCACTGGCAATCCCAAAATCCTCCGGCTGGATGGTATATTCATAAATTTCACCCTGCTTCAGCTCACCTACTCTGGTTTCCCCGGTAATCGTGATCTCATCCAGACCATCATAACCGTGCACCACCATGACATGATGGCTACCCAGCCGTTGTAGCACCCGCGTAATAATGCTGACCAGCTTCGCATCAAAGACGCCTAATAGCTGATTTCTGGCACCGGCAGGGTTAGTTAGTGGCCCCAGAATATTGAATAGGGTGCGTACCCCCAGCTCTCGCCGCACCGGAGCAGCATGCTTCATGGCATGATGAAAATTAGGCGCAAACATGAAGCCGACACCGATGTGGTCAATTGACTGAGCAATTTGCTGAGGCGTTTGATCCAGATTGATTCCGATTGCTTCGAGCACATCCGCACTGCCTGATTTGCTCGATACTGAGCGCCCGCCGTGTTTGGCCACCTGTGCCCCGGCGGCGGCGGCAACAAAAGCCGAGGCAGTAGAAACATTGAAGGTATGGGAAGTATCGCCCCCCGTTCCACAGGTATCCACTAAATGAGTCAAATCCGACACATCAACCCGTGCAGCAAATTCACGCATCACCTGTGCGGCGGCAGCAATTTCTTCGATGCTCTCTTTTTTTACCCGCAGCCCGGTGATAATGGCCGCAATTAAGGCAGGAGATAACTCGCCTGCCATAATTTTGCGCATCAGCGCCAGCATGTCATCGTATGGAATTTCGCGCTGCTCAATCAGGCGAGTGAGTATTGCTTGTGGACTCACAGATTAACCAGCTCTATGAAAGGCGTTATTTCTTGCTTCCGAACCACCCACCAGAAAATTCTGTAGTAATTCATGACCCTGTTCACTCAGAATTGACTCAGGATGAAACTGCACCCCCTCGATCGGCAGCGTCTTATGGCGCACCCCCATGATTTCCCCATCTTCCGTCCAGGCGGTAATCTCGAGACAATCCGGCAAACTTTCACGTTCAATCACGAGAGAATGATAACGCGTGGCCACAAACGGATTAGGCAAACCGCGAAATACCCCGACATCATGGTGAAAAATCTGTGAGGTTTTACCATGCATGAGCTGTTTGGCGTGAACGATGCGGCCACCGAATGCCTGGCCAATACTCTGGTGACCCAGACATACCCCGAGTGTTGGCACCTGTCCTGCGTAATCTTTAAGCAACGACAAAGAAATACCGGCTTCATTCGGCGTACAAGGCCCCGGGGAAATGACAATTCTGTCAGGATGAAGCTGTTTAATGCGCTCCAGCGTTATTTCATCATTACGGAAAACCTCGACTTCTTCACCGAGCTCACCCAGATATTGCACCAGGTTATAGGTAAAGGAATCGTAATTGTCGATCATTAGCAGCATATAGAAGCTATGTTTTTGAATAATTTAATTACCGATTAAAATAATATAGTTTGATACCCGCTACAATACCCACTTTTTTGATGATTCTCGGCTCCAGTAATCGACTCCGGTAATCTGAAAATGCGTAAAAGATTGTTATTATCCACTATTATGGCTTCGTTATAAACACCAGATAAAACCAAATCAAATGATTAAAGGGTTGTAGTAGAAGATTAGCTTATTAAAAATGGAGTCAAAACTTATTCAACTCTTTTTAAAATATAGCTCGGTCATTTTGCTAAAATCAGTCATTTTGACATGAAATCAATATATCCAGCATTGCTTATTTCTCTTTTAATAAGCTCAATGGTTCATGCTCAAAACTATGAGCAATTTGTTGGAACATTGCGGGCAGGCTTCAGGCAGATTTCATATAGCGGCAAGCTACAAGGTTGTGAGATAAATTTTGAAACATCTACACAAGATTTTGCTTATCGAGCAGGTAAACCGATAATCGCTGTTGGTAGCATAGCTTTATATATTGAGCCGTTCGGGATGATGCTAAAACTAGGTGTTGCTGATGTATTGAATAGCAATATTGTAGAAGCACCCTATTACGCATTTATAAAAACCTCAAATGGTACTACTGCTGGCAGTATATACGAGTCCCATGAAGCAGATAATAAAGGCTATCGCTTGTTTGTTCCTCAAATTAATAATACAACATTGGCCGTGATTATAGATATTGTTAGCGGTGAAAACCCAACTATAGGCTTCAATCGTAGTAAAAATGGAATGGATGTCCTTCTTCCTATAGATTTGGCTGTCAAAGATACCTCGATCGGTGGTAATGGAAGCTTAAAGCATACCTATTCACAAGATACTATTAATGAGTTCAGAAAATGTGTATATGATATTTTTTCAATGCTTGAAGAATCACCAGCAGAATCTAATTAATTTTGCTAATTGATCATTTTCAGTAAAAAAATACTCAGAAAGCGGCTTTATGATGAAATCTGACTTATTCAGAGATTGGTTTGAATAAGAACTACCAAATAACGTCATTGAAATTCTCTCTTCGGCCATAAGCTAATCAGTCAATATCACCCAATATCCCTCCAATATCCTGCCTAATCTGAAAAAACCATTTTCATTATCTCGAGAACTATATTTTGTTCTATTTAAGATGATATACAGCGAGCAAATCTGAAAAACATAACAACTTCGCTGCAGCTAATGCCAGGAGCATTAATAATATACAGTTCCATATAAATAAATTATTAAGTAAAAAGCGCATGGATAGCTCATTAGAATTGATTGCTCTCTCATTTTTTGTAACCATTATTGGAGTAATGTTCATTGGGAGCTACTTATGCTCTAAAGCAGGCTATCCATTTGGACGTATCTTAACTAATTCGTTATTGATGGTTTATTATTCTTTTTTTGCCTTATCATTCGTATTTGTTTCTTGGAGTACTTTTGATCTGCCAGAAGATATGCTACCAATAATATTTCCCGTAACAGTATTTGGCTTATTTTATTTGCTAAAAAACAAATATAAAGATAGCCAAAAAATTTTTTTTGCTCCGGGTTCACAACGTAATGAAGGAACACATACAAAGGTATTTCAATGTCCAGAATGTGCGCAAAAACTTAGAGTATCTATGCCGCCATCGACGGCAATATGGAAATGTCCATCCTGTAACACACGTTATAAGCTAAGTCAGGATGCCAACGGCTTTTTATACGTTTACTTAATAAACAATAGCGATGACGAAGAGAGCGAACTAACCCTCAGCATTTCTAAATGCTACACGATTCTTGGGGTTCGGTTGGATGCAACTCCTTCCGACATAAGATGGGCCTATAAAAGGAAAATTAAGGAATATCATCCCGATAAAGTATCTACTCTTGATGTTGAAATACGAGACCTTGCGGAAAGAAAATCAAAAGAAATTATTGGTGCTTATAGAATGCTTAAAGAGTATGGGCTTGCTGAGTAACTTGCCTGTAAAAATTAGAACTTAATCTGGCGTATGCAAAAATAAAATAAGATAAACGCTGATAATTGCCCTCATTGTAATGACCTCTTTTGGTCAAATAAAATAAAACATCCCTTGCTGCAATAACCTCAATAACTCTATTTCACTTCTTCATTTAATAATTATCACTTCTTTCAGAAGTAATAATTTTTTGCTGTAAATTCCAAAAGCATGGAAGATATATGAAAACTATATAATTACTAGTCAAGCTTGATTTTTGTCGGCAATCATCAGGAAGAATACCTATGAAGCTTTTAGATTCTATTGAAATCCGTGGGAGAGAAGAGAAACGTATCGAGCTCTATCAGGGCGACCTGACGGACCTATCACCAGCCGAAGAATTCGATCTTCTGGTCGTTTCAGCCTTTCCGAATGACTACACCCCCACCCCTTCCTCGTTGATTGGAGCTCTATATCAAAAGGGCTTATCAGTAGAAGCATTATCCATCATAAAAGATATTGACCTACGGGAGAATTTTTCCTGTTGGCTATCGAGGGAGTTCTCAACTCAAGATCCAAGACTCCAATTTAGACGAATCCTGTGCTTCGAGCCGCTTGTTCGAGGCTCACTGCCTGAACTTGTTGGGGACATCTTCCGCGCACTCACGCCTATAGTGGCGGAACGGGAGGATATAAAGACAATTGCCATACCTGTGGTTGCATCTGGAGATCAAAGCTATTCCGTGCGAGAGATGTTGAATCCGCTATTGGAAGCTGCGCTCCATTGGCTAGAGATCGGTCTGCCACTGGATCGCATTAAGATGGTCACTCGATCGGATACTCAAGTATTGGATGCGCTACAGCTCTTCTCAGAGAAGAAGGCCGAATACCTGTCACAAGGTAATTTAATCCAAAGTGATAAATTAAACCTACATAATAAAATAATCCAAGGTGATAAAGTCATCCGCTCACATGATAAATTAACCCTACGTAATGAAATAATCCAAGGTGGTAAATTACTCACAGGTGATTTAATTGAGAAAGCGCTTCGCGACGAATACGATGTGTTCATCAGCTACTCCCGAAATAATGCAAATGACAGTGAGGCATTTGAGAAAGCACTGCGCGAGTTGCGTCCGGGCATCAGGATATTTGTGGATCGCAAGGCATTGAATATTGGCTCAGCATGGCAGCCCGAAATCTTTGAAACTCTCGACAAATGCCGTAAGGTGGTTGCTTTACTGTCGCCAGACTACTTGAGTTCAAAAGTGTGCAAGGAGGAGTTTAACATTGCCTGGATAAGAAGCCGCGAAACTGACGAGAATATTATCTTTCCTGTCTACCTCTACACGACGCAGCTTCCGACCTACATGAAATACCGAAACTACTTTGATTGCCGTGAAGGGGACAGATCAAAGATAAGGGAAGCATCGATGGAGCTTTTGAATACACTTACTGGAGCTTAACCATTCATATATCTGGCACATTGAACTGGATAGCACATACGTCTCTCCCTAAAAATAAATTTTGCGCCATCTCACCGCTTGGCTTGGCTTGGATCAAATAAATTAATTAAGCGAAGCGCCCCTCTGCAGCCAAGTCAGGTAGACCAGGTAGTGTTCCGCTGAATTTGTTCTGCCCACGGACGTGCCACAAAACCATTCTTCTGTATATTCATTTATGGCCACACGTATCATAAATGTACTTCATGCATCATATAATTGGCTGACCCCTTTTTCTGGAACATGCTACTAGTGAGATAGCCAGGGTTAGTTATGCTAACAATATCATTTTAACAATATTCTTATGGCCTATGAGTCAAGTAAAATTCATAACCATACACGCGTCACGTTCCAAATCAATCGTAACTATAACTATTACCTACAGGAAAAAACATGAGTCATCTTATCAAGCATACTGGCTGGCTGATCTTAGCCATTCTAGGTGCCTTTTCTTTTGGCGTGATTGCCCTGCAGCAAGGCGAATCTATTAACGCGATCTGGATTGTGATCGCAGCAGTTTGTGTCCACCTGATCGGCTATCGCTATTACAGCCTGTTTATTTCACGGCGCGTATTAGGGCTGGATGCTGAGCGCATCACGCCTGCGCATAAATTTAATGATGGGCTGGATTATGTGCCGACCAATAAGTATGTGTTGTTTGGCCATCATTTTGCTGCGATTGCTGGTGCCGGGCCGTTGGTTGGACCGATTCTGGCTGCCCAGATGGGTTATTTACCCGGTTTGCTGTGGTTGTTGATCGGTGTGGTGGTAGCCGGTGCCGTTCAGGATTTCGTGGTGTTATTCATGTCGATGCGGCGCGATGGCCGCTCGCTCGGCGATATGATCAAATCTGAGCTTGGGCCTGTTCCGGGTATGATCGCACTGGTTGGTACCTTTTTTATCATGCTGATTCTGCTGGCGGTATTGGCGTTGATTGTGGTCAAGGCGCTGGCAGAGTCACCTTGGGGCACTTTTACCGTAGCGGCGACTATTCCGATTGCGTTCTTCATGGGGATTTATGCGCGCTATCTTCGCCCGGGACAGATCGGTGAGGTGTCCTTGCTCGGCTTTATTCTGCTCATGCTTGCGATCGTCGGCGGTCAATCGATTCAGGAAAATCCTGAGCTGGCCGCCTGGTTTACCTTTAATGGGATTCAGCTTACCTTTATGTTGATTGCGTATGGTGCCATCGCTTCGGTATTGCCGGTCTGGCTGTTGTTGGCGCCGCGTGATTATCTGTCGACTTTCCTGAAGATCGGCACGATTGTCGGGTTAGCTGTGGGCGTGCTGATTATTTCTCCCGAGCTTAAAATGCCGGCCTTCACCCAGTTTGTCGATGGGACGGGCCCGGTCTGGTCTGGCAGCTTGTTTCCGTTCCTGTTTATCACCATCGCATGCGGTGCGGTCTCCGGTTTTCACTCGTTGATTTCATCCGGTACCACACCGAAAATGATTAAAAATGAGCAGGACGCGCGTTTCATTGGCTACGGCGCCATGCTGATGGAGTCATTTGTCGCAATTATGGCACTGGTTGCGGCTTCCATTATCGAACCCGGGATCTATTTTGCCATGAATAGCCCTGCGGCGTTAATCGGCACCACCGCCGAGTCTGCTGCGCATACCATTTCGCAATGGGGCTTTTATCTTACGCCGGAGATGTTGACTCAAACGGCCAAGGATGTGGGGGAACATACCATCATCTCCCGTACCGGCGGCGCCCCTACTCTGGCTGTCGGCATGGCGCAAATTCTGTCCAACTTTATCGGTGGACAGGCAATGATGGCATTCTGGTATCACTTCGCGATTCTGTTTGAAGCGCTCTTTATCCTGACCGCAGTCGATGCAGGTACCCGGGCGGGACGATTCATGCTGCAGGATCTGCTCGGTACCTTTGTCCCTGCGATGAAACGCACTGACTCCATTTCCGCCAATCTCATTGCTACCACGTTATGTGTCAGTGGCTGGGGATATTTTCTCTACCAGGGGGTGATCGATCCCTTAGGCGGCATTAATACCTTGTGGCCGCTGTTCGGCATTACCAATCAGATGCTCGCCTGTATTGCGCTCATTTTGTGTACCTGCATCCTGTTCAAAATGCAACGCGACCGGTATGCCTGGATCACCATTGTGCCGACTGTTTGGATTGCCTGCACCACCTTAACAGCTGCCTGGCATAAGATATTTGATGAGAATCCCCGTATTGGTTTTCTCGCTCATGCGACCTCATACGAGGAAGCGCTCAGTGCAGGCAATCTGCTTGCGCCCGCGAAATCGGCTTCTCAGATGCAGCAGGTGATTTTCAATGATTATCTGGATGCGGGGCTTGCTGCGATGTTCATGTGCATATTGCTCAGCATGCTGTTTTTTGGTTTGAGAGCGGTATTGCTGGCACGCAGAGCCGTGCGCGTCGAACTCTCTCCTGTCAATCCTTATTAATGGCTACCACTTACTCAATAGAGGTGTTTCATCATGTTACATAAAGTTATCCGCGCAGCGAGTTACTTAGGACAAAGCCTGCGCTTAATGATCGGTGTACCTGAATACGACGTATATGTTGCGCATATGAGAGAAGCGCATCCTGATAAGGCCATCATGTCTTATGAAGCATTCTTCCGTGAGCGACAAGAAGCACGGTACGGTGGCAAAATCAGCCGCTGTTGTTGACCTCGCGATTAATGAAAACCGGGCGTCTTACCCGACTCAGGCATGAGATAGGTGAGACGCTTCTTAAATTTAATTGCTTCAAACATGCATAACAGTATGATCGGTTTTCTACCGAAGATACTTGGGCATACTGCTATTTGTGGCTTCCCAATTTTTTTAATATATGATGGGTAATGTTATTGGCAAGCTCCTGTTCATCCAGGAATACCCTCCCGGCATTTTCTTTTTGTAGTCGGGCCGCATCTTCTGCATCATGCGTGCTGATCAGGATCTCAACCTGAGGATTCAGGATATGGGTTGTTTCGACCATTTGTTGTATCCGCAATGCATCCGCAGCGGTGATGATCAATACACTGGCACGTGAAATATGCGCCTGGATCAGGACAGCCGGTTCAACCGCATCACCCGCCACAGCGTGAATGCCTTCCCTCCGTAAGCGTTCGACGATTTCCCGGTTATGATCTGCGACTACAAAATGAATTTCTTCCTTGGTCAGCGTTTCACCGACACGCTTTCCCACAGCCCCATAACCCACAATCACGACATGATTCGTTACGTAATTGGAGGCAACCGCCATCGGCAATTCTGCCAACGGATCCATTGAATGCTCCAGCCTGCGGGCAAGACGGGAGCGCGCACGGATCCAGTTCTGGATGGGCTCAGCTGTTTGAAAGACCAGCGGGTTAAGCGTAATTGAAATAAAGGCACCCGCTAATATCAGGCTGTATCCTTCCGGCGGGAGCAGGCCTATCGTCAGACCGAGTGAAGCAAGAATAAATGAAAGCTCTCCAATTTGCGCAAGGCTGACCGATACAGTAAGGGCTGTGTTGAGCGGGTAGTGAAACAGGAGCACCAGTATGAAGGCGACCAGTGATTTTCCCAGCAAAATGATCGCAACGACAATGAGCACGTGCAGCGGCTCTTCGGTCAGAATATGCGGATCAAACAACATTCCCACTGAGACGAAAAACAGCACCGAAAAAGCGTCTCTGAGCGGTAGAGATTCCTGCGCTGCTCGATGACTTAAACTCGACTCTCGCATTACCATACCGGAGAAGAACGCACCTAACGCAAAGGACACATCAAACAGGATCGCCGCACCATACGCAATCCCTACTGCCACGGCGATGACGCATAGCGTGAACAGCTCATTCGATTTGGTGCTGGCAACATGCCAGAGCAGCCAGGGAAACAGTCTTTTCCCTACGATGAGCATGAATCCGATGAATATTGACACTTTAGCCAAGGTGAGGATAAGTGTTATAACTAATTTTGTGCCATCGACTGCACTGTTGTCGCTGATTAGCCCGACAGAAAGCGGAGGCAGCAATACGAGAGCCAGCACAACGACTAAATCTTCAACAATGAGCCAGCCGACTGCTATTCTGCCATTAATCGATTTAAGCTGACCATGCTGCTCGAGCGCACGCAGTAGTACGACCGTGCTGGCTACCGAGAGTGCCAAACCGAATACAATACCTCCCCCTATGCTCCAACCCCAACTTATCGCAATGGTAGCGCCCAGCGCGGTTGCCACTGCTATCTGTGCAATTGCGCCTGGTAATGCAATGCGTCGAACAGCCAGCAGATCATCTAACGAAAAATGCAAACCCACACCAAACATCAATAGGATGACACCGATTTCTGCCAGTTGATTGGATAATTCGATATCGGCTACAAATCCGGGCGAATAAGGACCGATGATCATGCCCGCCAACAGATAGCCTACCAAAACAGGCAGCTTCAAGCGTTGGGCAATGATTCCCATAATCAACGCCAGGCCAAGACTGACCGCAATCGTTGTAATTAGAATTGTGCTGTGTGGCATTCCGCAAAAAATGGATGGTTTTATTTATGCTAGCAATCAGAGCCGAATGCTTCAGCCCATTACTAGAATAATGTAACATGCCTGAATAATTCCATTTCTAAATTAAAACTGACTTTGTCAGCTAAACTTTGCTTGCTGCCTTGCCGTATGATTGATACTGTCTGCGGCTGGCTCGCCTTCGCGTCATGTTTGATTGGGAGATGGAATAACAGGCAATAAGATGCCTTTGGCCAGGGAACGCCATAGGGAGTGAGCATTTAATTTGGTAAATGCTTCAGCTCATCACACTATTACTGATACTCTGTTTAAGATGATGCTTGTCTGCTTTAGATCAAAGCTGACACTCTAGAAAATCATTCTGCAATTTGTAGCGGTATTTCTAATCATGCTGCACCGGCTCAGCTATAGTTACCGCATAACAGGAGAAGGATGGTTTTAATCGTTCGCTGCCAGATTTACCAAAATTTGGGGCAGTCAAAATAATCAACTTTTATGAATATAATTAATATAAGTTGCTGCCATCATGACAACAAAAAGCACCAGTGACAGCGCAATACGGATTGTTAATGATTTGACCATACGTGTGCCCTGCCCATTATCTTTCACCATATAATAAAGTGCGGATCCAAGGCTGTAAAGTATTATCAGCAATAGTAAAATAGCAAAGATCTTCAATTTTTATTCCTATAATGGTTGGAATTTAATTAAGTGACCATCAAGCTTAAGTACTCGATGACTTTAAGTATTTCATGTTGTTTTGTTGGCGATTCGGCTTATATATTGTAACTGATTACCATGACATATGATTGATCCAGTAATTTTTAGATAGGTTCCCGATATTTTGCTAATAACTTCAAATTTTTTCAGAATAATATGTTGAGCAGGCACAACATAGTCGAGCTTCCGCCTGCTATTCTTCTAATGGGACCGACAGCTAGCGGAAAATCGAATGTGGCAATGGAAATAGCCCAATATTTTCCGGTTGAAATCATCAGCGTGGATTCAGCTCAGGTTTATCGGAAAATGAATATCGGCAGCGCCAAGCCTGATCAATATGATTTGGCCGCAGTCCCCCATCATCTGATTGATTTAATTAATCCAGACGAGCATTATTCTGCCGCACAATTTTGCAAAGATGCACTCACAAAAATGGATGAAATCACGGCAAGAGGGAACATTCCATTATTAGTGGGTGGCACCATGCTTTATTTCAAAGCCTTAAAAGAAGGCCTCTCTACACTTCCCTCCGCAAATGAAAGTATTCGCAAAGAAATTGAAATAACCGCTGCTAAAAAAGGCTGGCCAGAAATGCATCATAGATTGAAGCAGTTTGATCCAATCTCTGCAGAACGCATTAAACCTCATGATAGCCAACGCATTCAACGTGCACTGGAAGTATACTATCTCACAGATAGACCCATGTCAGATATCCTATCACAACAGCAAAGCACCCCGCTTCCCTATCACTTGATCAGCATGGCGCTTCTGCCAGCCGATCGAAAAATTCTGCATGAGCGCATTCTTATCCGTTTTGAAAAAATGATCGCAATGGGCTTGATTGATGAGGTTCGCACGATCCGTGATCAATTTTGTGTCAAGGCAGAAACGCCCTCCATGCGTTGTGTCGGCTATCGGCAGGTATATATGTATCTGGACAATCTCATTAGTCGCACTACAATGATGGATATGGGAATTGCAGCTACGCGACAATTAGCCAAACGTCAATTGACCTGGTTACGGGCAATGACAGGATTACAGGAATTTGACTGTCTTGCTGAAAATTTACCCCGGCAAGTAATCGCGTACTTGCAAACCAGAGATCTAGCAATTCATTGACGCGCAAGATGCTCTTTCCCCTACTAACTAAATTTAGGCTAACTTTAACTTTGAGGAGACAATATGGAAATACGCCATAAGTTATGGATACTAATTGCAATACTTTTTAGCATGGTCATGCTATCAGGTTGTGGTAATTCAGAAAGAGTGCATGAATCCTGGGTGGTGCCCCCTGAAGGACAGCAATACGATGATAATGCCATTCTTAACAATATTAAAGCAAGGCTATCCGATCATGCCGATACAAAAAATCTGGCTCTCAATATTGATGTCAAAAACGGCGAAGTCTCTTTAAATGGTCTGGTTGATAATCAGGCCCAAGCTGATCAGGTCATTATGCAAACATGGTTGGTGGAAGGAGTTAAAAAGGTGAACAACCAATTGCGCACGAAGGACAGTCAATCAACGGCAAACCAATAAACGGCCCAATAAACGCTAGCTATTCTAGCTATATGAGAAATAATAAAAATGATACTGGTTACCCCGGGAAGATCCGGGGTTTATTTAATACAGCATAGATTACCGCTGGTTGTTAAATTCCGCGCAACAATTCGTTAATACCTGTTTTGGAGCGAGTTTTAGCATCAACCTGTTTTACAATCACCGCGCAATAAAGGCTATATTGCCTGTTCTCTGCAGGCAGGCTTCCTGATACGACAACTGAACCCGGCGGTATGCGGCCATAGCTGATCTCCCCCGTTTCACGGTTGTATATCTTCGTACTCTGGCCAATATAAACCCCCATTGAAATGACTGAATTTTCCCCGACAGTCACCCCTTCCACAATTTCAGAGCGTGCACCGATAAAACAATTATCTTCTATGATCGTGGGATTGGCCTGCACCGGTTCCAGTACACCCCCAATTCCCACTCCCCCCGATAAATGCACATTCTTACCAATCTGAGCACAAGAACCCACCGTGGCCCACGTATCCACCATGGTACCCTCATCCACATAAGCGCCAATATTCACATACGAAGGCATCAGCACCACATTATTGGCGATAAATGAACCTCGACGAACTGCCGCAGGTGGCACTACCCGAAAGCCACCATCACGAAAATCTCTAGAACTATAATCTGCAAATTTCGATGGAATCTTGTCAAAGTAATTGGAGAAACCTCCTTTTATGAAACTGTTATCTTCTATCCGGAAAGATAACAATACTGCTTTTTTGATCCACTGGTGAGTCACCCACTCAGCACCAATTTTTTCAGCCACACGCAACTTACCAGTGTCCAGCAGATTAATGACTTGTGCAATTGACTCTTTGAGGTTGGCTTCGACATTACGTGGGGTAATCTCGGCACGCCGCTCAAAAGCTTCTTCAATTATGGCTTGCAATTGTTCCATGCTATTCCTTAACGTTTAATCAATTCAGATACAACAATCTTTTATTCTTTCCATTGCTTCCATACATTCAGCGAGGGGTGCGACCAAGGCGATGCGTACGAAACTTTCGCCTGGATTCACACCATGAGCCTCACGTGCAAGGTAGCTGCCCGGCAAAACATTGACATTATAATCGCGATATAACTTTTGCGTGAATTCAACATCGCTGATGGGTGTTTTTAGCCATAAATAGAAAGCCGCATCGGGCATCACAACCGGCAGATGTTCTGCCAGGATAGTCATGGCCTGACTGAATTTTTCCCGATACATGCGCCGGTTTTCGATCACATGCTGCTCATCGGCCCAGGCTACTTTACTGGCCGCCTGTACCGCTGGATTCATGGCACTGCCATGATAAGTGCGATAAAGCAAAAATTTTTTCAGAATAGCCGCATCGCCTGCCACAAAACCGGAGCGCATTCCAGGCACGTTGGAACGCTTGGATAAACTACTGAACACCACTAACCGGGGAAAGCCATCTCGACCCAACTGACGGGCAGCTTCCAACGCGCCTAACGGAGGATCATCCTCATCAAAATAAATCTCCGAATAACATTCATCCGAGGCAATGATAAAGCCATAACGATCCGATAGCGCAAATAACTGTTGCCATTCCTCCATGGTCATGACCCTGCCGGTCGGATTGCTGGGCGAACAAACATAGACAAGCTGCGTACGTGACCAGACATCCGTCGTTAGTTGCGCAAAGTCCAAGACAAAATTATTCTTAGCCAGCGTATTGAGAAAATAAGGCGTTGCTCCCGCTAATAAGGCCGCCCCTTCGTAAATCTGATAAAAAGGATTGGAACACACTACCACCGGAGGTTGTGCGCTATGGATATCAACCACAGCTTGGGCAAATGAAAACAAAGCTTCACGACTGCCATTGACCGGAATCACTTCGGTATCCGGATCAAGCGCGGTCAATCGATAGCGTCGCATCAGCCAGGTGGCAATGCTCGCGCGTAGCCACTTGGCACCCAGGGTCGTGGGATAATGCGCCAATCCGTCCAGATTATGAATGAGTTCCTGGCAAATGAAATCAGGGGTAGGATGTTTAGGCTCACCAATATGCAAATGAATGGGCTTGAGCAATGGATTAGGCGTGATTCCATCCAATAATTTGGAAAGTTTCTGGAAAGGATAAGGCTGCAGATTGTTCAGCGTTGGATTCATTTTGCTCTGTTAATGGTAAAGCTAAAAGTAGTCAGTATAAGCGAGCACAAGTTTCTCTCATACTCCCTACACTAAAACTCTGGTAAATTTTTAGCAAACTCAGGCTTTTTGCAAGCCTTAGTTGTTTGATGAAAATCGTTTATTATAAAAGGCAATCCTAATGTTGACCAAGCAAAAAAATATTGTACCCATCATAGCTTTACTCATTGGTGCGGCTTTCTGGGGCGTAGCGTGGTATCCCTTTCGTTTACTCGAACTGTCTGGAATCAGGGGAGAAGCTTCTACCACTCTCACTTACTTTATTGCGTTATTAGTTGGGCTTGTGTTATTCCACAAACAAATTCGAACATTCAATTTCTGGGATAAAGCAGTTTATTTACTCATCTGGATTGGTGTATGTTCGGGTTTGGCGAACATGGCCTACATTCTGGGAATCATTCATGGTGAGGTCATGCGAGTTTTACTTCTGTTTTATCTGGCGCCATTATGGACAATTCTATTTGCACGGGTTCTACTGAGTGAAAAATTGGGTCTACCTGGCTACTGGGTTGCTCTGCTGTCCGTAACCGGCGCAATAACCATGCTATGGCAACCGGAAAATGGTTTTCCTTTTCCCACATCATTTGGTGACTGGATGGGATTGTCAGGTGGCATTATGTTTGCCCTGGCCAACGTACTGGTTCGTAAAAATCAAGCGCACAATATTCAATTAAAATCAATGGCGATCTGGCTGGGTGTCACGTTAATTGGATTTTCTGCATCCTGGAAAATGGAATCTCTCCCGTTCATCTCTGACATCTCTACAGATATCTGGTTACTTTTGCTGGCGCTCGGGTTAACGATCTTCTTGCTGAGTATAATATTGCAATACGGTTTAACCCATATTCCGGCAAATCAGGCTATTGTCATTATGTTATTCGAGCTGATTGTTGCTGCCATTGCATCCTATTTTCTTGCAAATGAGACTATGACGCCCAAAGAGTGGATAGGTGGTTTAATGATTATCTCGGCAAGTCTTTTTTCCGCACATATTAGTTATGAAGACCCTATATCTCAGTAGTCATGCTATCAGCCAGCATGCTGACACACTTATCGGTTGTTAGCCTGTTAGGGGAAAACTGTCATACAGCGATTTCCTTCAATACATCAGGACGACGCTCGGCAATAGCAATCAGTGTTTCAGCTGCGCCACTGGGTTGACGGCGGCCTTGTTCCCATTCCTGAAGGGTTCTTACTGACACACCCAATAATTTGGCAAATTCAGCTTGCGAAAGACCCGATTTCTTGCGTGCAGAAATAACGGGGGACATCACCACGTGACCTTTTCTGGCAACCATTTGCTTTACTGATTTAAGTAATTCAGCTTCCATATCCCTGCTGTTTTCCCAGGCTTCTAGCTCTTCATCTGTCAAAGGTTTTTTCGATTTCATGCTTGATTTCCTTTAGAGTTTTAGCGCTAATAGAATCTAGTTTGCTTTTTGCATAGATAAAGACTAACCAGATTTCACCATTAGCCAAATGATTAAAATAAATGATGCGTAACCACTGGATTTTCCAGAATCTGAACGGCTCCAGCGAACTTTTCGCATACCACCTGAGCCTTTGATGACATCACCTGTATCTGGGTTCTGGGTCATGTAAGTGATGAATTCATAGTATTCTTGCTCCGTCCAGTAATGCGACCAGAGACGTTCAAGTTCTTCTGTTCCAACGATGGTAAGCATAGCAAAATTATCCGTCATTGACGGGTAATTTCAAGCTAAATGACGGGGTGTTATATGTGATAAGAAAAGGTAAGAGCAATATTCAAAACAATGGCTATTTATTTGGATTTTGCATCATAAAAATGGTAGATAACAACCATTTACAGCCATCCAGCCTTCTTGAACCGAATATAAAGGCCGACACAGGCCGAGCAGATAGCTAGCAGCGCGATGAGATAGCCATATTCCCATTCCAGTTCGGGCATGTGCTCGAAATTCATTCCCCAAATTCCGGCTAAGGCTGTAGCCGCAGCGAAAATTCCACCCCATGCCGCCAGCCGCTTGCTCACATCATTGTATTCAATAGCCACGATAGAGAGATTGACCTGGATGGCCGTGCTGATGGTATCGCGAATCGTGTCGATCGAGGCGTCAATCCGAAGCAAGTGATCATAGACATCCCGGAAGTAATCCCGGCTATTGTGGCACACTGCCGGGCCACGGCTGCCAGACAACTTGCCAGCTACTTCCATGAGCGGAGCTACAGCGTGTTTCAGTACCATGACCTTTCGCTTGAGTCCATAGAGACGCTCAATATTCGTACGAGCAGCTGCCTTGGAAAAAATCTGCTCTTCGATTTCTTCCAGTTCTGATTCAAGATGGTCGATTATGGGGAAATAGCGGTCCACCACTGCATCCATCAGGGCATACAGCACAAAGGCAGGCCCTTGCTTTAGAAGATGGGGTTCTTGTTCACAGCGTTTACGTACACCCAGAAAATGGCGCTGGCTTTGGTTCCTGACCGAAAGAACATAGTTATGTCCAACAAAGATGTGCATTTCTCCAAGGCAGCTTTCCCCGTTATCAAGCTCAAGCAGATGCATTACCACGAAAAGGGATTCGCCATATTCTTCCAGCTTAGGACGCTGATGACCGTGACGCGCATCTTCTACCGCAAGTTCATGGAGATTGAATTCTTCCTTCATCCTGCTCAGTTCTTCAAGCGTTGCATCCTGCAGCGCAACCCAGACAAAACATTCCGGTCGCTTCAGGTAGTCACTGATTTCCTCTACATTGAGATCAGCCACCCGCTTACCGTTTTCATAAGCTACACAATTAATGAGCACAATTGAATCCTTAACCTTCAGTCAGTTTTGATTTAGAAATGGGTACTTATTTGATCTGGCAAATAAATGATATCGCCGGTAAAAACTTCTCTTGGCCACTTCAACCACTATGAGATAGGTTATCACCATCACTGCCAGAATAAAATAGAACCGGGCAGGCGGGGGAACAAAGCCAAAGTATGTCCCCACAGGAGTAAATGGAATGGTCACAGCTAACACCACAACTGTGAGGGAAGTCGCGACCAGGATGGGGTGGGCACGGCTTTTGAGCGGATTGCCACGCGTGCGAATAATGAAGATTACCAGCACCTGGGTGCAGAGGGATTCGATAAACCAGCCAGTTTGAAATAATGCTTCATCTGCCTCGAGTAATGTGAGCATGATATAGAAGGTCAGGAAATCAAACACTGAGCTGATAGGCCCGATCACCAGCATGTAATTTCGTATAAAGTTTATATCCAACTCCCTCGGTTTTCGGAGTTCTTCAGCATCTACTTTATCCAGGGGAATCGGCACTTCAGACAAATCATACAAAATATTGTTGAGCAATATTTGAGTCGGAAGCATCGGCAGGAAAGGCAGGAATAGGGCTGCACCGGCCATGCTAAACATGTTACCGAAGTTGGAGCTGGTGCCCATCATGATGTACTTCATTATATTGCCAAAGGTACGCCGGCCTTCCAATACGCCAGCATGGATGACATTCAGGTCATGATTCAGCAGAATCATGTCGGCCGCTTCCTTGGCGACATCAACAGCCGAATCAACCGATAGGCCTACGTCTGCTGAGTGAAGTGGTGGCGCATCATTAATGCCGTCTCCCAGATAACCTACTACATGACCACGGGCTTTTAGCGCCAGGATCACCCGCTCTTTTTGAGAGGGATTAACCCGGCAAAACAAATTAGTACTTTCCACTTTAACACGTAAAGCTGAATCATCCATTTGTGCAATCTCCCTACCCGTCAATATTCCTGTGATTGGAATGTTTAGCTGAGTACAGATATGCTGTGTCACAAGCTCACTATCACCCGTAACAATCTTCACCGTGACCTCACTTTTCTGCAGAGCAGATAGAGCATGACTTGCGCTTGCTTTGGGAGGATCAAGAAAGCAAGCAAAACCTGCAAATACGAGTCCCGCTTCATCGCTAAGCACGGCATGAGGATGATTTAATGGAACTTCGCGCCAGGCAATACCTAATACACGAAAGCCCTCTTTCTCAAAAGCAGCAAGCCTTTCGTATATCTGTTCCCGGGAGGACTGGTCCAGGGCTGTCTGGATTTTATTACCCCGTGTTTCATAGCAAGCACAAAGACCCATGATTTCTTCAGGCGCGCCCTTGACTACCAGCAACCGGCTTGCACCGTTGTCCACCAGGACTGAAACACGCCGTCTTTCAAAATCGAAGGGGATTTCATCGATTTTCTTCCAGACGTCCACATCAATATTCTTGTGATCAAGAATCGCCTCATCAAGCGGACTTTTTAGTCCTGTTTCAAAGAAGCTATTGAGATAGGCGAGTTCTAGTACCCGTTCACTGCTATTACCTTGTGGGTCGACATGCTGCTGGAGTACGATTCTTGCTTCAGTCAGCGTGCCCGTCTTATCCGTACAAAGGATATCCATTGATCCCAGATTCTGAATGGAAGCAAGACGCTTGACGATGACTTGTTTCCTGGCCATGGAAATGGCCCCTCGTGCCAAAGTTACCGACACGACCATGGGCAAAAGTTCCGGAGTCAGCCCCACCGCAAGTGCCACTGCAAATAGAAAGGATTCCAGCAGTGGCTTATGCATGAGCGCATTCACCAGCAAGACAAACAGAACCAGCAGAATAGTCAGACGCAGAATAAGCAGACCAAACCGGTGGGTACTCATCTCGAAAGAGGTGGGGGGAGGGTGGCGAGTAATACTATCAGCGATGGCCCCGATCGCGGTACTGGCGCCTGTTTTGACTGCCAGTATTTTGGCACTGCCACTGACTACAGGCGTGCCCATAAACACAGCGTGAGTGGCACTTTGTAGATCAGTGCTATCGGATGCAAGCGGACCGGGTCTTTTTTCTATTGGATAGGATTCACCTGTCAGTAATGCTTGCTTGACGAAAAAATCGTTCGCCTCCAACACAAAACCATCTGCTGGAACGATATCTCCCGCTGAAAGCAAAACAATGTCACCAGGAACGACGTTAACCAGTGGCACTTCCAATGTCTTGTTGTCACGTATCACGACGGCACGCACTGATATGGAACGGCGCAGGCTTTCTGCTGCTTTGCCAGCTCGATACTCCTGAACGAAATCAAGGGTTGCGCTGGATATCACCATCACCATGATAATGACAAAGTTGGTCATTTCCCCGGTAAATGCTGAGATTGCACTGGCGACAAGAAGGAGAATGATCAGTGGATTTTTAAAACGGGAAAGAAACTGTATGAATAAGGGCAGCTCATGGTGATCGCGGAAGATATTAGGGCCATATTTGCTCAGCCGGGAGAGCGCTTCAGCATCAGATAATCCGTTAGAATCAGCGTTCAATTCTCTCTGACATTCTGAGAGAGGCTGGAGCCACCAGGCTTGATTGTCGGAAGCTGCTGCCATCATATCACCTCACTGTTAACTGGTCACTTGGGTAATATTCATAGTACTCTATTTACTGTATGTAATTCCATTTCCAATTTGAATATGACGTGAAGGTAAACCGCAGACAGCACAAAAATGCGGCAAGCTGAAGCCGACAAAACCAGTTTTGATTTAGAATAGGAGATATGCAAGGAAATGATTTTTGCCAGCAATAAAATACTGTGACGGAACAGGAATTTTTAGCGAGGCTCTTCACCCAAGGATCTGATTAAAATAGCTCAATGAAAAATATTCTTCTTCCTATACTCTGCACCTTGTTCTTCACAGCCTGTATCACTAAAGAGAAATTTGTAGATACATTTGATCGCGGAAAAGACTGGACTGAGCTGCAAACTCAATTACCCCCCTATCCCCAGGCTGACAATCTACTGCAATTCAACGTGGGTCCCACCAGTACTCATCGCTACTTCGTAGATGCCCCCTCTATCACGGTAGAAAAAGATGGGGTCATTCGATACAGCCTGGTCGTAAAATCAGCTCAAGGTGCAGAAAATGCTACTTTTGAAGGAATACGCTGTGAAACAAGAGAAAAGAAGCGTTATGCTCTGGGCCGCAATGACAGAACCTGGGTGCAACCGCGTGTTTCCGAATGGGAACTACTCGAAAATGTATCGCAAGATTATGCTCAACGTGAACTTGCTAAATATTACTTCTGTCCACGCGGCCTGATTGTTGGATCGCCAGAGGAAGCTATTCGAGCGCTAAAAGCAGGCGCTCATCCAAATGCGCTTCGATAAAAGCCAGCATAGACTTTATTGACTTTTTTCCTTTTGCTTTTCCATCACTTTATGAAGAGTTGACATCATTTCCATGGGTAATGGAAAGACGATCGTGGAACTCTTCTCACCAGCAATTTCGGTAAGTGTTTGCAGATAACGCAGCAGTAGTGCCTCAGGTTGTTGCGCAAGGACCTGTGCAGCTTCCAATAGACGTTGTGATGCTTGTAATTCACCTTCAGCATGGATAATTTTTGCGCGCCGCTCACGTTCTGCTTCTGCTTGCCTGGCAATTGCCCGAATCATGCTTTCATCAAGATCAACGTGCTTTAATTCAACATTGGCTACCTTGATGCCCCAGGCCACGGTTTGTTCATCCAGAATTTTCTGGATATCATTGTTGAGTTTTTCTCGACTTGCCAGCATCTCATCCAATTCATGCTGACCCAGTACAGAACGTAACGTAGTCTGGGCTAACTGGCTGGTGGCAGCATTGTAATCCTCCACTTGAATGATTGCTCGTTGTGGATCAACCACTCGAAAATATAACACTGCGTTCACTTTTACCGAGACATTGTCGCGCGAGATAACGTCCTGGGTAGGCACATCCATGACAACGGTACGTAAATCCACGCGCACCATCGTCTGAATGACCGGAATAACAATGATCAGGCCTGGTCCTTTAACCCTCCAGAACCGCCCCAATAGAAACACGACACCCCGTTCATATTCACGCAGCACCTTAAACACACTAGCCAGAAAGAAAACGACAAATGCCAGGATCAATATACCTGTTGATGCCACCATATCTATATCCATGCTAATCCTCCCTTGAATTATGCTGATGATAGGGTTCCACTTCCAGCGTCAAACCTTCCATTGCAATCACATTGACTTTCTGTCCATGACGTAATGGCATACTGGTCTTTGCTCGCCACAATTCCCCATGCACCCTGATCCACCCTTCATGCTCGAAATCATCGACCACTTCCCCGATATCCCCTATCAGCTCTTCCCTGCCACTCACGACAGGGCGCTTTCTGGCTTTTATCGCCATGCCTACCACCAAAAGAAAAAATCCTGCTGTCATTAAAGCCACCGTAGCAATCAGCGCAAGGGAAATACCATAACCAGGTATATCCGTCTCTAGCAGCATGATAGAGCCTATGATAAAAGCAATCATACCGCCAATCCCAAGCGCGCCGAAACTGGGTACCAGCATTTCCGCCAGCATAAATACGATACCAAGAAGAATGAGCGCAAGCCCGGCATAATTGATCGGCAATACCTGGAATGCAAACAAGGCCAGTAACAAACAAACTGCACCCACCACGCCGGATATCATGGTGCCTGGATGGGCAAACTCTAATATCAATCCATAGAGACCGATCAGCAGCAAAATATAAGCAATATTGGGATCGGTGATGATGGCCAGCAATCGTGTTCGCCAATCCTGTTCAAGATGCTGGACCTGGATACCTTGAGTTGATAACGTGATTTCTTGCCCTTGTATGGTGAGGGTGTGCCCATCCATCTTACTCAGTAAATCAGGCATATCCACCGCGATCAAATCAATGACCCCTTCGGCCAGTGCTTCATTAGCGGTTAAGCTGGCAGCCTCACGTACCGCTTTTTCTGCCCATTCAGCATTCCGTCCGTGCATCTGAGCAAGGCCACGAATATAGGCCACGGCATCATTCATGATTTTTTTCGTCATGGCATCTTCTGCACTAGCCTGTTCATGCTGGTTATTTTCCGGTTTTTTATCAGATCGGTCAGTATCGCTAGGAAAACCCCCTATTTTCACAGGTGTGGCCGCTCCTAGGGTAGTAGCAGGGGCCATAGCGGCGATATGGCTTGCATAAAGAATATAGGTACCTGCACTGGCTGCACGCGCTCCACTCGGGGCTACATAACTGATAACGGGAACGGGAGAGGCAATGATTTCCTGGATGATCTCGCGCATGGAGGTATCGAGACCACCAGGCGTATTGAGTCGGATGATGACAAGGTGGGCATTCTGTGCTGCCGCCTTAGCAAGGCTGCGTTTGATATAGTCATGACCGGCTGGACCGATGGCACCCTCCATGTCCAACCATAAGGCTGTGTTAACAGCATGTGCTGGTAGCGGACACAACCCGAACGAGAAAAGCAGCAGGATAATACTGAGCTTGATTTTCAACCGGAAAAAAGCCTGCTCAACTTTTCTCTCAGCGCCCATGGGATGATTACCTACTTGACCAGAGCTTACGAAGAGCCTCTCGATTGAGAGCCAGCCATTGCAATGCTATGATCGCGCTGGCTGAAATAATTTTTCCTGAAGCTAATAAGGCTAAGGCTTCATCTACCGTCATTACATGGGCTTTAATATCTTCTCCTTCTTCCATTTTGCCATAGATCCCACCGATATGCGTTGAGTCGACCTTACCACAAAATAACGCGATACGCTCAGTTGTTCCACCTGGACTGACCAGATAATCATACAGAGGAACAAGTTCACAGACATCGCAAGCAGCTTCTTCTACTGCTTCCCTTATCACCACTTCTTCTGCAGATTCATTCGCTTCGATGATGCCGGCTACAATTTCCATCAACCATGGTCCACTGGAGATTGACATGGCACCCACACGGAATTGCTCAATCAAAACAACTTGATCCCTTGCTGGATCGTAGGGAAGAACCGCGGCAGCATGGCCGCGCTCTAACAACTCACGCGTAATAGGTTCACTCCAGCCGCCACTGAACAGACGATGACGCAAGGTATATCGCTCCATACGGAAGAAACCTTGAAAGCACAGCTCTTTTCGTATTATTTCCACTCCCGCTTCTGTCACTTAGCTCCTTCTTCGATAAAATGATTGGATTTAGAGGCACCTTGAATTAAATCTTTATTCACAGCAGAACTAAATTATTTCGATGAATGAGCTCAGATTCATCCACATAACCGAGAATAGACTGAATTTCATGGCTCGGTCGTCGCATAATTTTTTGCGTTTCCCTGGCGCTGTAATTGATGAGGCCACGCGCGATCTCATTGCCTTCCTGATCCAAACAAGCCACCGCTTCTCCACGCTCGAAATCGCCTCTGACCTCTACCACACCGATCGGTAACAAGCTTTTCCCTTCTGCGGCAAGTGCTTTCATGGCGCCTGAATCGACGGTGAGAGTTCCTCGAACCTGTAAGTGGTCAGCCAGCCATTGCTTACGCGCGATGAGTACCGGCAGGGTAGCTAACAGAAGCGTACCAATTGCCTCACCTTGCGCCAGACGAACCAGTACGTTCGTCTCTCTCCCTGAAGCGATCAGGGTATGCGCACCGCTTCTCGCTGCACGCTTGGCTGCAAGCACTTTACTTTGCATGCCACCCCGTCCAATTTCGCTGCCGGCTCCTCCCGCCATAGCGGCTATGTCAGAATCCCCCGCATTTGCTTGCTGGATTAGTTTGGCATCGCTATTTTTACGCGGATCACTGGTAAATAAGCCGGGTTGATCCGTCAATATAACAAGCGCATCGGCTTCAGTAAGATTGGTTACCAGGGCAGCCAGAGTATCGTTGTCACCAAAACGTATCTCATCAATTGCAACCGTATCATTTTCATTGATGATGGGGATGATATTGAGTTTCAATAAAGTAGTCAGTGTCGAGCGGGCAT
Organism: Nitrosomonas sp. Nm34; assembly: GCF_900113925.1. Taxonomy (GTDB): domain Bacteria; phylum Pseudomonadota; class Gammaproteobacteria; order Burkholderiales; family Nitrosomonadaceae; genus Nitrosomonas. The sequence goes on from NZ_FORD01000007.1 coordinate 104,836, forward strand.
TCAGGTAGCGCCTGCGGTTGGATAAATCATCATGTGTAAGCAATACCTGAGCTGTAAGCAATTGATAACGATCAAAACAAGCTGCATACGCTTGTGCCAGCCCCATCTGCCCAATCGCTGCGGCAGCCTGCAATTCATATAAGGCGGTGGGTCGTTTTTTCCAGCCCAACCGTTGCATGCCTTCCGCTATGGCACCTGAAGAAACCAATATGATTTCTTTCCCCATCTCTTTGAGGTAAGAAATCTGAGCAGCCCAGCAGGCCAGCGCATCATGATCAAGCCCCTGACCCTGATTGGTGACCAGACTGCTCCCAACCTTGATAACGATGCGACGAGCTTGTTTCAGTATTGATTGGCTCATTCTTCAGTAGCCACCGCTAATTCTTGTTCGAGATAATCCATAATGGCATAGACCAATGCACTGCAACCTTCTCCTGTTAATGCTGAAACCCCAAACCACTTATCTTTCCACCCATAATCATGGATAAATTTATGACACAACGCATCACGCTCCGGATCAGGCAACATATCAATTTTATTCAGTACTAACCAACGCGGTTTCTGATAAAGTGTTTCATCATATTTTTTGAGCTCTTTGACCAGCGCTTCAGCTTCATGAACCGGGTTGATCTGCTCATCGAAAGGGGCAATGTCAATAACATGGAGTAACAAACGCGTTCTTGCCAAGTGTTTCAGAAAACGATGACCCAGCCCCACCCCTTCTGCAGCGCCTTCTACCAGGCCAGGAATATCAGCCATAACAAAACTTCGGTCCTGATCTACCCGGACCACTCCTAGATTGGGATGGAGCGTAGTAAAGGGATAATCCGCTACTTTAGGGCGCGCGGCTGATACCGCCCGAATCAGAGTGGATTTTCCTGCATTCGGCATGCCGAGCAGGCCAACATCTGCCAGTACCTTGAGTTCTAACTTTAGCTCAAAATCCTCTCCAGGCTCACCATAGGTAAATTGCCGTGGGGCACGATTGGTACTGGACTTGAAATGAATATTGCCTAACCCCCCTGCTCCACCTTTGGCCAACAGCACTTTCTGGTTATGATGCTGCAAATCAGCCATGATTTCGCCAGTCACCATATTCGTAATGACTGTTCCTACTGGCATACGTAAAATAATATCGTCCGCACTTTTCCCATAACAGTCTGATCCGCGCCCATTTTCGCCTTTTTTAGCACGAAATAGCGGGGTGAAGCGATATTCAACCAGCGTATTAATATTATGATCGGCAATTGCATAAATACTCCCGCCACGACCGCCATCCCCCCCATCTGGCCCGCCCCTGGGAATAAATTTTTCGCGACGAAAACTGGCTACACCGCTGCCCCCATCCCCTGCAAATACTTGAATCTTTGCTTCATCAATAAATTTCATAAACTTGTCTCAACCTGAAATCAGTCCAAAGCACAAAATAAGCAGGCGTTATATTCAGAACGTGGCATTCAAAATAAAAAAAGCCCCATTATATTGAATGGGGCTTTTGAGAATTTGACGAGTTTAAACAGGTATAATCGATACTATTTTGCGATTAAATGCACTTTTTATACCAAATATAACCTTCCCCTCAACTTTTGCATATAGGGTATGATCCTTACCCATGCCAACATTTTCTCCAGGATGAAACTGAGTGCCACGTTGACGAACAATAATGTTTCCAGCCTTAATGAGCTCTCCTCCAAAACGTTTTATTCCTAATCGTTTGGAATGTGAATCGCGCCCATTGCGTGAACTACCACCCGCTTTTTTATGTGCCATTTAATTTCTCACTTCTTTATTTACGCTGAAATATCCGTTATCTGGATTTCGGTATAATTTTGTCGATGTCCTTGATGTCTCTGATAGTGTTTGCGGCGACGCATCTTGAAGATACGTACTTTATCATGCCGCCCGTGCCCTACCACAGTAGCGCTGACCTTTGCACTATCTAGAAATGGTTTACCAATGGATGTATTCTCACCTTCAGAAACCATCAAAACCTGGTCAATAACTAGATCACTGCCGGCTTCCGCTACAATCTGTTCTATTTTTAGTTTATTACCGACTTCAACACGATATTGTTTTCCGCCAGTTTTTATTACAGCATACATATCCTATTCATCCTCTTTCATATATTCTAAAATTATACAATTGTACGAACATCTTGTGTGACAAATATTTAATATCTAATTATATCAATCCAGCTTGACACTTAAGCTGTGACATTTCTACTATAGTTATTTCTTCAAGGGGTTGTTGTGCCAATCGAACGTATTAGGAGCTTTATTGCTCAAGACATGAGCGCTGTTGATGCTGTGATACGACAAAAGCTTCATTCTCAGGTCGCACTTATTCATCAAATAGGTGAATACATCATTCATAATGGAGGCAAACGGCTGCGCCCGGCACTGGTAATTTTGTCTGCCGGTGTATTTGATTATTCCGGGCAGCATCATCATAGTCTCGCTGCCGTCGTTGAATTTATTCATACCGCTACACTATTACATGATGATGTCGTAGACGAATCACAGTTACGGCGTAATAAAGCGACTGCCAATGCTTTATTTGGTAATGCAGCCAGTGTATTAGTGGGAGATTTTCTTTATTCTCGTTCCTTCCAAATGATGGTGGAGGTCGATAATATGCGTATTATGAAAGTACTCTCTGATGCCACGAATATCATAGCCGAAGGTGAGGTATTACAATTACTTAATTGTAGAGATCCTGATGTAGAAGAAGAAAATTATCTACGTGTTATTCGCTTTAAGACCGCCAAACTTTTTGAGGCCGCTGCACGTATTGGGGCCATTCTTGGCAACGCCACTCAACTTGAAGAAGAAGCTTTAGCAATCTATGGAATGCACCTAGGCACGGCATTCCAGTTGATCGATGATCTGCTGGATTATTCTGGCGATTACCAGGATACGGGTAAAAATCTTGGGGATGATCTTGCTGAGGGCAAACCTACCTTACCTTTAATTTATGCCATGCGCACAGGTTCAGACAAACAGGCAAGTGTCATACGTGAGGCCATCAAATCAGGTGGAGCAAGCGGATTCCAAACGGTTCTAGAAATTATTCAGCAAACAGGTGCGCTTGACTATGCACGACAACGCGCGCAAAAGGAAGCTGAAATAGCGGCAGAAGCTATCGCGAAATTGTCTGATTCTGGCTATAAGGAATGTTTGTTACAATTAGCTCATTTCGCTGTAACAAGAAATCATTAATGCCATTTAATTCGCTCCCTTTATTGCCATCACAATCAGTCTGAATAAAACTCAGCGTACGGCTGCACGTATGAATACAAATTTATAAGATGTTCACGGGGTGTAGCTCAGCCTGGTAGAGTACTGCGTTCGGGACGCAGGCGTCGGAGGTTCAAATCCTCTCACCCCGACCAATCTTTATATTTGCATCCTCTTTCTACCAAGTGGAAAGTTGATCTGCGTCCATTTCATTACCACTGCTTGTGTTTCTTTATCGATAAAGACAGGAAAATAAATTAAACTTGCAGGCTGGGCAAGTTATACATTTTCATGTCGGCAAGTGACAAATAATCATTATTTCCCTGTTTTCTTTTATTCGACTATTTCTATTTAATTTTTTCCAAAATTCCATCTCGAAATACAATAACTAACTAGCTTTTTTATTTGGGAAAAAGCATCAACTTTGGAGTCATCATGCAACATCTAGAAGAAGTCAAAAATATCCTGGCTAATGTCCTCAATTTAGGCGAGCGTAAACATTCACTTAGAGAAGATACTATTTTACTTGGAAATCTCCCTGAGCTGGATTCAATGGCAGTCGTCAATGTCATCACAGCACTGGAAGAATATTATGATATTTCAATAGATGATGATGAAATAAGCGCTAATACCTTTGAAACACTTGGCAGCCTGACCCGCTTTGTTGAGCAGAAATTGTCATATTGAAAAAGATAGAAAATCCTCCCTTTGCTTTTTATCTGCAGTCCGAGCAGGAAAAGCGTGCTTATCTTCATTACTCATCCGCTCTATCATTTAACTATTGTGGTTAAGTAGCCAAGATAATTCATCAATTTTTGTAATGAAATAGATACCTGCTCCTCTAATCGTGAGTAGACCGAGGGAATTTCACTTCACTCTTTCAAAACTTCGATAAACCCTTTCTATGCGCCGGGATCAAACTTATGGCGCCGTTGCTCGCGTCAACCTGAGCAATTTTCCATTCTCCTCATCAGTTAACAGGTAAATCGCACCATCCGGCCCTGCTGCAACATCGCGAATCCGTGCGCTATCTTTCAATAATTTTTCTTCACTCATCACATTCTTCTCATTGACTACCAACCGGACCAGATGCTTGCCAGCCAATGCCCCAACAAATAAATTACCCTTCCATTCCGGGAACATATTGCCTTGATAGAACATCATGCCAGAAGGAGCGATGGAAGGTGTCCAGTAATAAATCGGTTCTTCAAACCCTTGCTCGGCATGCTCCTTTTTGATGGGTACCATCCAGTAGTGAATGCCATAACTGGCTAGTGGCCAGCCATAATTCTTGCCGGCTTTGGGAATGTTGATTTCATCTCCCCCACGGGGACCATGTTCATGAATCCATAATTCTCCGGTACCAGGATGAATGGCAGCTCCTTGAATATGCCGATGACCGTAGGACCAGATTTCCGGTTTGGCTTGGGGGTCCCCGACAAAGGGATTGTCAGAGGGCACAGAGCCATCACTACGTATTCTGACCAGCTTACCGAGATGATTATCGAGTTGCTGAGCTTTGTCCATATATTTGAAACGTTCACCAAGTGTCACAAAAAGATTGCCATCCGGCGCAAATACCAGGCGAGACCCAAAATGCTTATTACCGTCTGTTTTGGGCTGTTGACGGAAGATCACTTGTAGATTTTCCAGCGCCATATCGACCAGTTTTGCTCTGGCAACAGCAGTGCCGGCCTTATCGGCTTGGGATTCCGCATAGGAAAAATAAATGAGATGGTTTTTGGAAAAATCGGGATCCAGCGCCAAACCCAGCAACCCGCCCTGATCCTCGGCAAATACGGCGGGCACCCCCTTGATGGGTGCGGATAATTTGCCATCAGTCGATACGATACGAAGCTGTCCTATACGCTCAGTTAACAATATTTGCCCATCAGGCAGAAATACCATACTCCAGGGATGATTTAATCCATTCACCAAGACATGCACATCGAATTTCACCTGGGAAGATTGAGCATATGCCGTGGAAGAAACATAGGGACTGCTTAAAGCAAGTAAAGCGAACAGCTTGATTATCAGCATAATACGAGTCATTTTCATTCCTCCCTTATTGATGGTAAGAGCGAATAAAACATCAAAACGGCGTCATCCGGATACGCAACCCACCAAACACATTGAGGGGGGGACCTGGCTCAAAGAAACGACCCGCTGCCGCATTGATGCGCGTATTCGCATTGTAGCGCTCATCGAACAAATTATTAATACCAACAAATACCGAACCCTCGAGCCAGCGATGTTTCTTTTCCCACCCCAACAACAATTGTCCCAGGTTATAGGCAGAGTTGGTGACAGTATTGATATCATTCACAAAAAATTCCCCTACTCGATGGACATGCAGTTGCCCAAATAGGCCAGAGGGATGGGTGTAACGTACTCTCCCCTCCCATCTATGTTTTGGCAATCCCGGAAATTCATTACCTCTCAAATCGATATTATCGACGACATAATGCTCAAACTGGAAATCCGAATAAGTGTAGGCGACTTCACCTTGCAGCCCATGCCATACTGGCGTTGCCAGACGGGTTTCCACTCCCAGTCTACGCGATTTTCCTGCATTACGAAAAAAAGCGCGGCCTGGAGATTCGACTAATTCAAAGGGAGTGATTTCATTACGGGTATGGATATGGAAAAGGGTGGCTTCATACGCAAAGCCAGCAGGATTGCCACGTAATCCAATTTCCTTGCTCAAGGAAGCCTGGGCTTCAAGGTTGTGATTGAACCCTCCCGTCCCTGCCGGGTTGTTGATTAATTCTGTGGTGGTGGGGGCTTCGAAAACGGAAGCGATATTACTATAAATCTGATGGGTATCCAGCAAGCGATACACAAGCCCCGCTGTACCACTCGCTTGAGAAAGCGTTCTAGTGCCTGATTGATCGCTATCCGACAGAAAGACATCTTTTACCCGGTATTGCAGCCAATCCCAGCGCCCACCCGTCACGAAATCCAATTTATCGCTAATACTCCATTCATTACGCAAAAACGGCCCGACATTCTGTACGCGTTCAATTTGATCCAGATTCAACGCGCCCCGAACGCCAAAAAGGTTATTAAAGCGTCGTCGATCATCATTCTGGATGGCATAGTCAACACCCACCAGCAAGCGATTGGCGCGTTTCAGCAAAGTATGATTGCTCACAAACTGGGCTGTCAATCCTCCCGTCCAGCGATCGAATTCGACCTGACCGCCATTGTTAAAGGGTAATAAATTCTGGAAATCGCGGTGTAACACATGAGCAACAATGGTTAACATCTGATTAGCAGATGGGCTTTTCCGGTAGCGCACGGCGAATTGTTCCTGACGGATAGCTTCACTGGCGTTATATAACTGATTATTGACTGCCGCCTGTTTCGGATTGGCATTCACTTCAGCGAGCGTTAAGGCCCCTGGATCTTTCGAATCCGGAGAATAAAACTCATGCATTAAAATCATCCAGTCGGAGTCAGGTGAGGGTTGGAAATTCAATTTGACTTGAGAAAATAAATTTTCCATGCTGCTGTGATCGCGCCAGCCCTTCTGCTGAAGATATGATCCAAACCATCCATAGTCAAAATTTGACATCCGTCCCCCGGCGTACCATTCCGATTTCAAATAACCGAACTGACCCAGAACCAGACGTGGCATCACTTCAAACTTTTCGCGGGGTGAGCGTGTAGTAATACTGATCATACCGCCGGAAGCATTGCCATATAGCGAAGCTGATGGGCCTCGTAAAATTTCCATCCGTTCGATTAAGGCGGGATCGATGGCATCAAGCTGTGTCTGACCATCGGGTAGAGTTTGCGGAATATCATCGACACGCAACTGGATCCCCCGTACGCCAAACGGTGAGCGCGCACCAAACCCACGGATGGCTATCCGTAAATCTTGTGTAAAATTATATTGATTCTGAAAAAAAACTCCGGGCGTGCCATGCGCGAATTCATCCAACGTGGCGCCAGGTTGAAGATCAGTATATTTATTCCGCTCAATATGGGAAATTGCGTCGGGTAGTTGCTCAGGTTTTTTTTCTGTGCGCGTGGTAGTCACAGTAATAGGCGCAAAGGGGGTAGGTTCGGGTATTTTAGATTGTTGTGCCTGGGCTAGAACAGGCGTGATAAAGGAACTAATGAAGACGGAATGGATCACTAAGCTGCTGTTCGAGCGTATGCCACAAGCTAACATAGCTAATCTGCTTTTTCCTCACGTTATGAATCGGGTTATCTTATTAATAGACAGTAAGATTTTTTGTTCACTTTTTGACGATCATTTCGATTTTACGCCTATGTCTCTATTCAACAATAAAATCGCAGGGTTCATTCTTTGGTGCACAAAACTACAATGTCACGCAACAGCTGGGTAATACGAAAAACTTGAACAAGCTATCTACCTTCTCCTTTGCAGCCAGAATCAGAAGTTTTAGCTACGCATTATCAGGCATAGCTGTATTGCTGAAGAGTCAACATAATGCCTGGATTCACCTAGTTGCCACCACTCTGGTCATCAGCGGTGGACTGTTTTTTCAGATTGATCCTATTGAGTGGTGTCTCGTCATTTTAGCTATCTTAGCGGTATTTGTTGCAGAAGCTTTAAATACCGCCATTGAATTTTTATGCGATGCTGTTTCACCCACCCCGCATCCCCTCATTCAAAAATCCAAAGATGTGGCTGCAGGGGCTGTGCTGATCAGCGCCATTGGCGCTATCGTCATAGGTTTAATTATATTTCCGCCTTATTTTAAAGCTTACTTATGACTATTTTTTTCATTAAGGGCGCCTCTAAACATTCAGAGTTCCAAACAAGACAAGGCAAGAACAAAAAATATTGACCAGCCTATACCGGATAGGTCATTCAATTTCGTAATCAAACATAACGTGAAAGCGAGCCGCAGACCGATCAATAATACGGGCAAGGTGGATTTGGCAAGGATCTTTTTAAGGTTTAAGGATTCTAGAAGGAGTTTTTAACATTATCGATGGCATTATTCACCTTGAATGGTAATAATCAGGCTTCTGCTTCCTCCATGATTACGGTGTTCGCCCAGGTAAATCCCCTGCCATGTGCCTAAATTGAGCCGGCCATTGCTGACAGGAATGTTCAAGCTGCAACCTAATAAACTGGATTTTAGATGGGCTGGAAGATCATCGCTTCCTTCATCTCTATGCCTGTAATAAGGGGCTTTCTCAGGTACGGTATGATTGAAGTAATCTTCAAAATCCCGGCGCACGGCCGGGTCTGCATTTTCATTAAGGGTTAACGAAGCAGAAGTATGCTGAAGCAAAATATTCATGATCCCTATCCTGACCTGCCTTAATTCCGGTAGCTGTTGCAATATTTCATCAGTTACCAGGTGAAAGCCGCGTTCGCGGGCTCTAAGATAAAGTTGTTTTTGTATCCACATAAAATAGTTATCCTGTTTCTTGAAATTATGCAGCTTCTTTCAATCTCGGGCAGCAGTATTTTTTAGCTGACAACATTTCCATGGTAGCGATACTCAATCCAGCTCTGTGCAACATTTGCTCTTGTATCATTCCATATCTGAATCAAAACTAACTTTGTCGGCTAACCTTGCTTGCGGCTTTGCCGCATTATTCATACTGTCTGCGGTTCGCCTTCGCGTCATGTTTGATTTGGAAATGGAATAGGACCAATTCAGGTAAACTACCCCATCAAAAAATACTACCATTAAAGTTTTTCTTATGACAGAAACTGTTATTGATTTGATTCGTCATGGCGAGCCTGTTGGCGGACAGCGTTATCGAGGCCACAACATTGACGATCCGCTCAGTGAAAAAGGCTGGTCTCAAATGTGGCATGCAGTGGGTGAATATAACGCATGGGAGCAGATTATCACCTCTCCGTTACAACGCTGCCAGGCGTTTGCACGCGCACTCGGAGAACGTCACGGCATAGAGGTTACTGTTGAGCATCGATTTAAAGAGGTGGGATTTGGTGCGTGGGAAGGGCTTAGCCACCATGAAATTAAAACAAGCAAACCTGATGAGTTTCAGTCTTTCCTGAGAAATCCGGTCACACATCGACCTCAAGGTGCAGAAGTACTGGATGATTTTATCAATCGAGTCAGCTCAGCCTATGACGAAATTGTAGCGCACTCTCAAAGTAAGCATTATCTCATCGTTGCACATGCAGGGGTGATTCGTGCAGTCATTGCACGAACCATCCATGCACCACCGGCTAGCTTCTATCGAATTAAAGTGAGTTATGGTGGCATTACCCGCATTCGGCGCACAGAAACAGGTGAAATGCTGGAGTTTCTGAATGGAGCTCTCTAACTGAAATAAACCATTCTGAAAGTCCAGCTGGACGAAATAGTACGTGTGATGCGCCAGGTACAAGACAAGGCACTTTTTATTTTGCCAGGGAGGAATCGATCCAGCCCTGTCTGGCGAAGTATTTTTCTAGCTCTATCGCTATCTTATCAGCCATACTCCTGGCTTGCTGTGCCGAAGCTGACTTGTAAGCTTTACCGGCACCCAGTGCGACATTGGTGGAAACCACTGCCGTTGTACCCGCTCCTGCCGCCACACCGGCCGGACCCAAGACAGCTGCCCCAGGCAGGCTGCCGCTTTCCGAATGGGCATCAAAAGCAATCAGCTCTTCAATACCAGACTCTTTCTGTGCTAAAACCCGTACATGGCTATCAAGCGAAGACTTGCCCGCACCTAAACCAATCACGGTACGACGCAGGCGATTACCTTCGTTTATGTCAATAAATTCTCCGGTAATGATAATTGCATCTTTGCTGATCGGTGTATGGGCTGTAGCGCGCACAGGGTTCAAACCCATAGCCGCTATTTTTACCATCAGCTCTGCAGCTAAAGCATCGGCCACTTCTCGCCCTATCTGAATTTGTTCTGCTGTTTGATTACTGCCCGCCAGGCTCCTGCCTATCCTTGCAAACAGAGCAGAATTTTGTTTAATATCTTCTGGGTGAACTGCAAACTCATAAATTAATACTGTTTCTGGTTTGGATAAATTGAAAAAGGGAGGCTCTTTCGCAATCCGTGTGGTATGTTGAGCGCAGCCGGTGATTAGCAAAGCGATGATTATGGTCATGAGCCCTTTACCAAACATTATCTTCATCAGAGCACCCCGCTTGTTTGATTGGAGAACAAAAAGATCCTTTACTCCTACTGCCAAGTTTTGAATACTATGCCAACAGTAAGCCATATCGTCAAGCTATGTCCTTGCTTTATCGGGTTAAATACAAACCAGAGAAGAACGCACTGCCTTTTATTGATACGAAATCATTATGGAAAATTTATCTATCCCAAGCGAATAAAAGGCTAATAAAGATGAGATTTTCGAGGTAATATATTTCAAGTTGCTTGAATCAACACGGGTGATAAGTTTTTAGTGCGCATCTTTCTTATCAGGAGCTCCCATGAAACATCACAAATACCTTATTGTCGGTGGCGGAATGACTGCCGATTCGGCTCTTCACGGCATTCGCCAAGTTGACCCCAATGGTACCATCGCCATGATCTGTGAAGAATTACACTCACCTTATGATCGCCCTCCACTCTCCAAATCATTATGGAAAGACGCGGCATTTGAATCCATCTGGCGTAGCCAACATGACATGAATGTGGCTGTCCACATAGGCAAAAAAATCGTCACGCTTGATCCAGCCAAGAAGACCGCCATGGATAATGCTGGAAATATTTATACCTATGAAAAGCTGTTACTCGCCACTGGCGGATTAGTTCGACGATTACCCTATTTAGATGAGAATGTCATCTACTTTAGAACGGTAGATGATTACCAGAAGTTACGCGAACTATGCGAGCAGGGCTCCGATTTTGTTGTCATCGGTGGGGGGTTCATCGGTTCAGAAGTTGCTGCTGCCCTTGCCATGAATAATAAACACGTCACCATGATTTTTCCTGCAAAGAGTATTGGCGCACGTATTTATCCTCAAGCCCTCTCAGAATATTTGAATAGCTATTATCGAGAAAAAGGTGTCACCCTCCATGCAGGCGATACGGTTAAAACCATTCGTAAAGAAGGCAGCAAAATAAGTGTGATGACAGAGAATGGTATGGAAATAACGGCGGATGGCATTATAGCTGGACTTGGAATTCAACCTAACATTGATCTTGCCAGGCAAGCTGGACTCGCCATCGATAATGGAATTGTTGTCGACGAATGCCTGCGCACGAGTCATCCTGATATTTATGCTGCAGGTGACGTAGCCAATTTCTATAGCCCTCTCCTGGAAAAACGGATACGGGTAGAGCATGAAGACAACGCAAATGTCATGGGGAAAATGGCTGGCGAAAACATGGCTGGCCAATCAAATCCTTACCATTACCAACCTTATTTCTACTCTGATCTATTTGATTTGGGATATGAAGCGGTAGGCGAGCTTGATGCTAGCCTCGATATCGTTGCAGACTGGAAAGAACCCTTTCACAAAGGTGTAATCTATTATTTGCGAAATAAGCAGGTACGCGGTGTACTGCTATGGAATACATGGGGTCAGATTGAGGCAGCCACTCAATTGATTGCCGAAAAAGCTGAACACACCCAGGCAACTCTGTCAGGGCGAATAAGCGATTAGCTATGGCCTAACCAGTTAATAATGATTCATAAGGTTTAGAATTTAAAGAATATATCGATGGTTTTTTTGTTTTGTTGTCTACACAGTGCTTTGGTCTGCTTCCATTTGTGTTCGGTAAGACAATGAGAATACTCTTTAAATCATTATTAACTGATTTTGCTATATTACGCTTTTGTCAGTATTGACCTGACTAATTCCATTTCTAAATCAACTGGCGTTGTCGGCTAAACCTTGCTGGCTGCTTTGCCGTATGATGACTACTGTCTGCAGTTCGCCTTCGCGTCATGTTTGATTTAGAAATGGAATAACAACTTGTGCCGATCGTTGTCGCGCCAGAGAATAAAAAACCTAGGAGGAATTTCCAGAATGTTTCAGGCCAACTTACTTGGTGATGCTGCTGTAGGTACGAATCTGGCGCTGCCATTGATTGCAGGGAACGGAGCGTTGCAGCGGCTTTATCGTACCTTTGCTTCGCATTTGACTTACCACACGCTCCACCGCATCTAGCTGCGGCTTCTTGAACCCATTACAGTGTCTCAACCTTATTCTGATGTCAAACGTTTGCCTGTTTGCGCGTCAAATAAATGTAATTTATCCATATCGAAGGTCAGTTTTATCCTGTCCCCTTCCTTGAAGTTATGGCTAGTATCTAACTTAGCAGTAATCTGCCATTTATCACCTGACTTCTTGTCCGGGTTAAGATCCCGTGTTAATGCAGGCATGTCGGGCCACTGGTTATTTTTGATCTGAAAGTAAATGAGCACTTCAGCACCTAACCACTCCACCACATCTACTTGCGTATCAAAGGCGGCTTGTTCCGGATGCTGTCCACTTTCATCAGACAATACGTAAAAATCTTCAGGACGGATACCCGCAATGGCGTATTGATACTGGCTTGGAAGAGTCCTGCTCTCAGGAGAATTTATTTCTAAATCGAGTGAGAAAAAGAACAGTCGGCTATCTCTGAGTTGTACCGGAAAAAAATTCATGGCTGGGGAACCGACAAATCCCGCTACAAATAAATTGCCGGGTTGCCGATATAATTCATAAGGGGTTCCGATTTGCTGAACCATGCCTTTATTTAAAACTGCTACCCGGTCACCGAGCGTCATGGCTTCGGTCTGATCATGGGTAACATAAACAGTCGTGGTGCCTAGCCGCTTTTGCAGTCGGGCGAGCTCGGTACGCATCTGATTGCGCAGCCTGGCATCAAGATTGGACAATGGCTCATCAAGTAAAAAAGCTTGTGGATTGCGCACAATCGCCCTGCCCATCGCCACACGCTGACGCTGACCACCCGATAAATTTCGCGGCTTACTGTCGAGTAAATGACTCAATTCCAGAATAGCCGCGGTTTCTTCCACACGCTTATTTATTTCTTTTTTGGGTACTTTCGCCATGACGAGCGGGAACGCGATATTTTGCCGCACATTCATATGCGGATAGAGGGCATAGCTCTGAAAAACCATCGCCATATTGCGATCTTTCGGATCCAGGTGGTTGATTACTTTGCCGTCAAGTCGAATTTCGCCGCTGCTGACTTCTTCCAGACCGACGATCATATGCAGCAAGGTTGATTTACCACAGCCGGAGGGGCCGACGAGAATAAAAAATTCGCCATCATTAATGACAAAACTGGTCGCACTGACGGCTACCGTCCCATCAGGAAATTGTTTGGTCACATTGCTGAGTTCAATTTTTGCCATATAGTCAATTTGATCACATCAGCCTTTAACAGCACCTGATGTCAGACCAGCCACGATACGTTGCTGAAAAATTAACACTATAATCAGGACTGGCACAGTAATGACCACGGAAGCCGCCGCAATCAAGCCAGTGGGTAATTCAAAACGGGAGCTGCCTGTAAAAAAGGCAATCACCGCAGGTACCGTGCGGGCATTGTTGGTAGAAGTCAGCGAAATCGCAAATAAAAAATCATTCCAGGCAAAAATAAATACCAGAATCGCAGCCGTAAATATGGCGGGTGCGGCCAAGGGCACAATCACCCAAATAAAGGCTTGCCACGGGGTGGCGCCATCAACACGAGCCGCTTTGTCCAACTCCCAGGGAATTTCACGAAAAAAAGCAGATAAGATCCAAATGGCCAGCGGCAAAGCAAAAGTCATATAAGGGATGATGAGGCCCAACCAGGTATCAAATAGCCCTACTGTGCGCCACATATTGAAAATCGGCCCGATAATCACCACCGAGGGAAACATGGCAGTGGCCAATGCGCCAGCCAGGATCAAGCGTCTGCCGGGGAATTCTAATCTGACTATGGCGTAGGCAGCAAACATTCCCAGCGTAACCGCCAATACCGTCGATATCACAGCAATCCCAAGGGAATTCCACAATGCCGCTGGAAACTGCATGTCAGAGAAAATAATTCGGTAATTCTCCAAGCTGATAGTTTGCGGAAAAAAACGCTGGTCATTCAAATGGCGGCTCTGCTTCAACGACAGGGATATAATCCACAAGACAGGTAATAAGGCGTAAGCCATCACCATGAGGTTACCCACCCCCCAGAAAATACGTCCCATCAGGTCATTCCCCATTCTCATTCGGCGTTTTCCCCTTGAGTCAGCGATGCCCCGAAGCCTTTAATAAACAAAACCGAGATCATCAGTACACCGATAAAAATCAATACTGAAACTGCCGAACCCAGACCTAAATTGAGGCTGACAATGAAGGTATTATAGCCCAGCAGGGAGACCGTTTCGGTACCCTGTGCGCCGCGGGTCAGGATAAAAACCGTATCAAAAATACGAAACGCATCCAGTGTGCGAAACAATAGCGCCACCAGAATGGCAGGTTTCATGAGCGGAACGATAATTTTTATGAAACGTTGCCAGGCATTCGCCCCGTCGACCCGCGCGGCTTGAATTAAATCATGCGGTACCAGGGTAAGCCCTGCCATTAGCAGCAATGCCATAAATGGCGTGGTTTTCCATATTTCGGTCAGGATAATCACTAAAAACGCTGACCAGCGCTGAGTCAACCATGCCTGTTCCATACCGAGTAAGGCATTAACAAAACCGGTCGTCGGATCAAAAGCAAATTTCCAGGCCAATGCCGCAACAACAGTGACCATCGCATACGGAATGAGCGTGGCGGCGCGCACTGCGCGGCGCCAGAACAAAGTATGGTGCATAATTAATGCGAGAGGAAACCCTAACAGCAATTCCAGGGTGACTGAGCTGATTGTCAGAATCAACGTATTACCCAGCGCATGCCACCATACCTCTGAGGTAAGAATACTGACATAATTATCGATACCGATAAAAGCGCGCTGCTCAGGAAAACGCAAATCGTAGCGAAATAATGATAGCCACAGTGCGTATAAGATAGGGTAAGCCGTTACCACAAGCAAGGCAGTGACTGCCGGCGCACATAACAACCAGCCCAGACGCCGCTCATTGCTTTGCTTCTGGTTCATAGCAAACCCTCTGAATTGAGTGCGCGCTCAATGGCGCGGCGTAGCCGGATAAAATCTTTCTGAGGTTCAATATCGCGCATAGGATGCAAAGTGCGACTGATCGCCAGAGAAATATCATTATAGAGCGGCGTTTGTGGGCGTTGCACCGCATCATTTAACGAACTGCGCAATACATCTGCAAAGGGATAAGTCGTACGAATTTCCGGCTCATCATACAATGCAGCGACAGTCGGCAGCAGCCCTCCCAGTTCAGCAGCCATACGTTGATGTCTGGCTACAGTAAGACAGGCAGCGGCATGGAACGCTAACTGAGGATAAGGCGTATAGGCGCTGACCCCTAAATTAAGGCCACCAATCACGAAGCGGCTGGGTTTGCCTTCTATGGCTGCAGGCCAGCGAGCCCATCCTATGTGTTTAGCAATTTCAGGCGCATTTCTCTGGGCGCTGGGCCAGACAAAGGGATAGTTAACCATGAAGCTGGAGTGGCCTGATTCAAAGGCAAGGCGCGCCTGATCTTCGCGCGCAGTCGCCAGAGCCCGATCAGCAGCGCTTGAATTGGCAAAGCGTGCCATGGTAGAAAGCGTCTGCAAAGTGGGCTGTTGCGCTAGAGAGATATGCTTGCCACTGACATCCAGTACTGAGCCGCCATTCGAGGCCAGCAGTGAAATAAAGAATGCGGTTAATCCTTCATAACGTTCGCCTTGTGCCTGTATGGTCCCTGTTTTCCCCAATGATTCAGCCACAAGGATCATTTCATCCCAGGTGGCAGGCGCTGTAGTGACTCTGTCTGTGCGATACCATAATAACTGGATATTCGTAGTGAACGGCGCGGCCCATAATTGATTTTGATAGATTGCGCTCTGCAATGGAGCATCGAGTCGACCCGCCTTGGCTTGCTCAGCTGTTTCGCCAGTCCAGGGAAGAATCCAACCCGCCTGCGCAAATTCTGCAGTCCAAATGACATCCATCCCGATGATATCGATGGAATTATCGCCTGCGGCCAGCCGGCGCACTAATTGCTCACGTTGTTGATCGGCATCGGCAGGCAATGGCACCTGTTCTATCTTATACGCTTGCCCCGAATCTTCAGAGCAGCGCTTGGCTGCCATGGAAAATGCGCCCGAGGGTTCACCGGCAACATACCAGTTCAAGGTAGGAATAGCCTCCCTCCTCTGACTGCTGCAGCCATAGAGTATGATGCTGATGGCAATCCATAAGGCTAAAGTGAGACGGATACTGATCAATGCTCCTCTCTCCTCGTTGATAGCGACAAAAAGTTATCAAATAATTTTTTGTCAGTAGTCTGCTTTCAATATTGAATTCCATTTCTAAATCAAAAATGACACGAAGGCGAGCCGCAGACAGTATAAATAATACGGCAAGGTGAAGCTGACAATGTCAGTTTTAATTTAGAAATGGAAGAACGCAATGCCCTATATTTTCTGTAACAAATACCATAGCAGAATATGGTATTTCTGTCTTGATTATGTAGTGCAAGCATTTAAGATGCTTAAGTATTTTCTGAGGTGAGAAGGCAGCTATTTTTTGATCATTGCAGGCAGGGAGTTGTTCATGCATTATTGGGTAATTCAAACATTACTTTGGGGTTTGGCTGATCAGGTTGGCGCAACTCCATTTCCAGATCAAACATGACGCGGAAGCGAGCCATCGACAGTATGACAGTATCCATGATGCAGCAAGGTGAAGTCGACTCAGTCGGGGTTGATTTAAAATTAGGATAAGATAGTAAAAGTTTCTTCCATATTAATTAATAAGGATGGAGTAGTATGCTTACGAAATTTGTTGATTATCAGGATGGCGATACCGAACTGGAAGGTTATATGGTCTGTCAACAAACAGATACCCCCAAACCGGTCGTGCTGGTTGCGCATGATTGGAGTGGTCGGCGCGAATTTGCCTGTAAGGCAGCAGAAAGAGTCGCAGCAATGGGTTATGTCGGTTTTGCGCTGGATATGTATGGCAAAGGTATATTTGGCCGCGATGGGGACGTGGACGGTAACGCAGCACTCATGCATCCTTACGCAAATAATAGAGCCTTATTGAGGCAAAGAATTAACGCAGCATTACTGGCAGTGCGAAAACTCCGACAAGTTGATGCAACCCGGGTCGCGGCAATGGGCTATTGTTTTGGTGGAATGTGTGTGCTGGAATTGGCTCGATCCGGTGCTGATGTGAGAGGTGTGATCAGCATTCATGGTATTTTGGCACGTGACTATATTACAAATGAAAAAATAAGTGCTAAAGTGCTTTGTCTACATGGTCATGATGACCCCATGGTACCGCCCGAGCAGGTGTTAGCTTTTGAGCAGGAGATGACCGAAGCGGGGGTAGACTGGCAGATGCATATTTATGGAGGAACCATGCATGCCTTTACCAATCCTGTTGCTAATAATCCCAGTTTCGGCACAGTCTACAAGGAAATAGCGGCAAAACGGGCTTATCAGTCGATTGGCAATTTCTTGGCTGAAATTTTCTAGAAGAATGTAGATCAGTCCACATTAAAATGGCTCCTTGCTTTTGTGGCTCGTCAAACGCTACCAATGCTTCTTCGCCTTATTCCATTTATACAACAGGGCAGCAAATTGATTATAAGCAATCCGCCCTAACTGTCTGATAAGTGGCAAACCCAATAGTATTGCCTTCCATTTCTCGCCAGGAGAATGCCGCCAAATGGTGAGAAATGCATCGAACCCGATATAAGTTTGACCCTGTTCATCCACGACATGCAACCGCTCGCGCACCTGCTCAAGTTCTGAATGGATTTCCGTAACTAATACAGGATGCGAATGGACGTCTTTCCATTCGACCGGGCACCCTTTCATCCTGCTTTTCTGATTTTCTATGCCAGCCTTGCACACCGGACAGGCTGAGTTGTAATAAACTTTGATCGGATTCGTTTCTTTATCCACTGAAAAACTCATTCCATTTCCCAATCAAACATCACGCGAAGGTGAACCAAAGATAAATATCAATCATACCGCAAAGTGAAGCTGACAAACCCGCGTAACCTGCGATCGGGTCGGGGTAACGGATTGTATCCGTTACCTCTCCCACACCACCGGACGTTCGGTTTTCCGCATCCGGCGGTTGAACCCAGTAACTTAAGCTGTCACAAAATCTGATGGAACCCATAATCCCCATCGTTTCAGCCTTGCCTTATTG
>NZ_FORD01000032.1 GCF_900113925.1 Nitrosomonas sp. Nm34
TATTGGAAATTTTTCAAGAAGAAAATCCTGTATGGTTGCTACTATGAAACTTTTTCACTTTTCAAAAGTGCTTGCCAAGCTTTTTTTACAGCAACGGATCATTACGAAGCAGAATTACGCACATTATTAACTGATAATTTCCAAATCATTGGCAGCACCTGAGTGCCGAAATTTCATGTGCGATGGGTATAAATAAGTTCTGATCGTATACTGTGACGGCGCGAATTTAATAGCATTCTTTGATTCAGGGAATGTGTACGAGTAATCCAATGTACCAGCATCAATAGCATTGAGTATAGCTGCTCGATGCTGGGCAGCTTTTCTCAGGTTAGCGGGGGAGGGCTTGAGTGAGAAACGCTCGCGGCAACGCTGCTTTTTGTTGTAGAAGTCCATTTCAATGGACGAGTCGCTTGACTCTCTGACTCCTGGATACTTGTTTCCACCCATGAATGATATCCCTCTACAGTGATTAAGATTCTTCCGTCAGGCGCTTTAGTGTACTCTTGACCTTTAACCCAGTCACCACGATTAATTTTAGACTTTAGACCTGATCGCATCTGGTGTGTAACCTGATCGCATCTGGTGTGTATCCAGTTACCTGACAGAATTTTTCAATGGTTACATAGTTTACAATCATAAATTATACTCCCTTGCTTTCCTCATCAGTTGTTATGATTTTTGGTTTTTTTAAACGGTTCAGTTATCTGAAAATTAAACTCGTGCATTGAAAAGCTGCTTGCACCTCTAAGATGCTTAGTTTTGTTTGCCGTTCGATCGGCCGAGGTGGTGCAATACGATATAGATTGAGTTTGTCAATATCATAATTTCGTTGTAACCTTCGTATTCACTTCACAAATGTTGCTAGGAAACGACGATGATTGAGCCAGATGTAAAATGGGCTGTATATCCATGGTATGAAGATAAGATTTTATATCTAAAAGATTTATGTGATTCTTCTTGTAAGCTGCCAAACAAGGGTGATTTAATCGTTTTACCTTGCCTTATTGATCCTGAGACACGTGAGCCTATTCTTGTAAGAGTTGTTGAGATTCGGAAGTATCCTGAGATAAGTCCTCAATCCCTGGTTTTCGTTGTGGCTCCAGCAGATGTCATAAATTAAGAGAAAGCTCG
Source organism: Nitrosomonas sp. Nm34 (assembly GCF_900113925.1). GTDB lineage: Bacteria > Pseudomonadota > Gammaproteobacteria > Burkholderiales > Nitrosomonadaceae > Nitrosomonas. The sequence goes on from NZ_FORD01000032.1 coordinate 1,132, forward strand.
TGCTCGATCATTGCGGTAAGTTCCATTTCACTCATTTGTTCCAATCGATTTTCACATTAAATGGGCTGCTTTCCACCGCCAGTGCGGTGTACATAGCTGGTTAATTTGGGTTCGATGCGGTTAATGCCTGCCAGCTCGCGCTGATCATCTGTGTCGTCATCATCAATGTCATCAGATTCGTCTGATGATGTATCTATGATTTTGTCATGCATAAATGATGTGGTTTTCTTTTTGTTATGTTTGGCGTAGTCTGTTTCTAATTTGGCAGAGTTGATAATGACTTGAGCCGTGTCAGAAATCGCTTTAGCGTGCTCGACTTCCATTGATTTGTCTTTAAGACCGCGCAGCGTGTCGAATAGGATCGCGCGCAGTTCGGTGATATTGTTTTGATTATTCATCGTTGATGATCCTGTTGGTTGCTTTTTTATCATGTGTACTTCCCTGATTTCTCTCGGATAATTGCTGAATGAGTGTTCGCGTATGACGTCACTTCTGCTGGTTAGCATCAGCTTACTGGGGCGTAACTTCTCCCTTAATGCCGACTATCCCTGCGATGTGGTGTTACGGGAATTTTTTAAAGGGTGATTATGAATATTGATTGTTTTTTAACGGTGACATCTTTCATTTTTCAGCGCGATGAAGTTGGCGTAATGCGTGCGCGCCTTGGAATCGATTTTCAGGCCATTCGACCAGCACTACTTGGGAAACGTTCTGGGGTTAATGAAGGCACGCACAACAAAATATCCTTCGCTCTCTTGAGCTTTTTCTCGCATTGCTCGGCATAAGCAAACCATGCGTCGAAGCTTTCGGGCAAATTCTGGTTATCCGTCATGATCCTGAGAATGGCATCGTAATCTTCTCGACGGTACCAAGCCATACCAATTATGTGGATAATAAAACTTCCACAGTTTCCCTTCTTATAGTGGTTAGTTATTCGAATTATCTATTCTATCAACATAAGGGAAACCGCTTATTCAGTAAATGTGAAATAAAACTATAGTACGGTATCAATTGTGATGATTGACTCTTTTTTACAATCCAGGCAAGTGAAAAAAGTATCGGCTATGCAAATAATTTTTTTTAGCTTTACCGAACCGCAATGCCTACATTGATGATTATAAAGATTTGCGTGATAAAAGCTTTCTATCTTTTCCTTCAATACGAGATTTTCATGCTTAAGATTCTGATTTTCAGATTCAAGGTTGCTTATCATATAAACCAAAGCAGAAGCATTTATTCTGCATATAGAAAGCTCACTTTTGTAAGCTATGAGTCGATCCTTCAAAAGCAGAAGCTGTTCTTCAAGAGTTTCCATAGATTCATACTCCCTAATAAGTTTTTCAATAACCTCGATGGGCACAACAAGAAGAGGGTAAGAAAATTAGGTGGCGTATTACTCACGAATCTCGCTACTAAAGAAGTAGCGCAGCTTGAAAAGCCTGGCGTCCATCGTTCGGTCATTATCAAAATTGCCACTTTCAACTCGATTGAGGTGGAACGACAATTTATTGCAGATTGCCAGAATCAGTTTATCAAATTATTCGTCAAATTTTTGTGTGGTTGTCATTTTTTGGATGCAAATAGCATCTCCTGTGTTCCTTGTGGAAAAGCTAGCTAAATACTTATTCAGGTGTGAGACGGCGAAATTAAATTGATCGAGTTAAGCGGGGCGATTGGAACGGGTAAAAGTACGGTTGCTCAGCATTTGTCTGGCTCGTATGGTATGGATGAATTGACATTTAGACAGTCCATGGTCAGCTGCCTAATGTTTATTTTAATGTAAATGAAAGACATTTCCTCAGCCGTGAGCTAAAAAAATCCCGATCGGTGGGTTGTTTGGGAAGTCTCCAAGAGAGGTGATTGATGGCGATATGGATCAATTGCGTACTGAAGTTGCTGGGGCCAGTGGCGGGATTAGCAGGGAGGGAATAGGGGTGAGTAATCAGAAACTCCCTGGCATGCGAGGAATACAACCTCTACAAGGGGAATTACTCCCCCTGCCTTAGCCAGAGGCCTGAAGCGCTAGATCACCTACATATTGCCGGTGATCAATTCTGTATGTACGTAGTCGATTCAATCACATCCCTTGTAGCTTGTTGGATGATGGTGTCGGGTACACCATATTTTTTTAGCGCTTCGATCAAAAGCGCGTTTGATATGCCCGAATATCGCTCTTCGTCTCTGTGCAACCCTTCACTGATGTATGACTTCAATAATATCTTGTATCCGGAGAATCCTTTGAGTCGCGCTATCTTTTTCATAGATTCCACTTCATCAACCGAAAAGCTTATCGTAATAGATTTCATGGGGTGGTCCTTTTGTGAGCATTCTTTTAATTCTTCAGGAAGCATGATTATTTGTTTTTATAGTTATGTTTGGCTGATATTAATGCTTATTTGTGTTGATAAGATAATGAATATAAAAGGAAGTAATTCACCCAATTCCCTGCGTAGCGTCCCTATCTCGGAGATTATTGCTGAAGAAATTGAATTCTGTACTGTTGGGAGTATTGGCAATGAGAAAATCGCGCAAAGTACAAGCTTTACTGACTGGAATATTGAATATCATCCAGCCAAGGCCATAGTCCCTAAACCAGAGTCTAATCCTACCGTCATTTTGCAGTTCAGCAGCAAAATGTGGATCGTCCTGAAAGCTTATATTTTGATCTTCTGTTTCTGGCTGACTAAAAGGGATTGAAGGAAGCATGCTAGCTCTAACTTTTGATAAATCTGCAATCAATTTTTCTATTTCGCTGGCAGAAAGATTATTTGGTATCGATAACGTGACTGTTTGCTTATCTTCGCTGATCTTAATTTTCATGGCTTCTCCTTTGTTGTTATTAGTTTGATGGAACTTACTATTCTATCAGCATAGGAGATGCCGCCAATCTAATGCTTTCTTGGCTGGTAAAAAATAGGAGATATCAATGTGCGACTCTCAAAAGGATGAGCCGGATGCCGTTCTTCACGCGTATGAACCATTAGCTCAAGACTGTACCCTAACTCAATCGCAGCATGGTACTGAGCTATTAATTGTGTGTCCGATTTTAAAACGGCGGAAAGAGTGGGTACAGAAACTGCGAAAACCCTTATTAGATAGTAATCATGTTCCATCAACGCAGAGCTTGCAAGTATTTGAGCTTCATCTCGTGATTTCGCAGTAACAAAAATGATTGCATCTACCTCGTCAATATTACCTTTGTTAATTGCCGTTTTTATGGCTACCGCCTCAGCATGCACGAGGTATATCTCTTCCATAGCTTTTCCTTTGTTGTTAATAGCTTGGTGGAACTTGCTATCCTAACAGCATATATTCTATCAGCATAGAAAAGGACGCCAATTATGATGGGATTGACATCGCCAACCTCGTAAGATTATCCCTACGTTCAGGACTCAGCTAAATCCCGTGTCGCTTCTTCGATGACAGCTTCCGATACGCCATGCTTTTTTAACGCTTCTATCAAGCGTGTCGTTGACATATCGGAATACCGCTCTTCGTCTTTGCGTAAACCCTCGCTGATGTATGACTTCAACAATGTCTGGTATCCAGAAAATCCCTTGAGCGGTGCAATTTCCTTCAAGGATTCCACCACGTCAACAGGGATACGTAGGGTAATAGATGTCGTAGGTCGGTCTTTTTCTAAGCGCTTTTTTAAACGTTCAGTAAGCATATTTGGATTCCTTCTCTGGTTCAGCGAGATTGGCGATCATTGGGAATGCAATTCTTCCTTGATCACTTTTCTTAATACCTCTTCGATGGTTTTTTTTTGCATTGCTTCGCGTAAAGCTGCATTGATGAGCGTTTGGTATCCGCGTGTTCCTGCCCGCTCTTTGAACCAAGCAATAATATCTGGGTCGAGCGTGATGTTTATTTTCTTTTTCTTTAAAGATAATGGTTTCAGTCCGGCTCGATGTGTTGCTTTTTTAAAATCATCATTAGTCCAGACGGGCGCTTCATCCAATTCATCAGAGGCTGGCAAAGTTGTTTTCTTGTTCATAACGTTCTGCTTTTCGCATAGAGATAATACGAATCTCGTCAACGGTTTCGGTGTGTGCAATAACCATTACCTCAACCCCGAGCAAACCAATCGTGGGAAATCGAAACTCGTCGTAAGCGAATCGCTTATCCTGTCTGGTTAAAGTGTACCCAGCAAAGACCAGCTCGGCATCGGCAAAATCAACCCATGTTTCTTCAAGTCCGCTTGCCGCTTGGTCTCGTCCCACGTAAATTTCATGAGTTAAATAGTATAGATAATTATCTATACTTTCAATATAAATAAGGAAGAAAACAAATGAGTGCAATTATTTACGGTCCACAAGGCTGCGGCAAAACAAGAAACGCTGAGAAATTGGCCAAGTATTTTGGCTTATCCAACATTCTGGATAAATTTGGGCCAGGACAGGAACTGCCAGAAGATACGCTAGCATTAACTCATGTGCCTGACATGGAAGGAGCGCTGAATTATGATGATGTGATGCTGGCTATGCAATCTGCTTTAGCTTGGTCAGTGGCTCCTGAGATACTTGGCATGAGCAAGATTGTCAGCGATGAGAGCTTGCGTCGCGCGCAGAGCGCGCTTGCACGAGGCTTACTTAAATGTTGCGATGAGGCGCAACGCGCTATCTGCCTGGCTCAGCTGATTGAGAGTACGAGCTGGATGGATACGGCGCTCAGCGAGAGTACTCGTGAGGTCTTGAATACTGCCTGGATTCTCGACGCTGATAGCAGCGTCAAGCTGCTGTATGGCCACCAACAGGTGCTGAGATCAGCTATAACCCCAGAAAGCCGGGACGACCAAGTCATACCTTGCATACCTTTGGCTCAGCAATGTTCGCCTGGCGCTGGATGTAGAAGCGCAAAGCGTTAAATGCGATGCCGCCAAATATAGCCTATCTCGTCTGCGGCAGTTGATCGAAGGCTTGGCTAATGAAAAGCGTCCCGCGCTGGTGCGTGGCGACAGTGCTTCTGGCAACGAAGGCGTGATGACTGAAATGGAAGAGATTAATCAGCGTTATTTGTTCAAGCTGCGCCAGAATGCCGGGATTAAACGTTTAATCGAGCGGAAATGGCAGCAAAACCAGTGGCAGCCTGTAGGGCAAGGTTTTGACGCAGTAGAAGATGAAATCCGGTTGGCAGGCTGGAGCCGTGCGCGACGGATAGTAGTGCTGCGGCGTCAGGTCAAAGACCATCTGGCAGTTGAAATGAACACAGGTAACCAACAAGGAACCCTGCACTTCGTTGATCATCCAGATAAGATCAAAGTATGGGAATATGCTGTTTTAGTGACCAGTGCCGATTATTCATCGGAAGCCTTCGGTCAATGGTATCAGGACCGGGCAGATTGCGAGAATGGCCTCGATGAGTTGAAAAACCAGTGGGGCTGGGGTGGCTATACTACGCATGACCTGGGGCGCTGTAACCTCTCAGCACGAGCAGTCGCGCTCATCTATAACTGGTGGAGTTGGTATGTTCGCCTGGCACACCCCAAAACACATCTGGAAGCGATTACCAGTTGCCCTTTGCTACTTAACGGGGTTGCTCGTCTGACTCAGCATGCTGGTCAATCTCGACTATTGCTTACATTAACTCACGTGGCCAGTGACCAAATCAAAACGATGATCAGCAGTGTCTGTAAGGGTCCTGATTTCATTCTGGCAAATGCGCCTCGGTTGCCAAAAATAGAGCGATGGCCTACCTTGGTACGCTACATTATCGACAAAATCTTTGCTACCAGACCAAAAAATCCACCAGTTCTCGATTTGCCAACCTTTCATTTAGCTTCCAATTCTGGTTAAAAGAGGAATTTAGGGACAATGGCCCGGAAAGCAGCGGGGTGCGCACCCAGTTCCTCAAGCGCATGGTGGAGTTCGCTGATACTACCGGCAAAATCATCCAACTGCTGTACTATCTGCCATACCACAGCAAGTATAATCCCATCGAACGGTGTTGGGGAATTTTGGAACAGCATTGGAATGGAGCCCAACTAGTGGATACCGCAACCATGCTGGCATGGGCGAAAAGCATGACCTGGAAAGGTAGCCACCCGATGGTAAAATTGAGCCGCAGGCTCTACCGGAAAGGCGTTTCTCTATCCAGGAAAGCCATGCGGGAGATCGAAGCCAGATTGGAGCGCAACCCGCTTTTGCCCAAATGGGACATTCTGATTCGACCTACCTGATGGGGATGTTTATTTTCTGAAATCGCCTTAAGGATATTTTATTTGCTAGCCTTGTGGGATTAGTACTTTTAATTTTGGTTGGTTTGATTATCGCTTCATCTATCATTATCTTTGACAGATCAATTAGTTTTCATGCAAGTGACAAACAACAACAATACAAACATGCTAATGCAGCAATAGCTGATTTGCTGCTTGAACCTGTGCTAAATACAAATATATTTGGTTATAAAAAAGAATAATTTAACTCCACCTAGGTTCTGTTAACATTTTAGCGGAGCCAAATCAATGCTGAGACAAATCGTATAAAGCCCATGTAATTTCTGGCCAATTTTTCATAACGTGGGGATATTCTTTTGTAATGTTTAATTTTGTTGAAGAAACACTCCATTAAGTCACGCTCTTTATAGGTGAACCAATCACAATCTCTTGGGTTAATTCGATTACTGCGCGGCGCAATGACAGGCTCAATGGCTTTTTCAGTGAGCGTTTGAATAAAAGCATCACTATCATAACCTTTATCACCCACCAGGGCAGCCGCACCCTCCGTTGTCAGGGCCAACAAAATCTCGGCCTGCCCGATATCGCTGGCTTGACCACCAGTCAGGATAAAATCCAGCGGGTTGCCTGGCGCATCTGTAATAGCGTGAATTTTATTGGTAAAACCGCCTTTCGAGCGTCCCAGAGCTTCTGTCTTTGCCGAACACCTGCTGCGCCAGCAACACAAGCATGCGCGCGAGTGATCGTACTATCAATCAGAATTTGTTGCATGTCCGGATATTGACTGCAAGCTGCGTGCAGAAACTTCCAGACTTCATATTTGCACCAACGCGAAAAACGTTTAAAAACAGAGTTCCATTTGCCTAATGACTGCGGTAATAAACGCCATTGGGCGCGACTACGTAAAATCCATAGTACTGCATTCAGAAAACGACGGCATCTTCCGATGTTTCCTACATAAACTCACCCTTGAAGCAGCAATAGTTGGTATAAAATTTCCCATTGTTCATCAGTCAGTTCCGTTCTGCTACTCATTCCCACACAGAATGGATCAGGATTCTCACTGATTATTACGAAATGTCAACAGAACCTAGTGATAAACAGAGTATTGAGCTATCCGGGAAATTTGTTTGAAGAAAAAACGAGCGCAGTTTCAGTGCGGTTCTGGAGACAATCTTGAAAAATTAAAATAGGCTGTGCAACTAACTGCAAATTAATAAACCAGCCCATAACGGGCTGATTTCACATCGATTATATCTTCTGAGGATTTCTAGTAGTCTTTTGCAATTAATATCAAATGGCGGAGAAGGCGGGATTCGAACCCGCGAGTAGCAATTATAACTATTTGATTATTAAGTTATTTATTTTTAATGCTGACTAAATGTTGACCAAACATATCAAGAGCTTTATTCCCCTGTTGAGTATTAGATGGTATCCATCTAGCATATGTTCTGGCTGTAATTAACACGTTTGAATGTCCCATTTGTTGAGATACCCAGGCTAGATTTTCCCCTGCAGATAACATCATTGAAGCAAATGTGTGTCTGGTTTGATATGGATTCCTATATCGTACATTTGCCCGTTTTAATAGCGGAATCCAGAATGATTTCCTTATTTGCTGATCGCCAGTCCATTGCTCGCCAGTCAAGGGATTGAGAAATATTTTATTACCTTGCAGTAAAGTATATTGTTTCTGATCTATTAGAGCTTGCTCTACAGGTTGAAGTATATCTATTTCTCGCGTTCCAGTTTTAGTTTTGGTGGTCTCGTCAATTCGTGAAGCTGATGTAAATGCTTTATTTACTTTGATCTTTTTTCTTTTCCAATCTATATCAGACCATTCCAACGCGATCAATTCAGATGTCCTCATTCCTGTCCAAAAAAACACAATGCATTGATTTTTAATTTGCCCAATAGCGGCCTCAATAATTGCTTGCTGTTCTTCCTGGGTAAACGGGTCAACATGGGCTTTTGTTACTGGAGCTTCATTGCGTTGATATGTCCAGCCAAGCAAAGGATTTGACTGGATTAAATCATCATGCAGTGCATCTTGAAGTGCGGCTCGTAATGGGCTCAAGATATTTGCTATACGCTTGTTCGAGCAGTCCAAACTAGAAACCCATGTTCTTACATCGTTACGACTCAAGCATGTTAATATTTTCGGTCCAAATTGAGGTACCACCAGATTCTCTATTATTTTTCTATAATCGTTAAATGTGCTGGCTTTGATAGTTGGTCTTTTGTTTGCCAGCCATTCTGCCAAGTAGGTTTTAACGGTATATTGAGACGGTGAGAATTTAAGAGCGTTGCTTGATTCAGGGAATGTATAGGCATAATCAAACGTCCCTGCATCAATAGCATTCAGTATAGCCGCCCTATGCTGGGCAGCTTTTCTCAGGTTAGCGGGGGAGGGCTTGAGGTTGAGACGCTCGCGGCAACGCTGCCCTTTGTAGTAGAAGTCGATCTCGATTGACGAACCGCTTGACTCTCTGACTCCTGGATACTTGCTTCCACCCATGAATGGTACCCCTCTACAATAATTAAAATTCTGCCGTCAGGCGCTTTAGTGTACTCTTGACCTTTAGTCCAGTCACCACGATTAATCTTAGACCTGATAGCGTCTGGAGTGTAGCCGGTAACCTGACAGAATTTTTCAATGGTTACATAGTTTGCAATCATAAATTACAACCCCTTGCTTTCCTCATCAGTTGTCATGGTTTTTTGGTTTTATTGTTTATCTGATGGCATGCTTTTTACCTACACCAGCAACATGCAGATAGCTATTCGGTGTTTGTTCTTTATCTCTTCCTTCAACCATGAACGAGGTTCCGCCCACGCCTTCGGTGACTCTCAAATAATCCACTTCGACTTTGGCCGAGTTGATAATTGTTTGGCTTAAACCTTCTATTACTTTCGCTTTTTCCAAATCCAGCGTGCCCTCTTTTACCCCGCGAATTGCTTCAAACAATATTCCCCTCAGTTCTTCTATATTATTTTCCATTGATTTTTCTCCTCAAAACACCCTTTAAACGTATGACCTGTTTTAAATTTTCAGGCAGATTCTGAACTGTGTTTCGCTCCATCAACTCTCGCCTGGTAACGAGTTTCAGATTGTTAATGTCGCAGTCCTGTTTATTGCCGTTGATAAATATTAGCGCCATTCCTTTTGGTGGATATTCGCCTCGATGTTGCTTCCACACTTCACGATGCAGTAATCGCCATTGATGCATTCCCTCTGCTACCTTGATTTCTATATAGCCATCGACATTTACTCGAGTGCTACCGACAGGCCTCCAGTTAGCAGGTTTGCTTCCGGATTTATATTGAGTCTCATGCATCCTTCCAACGGAAGGAACACCTTTTATGCCCTTATTCCAAGGTGTGATCCCCTTTACAAATCTGCCTGTTGCACTATCTCTCCCCATATCAACCCCTCTTAAATTCAATCTTCCATAAGAACGCTAACTTCAGGAAGCACCTCGCAATCAATGCCGCGTATTGGTTTTAAGGACCTATCGTTTGCGCATCCATACATAGTTTTTATTTCCCCGAGATTTGATGACGCAACAAGCGGCGAGTTTTCTATTACGCCTTTTAGAGTTTCTTTCTGGTATTCTTGTTGTGTTATCATAGTTTTCTCTATGGATCGATAGAGTCCACAGCGTTTACGCAGTACATTCGCGTGCACTGCGCTGTGGGTTTTTATTTTCTTGGGTATTAAGAGCCTGTGCTACCCAGTCCGCCCATGCCGCGCTCTGTCTCACTCAGTTCGCTAACTTCCTCCAGGCAGATTAAAGGGGTAGGAATGATCATGGCTTGAGCAATGCGATCCCCTGGGTTTATTTCAAATGCGCCTCGAAAGAATGAATCCATGATTAGGCTAATCTTTACGCTATCCCTAAAATCAGAATCGATAATTCCTGTGCCGTTTGAAAGTCTGACTCCTTTTCTGAATCCGTGACCGCTCCTAGAAAAAACAGTCATCACATAACCTTTTGGAATTTCAAAAGCTATACCTGTATCAATTACCGCAACACGACTATCTTCTTCAAGCAGGTGATAAGTAGTCGAATATAAATCTATGCACGCGCTACCATCAGTAGCATAGGTGGGCTGGATTGCTTCCGGTTTTGTCTTTCTAAATTTCAGTTTAATCATTTCTTTTCCTTATTATTTTTTGATGTTAATTTTTTCTAGCTGATTTGAGTGGCTTGACCAGATTCAATCCAGTTAACGGATACATTCTCGATTGCACCGGCGATTAGCTGAGCGGCGTCACGTTTCAATGTTCCCATTGTTAAAACTGTGTCTACTTCACCTAAGATGGCCAGCTCAGACAACCAGTATAGGTAATCGCTACGGCTATCGTTATCCAGGAGATCAAAACGATCCACGACGAAAAACTTTAACTCGGACATATGGCTGATAGCCTCAGAGATTAAAACGTCAACACGCCATTGGGCTGACTCTGAGAGGCATTCATAAGCGCAACCATTGACCCATATGCGAAAATCGTTATCAAACTCAGGAATTTTCCAGCCTGCCTTTGCTGCCTGAGCTTGCACTCGATCAACAAAGGGGCCGGACGTTTCGTTTTGAAATTCGCCAGGAATGCCAAGTGGGGAAAGTGCTGCAGCAATCTTTTCGTATTCGGCTACAGTCAGGTGATACTTCATGGCCTGCTCAGTTTTGCTATCGGCTTCTCGCAGGTTTCTTTCCTGACCTTCCAGCTTGCTGACTTGCTCAGAAAGTTCTTTTTTGGTTGCTTTCAATTCATCAATCTTTGCAACGATGCTGGCGAATACGACTTCATTGAATTCAGGTAAGCTTGATTTCATCAGCTCAAGTTTGGTCTGAGTATTCTCAGCTGCGCGCAAGTCACGCTCATCATTGGCCACCGCATTTTTGCTTGTTTCGAGGGCTTGCTGATATTTGGGCAGGTTCGCTAATCCTGATTGATCGCCATGCATATCACCACGCTCGATCAATTTCTTCTCGGCCGCAACAAATACCAGCTCGGTGCCACAGGAAGGGCAGGCAGAAACTGTGTCGGCTGGTGAAATATTACCTGCTTGGTTCTTGATGTTTTCAATCATGCTCAGCCAGGAAGTCACGCTTTGCTCATCGCAGTCTTTCTTCTTTTTGATCCTGGGAATACTGTCTACTTGCTCCTGGAGCTTTTGCATTTCCTCTTGAAACGATCCGGCTTTATCTTTGGCCTGCTTCAATGCGCCGTACTGTTGATTACTTGCCTCAAGCTCGGATTCAATTATTGAAAGCTCTTTTTTAATGCCAATGATTTCATCTTGCAATGCCTCCAGGTTTCCTTCCTTGCTGGCCTTCCACTCGGGGGCTTTTTTGTCGCCATAGGTTTCACCTGTGACTGTCTTCCATTGGGCTTTTGCTTCCCTTGCCCTTGCCTGGGCTTCCTTTTGCGCCTCGGAAAAGGAGGCTATGACTATCGGGATGATAGGTTCTGCATAATCCAGGTTAAGACCTGCGGCTTTCATTTTCTCTCTGACTACCTGTGGGGTAATCTTGGTGCCGGATATCTCAAACAGGAGCTTTGATCTTTCCTCACTGGTTGCTTTTGAAAATCTCTTAATGTCCAGGACAAAGGGCAGGGCAGGGTTTTCACTTTTAGTTCCCTTCATCAGACCAGTTCTGTTTATTACCTGGCTGAATGCAACATCTTCTGAATATATTTCAATGCTGGCATCATTGGCCTTGTTATTCAGGAGCAATGTTCCATCTCTTTTCCCTATGCCACGCGGGAAATATCCAAGCATAGCCATAGCACAGGCATCAGCGATGGTACTTTTGCCAGCCTCATTATTACCGGCAAAAAGGAAAATAGGTTTGTCTGTACTGGCTTGCAGATTACGAACTGCGAGAAAATTATTTATTATTATTTGTTTGATTTTCATGGGTATTAGTGCTTATTGAATTCCAGGATTTTTTGTTCTTCTTCACCCTCAATTTGATCCATTCCCAGCATATGGTCTTCAGCATTGGCGACAACTAAAAGGACCATTTTGCCTCCTGATCTAAATAGATGATCAAGGTTAGCGGCCTCAGGCCCGAACTTAACAACAGCCTTGACCCCATCTTTGATAGTGATTTGATCAATTGCCCCTGTTACTACTATTCTTTCTTCAGAGGCTATCGCGTGAACTGCGAGCGTTACTTGGTTAGCCACCTGCTTTCTTAAGCGCTCAATGATGTCATCTTGCTTGGCCTTTGATAGCTTTTGCCACACATCGGGCATATGTCTTAACTCAGTTACTAAGGACCCTAACAAATCACGTCCGGCGGCCTCGGATAAGGTGAAAATATCTGCATCTCTTTTTGCATTTTTCATATTAGTTCACTTCCTGCTTTTAACTTAAATTGAGGCGTGGTTTTGCAGCTGGAATTGATGCGCGGGGATCTTGCTCTGACTGCTCAGATTGGTAAGTTCCTCCGGATTCGCTAGGTGCATGCTCTCTCAACTCCTCGTCAGTGAATTGCTGACTACCTGCTTGATATGATTCGCCGGTGTGATCGGCTGGTGGATTGGCAGGCTTTACCGGCTCAGTCTTTGTTTCAGCTGACTTGGATTGTCTCTTTGTCTCAGGCTTGGCTTCCTGCTTTGGTTCAGGCTTTGGATCATATGACACAGGATCGCCTTCTTTCGGATCATTGACAGGCTTTAAGCTATCAATATCAACGCTATATCCTCCTTTACCATCAGGAGCGGCATCAATAACCATGTCATGTATTTCCTCTGCTGTTTGCAATCCCATCAGTAATTCAGGCGCATACAGCTTGCCAAAGAAGCTGGCTGTTCTATACCGAAGCATAAGACTGTCCATTGTTTGCCACTTGCTACCGTTTTTGGTATACCACCCTTCTTTGACAGCCATTTCAATTGTTACCGGTGGTGATTCCAGACGTTCGCCAGTTTCTTTTTCGATAACCCATGCTATGCATTCTTTATCGTTAATTTCTACCTGCTGCAACTTGGGCACTTTCTTATTGTTCTCCCAAGAGTAGGTGGTGTATTGAAGCGTTTTTTTGCCAAGTTCCTTGATATCGAAACGAAGCGGGGAAAATCGACCACAGCTATTGATTGCTGCAATAATCCATTGGGATGACCAGCTGGGGCGGCCTTCAATGACATAAAGATTCTGTGCAATCATCAAAGGATCAGCATTCATACGTGACGCCATGTTGATTGCTATTACACAGTTAGATATTGCATTAGGATTCTCAATCGCTTCCGTGACATTACCGTACTTGTCCAGCTTTTTATGCACGGCCTGATAAGGTGCGGGAACTAGTGTGGAATTGGAGATCATTCTTGCTGCTCGCTGTATCAGTTCAAATGATGCAGCGTTCATAAACCCTACCTTTATCTCCGTGGAGGGTAGGGGATTGCTTTTAAGTTCTGCTAGATTTGTTGCCATTACCTCTTTACTCCTTTCTCAGTTGATTAATTTTTTCATCGTCGTATTCAAGATCTCGCATGATTGCATCGCACTCTTTTTTAGTTTCTATAAGCAGCTTTTTTAAATCCGCAATCATTAATTGCTCAGCAATTACAAAAATTTCCTCCTTGACTGAATTAGCAGCTTTTGCCATGTATTCATTTAGAAATGCTGTACCCACTGAATAGGTGTCACCTTCTCTTTCGGTCACCGTTATCCTAAAAACTAATTGATCAATACTTGCATTGGCTGCCACTATCTTGCCCATTGATTTCTCTTTTGCTACCTTGATGTTTCTAAGTGCATCAGCCACTTTATTTCTGAAATCTTGATAATTTGCCAGGCTCATGGTTTCCCCTTTCTTAGTTGATTATCTTTCTCTATAGGCGCATGTATTCCAGCGCGGGCAGTATTTGGAACTGCACAGCATGGACTTGGTATTTGGTGGAAACTTGCCGCTTGCAAACATATCAGCCGCAAATTCCAGGAGGCCTGGCTGAATGTCGGTGCCGGTTACAATCTGCTTTGCATTGCTGATCGTGCCTATTGCAATCTGATGTGAAGATTCCGTACTCATCCCGATGATTTCAGCAGGCGCAGTTATCTTGTCGCTAGTCGTGAATTCATATAGCAATTCATAAATCCCTACCTGGGCACCGTGGCCTGCTATGTTGGCCTTGGGTAGTCTTGTTTCCTCATCTTTGATGACTGCCTTTTTGCCTGTCTTTAAATCAGTGATTCCTGTTCCTCCTTGATATGAATGGATTCTTGCGCGGTCTAATTTGCCGGTCAGCCGGATAGTCACACCATGTCCACAGTTAATGTCGTATGGCTTAGTTTCCATCTCTACAGCCACGTATTGGAACTTAGGTGCAATATGGTTGCAGTAGTCAGAAACTAGCTTAATCCCTATTGCCTGGCTGTCTTTGATGGACAAGTTATCTATTCGAGGATCTACCCCTTCTTCCTGATTGGATAACTCATCCATGAATGCTATGCAGGCCTCGTCCACGGAAATTGATTCTCCATTGATTCTTGCTATATCAAATGCCTCAGCACCGGCGTGAATGGCCGTTCCTAATGCTGCCCTACGGCCAAAACTGCTTCTCATTCTGTCAATGTAGATTGCTTCCCAGCGGTGGGCGCACTCGAATAAAGGAGAGAGTGAACTGGCGCGAATTGGAAAAGGTTGGCCGCTCATTTTTTTCTCCTATGCTCAGCATCAGCAAGAATCTTGTAAGCTTTTTTATTATCTTTTTGCTGAATAAGTGTGGAATTTGTCAATATCATAATTTTGTTATAACCTTTACATTCACTTCACAAATGTTGCTGAGAGACGACAATGGTTGAACCTGATGTAATATGGGCTGTATATCCATGGGATGACGGTAAAGTTTTATATAGTCAAAAGTTATGTGATTCATTATGTGATTCATCTTGTACGCTGCCGAATGAAGGGGATTTAATCACTCGACCTTGCCTTATTAATCCTGAGACACGTGCCCCTGTTCCTGTAAGAGTTGTTGAGATTAGGAAGTGTCCTGAGATAAGCCCACAATCTCTGGTTTTCGTTGTGGCTCCAGCAGATGTCATAAATTAAGGGAAGCACGTGCTCAATCATTGCAGTAAGCTCCATTTCAATTACTCATCCTCAGTCTGGCAGGTATACATTTAATCGGCTTCCTACATAATTATCTTGTCCGGGCTGCGGCTTGCTTAGAGCTCGCATATCAACCGGATCAGCTTTACCTTCAAGCCAGGCATAGTCACGGCCATACAGCTTCCCAATACATCTAACCTCGTAAAGATTTCCATCGTGCCTGCCTCCTATGATCGGGTGAAATCTCACTTTCATTCCTGAGTTGATATTCATGAGCAGCATCCTTGTTCCTTGATTGAATCCAAAACCAATGGAAAATAAACATCGTCAACTGAAAGTAATGTGCAAACCAGTGTCGCCACGTACAGAACCCCGACAATTAACTGAAATACAATCTGCTGGATTAATTCGCGCATGGCTCCACTCTGATCTTTGGCTCAATGCCAAACTGATCTCTGGCCCATGTTTGAGCAGCTGCTGAATTGGGGAACAGCATCTTGGTGCTGGTGTATAAGCCGCCAAGCCATGTTACTTTTATATGGAAGTTCGGTAGGGGCTTGACTGTGATGGTTGATCTCATGATTGCTCCTCGACTATGCGCCAGACTTCGCCTCTGCATATCATGTGTTTGCTGTGCGTTAACACGTAATGTCCGTCTGGTTTGCGTAGGTATTCTCCTATTTCAGGAAATCCGCTCTCATTGGATAGCTCCAGAGTTACGCGGCTCGGCTTTGACTTGCGGTAACAAACTCGATGGGAACTATTCAAGATAGTTGCATCGGATAGGTATGGCTCGTTTCTTTCATTGAAAGATACAAACTTGCATGGCAAATTATCGTTAGGTCTAACTAACCCTATGCACTCCCATCCATCAATCTTCGGCACATCTATTTTTTCAGTTTCCATAATCATTTCTCCAACTCGACTACTCGATAAATTGGCCATTCACGATCTGACTTCTCTACAAAAACAGGACGTAATAACCCATCTATACCCATCCAATATTCACCGGGATACCCGTGTCTAATTTCGCCTGTGAATTCAAACGTGATGCGCTTTGGCAATTGCTCTATTCCCATAATCCCTCCTAAAAATCTGCCGAGCTCCAGAACTCCCTGTTGGTGCGAGAGAATGAAAACGCTTCTGGTGCGTCAGGAATAATTATTTTTAACTGCGGGTAATGTTACCTATGGGTAAAAAACAAGTCAATACCTATGGGTAAATTTTGCTATAATTAGCTCTCGACTAACTCAAGGAATTGTTATGAACTTATTAAAGAAGTGGTGGGGTAGGGTAAGAAAAGTTGAGGAGCCTATTATTCCTCAGCCTAGGATGGGGCTGCATAGAAATGACATAGAGGAGCTACGACATTTAATCGCTTACATGCGTCACATTATAGTTTTTGTGAAGTCACATAAACGCTATCAGCGTGAAGCAGATGGCACATGCAAATGTGCGTTGAAAGATGTTGAGTTTATATACCACGATAATGTGAATAAGCTTGAGAAGCTGGTCAGCAAAATAGAAGAATCAAGGTATGGTCGAAGAAAAACCAAGGTAGTGATTTAGTCAAGTTGAATATTTAATGGCACATTAAAAGTAGTCATACCATTTTATGCATGAATATAAAATAATAGGAGGTTGTATGAAATAACAATATTGGCAATCTATCAATCTATAAAAGGAAATATCACCATAATGCTTCGTGAGAAATGGACTCTAGATGAAATAAGCGCGCTGCCAGATAGTGAACATGATTATTTTGATAGAAAAAGCGGAGAATTGATCTTTAACACCGACTTCAAATCGACGCTCGCTAAAGCATTTTCAGCTTTTGCTAACTCTGGTGGCGGTCATATAGTTATTGGGGTGGAAGATAACGGGGATATGGTTGGACTGCCCATGTTTTTCAAGGGCAGGGCTTATACACGTGAATGGCTAGAACAGATTATTCCTAATTTAGTTCAGCCAGTACCAACTAAATTTCGCGTACATCAAATCCCATTACCGAAAGAACTTGATTCTGAAAATGACAAAGTAATTATTGTGATTGATATTGATGACTCCGTTCTTGCGCCATTCCAATCAATTTACACGATGATATATTATTATCGTGTAAGCGGTCATTCTAAGCCAGCTCCTCACTTCTACTTGGAGGCCATAAGAAATCGAAAAAAAATTCCTACTCTTACAGCAACTCTCTCTGACGCAAAAGTCATTCTTACACTGAGCACTAAAGAATCATTTTTTTTCCATGTGCTTGCGATATTTGATATTACAAATATCGGTGATATTACCCCTACACATTGGCATGTTGATCTAGCCCTTGACGGAAAGAGAATAACCGGAGACGGAGTAATTATTCGCACCAATTTTCCTACCCCAACCGTTGAATGGTTAGATACAGGCAATATACAAACAAAAGCAGTCTTACCAAGTCAAACAAGATCCTACATGGAAATGCTTGGTTTTCATCTGCCAGCAGACGTTGGCTACAATGGATTGCATTCTGCTATTGACGTGTTTCTAGCTCAGAATAATAAGTTAACTGCGGCTGTAGTTACAAATTCGAATGTTTGCGATGCCACAGAGGTTGATATTGAACCACTACGCAACGCTCTAAAAAACGCGGATCCTGCTTATTCTGTTTCAGAAATTATGAAAGAATATACAGGCAAGATCGGCGGTGGCATACAAATAAACAAATTTGTCATCGATAACTTTTCTGAATCGGATACGTATGTAAGATATAGAGGTGAAGTTGAAAATCTATCGGGGCGTAATTTTAAAAACTTAGTTATTGCAATAGTGTTCAGGAATATTAATGAAGATGTGATTGCAAGTATCAATGAAAGAATAGGAGTATTGCCATCCAAGAGTAAACGATCTTTTAGCTATAGCATAGATGTTAATCAGATAATCCACGCTAAAACAAAAGAATTTTTTTCTTACGACATAAGAGAAGAGTAAATATTTACTACACCTTTCCTAGGCCATCACTAGTTGATTTTAGCATCAGCTTCATCTAAAACCTCCGATACATCTCTATTCTGGCGGTGTGCCTTGAGGATGAATGGAAGAACGCATGGCTCTGCAACCCATAAAGAATACTCGGATCGATTCATGCCAAGGAATTGATGCAATGGTATGCCGGGGTTTGTGTCGTGCCATTCTTCAATGTAATCATCAATATCATCAAGGATGGCCTCTCCGACAAGACATTTCTCTATAAAGTTAGACATCAATTTTTCTCCCTGGGATAGCATCCTTAATAAGGCTGCCACAGATTGGATCAATTGCTCCAAGATGTTTGCCACGCTTATTAAACACTTCTATTTCGCCATGAAGTGAGTCCCATGTATACAAGCGCTGCCCATCTTTAGAGCGCCAACGTCGCTCGCCATAAATAGCTCCAAGGTACTCGCAGTTATCTAAAATTGATGGACTCGGAATTGGTTTTGGCGGCGCCAATTATGCTCCATATTGAGACAAGTAAACAACAAGAAAATTTCCATTTAAGCCGCATCACGCCGCCCCGTATCAGATCTACAAACAGCGGCGCTTGGTAGTATTACTGATTCATATCTCAGCTAATTTAGATAACTTGCGGCTCTCTTCCTGAGAATATTACGACCCCACATATTTTCATGCCTTCGCTGATCTCTGTTATTTTCTGCGGCCAGTCTGGATTAATTGCATGCACATATAATTTGCCAGCATCAATTATTAATCTGCGCAACATGCAGCCGTTGTTTTCGATAGCAACCACAACAAAAGACCCGCTCTTTGGTGTTTTTGTTGGATCTACATATATAATATCGCCATCCCTAAACGAATCTAATCCGGTAGGGTTATACATCGAATCCCCTTGAACCCTTACCGCAAAAGTCCCTTCCCCGTGATCAGCCGGACATAGCTGCGTTCCCGGATAATCAGCAAGATTACCAGCCACCATCATCCCCATATACTCCTGTATTTCATGCCACTTTATTAGCGGCACTTTATTGTTGTTTGGGATTGGTATTATATTGGCTTTTCCGGCTTGTTGTTCTCTGGCGACAGACAAATTTTGCCAGCCAGGAAATACCTTTTCGATCTCTTCAGCCAGATCTTCTCCTATATTTTTTTTTCCTTTCTTACCCGGCGGGTAAAGCATGCGCGCAACATAATCGGGAGATTTACCCAATTTATTGGCTAAGCTGGACTTTATCCCCCCGCATTGCTCGTTTAATAATTTGATCAAGCAGGCTCTCCTAAATTCGTATCTTTCTTCTTTCGTCATATCAATAAGATAAACCATGCTAGCCCCTCGGGTATATATTCTATGGGTATTGACTCTGTATTTACCCATGGGTAAAATGCAGAGCATAGAGTTTAAATATTTGTACAAAAATGCAGCTAAGCGAATTTATAAAAACCCTACCAGATAAAGAGAGAGAGCAATTTGCATTCCGGTGCGGGACATCCATCAACTATCTAAGGAAAGCGATATCAAAAGGCCCGAACTTCAACGCGGCTCTATGCGTCAAGCTTGAAAAGAACTCTCGTGGCCTTGTTACACGGCAAGAACTCAGACCGCACGACTGGGAAGAAATCTGGCCAGAGCTTAAAAAAATTACCAGCAGGTAAATATGATATGAGAAAAAATTTAAAAGTTCCATATTCAGCTACCAAGCAATTTTTTAGAGATTATCAACTTTTACCTGTGGGTGTTGAATTGTACTTATGTACAGTCTCACCAATACACGAAGCATCCACCTTCTCATTACCAGTCCTGATCCGTTCAGCCTGTATGACAGCCTCAATGATTGCGGCTAAAGCTGAAGCAGACTGCATATCAAGCGGTTCAGGCGGTGGTGCTTTAACTGGCGGCAAGAATTTCATGGCGACTCCTTGTTAAATGGTGACGTCATTATTAAAGAATAGATAACAAGCGAAAACGCGAACATAAGAGGTTAAATCGTGAAACGGAATCCCAAGCAAGTACATAGAGCATTGTTTCTGGCGTTACAGGCTGATGCCAAGAACTACCCGGGAGGAATCAGAGCTTTGGCTGAAGCGCTTGATTTAAATGGCAGTACTTTGGCTAACGGTCTTAATCCTGATCACGATAGCGCGCCTCCTACGTTTGCCACGATTGTTGAGATTATTTTGCTGGCTCAGGCGAAGAGAACGATGTTTCAGCTTTGCAGCTTAACGGGTCAGACAACGATGGATGTTGATATGGAAGGGGCTGACTTAAGCGAAGAGGGGCAGGTCAAGCACTTCCTGTCGTTGGTTGCTTCTGCCTCAGCTTGCCTTAATACCGGCTCAAAGTATCTAGAAGATGGCAAGTTTGATGCGTTTGAGCGTAAAAATCTAGCGCCTCTGCTGCTGGCCTTACATCAAGTGACAGCCAGTCTTTATAAAAGATTTTCCGAGTAGTACATGACGACGCCCCGTAACTCCTCCCTTACTGCCGACTTCCCTTCGGCATGGTGTTACGGGGATTTTTCTTAAGGTGAATAAAGATGACCGATAAAAATATACTTTTTATTGAAGGGTCAGATTCTCCCGGATCAATGAAGGATGTCATCGCTTCCGCTGTTGCTGCTGAAGAGATCGCTGGCTCCGGGTTGTGTATTAGCAATGAGGTAGTCCCGGAGGTTACAAGCCTTGCTGTGGGGGAGACTGAAGATAAGCCAACCAAGCCTCGAATCTCTAAACCCCAATCCGATGTTATCTCCAAGAGTTGTAATGAATAGCGCCGGATCATACTGCATATATGCCATGTTGTCATTCCCGCTAACTGGTAGGTTATGCGGCACCTCAGGAAGCATTTCAGCTCTGAGAAGTGACAGTTCGTATATTAAGGTCGAAAGTTCGTTCGCTGATAATTTTTCATTGATTGATAAGTTTATAAATTTCTTATCACCACTCAGTTTCATGGTTTCTCCTTTGTTGTTAATAGCTTGTTGGAACTTACTATTTTATCAGCATAGGAGAAACTGCCAATTTAATGATTTTTTGGCTGGTAAAAAATGGGAGATATCAATGTGCGACTCTCAAAAGGATGATCCGGGTGCCGCTCGTCACGCGGATGAGCCATTATCTCAAGGCTGTACCCTAACTCAACCGCAGCATGGTACTGGGCTATTAAGTGTGTGTCCGACATTAAAACAGCGGAAAGAGTGGGTACAGAAACTGAAAAAACCCTTATTAGATGGTAACTATGTTCCATCAACGCAGCACTTGCGAGTGCTCGAGCTTCATCTTGTGATTTAGCAGAAACAAAAATGATTGCATCTACAATGTCAATATCATCTGCGTTAATTGCCGTTTTTGCGGCTACCGCTTCAGCATGCACAAGGTATATCTCTTCCATGGTTTTTCCTTTGTTATTAAATGCTTTAGTGGAATTTTATATTCTATCAGCATTACAGAAAACGACCACAATATATTCCATATGCATGGCTACTCATGACGAGTTATCCGTGTTTTATTCTTGGATGGCCAAATGAATGAGCTGGCTCTTTTCGCAGGCGCTGGTGGGGGAATACTTGCGGGACAATTGCTCGGATTTAGAGCAGTCTGTGCAGTTGAGCGTGATGCCTACGCAGCACAAGTTTTGGCGCAAAGACAAAACGATGGAATGCTCAAACCTTTCCCAATTTGGTCTGACGTGTGCAGTTTTGATGGAAGACCATGGAAAGGAATTGTTGACGTGGTATCTGGAGGGTTTCCGTGCCAAGACATCAGCGTTGCTGGAAAAGGGGCGGGCATCGATGGTGAAAAATCTGGATTGTGGAAACACATGGCACGCATTATCGATGAAGTTCGACCGCGATTCGTGTTCCTGGAGAATTCACCACTCCTTGTTTCCAGAGGACTTGTCAGAATCCTTGGTGACCTTGCCGGCATGGGGTTTGATGCGCAATGGGGAATTATGGGAGCGGTTGACGCCGGCCTATATCACAACCGGAAGCGTTTATGGCTTGTTGCCTACGCCAACAGCGACGGATCACAAGGGATCAACACCTTATCAAGTAAACCGCAGACACAAAATCGGGAACGGTCTGACATTGCGCGAGTGGTTAGCGAAATACAGCAAGGCAGAAAAGACTGTATACCCGAATCCTGGATTCTTGGAGGAAGCAATGGCGTGGCCTATAGGGTGGACAGAACTATCGCCATTGGGAATGGACAAGTTCCAGCTGTGGCGGCAATGGCATGGAATGCCTTATTAGGATTTCAGTAAGAGGATAAGGAGCCAGTCAGATGAGCGTAAAAGTCATGTCGTTGGTCTGGGATAACTTCAATAGAGGTGGAAGTGAAAAGCTGGCAATGCTGGCTCTTGCTGACTGGTGTAACGATCAAGGCGGCAGTCTGCACCCTTCAATATCTGGCATAGCAAAGAAGATAAATACCAGCGAATCTCAGGCCAGAAGAATTATTCACAAGTTTATTGATGAGGGTTATTTAACCGTAGTCGCTAATCATGATGGTGGAAATCCGGGTCAATCGCGTCATTACAAATTAAACATCAAAAAGCTTTCGGAAGGTAGCGCTGATGCGACCCCTAGCATAGATGCTACCCCTAGCACTGATGCTACCCCTAGCACTGATGCTACCCCTAGCATAGATGCTACCCCTAGCACTGATGCTACCCCTAGCATAGATGCTACCCCTAGCATGGATGCTACCCGTAAATCCTCAAAACCCAGCATTCATGCGGTACACGCCCCTACGGAAGAAAGTCTACCCCTAGCGCCCATGCTACCCCTTGCATCGGTGCGACCCCTAGCACCCATGACACCCGAACCACCATATATATTTAATAAAGAAATAAAAGAAAAAATAAATAAAAAAGAAAAGAAAGAAAAATTCGCCATAGACAGACCGGATGACATACCTGAGCAAATTTGGAATGACTATCTAATTTTACGAAAACAATTAAAAGCACCTGTCACAGATACTGGTCTGAATGCTCTGAGAAAGGAGGCAGCCAAAGCAAAAATTAGAATTGCTGATGTTCTAGAAATCTGCTGCCAAAACGGCTGGAGAAGCTTTAAAGCTGAATGGATTCAAAGACAGCAATACCCACCTGCTACAAAACCTTCAAATAAAAAATTCGACGCATTTGACGCAATTAACGGAGGTGACGGATATGGAAACAAACTCGAACCAGAAGGCAAGATTATCGATATCGAAGGAAATGTGGTTGACGAAGAGCCTAGTGTTCAAAGGCTTATCACCCATGGACCATCTTTTTAATAAGCTCGATACCTTTTACCCGGGTAAATGGAGAGATCAGTTTAGATCACATGACGAGCTTGTGAATTGGAAGGAGTCATGGGCAGAAGAATTTGAGAACGAGCAAATAACTTTTGATGAAATAAAGGTTGCGATTGAATACTGCAAAAAAAAATATATCGAATGGCCGCCGACTTTTCCTCAATTCCTGAAAGCATGCCGACCTTCACTCGACTATGAAACTGCCTTTTATGAAGCAGTCAGTCAAATGCAACTGCGTGGCGAAGGTCGCGATGAATGGTCAGATGCAGCCATTTTCCACGCTGCAGCAAGGATCGGCATGGACATGAACAATCCTTACGCTTACATCAAAACTCGCTGGAAAACAGAGCTTGATAAAGCGATTTATGACGTGTCGGTTGGCAACTTACCATCTGTGATCGAGAAACGCGATAACCCATCTGGTTATCTGGCCGCGCCAAAACGCGATCAAGGCAATTACACGTCATCATCATTGCAGTCACTAGCAAGCATCAAAGAGATCCTGGACAGAATCCCTGCCTGGAAAATGAAAAAAAATAATCCTGGAGAACAAGAAGGAGCAACAGCATGAACCACTTCGCATACGGCATCGTAGACAAAAACAATCATCCTTACCTTGGAAATGGGTCTGTTCTAATCGAGCGTGAAGACCTAGACAGATCGGTTGAGTTTATGAACAGCTCGCCAAATCTTTTTGATGTTGCTGATAGGGTGCCTCTCAGAGTCGTGCCTTTGTACTTTCCTCCTGAGGGCAAATGGGCTGTCACAGGAAATGAAAGCAACCAGGCTAAAAACTTCATATATTTCCCTCCAGCAAGAAGCCAGGGTGAGGATTCTTTAAGTGAATAGAAGCAGTCATCTGAGGCTGGTTAAGAGCACGGATCAGGCAGAGAGAAGTAGTGAGCCGGTGGAAAAAGTAGTCAAGGTTAGTGAAATAGAAATAAGGGGCGATGCCTTCACAGCATCAGGCATCGCAAGGTATAAAAAACAACAAAAAGATAAGGGATTGTATGCAGATTAGTTTTTTAGTTCCTGGCAATCCAGTGGCAAAGGGTAGGCCAAAAACCAGAATCAGGAAGCAAGTTGGCGGTAAAAGTTACGCGCAAGTCTACACGCCAGAAGCGACGGCAAACTATGAAAATCTAGTCAAGGTTAAAGCCGAGGAAGCAATGCGAGGGTGCGGCTTGATTGAAGATGCTGTGAGTGTGGATATTCAGCTATTCGTCATGGTACCCGCCAGCTGGAGCCAGAAGAAACAGCGGGAAGCATTGGGGCATCGTGTACTTCCTACCAGCAAGCCGGACACGGACAACTGCATAAAAACGCTATTCGATGCCATGAATGAAGTCGTGTGGCGTGATGACAAGCAGGTAGTGAATATTAGCCTTTCGAAACGGTACTCAACTAATCCGTGCGCATTGGTGACAGTCAGCACGAATATTCCAGAGATAAAAGCAATTGAAACAATTGACAGGATTTTAAGTTCTCCTGGCTGTGGCTATAACTCTGAACATGATCAATTGGAGCTGCAGGCATGTCGGTGATCCGCATTCGGCAACAGGTTGAAATGTTAACTATGAAATTGGATTAGACAGCATGATTGAAGTAAAAGCTGATTTCTCTCAATTGCTCGAAAAGATGACGACGCTTCAAATGAAGCAGATTCCATTCGCCATGTCGCTGGCAATCAATCGCACAGCAAAGAAAATCAAGGAAGCTCAGGAGCGAGAGATCAAGGATGTGTTTGATAGACCGACGCCATATATTCAAAACTCGGTATTCCTGAAGCCATCAACTAAAAATGATCTCACCGCGATAGTGGGCATCAAGGATCAGTCAGTCAAGGCTGTGCCGCCAAGCAAAATATTATCTGCCGAGATTGTGGGCGGTGAACGCAGGCTTAAAAGATATGAGAAGGCATTGAGAGCTGTTGGAGCATTGCCGCCTGGATATGTCGCTACACCTGGTAAGGGCGCTACGTTTGATGCATACGGCAATATCTCAAAAGGACAGATTGAGAAGATACTCGCATATTTCAAGGCGTTTCCAGAAGCAGGCTACAAAGCCAATTCAACCGCTGAATCCATGGCAAGGCTAAGGCGTGGCACGAGAAATAGAGTGGGCATCTCTTATTTTGTTGGGCGCCCAGCAAACGGAAGGCTTCCTCTAGGTATATACCAAAGAAGTCATGCATCAGCCAGGTTTTCTGGTCCGGTTATGCCGCTAAGACCAATACTGATATTTATTCCAACAGCACTGTACGAGGCGACATTGGATTTTAGATTTGTAGCAGAGAACATAATCAAGAAGGAGTTTGACAGTGAATTCAACAAAGCGCTGGTTGAAGCGATGAGGACAGCAAAATGATCGCGGGTCCTTCCTGGAGTGGGGCGTGTGGGGGTAATTCGAGCCCCATTCAAATTCTAGCCATCCAAAATTAAAAACGTTAGTCAGTGAGCGAATCGACAAAAAAAGGCAGAAGAGCTGGTGTCAGGGAAACAGCGAGGATTCTTGGCTGGCACATGCGCACGATTCAGTACCACGAACAGCAGGGGCGATATAAGCGTGGCCCAGACGGAAAATTTGACGTCGAAGAGGTTGAGAGGCAAATAAAAAAGTACTCGCACTCTGGATACAATCCGGATGCACATAAAGAGAGCGGGCCGGGCAGAGATAGTGAAAATAAGAGTGACGTTATCACCAGTGATATCAGTTTTGACGAAGCTCGCAGACTCAAGGAAATCTGGGACGGAAAGATATCACAACTCAAATATGAGGAGCAAAACGGAACGCTTATAAAAAAAGAAGAGGTGAGGAAAATTGTTTTCGGAATTTTTCGCGGGCTTCGTGATGGTTTAACCGCATTGTCACGAGATGTTTCAGTTCATGTGGCTGCAGAAGATGACCCGGTCAAGTGCGAGAGAATAATCCTTGATGAAATTACTGGCGCAATCGATAGGTACATAAATGAATTTAACCGCGGAATCTGATTTCATTATATCGATAATTTCTGATGCATTAAAGCCCGATCCATCTTTGCCGTTGGATGAATGGGCTGATGAATACATGATGATCCCCAGATCGACTGGAGCAGCCGAGCATGGGAAATATCGTATTAGCCGTACTCCGCATGCAAGATTAGTAATGCAGTGTTTGTCAGATCGTCATCCAGCAAGGCGGATTATAGTAAAAGCTGCATCACAAATGCTCAAAACCCAAATAGCTCTTAACTGGTTTTGCTACATCGTTCATCAGCATCCGTCAAATATTATTTGGGTTATGCCTACCGGGAAACTTCATAAACGTATAGTTTCCAGAATCGACAAAAACATAGCTGCTATTGATGTTGTTCGAATACGAGTGGCTGACCCTAAAAGCAGGAAAGCGACTAACACACAGGATATCAAGGAGTTCCTGGGAGGATCGCTGTTTGTCGCTACTGCTGGAAGCGCCGCAAACCTGGCGGAAGTCCCGGCCAGGTATTTTTCCTACGATGAAATAGATCGATCTGAGAGTTCTGTAGATGGCGAGGGCGATCCAGTAAAACTAGGTGAAAGCAGACAAACATCCTTCGGTAATCGAGCTAAATCCTACTATTACTCAAGCCCAAGCATTGAAGATGAAAGCCGCATTGATAAGCTATATAAGGAAGGTACGCAGCGAGTAGCGCTTGCGGAATGCGTTCATTGCAGCCATGCGCAGGAGCTTGTATTTGAAAGACTGGTAATGACGGATGAGGGTATAGCCATGTATCCGTGCGAGTCTTGCGGTGGCATGCATCGAGAAGCAGACAAAATAAAAATGTTCAAGCGCGGCTTATGGTCCGAAGCAAAACAGCAATCTGAAAATGAAAGCTTTGAAATTAGCGCCATGTACCAGCCTTACGGCTGGTACAGCTGGACTGATTTGTGCAAACAGTATGAGGAGGCTCAAGCTGAACTAGATAAAGGCAATGAAGAGCAAATGATCGTGTTCTACAACACGCGTCTTGCTCGTTGCTGGAAACGCACCACTGATATAGCGACATACGAGGCTTTAAAACACCGGGCAGAGGGTTACAAGTTGCGCATTGCACCCAGCGGGGTCTTTCTGATTACCGCTGGCGTGGATACTCAGGATAACCGTTTAGCGGTACAGATTGTTGGCTGGGGACCAAATCTCAGAGCATGGGTAATTGATTACGTAGAGATTCCAGGCGATCCGGCTAATGAAGAAGTATGGGGCAAACTGACATCACTGCTCAACACGAAGATACAGCATGCAAGCGGTCACGAATTACCTATCGTAGCGACGGCCATTGATACCGGCGGGCACAGAGGTGAAGCGGTAAAGAACTTTGTTAGAGCAAGACGTATTGCTTGCCCCATTGCCATCTTTGGCGCAACCAAGATAAACGCTCAGCCATTGAGCAAAGGTAGCATGCAGGATGTAACCTGGAAAGGGCGCCTGGATAAGAAGGGCGTGATGGTGCATAGCGTTGGCACAATCGAGATCAAACACGTTTTATTTGCCCGCCTGAAAAACGATGCTGCAGACAAAGAGCTGGAAGACAGGTTCATCCATTTCAGCGAAGATCTCCCAGATGATTACTTTGCCGGCATCGTTTCAGAGACATACGACAGGCAGAAGAAGCGCTATGTCAAAAAGCCTGGGGTAAGGAATGAGCCGCTGGACACGCTCGTTTATGCCTACGCTGCATTGCATCATCAGACCATAAGAGCGCATCGCTTCACTGATAAAGACTGGCAATCCCTTGCATACGTGCTTAACAACGCCGGGCAAACCAGTGCAGTTGCGCAGCAACAGCGCAACACCAGGCCTAAAGAGGATATCGAGAGAGAAAGAGGCAGATCATTTTCCGGCAGGCTTAAAGGAAGATTTTCTGGAAGGAGAGGCAGTGGACGTAATTGACAGGATGACTGAATTGATTATTCAAAATGGCATAGAGAAAGAAAAGGCTGACGAGATCGCATCGACCATCCGGTTTGAGTATGGGGGAGAGCTGGTCTATTTTCCCAAAAGGTCAGAAACGGTTAGGGAGACAATTTTTAAAGAATT
>NZ_FORD01000043.1 GCF_900113925.1 Nitrosomonas sp. Nm34
CCGGGCAATAGCGACACGATACGACAAGCTGAAGCGAAATTATGAAAGTATGGTAGCCATAGCGTGTGGATATCTGTGGCTACCTATGTGAAATGTCAACAGACCCTAGTCTTCTTTAAATTAAGCCTCTGATTTAAGCAGGAATTGAGACCCCCTTAATCCCCTTCATTGCTGCCGGTACTATTCTATTGTGGCATGAATCAAAAACAACTCCAATAAGTTGAACTTTCTATCTGACTGACCTCATGCTCTATTTCTATGATGCCTGTTTGGGAGATCCAGCTATTTTCTACGCGAATTACGTGCCACGGATGGACGTACGCTAATGTCCTACACTGGCTTATCTATGCGACCTTGGCAGGAAGCGTCATTTCCTGGTTTGAAACACTTACCAATAAGACCGTACTGGATTATGAGCACCAGACTCTGCTTGCAGCACAAAACGGTCAGCCCGCTCCTGCTGCGGCATGGTTCGGCGAGCTGCAATGGCGTGAATCAGGTTTATTTGCCGTCGATGTCGAATGGACCGAACGCGCCAGCCAGATGATCAAAGCTGGTGAATATCGCTATATCTCCCCTGTTTTTCTTTACGACAAAAAGACTGGAGCGGTCACTCGGCATTTGCATGCTGCGCTGACTGACAATCCAACGCTCGATGGCATGGATGCCGTCGCAGGCTGGCAATTTTTGTGTATTGAAGGAGAAGATACCTAATGCTGGATTCTCGCAGTGATCATATTGTCACCTCATCAAAAATCTATACCTGAGCAGATTGTCGACATTGCGAGCCGAAGGGCGGGTCAGCGAACCAAGATCCTCAAAAGTTGCTTGCATAGTGGAAAAATTTCGCAAAACGCAGTACATTTGCAACACATCTGTATTAAGACTACGTCATAAAGCGCCGGAAAGACGAAACCATTTCCATCCGCACTTCGGTAGAGATAAAGCAGTTGCTGTGGATGGCGGCTGAACACGAGTATTGCCCCATCGCCTCGATGGGGAGAGTACTAATCATTACCTATGCGCAGCAACATGGGCTCAGTACCGAAGTGGGATCTACGGAACCCGGCCAAAACTAAGAAAATGGTTCGCCAGCCGTACTCAGAAAGATTGTCGGCTGCTAAAATAAAATATACAAAATAATGGATCACTCAGTTCATAATAAAATCGTCAGCTTCATTTGGTCTATCGCCGATGATTGCCTCAGGGATGTATTCGTGCGCGGCAAATACCGCGATGTCATCCTACCGATGTTCGTGCTGCGACGTTTGGATTGCCTGCTGGAGCCAACTAAGGAAATAGTACTCGAAGAAGTTCGTTTCCAGCGTGAAGACGCAGAAATGGCCGACCTCGATCCGCATGGCCTGCGAGAGGCGTCGGGCTACGTGTTCTACAACATCTCTCGTTTCACCTTGAAATCGCTACTAGGCAACCCCTCCCAACTGGAAGCCAATCTAAAGAATTACCTCGATGGCTTCTCTGATAACGTGAAAGAGATTGTCGAGAAGTTCGATCTTCGCAATCAGATTCGCAAAATGGTGCAGTCTGACGTGCTGCACGATGTCATCGAGAAATTCGTCTCAGAGGAAATCAACCTTAGTCCAAATAACAGGAAAGGCCCAGATGGGCGCACCCAGCCAGGACTTTCAAACCTCGGCATGGGCTACGTGTTTGAAGAACTGATCCGCAAATTCAACGAGGAGAACAACGAAGAGGCTGGTGAGCACTTTACGCCTCGGGAAGTAATCAAGCTGATGACCAACTTGGTCTTTATTCCGGTTAAAGACCAGTTGCCCAACCCGTTGACGATCTACGACCCGGCTTGCGGTAGCGGGGGCATGCTGACCGAGTCTCAGGATTTCATCACTGATCCCGAAGGCGACGTAAGGGCCAAGGTGGGAGTGTTCCTATATGGGAAAGAAGTCAACCCTGAGACCTACGCCATCTGTAAGTCGGACATGATGATCAAGGGGAATGATCCCGACAAGATTAAATTCGGCTCTACCCTCTCGTTGAACGAATTTTCCAGCACGCGCTTCGATTTTATGCTTTCCAATCCTCCCTATGGAAAATCATGGGCGAGCGACCAAAAGAACATTTTGGACGGAAAAGAAATCGTCGACCATCGTTTTCAAGTAGAACTGACAGGCTACAAGGGCGATACTCCCAAGACTGAAAAGGCGATTCCACGTTCTTCGGACGGCCAGCTCTTGTTCTTGATGGAGATGGTCAACAAGATGAAGCGCCGCAGTGATAGCGCCATAGGCTCACGTATCGCTTCGGTCCATAACGGCTCTGCGCTTTTCACGGGAGATGCAGGCAGTGGTGAAAGCAACATCCGCCGTCACATCATCGAGAACGACTACCTCGAAGCTATTATCCAATTGCCAAACAACCTATTCTACAACACCGGTATTACTACTTACGTCTGGATATTGTCGAACAACAAGACCGACAAGCGCAAGGGGAAAGTGCAGTTGATTGACGCCAGCAACCTCTACCGGAAGCTGCGCAAAAACCTGGGGGAGAAAAACTGCGAGTTCAGCGACGAACACATCCATCAAATTACGCAACTGTACTTGGAAATGCCGAACGAACGGATTTCCAAAGTGTTCAATAACCGGGACTTCGGCTATTACAAGGTAGCGGTGGAACGACCGCTACGCTTGGCTGCTCAGTTCAGCCCCGAGCTTATCGCCATGTTACGCTTCACACCGGGTATGCAGGACATTATGGAATGGATGTACGGTAAATATGGCGACGAGGTCTATACCAACCTGAAGTCGCATACCGAAGCCATCGAACTACACCTTGAACGGGAAGAAATCGCCCTTTCCCCCAAGAACCGGAAGGAGCTGCTGTCCGAAGCCACGTGGTGCGAGCAACGCGACATTATGTACACCGCACAACAATTGGCGGAAAAAATCGGTGCAGGGGAATCCCTCGACTTCAACCACTTCGAGGGAATAGTAGACGACGCGCTCAAGGCGCTAAACTTGAAGCTGTCCACGGCACACCGTAAGCAAATCCTGAATGCTGTCAGCTGGCGCGACGAGCGCGCGAAGAAGGTCATCAAAAAGATCCACAAGCTCAATGGCGCCAAGCTTGACGAATTGCTGGCAGAGCTCGGAACGACCAAGGACAAACTTGGCGACTATGGCTACACGGCGACATCGACCGGCGAATATATCGAGTACGAGCCGGACAGCGAACTGCGCGACACCGAAAACGTGCCGCTGGCGCTCGATACCAGTCTGCCCGCGTCTAGTGTGATTCATGACTACTTCATCCGCGAAGTGCGTCCGCATGTGGAGGAAGCGTGGATCGCCATCGACAAGACTGTGATCGGCTACGAGATCAGCTTCAACAAGTATTTCTATCAGCACAAGCCGCTGCGCAGCCTGGAAGAAGTGACTGCGGAAATCCTGGCGCTGGAGGCTGAAACCGATGGCTTACTCAAGCAGCTGGTGAGCTTTGTATCGGGAGCCAAGCAATGAAGGAAATTCAGGTCAAGACACGCAGCGTGCGCGAACTGCTGAGCGATACCAAGTACGGCATCGACTACTACCAGCGCGAATACAAATGGCAGACCAAGCAGATCGTTGAGCTAATTTCCGACCTCACCACGGCGTTCCTGGAAGAGTACCAACCGCAACATGAGCGCAAGGGCGTAGCTTCTTACGGTCATTATTTCCTGGGCTCTATCGTCATCAGTCAGCCGGACGAGAAGAAGCAGATCGTGGATGGTCAGCAACGGTTGACCAGCCTCACGCTGCTGCTGATCTACCTGCACAACATCCAGAAAGACCGATCCGACCCCGTTTCGATCGGGAATATGATCTTCTCCGAGAAGTACGGCGAGAAATCCTTCAACCTCGACATTCCCGAGCGCAACGAGTGCATGAACGCGCTGTTCGATGGCACTTCCTACGATGCTGTAGATCAGGTCGAATCGATCCAGAATCTTATCGGGCGCTATAACGATATCGTGGAAGCCTTTCCCGCCGAGATTGCGAACAACAACGCCCTGCTATACTTCGTGGACTGGCTTTGCTACAAGACCCAACTGGTCGAGATCACGGCCTACGCAGACGCTGATGCCTACACGATTTTCGAGACCATGAATGATCGTGGGCTGTCGCTCTCCAACACTGACATGCTCAAAGGCTACCTGCTGGCGAGCATCGCCGACACCGCCAAGCGGGCCGAAGCCAACAAGGAAATCAAGCACTGGCTGCTGACCTTCGCCAAGCGTGACAGCGAGCGCGACACTAAGGAGAGCGAAGCTGATTTCTTCAAGGCTTGGCTGCGCGCCAAGTATGCGCAAGGCATCCGCGAACGGAAAAAAGGTGCGAAGCCGGAAGACTTTGATCTGATCGGCACCGAGTATCACCGCTGGGTCCGTGCCAAGGATGACCTGATCGGCCTGAACGCCAGCGATGATTTCAACCGCTGGGTGCGCCAAGATCTGCGTTTCTTCGCTCGCGTCTACCTGGAACTGCTGGAAGCGTCCGAGACCTTGAAGCCCGGGCTGGAATCAGTCCGCTTCAACGCGGATCACTGCTTCACCCAGCAATTTCAGGTGCTGCTGGCCCCATTGTTGCCGACCGACGATGAGGCCACGGTCAAGGCCAAGCTCAAGCTGACAGCGGATTACCTCGACTGCTGGCTCAACCGCCGTCTGTGGAATTTCAAGTCGATCGATTATTCCACGCTGCAATACGCGACCTTCCTGCTGACCAAGGAACTGCGCAACCTGTCTCTATATGCGCTGCGCGACAAGCTAATCACCCGGCTGACCAATGATCAAACCGAACTACCGCTCGACGATCAGCCTTACCTCTACAGCTGGAACGCTAAGAGCCTGCACCGCCAGTTGGCCCGTTTCACCCACTGGTTGGAGGAGCAAAGCGGACAGCCAGGGAGGTATCTGGAATACATCGTTCGTTCCGGCAAGAATGCCTACGAGATCGAACACCTGTGGGCCAACCACTTCGAGCGCCATACGGATGAATTCGCGCATGCGCAGGAGTTTTCCACGCACCGCAACAAGGTGGGCGGGCTGGTGCTGCTGCCGAAGAAGATCAACGCCAGCCTGAACGACAAGCCCTACAGCGAGAAGCTGGAGCACTACCAAAGCGAAAACTTGCTGGCGCGCTCACTGCACCCCATGTGCTACGTCCATAATCCCGGTTTTCTCAAGCTGAAAGCGGAAACCGGCCTGCCCTTCAAAGCATTCATGGAATTCAAGAAGGCCAACTTCGACGAACGATTCAGCCTCTACAAGGGTATCGCCGAACGACTGTGGTCGGCTGATCGCTTGAAGGAGGTGGCGTGATGCAGCGCTACGAGAGCTACAAGCCGACGACTATTGAATGGGCTTCGAAAATTCCTGCTGATTGGAGAGTTCAGCCAATCCGTGCGCTTTTTAAAGAGCGCAAAGAGAAGAATAAAGGACCCAAGACGGACTTCATTCTTTCAGTGATGAAAGATATCGGAATTATTCCTTACGACGAAAAGGGCAATATCGGAAACAAAAAATCAGAAAATATTGAGAACTACAAGGTCGTTTATCCAGGCGATTTGGTCGTTAACAAGATGAACGCCATTATAGGGTCGCTCGGGATTTCTCGATTTCACGGGGCATTAAGCCAAGTGTACTTTGTGCTTTACCCCAAAGATCTTAGCCGCACCAATCATAAGTACCTTGGTTATCTCTTCAAGGTCAGACCATTCCAGCAGAGCCTGATCAAAATCTCGAAGGGCATGATGGAGCTCCGGGAAAGCATTGAATTCGATGAATTCAAAAAACTGGTGCTACCCGTTCCCCCGCGAGATGAACAAGACCGTATCGTTGCCTTTCTTGACCAGAAGACAGCCGAAATCGACGCCGCAATTATGAAGAAAGAGCGGCTGATTGAGCTACTCAACGAGCAGCGCTCTATTCAGACTAATCGGGCAGTTACTTTGGGTCTTGATCGAGCAGCCCCTCTTAGGAACGGCGAATCTGAGTGGATCGAATCGGTTCCTGAACACTGGGAAATCGTGCCTTTGAAGCACATCTCAACAGTGCAAAGTGGCGTGACGCTGGGAAAAAATTTCGTATTATCTAAATCGACAAAATCTTATCCCTACCTTCGAGTCGCCAACGTTCAAGATGGGTATATTAACCTTTCGACCGTCACGGAAATCATTCTACCAATACGAGAGGCAAAGAACTATCTCTTGCGGGCAGGTAACATCCTTGTCACTGAGGGTGGCGACATTGACAAGCTTGGGCGTGGAAACTGCTGGGACGGCCAGATCGAAGAGTGTTTACATCAGAACCACGTTTTTGCAGTCCGCATCCTCAAACGTGTACGACCAGAATTTGTTGCGTTGATCACTGGCGTTTCTTACGCACGACGCTATTTCACAACCACGGCAAATAAGACAACAAATTTGGCATCAACCAATAAGACAAAGCTCGGAAACCTTCCTGTGCTAGTGCCTCCACTGTCGGAGCAAGATGCCATATTGGACTTTTGCAATAAGAGCAAAACGAAATATGCCAAAATCATTGACTCTGTTGCAAAAGAGATTTCAGCACTAAAGGACATGAAATCTTCACTAATTGCTGAAGCTGTAGCAGGAAGAATAAGGGTCTGAGGGGGATAGATGGTCAGCCAAACCAACGAAGCAGCGCTCGAAACGCACATCGAAAACGCTCTCGCCAAGGACAGCTACTGCATTGGCAATCCGGCTGATTTCGACAGAGAGTTTGCCATCGACGGCAAACTCTTCTGGCAATTCCTCGAAGCCACCCAGCCGAAGGAGCTGGCGAAGCTGAAGGATCGCCCGAACTGGCAACGGCTGCTACTGGAGCGGCTGAACAAGAAGATCAAGAAAGACAGCGTATTGGCGGTCCTGAAGAAGGGACTGGACATCGATGATGCCCATTTCGATCTGCTGTACCGGCTGCCCTACAACGGCCTGAACCCGGAAGTTGTTGCCAACTTTGCGGCCAACGTTTTCAGCGTCACCCGGCAGGTGCATTACAGCCAGGGTTTGGGTAGTAGCGACACCTTCAAATCGGTGGACATGGTGCTCTTCATCAATGGCCTGGCGATTGCCACACTGGAGCTGAAAAACCCCTGGACCGGCCAGAACGTCCACAACGCCATCAAGCAGTACCGCACCGACCGCGACCCGCGTGAGCCGCTGTTTGAATTTGGCCGCTGTCTGGTCCACTTTGCGGTGGACCCGGACGAGGCCTACATGTGTGCCCAGTTGACCGGAAATGACAGCAATTTCTTGCCGTTCAACAAGGGCTTCAACTTTGGCAAGGGCAACCCCGTCAATCCGCAAGGCCACAAAACGGCCTACCTCTGGGAAAACATCCTGCCGCGCCGCAGTCTGACCAACATCATCGAACAGTTCGCCAAGTTCACCATCAAGAAGGACAAGAAGACGGGCAAGGAGCGCAAAGCGCTGTTCTTCCCCCGTTATCACCAGCTGGACGTGGTGCGCGGCATCTTGGCTGACGCCAAACAGCATGATGTCGGCCAGACCTACTTGATCCAGCATTCGGCAGGCTCGGGCAAATCCAATTCGATCACTTGGCTGGCCTATCAATTGGTAGAGCTGTACGACACGGCAGGCAACGCCAACGTGTTCAATTCCGTGGTGGTCGTGACCGATCGCCGGGTGCTTGATACCCAGCTCAAGGACAACATTAAGCTCTTCTCCGAGACCAAGAACATCATTGCGCACTGCGAAAGCGCGCAAGAGCTCCGATACAATTTAGAGGCAGGAAAGAAAATCATCATTACCACCGTCCAGAAGTTTCCCTTCATTGTGGACGGCATTGGTCAGCTTTCTGATCGAACCTTCGCGGTAATAATTGACGAGGCACATTCCTCTCAGTCCGGTATCGCTGCTGATAAAGTCAACGAAACACTCACTGGCAATGGAGACGAGGAGCCGTTGGATGTCCAAGACCAAATTCTGACCGCGATGGCTGCTCGCAAGATGAGCAAGAACGCCAGCTACTTCGCCTTCACCGCCACCCCGAAACCCGCCACGTTGGAGAAGTTCGGACGACAAGGCCCGGATGGGAAGTTCTACCCCTTCCATCTGTATTCCATGAAGCAGGCCATCGAGGAGAAATTCATCCTCGACGTGCTGGAGAAGTACACGACCTACAAGAGCTACTACGAGGTTCAGAAATCGGTCGAAGAGAACCCTTTGTTCGACACGGCTAAGGCCCAGAAAAAGCTCAAGGCCTTCGTCGAAGCCAGCCCCCGGACTATCGAAGTGAAGGCCAAGATCATGGCCGGTCACTTCATGAGTAACGTCTGGCAGGCCAAGAAGCTCAAGGGCAAGGCGAAGGCAATGGTCGTCACGCGCAATATCGAATGCGCGATTCGCTACTTCTTCGCCATCCGTACCGCGTTGCAAGAGGCCAACGCGCCATTCAAGGCGTTGGTGGCCTTCTCGGGCGAGAAAATCATCGATGGTATCAAGTACACCGAGGATGGGCTCAATGGCATTCCTGCCCGTGACTTGCCCGAGGAGTTCGAGAAAGATGATTTCAAGATCCTGGTCGTCGCCAACAAATACCTGACCGGCTTCGACCAGTCCATGCTTCATACCATGTACGTAGACAAGAAGCTGCAAGGGGTACTCGCGGTGCAGGCGCTCTCACGCCTAAACCGCTGCAACTGGAAGCTGGGGAAGACCGACACCTTCGTGCTCGACTTCTACAACACAATAGACGATATCAAGACCGCATTCGACCCGTTCTACACGGCCACCACCCTGAGCGAACCCACCGACGTCAACGTGCTGCACGACCTCAAGGATGTGCTGGATGACTTCGGCATTTACGACTGGTCGGAGGTGACGACTTTCAACGAGAAGTTCTTTGCCAGCGCTGAAGCCGAGGAACTGCATCCGTCCATCGATACCGTGGTGGCACGCTTCGAAGCCGACCTCGACGATGAGCAACGGATCGACTTCAAGATCAAGGCTAAGCAGTTCGTGAAAATATACGCCCAGGTGGCCGCCATCATCTCGTTCAACAACGTGAACTGGGAAATGCTGCACTGGTTCCTAAAGTTTCTGATCCCAAAGCTGAAGGTGAAGGACCCGGATCAGGACAAGCTGGATGAACTGCTGAACAGTGTTGATCTTTCTACCTACGGGCTGGAAAGGTCACGCCTTGAGGTGAAGATTGGCTTGAATGCTTCCGAAACCGAACTGGAGCCCCAGAACCCGAACGTCCGTGGCGGCCACTTCAGCGACGGCGACCAAGATCCGCTCGACGAGATCGTGCGTGCCTTCAACGAGCGCCACTTCGCCGGTTGGGAGGCCACCCCAGAAGAACAGCGCGTGAAGTTCGTTAGCATAGCCAAGCATGTGATGAATCACGCCGACTACAAGGCCCAGGTCGAAGACAACCCAGACAGTCAGAACCGACAACTGGCGCTGGAGCGCCTGATCCAACAGGCGATTAGCATCGAACGCCGTCGAGAGTTAGACCTGTACAAACGATATGCATCCGATCCCGACTTCAAGCTGGCCTTCGATGCGAGTGTGTCACGCTTACTTGCCTCAAAGACAAACTTTTTAGGGGTAACTTAAGGGGTAACCAAATCGTGATAGATTATAATTTTATTTTATTAACAGTTACTTATTAACCATATTCGGTAGTCGCCGCCCCACCAATACCAAAAACCAACCCTTCATCCGGTTGGTTTTTTTATGCCTACTCTTGCGTGTTTGCGCGGGTTCATGCGGATTATTGCGGACTTCCTAGCTTCAAGAGATTCACCAAATTCGCTCATTTTTTTTCTCTTCGCCCTGTTATTCTCTCCTCCCCTACCCGTCATACAAGTGTGAAGTCCACAAGTGCATATTTTTTAGTTTATGAAAATCAATGAATTACGCGCGGATTAATCAAGCGGTTTATTTGCAGCATTGGCAGGCGGAGGAAACCGTTGCATTGATAAGACGGGCGCTCATGGTAATCTCACTCCAGACCATTACGACAATCACTGAGACTGGAAATATAAATAGCGCAGAAATCTCAGTCAATCATTCGCTAGAAAACCGGCCTGCAAATATAGAGGCTTCAGTTTCTCGAGTCATAGTCCGGGAGCCATGGCTCTAATTTAACGGCCCTGATAGAGTCAAGTCTTGCTCATTTACTCATTTAAAATTAGGAAATCGGTTAGTATGCTTCTTTTTACGTCTAACCTAGTTAATCTAGGTTATATCACATCACTATATCCAAGTTTAACCGCAATCCCACATCAGATTGTGAAAAGTAGATTTTATGGTCCTGATATAAAATGCTACCCCGCATAAATAAATTTATTGCAAGAGTTAATAATGAATATCAAAGAATCCATCGAAACCAAACTTCAATCACTACAACCTCAGTTTCTGGAAGTAATCAATGAAAGCCACAAGCATAATGTGCCCAAAGGATCTGAATCACATTTTAAAGTGATTATCGTTTCCGACGAATTTCAGGGAAAAATGCTTTTAGCTCGCCATCGAATGGTTAATAAAATCCTAGCAGATGAACTTGCTCATTCTATACATGCGCTTACTTTGAATACAATGACTAGTAAAGAGTGGTCTGATAAAGGCGGTGAAACAAATAATTCTCCCCCATGCCTTGGAGGTTCATCCCGTAAATAAGTTTATTGTGTTACAAAATACCACACAGAGCGACGGGCTGTTGGGTTTGATATCGAAGTAATGCCGAGAATCACATCCATGTTTCCGATGCGGGGAAGCAAATAATGCGCTATCAATATGATAAGAATAATCATAGGCACTTGCAGTATAACTAATATTCTTCAGCAAAAATTCTGTGTGACCAGCACCTGATTATCGGGTCCGGTTTCAACACCAATACCTTGATACCTCAAATCAGCAAATTTTTTCTCTCTCTGCGCTATTATTCTCTCCGCCCCTACCCGTCTTGCAGGAGCGAAGTCCGCAAGTATGTATTTTTTTACTATACAAATCAAATCATTACACGCGGACTAATCAAGTAATTTATTTCCGGTATTGGTAGGCGAAGGAAACAGCTTACTTATAGAAAATAAATGCTGCTAATAAATTAACGTAAGTTCGACATAAGAAAAGCGGCAAAAGGAACCTGGATTCCTCCTTATGATAAGAAGATTTAGGAAAAGAGTTTCATCATTATTCGCGAGAAGAAACCCTCGCTTAACATCAGAATACCTCAAGCTCTTCCAGTCGTGATGTGATGATTCTTATGTCGAACTCACGTTAGCTTACTACGTGCTTACACGTATTTTTTTTATCTACTTTTCTCGGTATCCTAAGAGCACATCAGTTATGAATACTGATCACTATATGATTCAATTAATTATTAAGGAAATAAAATGGCAATAGGTACAGTTAAATGGTTCAATGATGCTAAGGGTTACGGCTTTATTACTCCAGATGATGGTGGAGAGGATTTGTTTGCACACTTTTCCGCTATTAATAGTAACGGCTTCAAGTCGCTGAAAGAGGCTGAACGTGTCACTTTCGAAGTGGCTACCGGACCTAAAGGTAAACAAGCAGCTAATATCAGGTCATTATAAAATTGATCTGGAAAACAAATAACCTTGGACTATTCGTGGATTAACGATTTGATAAGCAATAATTATCATTAGTTAATCCTGACAAATCTCTCGTCATCTTTTTTGACATCAATATATCCAATGGATATAGCTAAACTTCAACAAATAACAATAATCAAGAATATAGTGTATGCCAAATCACAGTTAAATTCTGGATGGCAGACCAAAAACAACTCAAAAGAAGCTCGGTTAAAAGCCGGGCTTGCCACAAAACAGGCGGCCAAACTGATAGGTGTAGAAGAGAGAACGTGGCAGAGATGGGAAGAGCAGACCGGTCGAAAAACTGAAATACCATTCTATTGTTGGGGATTATTTTTGCTGAAAGTTGGTCAACATTCCAAATTTAAACTGGTGGAAAAGAATGACCATAAAGAAAGTATTAAGTAATAGTGCGCCTGTAAAAATCTGGACGGATGAAGTTGATCAATCCACATTAAACCAACTATCCGATCTATCAGAACTTCCATTCATCCATAAGCATGTTGCTGTAATGCCTGACGTGCATGCTGGTATTGGATCAACTATTGGATCGGTTATCCCGACCAAAGGAGCAATCATTCCAGCTGCTGTGGGTGTGGATATTGGTTGTGGAATGATGGCAGTTAAAACATCGTTAAAAGCTTCAATGTTGCCTGATAACCTTTATGAATTGCGTTCAGAGATTGAGAAAAGAATACCTCATGGGAGAACCAACAACGGAGGAAGTGGAGACAGGGGAGCATGGGGTAATCCAATTGAACGTATTGCCTATTATTGGAATATGTTTCTTTCTGATGAATATGAAGAAATCATTACTAAACACCCTAAAGCCAAAGGATATAACACTATTACCCACTTGGGTACCCTTGGCACCGGGAATCATTTTATTGAGATATGCATAGATGAATCTGATTATGTTTGGGCAATGCTTCACTCGGGATCAAGGGGAGTCGGCAACAGAATAGGCTCCTATTTCATTGAGAAAGCCAAGGAAGAAATGGAGCGTTATTTTATCCTGAATAATCTGCCCAACAAAAATTTAGCCTATTTCGTGGAGCATACTGAGATATACGATGACTATGTTAATGCTGTGTCATGGGCACAGGAGTTTGCTGAATTTAACAGGCAGCTCATGATGGATATTGTGTTGCAGTGTATGAGTGAATTTCTTCCATCATTTACCATTACTGATAAAGCCATAAACTGCCACCACAATTATGTCGCCAGAGAACATCATTTCGGGACAAATGTGCTTGTTACACGTAAGGGTGCAATCAGAGCAAGAAAAGGTGATTTAGGCATTATTCCGGGCAGCATGGGGGCAAAGTCATATATCGTCGAAGGACTTGGCAATGATGAGTCTTTTCATTCATGCTCTCATGGTGCGGGAAGAAGGCTGGGTAGAAATGAGGCAAAAATGATTTACACCGTTGCTGATTTGGTAGAGCAGACTAAAGGGATTGAGTGCCCTAAAGATGAATCAAGAATTGATGAGATTCCAGCTGCTTATAAAGATATTGATCAAGTCATGGGAAACCAAAATGATCTGGTGAAGATCAAGCATACCTTGAAGCAGGTATTAAATGTTAAGGGTTGACGATTAATATTTGAATCGAAAAAAATTCACCGGAAGTGAAGATAACATTAAGTTGATTACTATGTTCACTAGCGCACAGAAGCCCTCTCATGTCAGTAATATAATATATTTAACTATACGTAAATGAGCACGTGTAGCTTTGCATGCGAACCAATCCTGGTGCATTTTATGGATGTTCGATGAAATCAGCATTAAGCAGTAGCACTTAATTCAAACTTAAAAAGGAGCTGCAAGATGAACTGGGATCAAGTAGAAGGTAACTGGAAACAATTCATAGGTAAAGTCAAGGAACAATGGGGTGAACTAACTGACGATGAGTGCGACAAGATTGCTGGGAAACGTGATCAGTTGGTTGGCAATATTCAGAAAAAATATGGAATCAGTAAGGAAGAAGCAGAAAAGCAGGTTGGCGACTGGGAAAGAAGAAACCTTAAAGATTATTAAAATTAGGTAGTGCCCTTCTCTTGTGTAAAGTAGTAGAACAGTATGTTGAGACAATAACATACTGTCCAACCCATTTTTATCGTTAGGGTCTGTTGACGTTTTAAGATAAGTATTTCATAGATAAAAACAAACTCGTCATATTGGGGTTCCTACACCACCAACCAAACGAGTTTGCGATGCCCCGAATGATGCTCAATGATGAGTACTGGTCGAAGCTGGAGAAGATTCTGCTTCAAGAATCGATTGATAACAAGCGCAATCTGCGCATGACGGTAGAAGGTATACTGTATCGAATGCGGGGTGGCTGTCCATGGCGCGATCTGCCCCGGGTGTTCGGCTGCTGGAATTCTATCTATAAAAGATTCCATGCAGGGTCATTGAGCAAGAAATGGCTCAATGTTTTCAAAGCATGGGCTGTTGATCCGGATTGGGAATGGAGATTTATGGATGGCAGTTATGTTAAAGCGCATCAATATAGTGCGGGAGCAGCGAGTCAAGCATCACAGGCTATCGGGAAAAGCCGTGCAGGCAATACCACCAGGATCCATTTAGCGGTCGATGGTTATGGCTTGCCAGTTGAGTTTGAAATCACCGGTGGAGAAGTCAATGACTGTTCTGCCGCACCTGATTTGATTGCCAGGTTGCCTGAGGCAAAAGCAATAGTTGCAGACAAGGGCTATGACAGCGAATGGTTACGGGAACAGATAACGAAGAAGGGAGCTCGGGCTGTGATACCGAGAAAGCGCAACTCGTTGAAGAGTAATGCAGATATGGATTGGGGTTTGTATCAATACCGGCATTGGGTGGAGAATGCTTTTGCCAGGCTAAAACAGTATCGGGCAATAGCAACGCAATACGACAAACTGAAGCGAAATTACGAGAGTATGGTAGCTATAGCATGTGTATATCTATGGTTACCTATGTGAAATGTCAACAGACCCTAGAAATCATGGACTAGGCGAGAAGTAACCAACCATTCAGTTCTTTTTTCTTCATTGAGCTGGGAGGGACCGCCCCCAAATTGAATAACAGAATTTTTACTGAAAGCATACTGGATCTGGGGAGTTAGTCGATACTGGTAGCTACGTTCCGTTAATTCACTATTCAGTTCGATCCCGAGCGAGAACCTCCGAGAATGACTATAAAACAAACTATTGTTTGCCAGACCGATGAATTCTCCATTTTTATTGAAAGCCGTACGCCTGAAGCCAAACATATTCATCATGCTCCATTTATCCGAGAATTTATAATCGTTCAGGTAGAGCAGCGCGGCTCCATACTCCTTTTTATCATTTTTTCTCTGTCCGATGACTTGCCATCCGTGAATCATCTTTTTTTGAAGCGATTCTCCCAAAGTTCCCTGTAGCGAAACCTTATACTGACTTAAAGTTGTGTTTTCGACGGGTAGTTCCAACTCGATCGCATGCCCGTCCATAAACGAATATTCGATTTCAGGTGACCATCTGAGCTGGTCGGCGCTGTTAGAATAATTAAGAAGTGTGTTGATTTCAGTCTCGCCTTTTTTGCGCCAAGCGGATCCACCAAATCGAAAACCATCGGCTCAGGTCTCTTATTCAGAAGTCCGGTTTCATCAGCATGGACAATTGACGCTAGACTAAACCAAACGAAAAAGACTGCTTTCAGTGGTAGAAATTGAATATAACCAGGCATCAATTAATGATTAGATAAGAAGTAACGCATAGTTGAAAGCGCTGATCCTGCCATGGCACCAACCCTTTACAGAAGTCGTCAATTAAACACAAAGATCACTATTGTAATA
Organism: Nitrosomonas sp. Nm34; assembly: GCF_900113925.1. Taxonomy (GTDB): domain Bacteria; phylum Pseudomonadota; class Gammaproteobacteria; order Burkholderiales; family Nitrosomonadaceae; genus Nitrosomonas. The sequence continues at coordinate 15,449 of NZ_FORD01000043.1, forward strand.
TCCATCGGAATCTGATCCTTCTAATGATGAAGCTTTTTTTGAGCATCTTTCATCATAAGGAATTCAGATTCCTTTTGCTGCTGTTCTTATCCAGTACTCACGTTAATCTTATCCTTGATATACTCCTCATGAATGAAAATTTGGTTAAGTTAGTGCGCCAATGTCATGAATAGAATAGAATAGAATAGAATTGTTGTATGTCTTCACGCTACTACTCAATCGATCAAGAACTCTCTGAGTTAGAGTTTGAACACCTCATACTACCGATAAGCGTTATGCTGATCGAGTTAAAGCTGTTTATCTGTCAGGTAAAGGGTGGTCGGTCATCAAGATTGCACAAGCCCTGTTAATTGACCGTGAAACGGTACGCAAACCTTCCAGCGATAGGGTAAAAGCGGTTTGGCTGCCTTGCAAAGAGATGACGCTGGTGGCAGTGATGCTGCGCTTACAGAGGAACAGCAGCGGTTGCTGGATCAGCATCTGCGTGAGAATCTCTATCTCACTGCTAAAGAAATTCAATGCACAATCTACGGTAGCATTATTGCAACAAATCGAGCAACAACATCCCTTTGCTGCCCGTATTTACATCATCTGCGATAATGCCCGCTATTATCGCTCTCAGCTCGTTACTGAATACTTGTCAGATTCAAAAATCGAATTGATCTTCCTGCCACCTTATGCACCCAATCTGAATCTGATTGAGCGCTATTGGCGATTCTTCAAAAAATAAATTCTGTATGGCAAGTACTATCAAACTTTTGCCTTGTTCAAACAAGCTTGTGATGATTTCTTTGCTGCTTCCCACTTCTATAAGGAAGCGCTACGCTCCTTGTTGACTGATAATTTTCAGATTATCGATTGCGCTTGAGTGCCGAAATTTGAAGTGCGGCTAGTATAAATACACTCTTTCTTCTAGTTATTTTAAGGAATGTGTCCGGTTTAGTGTAGCCACATCATTCTCTCTTGGTGCCATTATTCTCTCCACCCCTATTCTCATACAAGCGTGAAGCCCACTACCTCTTATTTTTTTATTCATAAAAATAAGTATCTTACGGGCAGGCTAATTAAGCGGTTTATTTTTAGAATTGGTTATGAGGAGGGAACTGTGACATTTATAAGGTGTGCACTCATGGCAATCTTGTTACCAAATTACTCTGGCAATTACTGGAACTGGAAATGGAAATGGCGAAAAAGTCTATATAAAATGTACCTTTACTTGCAAAGGCCTCTGTTTTTGTAACTGCAACTTTACTATCTCTCAGCTTTAAGAGTTATTCATCCTTCTTAATAAAGTACCCGTTACATCAGAGCATAACAATTTGACAAGTTATTCAATTCACTATACTTTTATTTATAATCCAAAAATATTTTTATTTTTCACACTGCCGATCCGTAGTGACAGCTAAAGACTGGCTGACGGCGCAAAGATGCGATCAAGCATTAAAGTACGGAAACGCAGCAGAGATGACTATTCTACAAGGATTGCAAGTTATGACTCACGGCCATCACGAGCATGTACAGCATGACCACAATCTTCACACGAATCACGATGATATAGCGACCGATCCCGTCTGTGGTATGCCGGTTGATTCACATACAGCGAAGCATCGCGTTGAGCATGATAAACAAACTTACTATTTCTGCTCTGCCCATTGCCACGACAAATTCGTGACCGAACCCGATAGCTATCTAGCGGGCAAGACTCCACCAGCCAGGGAAACCGCCCCTGACGCTATCTATACCTGTCCGATGCATCCACAAATCCGGCAAGCCGGGCCGGGAAGCTGTCCGATCTGCGGCATGGCATTGGAGCCGGCAGAGGCGTCGCTCGACAATGCGCCTAATCCGGAACTCGTCGATATGACTCATCGCTTCTGGATTGGCCTCATATTAACCACGCCGATTTTCATTTTGGAAATGGGCGGCCATTTAATTGGGCTGACACACTTAATATCTACGCAGACTTCCAATTGGGTGCAATTACCATTAGCAACACCTGTCGTCTTGTGGGCAGGATGGCCATTCTTCGTACGCGGCTGGCAATCAATCAAAAATCGCGCACTCAACATGTTCACACTGATCGCGCTGGGTACCGGTGTTGCTTGGCTCTATAGTATCGTCGCAACTATCGCACCTGATCTCTTTCCGGATACTTTCCGAAGCCGGGATGGAGCAGTCGCCGTTTATTTCGAAGCCTCGGCAGTCATCACCGTGTTGGTGCTATTGGGTCAGGTACTGGAATTGCGAGCACGCGAACGCACCTCTGGCGCGGTTAAAGCCCTGCTCAACTTGTCGCCTGCTACGGCTCGTCGTCTGGGTGATGACGATGCAGAAAAGGAAATCAACCTGGATCAAGTGGTGGTAGGTGATCGCCTGCGGGTCCGTCCCGGCGATCGCATACCCGTCGATGGTAAGGTGATTGAAGGTAGCTCAAGCGTTGACGAGTCGATGGTAACCGGTGAATCCATGCCGGTTCGCAAGCAATCTGGCAACAATGTGATCGGCGGCACCATCAACGGGCAGGGAAGTTTCGTGATGCGCGCTGAGAGAGTTGGCCGTGACACGATGCTGGCACAGATCGTTCGTATGGTATCGCAAGCTCAGCGCTCGCGCGCACCCATTCAGCGTTTAGCAGACATTGTTGCCAGCTGGTTCGTTCCCGCAGTCATTCTGATCGCTGTGCTCGCCTTTGCCGCCTGGTCGGTCTGGGGGCCGCCGCCAGCCATGGGTTATGCCTTGATCGTAGCTGTCAGCGTGCTCATCATCGCTTGTCCATGTGCATTGGGTTTGGCCACACCGATGTCGATCATGGTTGGCGTCGGGCGGGGTGCGACTGAAGGGATTCTGATCAAAAATGCCGAAGCATTGGAGCTTATGGAAAAGATCGACACTATCGTGATCGACAAAACTGGCACGCTGACCGAAGGTAGACCTAGGGTGACGGCAATTCGTACAGCAGGTAATATTAATGAAACTGAACTGCTGCGTCTCGCGGCCAGCCTGGAACAAGGAAGCGAGCACCCTTTAGCTGCTGCCATCGTTAATACAGCTAGAGAGCGATCGATCTCGCTTATAAAGATAACCGACTTCGACTCGCCGACCGGCAAGGGTGTGCTGGGTACCGTCGATGATCACCGGATTGTACTTGGCAACGCAAACTTCCTGGCAGAACAAGGTATCGACGTCGGGATGCTAAAACCGGAAGCTGATATCCTTCGCCAGGATGGGGCAACAGCGATTTTCGTGGCGATTGATGGGATGGCTGCTGGTATAGTCGCCATCGCTGATCCCATAAAGGAATCGACCCCTGCTGCTATCGATGCCTTGCATGCCGCAGGAATTCGCATCGTCATGCTAACCGGTGACAACCGTACGACAGCTGAGGCTGTTGCCCGTCGCCTCAGTATCGACGAGGTCGATGCGGAAGTGCTTCCTGACCAGAAGGCAGCGGTTGTAGCAAGATTGCGCAAGCACGGACGCGTGGTCGCAATGGCAGGCGATGGCGTCAATGATGCCCCAGCGTTAGCTACTGCCGATGTGGGTATCGCCATGGGCACAGGCACCGATGTCGCGATCGAAAGCGCGGGTATCACCTTGCTACGCGGCGATCTGCTAGGCATCGTCCGGGCGCGACACTTGTCTGAGGCGACAATGCGTAATATTCGCCAGAACCTGTTCTTCGCCTTTTTCTACAATACGGCTGGCATACCGATCGCAACCGGAGTGCTTTATCCGTTCCTCGGTATCTTGCTCTCGCCGATTTTTGCCGCGGCAGCAATGGCGCTATCTTCGGTCAGCGTGATCAGTAATGCATTGCGGCTACGCGTAGTCAAACTGTAGCAGTACAAAGAGGTCACATGACCCAAAGTGCATCATTATCACAAACACGTTTCATATACTAATCCGATTATCAGATTAACAAAGAAGTTAAATGGGCTGTGATGGCGGAAATGCTCTATTTGCGAGATGTTTTTCAATTGATCATTGGCAATCTCAATATAACCGAACATTTAGTAATAGGAGTTTGCCAAATAGCGGCAACAGAGCTTGCTTTCATACTCTTACGTACTTTGGTGATGAGCTGCACATCCTGCTTCCAGAGTTGCTCAAAGAGCAGCTGCCAGATATAGCCCTGATCACCAAAGAGTTTCCCAAACAAAGAGCGTGCCAGCTTAGGCAGGGAACGACGGTCATTGACATTGCCCGCTGTGGTTTTCACTCCCAGCAATTTGCTTTAGCCATTGATGACCAGGTGTAGTTTTTACCCTAAAACCAACCTACGCTGGCCTTTCCCTATACGGCAAAACCAGATGCAGCAGTTGGACACAAACTGATTTTCCCAAAGCAATTGGCCAGATTTCTTTTGCTGCTCTTCTTATGTCGAACTCACGTTAAATTAATGAGTCCTGAAGCTAATTCACAACCAATAAATTGACTTATGCATTTATTTATAGAACTCAGCTATTTTTATGGTTGTTGTCTTTAGCGCGGGAGCCCCAAATATTATGCCATTCACACAACCAGGTACGCATTTGCTTTATTTCAGTAGCTTGGGTGAGAATGATGTTCTCGCAAAGTGTTTCAAGTTCATCATGATAAGCGCGCTCAATACACTGGGCTCCTTCTATGACTGCTTGCCGGTGGTGCTTAATCATATTTTTCATAAACTTGATTTCGAACTCTGCACCATTGAGGGAGTCGAGCTTTTCCATTTGTTTACTACCACTTCGACTCATTTCAGGCTCGTGCTGGATATCATACCAATCGTTCAGCCAACCTTGCATTTGTTTGATTTCCTGCTGCTGGCTGGTTGCTATTGCACAATGATTTCAATTCATCTTGGATATCTTTCTTTATACAGATCTGAGTCATTTGTACGCCCATCGCATGATGGCCAATCATCCCTTCCATAAAACGGATTTCAAATTTTGCCGTAGCTTCTTTGGGTGCGGACGAGTTTGCCATAGACTGTCCTGGCAAAACCAGCGCCAGTACTATATAAAATAAAAGAGCCAATATTTTACCTATGAGCCATTGTCCAGCAGAAATTTGTATAGCGCCGGTAAGCCTCAGTATTTAACTCTTATGCTTGACCATCAGCGTATATAAGAAATTAGCAATTAGCTCTACCCAGCCATTTCTCTACAACTTTTGGCACATTCGCGGCAGGTTCTGGCACACTCATCCATGCCAAGCTTTTCACAATTACTGGCACAGGCTTCGCAGACTTCAGCGCAGACTCGACAGAACTGAGAGCTGAAAGGTGAGCGGATCAGCATCAAATTGGTTGAGGTCTGGCAGATTTCAGCACAACTCATCATCAAGCGGAAATGATCGGGTGCAACATGCTCACCGCCTGTTTCCAAACAGTGGTTCATCGCTTCATGCAAGCACATTTGATAACATTGAGTACAGGCTTCTACACATGCTTTCATTTTGGGATCAGTTAAATGAGCCATCGTAATACCTCCAGATTAGTTAGGGATTTCGTTAAAGCCCTTATGAAAAAAGCACAAACGATTTTTGATTTTGGACTTAATACTCAGGAAGTTCTGTACGCAAGCGCACAATGAAGTGGAATAAAAGTTAGGAATGATTATTGCGCACAATGTGTTTTTAATTGTGCTAGCTGTCAATAGCAGAGGCCTAGAGTTTTAATTTTCCTTACCTGGTAAGAATAGAAATTGACCAATCCAGTTATACCCAAGACATCCTTGTACGCTTTATCTTTCAATCATCAGTGATTATATTGTGGTTACTATTAAAACTGTATTGGCAGTTGCTTGCTCTAACATGCAGTCAGCTTGCTTGTGTTCACGGAATCTCCAGCGCATAAATTGCTGAGCGAAAGACACAACCGTCAAACATTTAACAGCCAGGTTGAAAGTTAGAGCAAAACGGCAAAGTTTAATGCTGATGAAAGGTATTGCATATTTATAACGTTACTGAAATGAATAACATCTTCTTTGATAGTTGGGATAGCATTCTACGCACACTGGTCATTACCATACTAGCTTATGTAGTACTGATCTTTCTTTTGCGCATTTCGGGCAAGCGAACTCTCTCTAAAATAAAGCCTTTGACTTCATTGTTACCATTGCCTTGGGCTCAACCCTTGCCACGGTATTGCTGAATAAATCGGTATCACTGGCAGACGGGGTGCTTGCGTTGTGATGTGTCAACATTTTTCTGGACACAATGTTAAGCAGCTTTGTGCTGCAATTCGTAGTCTAGCGGCGATAAATATCCATTGGCTGAATGCAGTC
>NZ_FORD01000128.1 GCF_900113925.1 Nitrosomonas sp. Nm34
ATACGATATAGCCGCTTTTGTGATGGATGTCATAGAACCCATGAGGCACCATTTTACCGTCCGCCAGGGATTCAAAATCATGATCATTGACCCGCACGACCTCAGTGGGTTAGAGCTTTCCGGGGCGATAAACATTGCCGATCAATTCTTTTTTTAACGTCCATACCCATCACCGGATTACCCTGGACCCGGTACTCTTCTTTGAGGCGCTCGATATTTTTGAACTGCTTGTCCCGATGCGGTAGGTTCTTTTTCCCGGCTTCAACCTTAAAGGCCTGACGGCGGCAGAAATTATGTTTGTCGAGCAATTGATCAACAACGGTTACGCTCACGCTAAATCCGCACTGTTTCAGCCTCTCAGCCATGTCGCTGCGGCTCAAATTTGACCACTTTGCGGATTCATCCATTGGTGAACCGGCAGTATGATTCTTTAACATCTCTAAAAAGGCTTCATCCAATCCTTCCATCGTCTCCAAAACTGACTTTCGCCCACCCCCTGCTTGCCGAATACGTTTCTCCTTTTCAAGCAATGGCATCTTTAACTCTTTCAGGCCACGGCTAACGGTCCCTTCATCGCAGTGTAATACCTGACAAAGGTAGGTGATGCCTCCCTGACCCAGCTTTGCCGCCTCAGCGGTAGCATAGCGGCGGCGGTCTTTTTCCGATAAGCTGTGATAAAAATTGCGCATTCGCGCTTCGACTTCCGGGGCATAGGTTGTTATCTTCATTTTCTCAACATAACCGAAATACTCTATCAGCGGCAACTTAATTTACAACTCAAAGCTCTGGAGTTATTGAATCCTCGTTCCTTAGTCCGGGAAGACTGGAAAAAAACTCCCCGGGGTGCTGGGTCAAGCGATAACAGAGTTTGCTGTGCCTCGCCCCATGCGGCTGATGTTCCAAGACGAAGCACGATTTGGCCGCATCAGCGATTGCCGTCGCGCATGGGTGCCTCGTCCAATGCGTCCGCTAGTCAAGGCTATGCTTACCTACGAGTACACCTACGCTTATGCGACAGTCTGTCCGCTGGACGGAAAGTTTGACAGCTTGGTATTACCTGATGTCAACACTGAGTGCATGCAAATCTTTCTTGATGTCAACACTGAGTGCATGCAAATCTTTCTTGATGAAATCGCCAGGCGCTACCCCAATGAGAATATCGTTATGGTGATGGACAGTGCTGGCTGGCATCGCAGCCATTCGCTGACGTTAGCTGGGAATTTTCGCTGGTTGCTATTGCCGCCTTATTCACCTGAACTCAATCCAGTCGAGCACCTGTGGGATGAGTTGCGCGAAAAGAGCTTTCATAACCGTGTATTTGACAGCATCGGCGCGCTCGAATCTCATTTGGTTGATGCACTTCGACATATGGGGGGAACTACGGATCCAGTGAAATCAATCGCCGGATGGGATTGGATAATTAATTCACTTTGTAACGCTACATAAATGGGCATACGCCAAAGTACTGCGTAAACAATACCGCCAAACCGTTGATATGCTCTTCAAATTCTATACATTTTGAATCATTCTTAACTGGTTACGCTATATGTACCTCAGTACAATACTTTTTTCTCTTGCTCTGCAATATAGTCTATTACACCATTTCTCATGTCAGCAGGATGGAACATCCCGAGAACCATCGCATTCTGGAGGTTATCAGCTGATATAGAATGTGAAGGAGCGAGTCCTGAAATTCTGAAAATCTGGAATCCTAAGAAAATGGGGAAGGGAGGAGTTAGGATAGAAGGTTTTCAGTTTTTTCAGGTTCTTGCCCTCCGGTTTCTCGTTAGGTACCTGCCACTCATGCTGTGTCGCTGCCTGACTGCTCAGAAACGCATGTGTCACATCGGACGTGTCGAGGTACAAAAGATTATTTTTTATAATTAAATTAGGTGCTATGTAAAATACCGTGGATAAGTAAACCGAAGTTTTCCACATAAGAAATAATGAGGTGTGTTGTCAAATATGCAGTCCATATAATTAAGCAGCGAGTAGATTTGCATAGTATCGCTGTGTAAATTCTGCTGGCGATAGGTAGTTCGATTTTTGCTGTTTGCGCTGCCGGTTATAAAAGATCTCGATATATTCGGTAATCTCCTGTTTTGCTTGCAGTCGTGTTTTGAATTTTCGATGATGTACCAATTCATTTTCAAGAGTTCCCCGGAAGCTTTCCATAGGAGCATTATCCCAGCAATCGCCTTTGCCACTCATGGAAGAGACTATGCCCAGTTGTTTCAATCTGTCCTGGTAATCATGCGCATAATATTGGCTACCACGATCCGAGTGAAGAACCAATCCCTTTTCTGGCAGTTTTCTATCAGTTGCGCGAAACAAAGCCTGTATAATCAAATCCGTCGTCATCCTCTCATTCATGGCATAGCCTATTAATTCGCCATTAAATAGCTCTTTTATGCCAGCCAGGTACAGCCAGCCTTCGTCTGTGGGAAGTAGAGTAAGAAGCAGGGCGTAGTCGAACTATCTCCCTGCCTCTCCTCACCGAACCATACGTGCACCTCTCAGTGCATACGGCTCTCCATTCAAGTATGGCTCTAGCCATAGCAATATCTCAGAAGACGGTCAAACTTGCGTTCTTTATCTT
>NZ_FORD01000120.1 GCF_900113925.1 Nitrosomonas sp. Nm34
ATATTAACGGTATCGAATCTTTCTGGAGTTTCGCAAAAAGACATTTGGCAAAATTCAATGGCGTGCCTGAGCATACTTTTTATCTTCACTTGAAAAAAACCGAATTTCGTTTTAATCATCGACATGATAAGCTCTATCTTCAAATTCTTAAATTATTACGTCTAAACCCGCTTTAACTTCCTAAGACCCTTAAAATAAGATGGATGAGAAAAAAGCAAAGTGCCCAGGGTCAATACTTGACCGAGCGCCTGGCAAAGTTCAATGCTTTCAGATTATTGAGCTCCAGGCATTGCTGAAGGGTCTTGTGGCAGTTATTGGGTTAAATTGTTTTTGAGGTGAGTTATTTTAAGGGCACCTCTAAAAATTCATATTGACGAGTATCCGCTTCGCGGATTGCCTGCTTACCCTGTTTCGTCACAATACTTCGTTGTTCACAAAAAATGTTGACGTAACATATAACTGATATGCAAGGAAACATTTTTTGTTCTCGCCTGGTCTTGTTCAGAATTCTGGATTTTTAGAGGCGTCCTTAAGTACATTAGAAATGGCTTGATTAAGAACCGGCCAAGTTATTGACGAGTGGTAGGGTAATTATAACAATTTTATTAGTCAGGTTCGGTGAAGCTTTTGCATCTTTTTGAAGCACCCGAAATAAACATTACCCTTACTCGACATAAAGCACTTATCCACAGCCTTATTCACGGAAATTGTGAATAAGCTTTTTATCAACGAAAAGCTAGATTTGCCTTATCTTCATACTGTGATTTCAATCATTTGATCGTTCCCAGAGCTGTAAATCTCTCTTTATATGTAAGAATAAGTAGATAGGGGAGATAGTCGGTAACTTAATAATTAATTCCTGCTACATACCACAATCGGTGCCAGTAGAAAAAAATAGCAAAAAATACTTTTCTTGACGTTCTAATTCCAAGAGAAGACTTTGAAGTTAAAGATGAATTAAGTAGCTAGTCGTATTTCTGCCGACAACGATAAATCGACAAGCTACTCCAGAAAGATTAAACATCTTTAAACAAGTCAACAGATTTATTAATCGGGTCTATTATTTGTTGCCTCACTTTCATCCTCCTGTGATTCGTTAAGAAATGCCATAAAGGCAGAATACCGAAAGATCAGGTTAAGAAGTAAAACTATTTCCCTTTTCCAAAAAGGAATATGAGGCGCATATTCCTCAATATGAGGATAGAAAATTAAAAACATTGCTTGAATATTATCAATACGTTGCTTTATATCAATCAATAAAGCTATAAAAAGCATATATATCCTTACATGGTTGTTGTTTTTGTAGTTGATTTTTACCCGGCCATCTATGTTTAACGGCTAAAGAGCAGATTTCTGTAGGAATAATTTCATTCAGCATTAAAAAAACAAAATAACAAGCCATACATTGCGAGGAAGAAATTATGGCGCGAAAAGCAAGCAAAATAGATCAATTAGTATCGACGCGTGAATTATTGAAAAATGCTAAAACAGCAGAAGAGTTGAGATCATCGCAAGCAGTATGGCTTCCCTTGGAATTAAGTATGTCGATAGAGCAAACAGTGAAGGTAATTGGTCGTTCAGTCAGATGGACGTGTACTCAGCGCAGGCGCTACTGTAGAATTGCTCGCTGCGAGGAAGAGGCGCCTCGAACCAAAACGGAGTCTGCGTAATCGTTCGATTGTCACGCTTGAGTAGGAAACACAAACCCTGAATGAGGCTTAATCGCACGCGACTCAAGGCTGCGTAGTAGTTGTTCCTCCGCTTAAAAAGAAAATCGAGAAACAACTGGCAAGCCCGTAGCGCTCTCAGCAATTTATCGAATGCTGGCTTGCCATGGCCTGGCGTAAACTAGCGCCGGCTACCGCTCATCCGCAAGCAGATGCTGTGCTGTGGGAGGTCTGGAAAAAAACTTAAGGAACGGCTAAATGAAATGATAGCTAACTGGGGTGATCATCGCCCACTCCGTTTGATGTTTCAGAATAAAGCCCGCTTCAGCCATATTACGGACAAATGTTATTGCTGGTGCCGCCGTCCAGATTGTTCGCTGGTGAGTACCATGGTGACGCAGCAATATACTTATGCTTACGGAGCAGCCAGTCTCCTCCTTGAGGCCTTGGACAGTCCTGGTCCGCATGTTAACGGCGATTGCATGCAGATTTTCATTAATGAGATGGCTAGTCATTACTCTTATCAGCTGTTACTCTGATGATAATATCGTTCTGATCTTTGGTAGTGCTGGCTGGCATAAACGCAAGGATTCTCATCTGCCGAGAACCTCCGTTTGATTGGGTTTTTAATACGGTTTTTTTAAGGCGAATTAGAATAAGATAAGCCAATACTTTGTACCAAAAAAGTTATATTTTTTTATTCCTGAAAAAATCAAAAAAGTAGTAAGCTAAGATCGTTTATTTAAATAGTACCTATAATTTCTGCGGAAAAGATTAATTAATCTTGGAGGGTATAAATGAACGAAGAATCCTTTAAAACACAATTTATTTCATCATTCTTAGCTGCATGGTGTGCCAATAAATATGAGGAATGCAGCCGTACAGTCGACCATGAAATATTAAGCCGACCTCCAGTTAAAGAAGCTGAGTTTCTAGCAAATGCTGCATGGGATGAGTATGTTGATAAGATTATTAATGTGAATACAGGATGAGCATGTTGATAAGATTATTAACGTAAATAACGTGAGTTCGACATAAGAAAAGCTGTAAAAGGAACCTGAATTCCTTATGATGAAGTGGTTTTAGAAAAGAATTTCCATCATGAGAGGAGTCAGGTTCCAATGGATACGATAACGATTTTTTGTGCAAGTGACGAATTTTGTAAAGAGTTTGAACCACGATGGGAGCAGCACTTATTAGAGTCATCGCTGAAACAGCGTCGGCGGCAAGGAGCGCTATGTCTAAGCGAAATCATGACCATTATGGTGGGGTTTCATCTATCCGGTTATCGGACATTTAAGCACTATTACCTGAATGACGTGTTGAGGTATCAGCGGGGTTATTTTCCAGGGTTGGTGAG
>NZ_FORD01000060.1 GCF_900113925.1 Nitrosomonas sp. Nm34
GGTGGTCAAGGCCAAACTCCCAAAAAACTCCCGGAAACGGATGCCATCTTTGTCAATATCGCGGACAAGGACGGAAAGCCCATAGCGGACCCAGCATATTTGGAAGGTGGGCAGGTCATGCGCCTGAGCATCGACTGCAAGGCCACGGTGAAGATCGGGGAATACTCACGGGGTGGGAAAACCCGCGCTGACACCCAAGCCATCGATCACGATATGGGCTGCCAGGAAAAGCAGGTTTCGTTTGGGATCGTGGAAAAGGATAGTGGGCAGTTGCCTCTGACGTTTGAAAGCTCCTTCAAGACCAGTGACTTCATCGTGGATGGTTTGGAGGGCGGGTGGCAGGCCATTCCCAGGGAAAAGCAGGCCGTGATGACGCACATCCAACTCAAAGTGGACAATGGTCCGGAAAGCAACGGGGATGCGCACCCGGTTCCTCAAGCGCATGGTAGAGTTCGCCGATGCGACTGGCAAAATCATCCAACTGCTGTACTATCCACCATACCACAGCAAGTACAGTCCCATCGAACGAGGTTGGGAAATTTGGGAACAGCATTGGAGTGAAGCCCAACTGATGGATACCGCAACCATGCTGGCATGGGCGAAAAGCATGACCTGGAAAGGTAGCCACCCGATGGTAAAATTGAGCCGCAGGCTCTACCAGAAAGGCGTTTCTCTATCCAGGAAAGCTATGCGGGGGATCAAAGCCAGATTGGAGCGCAACCCGCTTTTGCCCAAATGGGACATTCTGATTCGGCCAGCCTGATGGGGATGTTTACTTTCGGAAATCGCCTAAATAATCTGAACAATAGAGTAGATTTATAAGGTTTATATTTAATTTCATTTCTAAATCAAAGCTGACTCTGTCGGCTTCACCTTGCCGTATTATTGATACCGCCTGCGGCTCGCCTTAGCACCATTTTTAGTTTAGAAATGAAATAAAAAGAAGAAAGCGTCGTATCTACTGTTCATTTTGATCGCGGCGCTTTCTTTTAATATCTTTTATCTTATCTAATATGAAATTTTTGGTCCTTTGACCCAATCACAATCAGAAATTAAAAAAATCCCACCTATTTCTTTCATTCTCGCAGATATACTGTTTACTAACTTCTCGGCTTGATCTTCCGTACAGGCAATAATTACGAGGAAATTTTTCTCCGGAAGAGACATATCATTCGGTCGCCGATTTCCACGAGTTCCAAAACCTCCGGCCTGCCATATGTATGTGTAGCCTCGAATATTAATAGCCCTGCAGATCTCCTGGAATTCTTCAAAATCATCTTCGTCAATAACAATTTCCACTCTTTTTAATGGTACTAGCACCTCTTTATCTAAAACCATAATCCTCTCCTCTCATTTATAAATGAACAGCCTTCTGGAATTAATACTTAGATAAGTATATATTGTCATCTTTATATTGCTTATTAAGTCGATTAATAATTATAAGCCAGCCATTGAGCAGCGCCATAATAGATAGGTATGCCAACTAGCACATTAAATGGAAAGGTTAATCCAAGAGACAAGGTTAGATAAAAAGAAGGATTAGCTTCAGGGACTGCCAAACGCATAGCAGGTGGAACTGCGATATAAGAACAACTAGCAGCCAGAACTGTTACTAAAGTAACACCTCCGATTGAATATTGAAGCCAGAAATGCCCTATTAAAATCCCTGCAGTTGCACCAATAATTGGCATAATAACACCAAATATTACCAAGAATATTCCAACATCTTTAAATTCGGATATTCGTTTACCTGCTTCCATACCCATATCAAGTAGGAACAAGCACAAAGCACCCATAAAGATTTTATCAAAGAATGGCTCAATTTTAGTCATATTGGTTTCATTGATTATCGACCCGATTGCCATGGATCCGAAAAGCAACAAAATACTACCATTAGTAAAGGACTCTATAACCAAATGCTTGAGCATTCCTTTTTGATGGCCATCCCCTCCCTCGGCAGCTACAGCTGGGCCTCCAATACTACTTTGTTGAGCGGCAAGTACACGCCTTGAATAGCCAGCTAATATTAAGCCAATAATAATAGCGGGTGACTCCATGATAGCTAACATAATCACGGGATAAGCTTCATAATCCACACTAATCCCATTTAAAAATGCTACAGCTGTCATATAAGTACCAGCACTTACCGAACCATAATGCGCTGCAATTGCCGCAGAATTCATTGGATCAATTTTTCCAATAAACCTCATAATAATGTAAGCAACAATGGGCAATCCAAAACCTAGTAGTAATGCCGCAATAACGGCCGGAATGGCAGAACTCATCGAAGCCTCGCTCAACGCCTTACCACCATGTAAACCAATTCCTACTAACAAATAAATTACAATCATTTTGTGCATATCAGGTGGAAACTTCAAATCCGATTTGATAATGCACGCAAACATTCCGAGCGCAAAAAACAGTACTGCTGGGACTAAAATGCTGGATATTGACATAATAAGCACCTACCTTTCATATGGTCATTATTAAATCTCAGAGATCATTTCGTAAAATTGAAATTCTCTTCAGTCAAATAAAATCAAATTCTTTCTGCAAGTAATACCTCTTTACTAATTCTTCATTCCATCCAAAGCTGTTAATCTGAGACTTTAAATTCATCTTACCCATTTATTTCTCCCCCATCTCAATATATAATATTGATCTACCTTTTTTCTTCACAATCAAAAGATGATGACCGCAAATTGAAGGTTGTCAAAAAATAAAATCCTCTCTTAATTAACGCTTCATAAATATGGACCGAACAGTTGGCCTGAGGATTATGCAAAGACTAAACTCAGCTCATGCTCATACCATGAGTCGAAAAATCTATTGCTGGATACAAATTAACATAAAGAGCGTGAAGATTCTGTGAATCTAAACGTGATTAAAATTGCTTAGGTCAATAAACTATGTAGAAATATTCCAAAAGCGGTAATGACGAGTATCCGTTGATATACGCTGGAGAGGGTAAGCATCCTTGATGTTGACTCCTGTCGAGAAACTAACGGCCTGATGAGTGGTTTCTCTTGTATTATCACGTGATGGAACAACAGGCCGATGATCAGATTATATAATTCATGATCATAAAAGCAATAAAAACGCTTTCCCACCCTCAACGCCTGTAGTTGTTTCGACAAGGGGCTTTCATTTGCCTATGAACCAGCTGCTTTCACATCAACCCGAGTATCACTTTCTCATTCCCCGGAATAAATACGATAGGATATTACAGTCTCATGTTATATGGACCAAGTTCTGATATCTCTCATTCTATTCTTCTAGGTCTTGATCAAGCAAAGAGAATCTGGGTATCGCCTCACACGGCCAAACCTTTAATAATCCTCCGATATACCGAAGAATTATCTTATTTAAAATAGTGTGATTCTTAAATTTCTAATGAAGCAGCTTTTTCAGCGGCAGCCTGCTGACCTAAACCATTACTAAGAAAATCAAGGGAAAGTGATATGGAAAGTTGCACCATGCCCTGGTGAACTCTCTACATCAATCTTCCAGCCATAATAATCACAAATCCGCTTTACAATGACTAGTCCGATTCCTAATCCTTGCGTTTTTTTAGATCCTCGGAAAAAACGTTCATAGAGAAAGGGCATAAAAGCTGGTTCAATTCCAATGCCTGAATCAGCGATTGATAAACGTTTATTACTATAACTTACACGAATAAACCCTTGCTCAGTATACTGAACAGCGTTGCGCAGTATATTAACAAGCGATGTGTACAACGCCTGTCTGTTTAAGGTCAATACTTCACCCGATCTGATCACCACATCCAGTAAAATTTTTTTCTGATATATTTCTTCACAAAATGGTTCAACTGCATCAAAAACGCACTCGGCAATGGCCACAGGCTCCATCGTTCCCAAGGCTTGCTCACGCGCTAGAAACAACAATGCTTGCACTTGCTCCCCCATTCGGGTGGATACTGCCTCGATATTTTTTATTCGAGCATAAGTTTTGCCGGATAAATTTTGTTCAGCGAGCAATAATTCACAACTGATCAGAATGGTAGTAATAGGAGTACGGAGTTCATGGCTAATGTTGGCAGTAAATTCCTGCTCACGCTGCAACATTCGCATGATGCGATATTGATAATCTTCTAAGGTACGGGCAAGCTGAGCCACCTCCTCATCTTGACCAGGCTGACTCAGTGATACGCAGTGTAAATTATTTGTTACCAAGCTTTGTCCATTCTGATTAGCTGGTAACAAACGCTTTACGCGCTCTGCCAGATCTGTCACTTGCTTCACAAGCAAATACCCTATAAAAAAAGCAATCACCACCACGCCGACGAGCGATAAAATAACGAGCAATCTAAATTCGCGCTGGCGCTGCTCATGAAATCCAATTTTGTAAGCAACGAGAAATTTTGTGTCATCAACATATTTCACCAGAACGCGCGTTTCTTCATCATGATAAAAAATCTTATGTAATCCACGGTCAAGATTCTGTAGGTGGCGCGGTAATTGCGATTCTTCTTTATTGTTACGTATCACATAACTTTTAAGACTGGATCCTACCTGTGGCGTAAAATTTGTAAGCTGACGAAAATGAAAAACGATATGATTCATTTCAGCCTCTATAATCTGTTTGATATGCGCTTCTTCAATGTCATCAGCAGCAAAATAGAGACTTATAGCGAGTGTACCCACAATGATGGTACTAAAAATTGAGAGGGCAAGCGTCACTCGCAGACGAATGCCATATTTAATTTTGAACACTTGAAGTTAGACAGTAACCAAGACCATGAACAGTTTCAATCGGATCATATCCACCAGCTTTCAATAAAGCTCGTCTCAATACATGCATATGGCTTCGCAATGTATCACTCGTTTCCAGCTCTTCTTCCCAAGCCTCAAGCTCTAGTTCTTTACGACTAAATACTCGCCCAGGCTCACTCATTAGTAATGCAAGCAATCGAATACATTTTGGTGGAAGCTTAACATCATTATTTGCAAAACGAACCGATAAGGTCTTTGGATCAAAACTAAGATCACCTACCTCCAGTTTTCGTGCAGCGACTTTCCCTTTGTACCGTTTATGCATAGCGATTAGACGCGCTTCTACTTCTTTTAGTGCAAAGGGTTTTATGATGTAATCATCAGCGCCACTTTCAAAACCTATCAACTTATCATCCAGCGTATCACGCGCAGTCAACATTAATACTGGAATATCAATCTGACAATCTTGGCGAAGTTTTCGACACAACGTCAAGCCATCCAGATAAGGCAGCTTGAGATCAAGAAGAATCGCATCAAAAGGTTGCGTACTGGCCAGACGAAATCCAGTCGCGCCATCAAGCGCAGCATCGACACTATGCCCGCGTGCTTCAAAAAAGTCATAAAGATTCGAAGCTATTGCCTTATCATCTTCAATAATGAGTATACGCATAAAAAGAAAAAAGTGGATCGCGTTAAAAATACTTAGCTAATCTATATGGTACTTACGACTGAGTGTATGAACAGCTTCCACAAGAGCCAATGCATTCTCAGGAAGAGTAAATTGAGAAATGCCATGGCCAAGATTAAAGACATGTCCCGCACCATGACCATAACTTGCCAAAACTTTTTCGACCTCAGCAGTAATTGTATTGGATGAAGCAAATAATACTGCAGGATCAAGATTACCTTGCAGTGCAACCTGATCATTAACGCGACGCCGCGCCTCGCCCATATCTATTGTCCAATCAAGACCAATAGCATCACATTTACTATTGACCATATGCTCCAACCATAATCCTCCGCCTTTGGTAAAAATAATGTTGGGAATGCGCGAACCTTCGTGCTCACGCTTTATCCCCGCAATGATTTGAGTCATATAATGCAAAGAAAATTCCAGATAAGCAGAATGTGACAATGCTCCACCCCACGTATCAAAAATCATGACAGCCTGTGCGCCTGCTTCAATTTGTGCATTGAGATAGGCTGTAACAGCCTGAGCATTTACATCAAGAATATGATGTAACAAGTCAGGGCGTTGATATAGCATCGTCTTGATTTGGCGAAAATCAGTGCCGCCACATCCCTCTACCATATAACATGCAAGTGTAAAGGGACTACCAGAAAATCCAATGAGCGGAACCTGACCATTTAATGCTCTGCGAATTTGTGATACAGCATCGATGACATAACGCAAGTGCACGTCGGGATCAGGCACGATGAGGGAACGTATTTCCCATTCTTCACGCAAGGGACGTACAAATCGTGGCCCCTCCCCTTCGGCAAAATATAATCCTAATCCCATTGCATCAGGAATAGTAAGAATATCAGAAAATAAAATAGCGGCATCTAGTGAAAAACGCGCTAATGGCTGCAAGGTCACTTCTGTCGCAAAATTAGGATTTTTGCATAACGACAGAAAATCGCCTGCACGTGCACGGGTTTGATTATATTCAGGCAAATAACGCCCAGCTTGTCTCATGAGCCATACAGGCGTGTATTCAGTAGGCTGGCGTAGCAATGCTCGAATTAAAGTATCATTTTTTAATTTTGTCATTGAATGATTTATCTAATTCTTATCGATAATAATGGTTAACAGGAAAAATCTAATTTTTTGTTAGAAATATTTTAATTTCAAAATTAGCTGCATATGTTACCAGTGATTGACTTTGGGTTTGTAGATTTCATATGAGGAATCCTGGAGAAATCATTAAGCAAACTCAATTTCCTCGTTTTTTTCTGTCTAGGCGAGAACCAAGAAAAAACTGCCTATACTTAACTTCACTGTGAGATATAAAGATTTTGATGTTTGTGGATTCATTCAGTAAAATATGTGGCGCTGTAGCGTTATGTTATGGCAGCACTTTTTAAACCTTGCTTCACCGTAGACACGCAAATTAGCGGGAAGCTTTACCTATAAGGATATTATGAGACATTACGAAATTGTTTTTATTGTCCACCCAGATCAAAGCGAACAAGTACCTGCGATGATTGAACGCTATCGCGGGATAGTGACCGCCAAAGATGGAAAGATCCATCGTGTAGAAGATTGGGGGCGACGTCAACTTGCTTATCTTATTCAGAAAGTACACAAAGCGCATTATGTCCTAATGAATATTGAATGTAACCAAGAAACACTGGATGAACTTGAGCATGCTTTCAAGTTCAATGATGCTGTGCTTCGACATCTTACAATCAGAATGGACGAAGCTGTCACCACCCCATCTATTATGATGCAAGAAGATAAAGATAAATCATCGATGGCTAGTGAGGATACAGAGGATAATCCAGCGATCGTACCAAGCACTGAAACCGAGGTAGAGGGTATCTCTGAGAAAGCCGGTGCTGAGGCTTAAAAACAGGTAATTTATTGAATTATAACCAGACTGTTATTTGCGGGAAAATTATAAGAATTGATCCATTGCGTTATACCCCGGTCGGTAAGGCAGTTATAGAATTCGAGGTAAGCCATGCTTCAAGGCAGATTGAGGCAGGTATTGAGCGTTTGGTAATTTGCAAAATTTTTGCCGTAGCATTAGCTGATATGGCTAAAGCAATTTCCGGTCTGGAAGTTGGTAGCTCCGTTAAGCTAACCGGATTCCTTGCAAAAAGGAACAAAATCAGCTCTCAGTTAGCATTACATGTAGCGCATATCGATATCTTATAAACATTCAAACATTCAGAAAAAATAGGAAAATCACGATGAGATTTACAAGAGGTAGAGATAGTAATTTGAAGAATAAAGAAAAAATGGCGAATCGCCCTTTATTTAAACGCAAAAAGTTTTGTCGCTTTACAGTAGAAGGCATCAAAACCATTGACTATAAAAACATCAACATATTAAAAGACTTTATCAGCGAGAATGGCAAAATCATCCCTGCTCGTATTACTGGAACCAAATCATATTATCAGCGCCAGTTAAATACAGCGATAGAACGGGCACGTTTTCTCGCCCTGCTGCCCTACACTGATCGGCATTAAGAACTGAGGAGACATATTATGCAAGTAATACTGATGGAGAAAATTGCAAGCCTCGGACAATTGGGTGACATCGTCAATGTTAAAAGAGGGTATGCGCGCAATTACCTGATACCGCAAGGTAAGGCTAAATGGGCTACTGAAAGCGCGATTGCTGATTTTAAAGCCAGACGCGCTGAGTTAGAGAAAAAACAGGCAGAAGCTATGGCAAATGCTCAGGCATTGGCAGCAAAACTGGATGGTTTGCTTGTGCAAATAACCCAAAAAAGTGGAGTGGATGGTAAATTATTTGGCTCAGTTACCAATGCAAATATCACCGAGGCACTTAAAGAACAAGGTTTCTCAATTGATAAATCGATGATTCGTATGCCAGAAGGTCAAATCAAGCAAGTGGGTGATTATCCCATCATTATCGCGTTACATAGTGATGTATCGGCTAATATTACCGTATCAGTCTTAGGTGAAACAACCACTTAAGCATTTTTGACTATTTTATGAAAAAGGACTGGCAACAGTCCTTTTTTTATTTCAAACATTCAATGATAAAATTTGCTTCTTTAGTGTTTGCAGATTCCGTCAGATTCCTATGGTTCAATTACCCTCTAGCACTAGCACTGCTTATAATGAATTATTAGATATTTACAAGACCCCACCTCATTCTGTTGAAGCAGAACAGTCAGTACTAGGTGGCTTAATGCTGGATAATCATGCATGGGATAAAATTGCAGACATTATCACCCATACTGATTTTTATCGGCAGGATCATCAGCTCATCTATCATCATATCTGCAATCTTATAGAGCAAAATAAGCCTGCTGATGTGATTACTGTCGCGGAATCACTCGAAAATTCAGCTGAATTACAGAATGTTGGCGGACTCACTTACATTGGCTCAATAGTACAGAATACCCCAACGGCCGCTAATATTCGCCGCTACGCTGAAATAGTAAGAGAACGCGCTATCATGCGTAGGCTTGCTCAGATCAGTACACAAATTGCTGACTCAGCCTATAATCCGGCAGGACGCTCTGCATCAGATCTATTAGATGAAGCAGAAAGCAAGATATTTGAAATTGCTGAATTTGGCGCACGGGGTAAGCAGGGATTTATCGATATCCAGCCTCTCTTAAAGCAGGTGGTCGAGCGCATTGAAATGCTATACAGCCGCGACAATCCGAGTGATGTCACGGGGATTGCATCCGGCTTTCATGATTTAGACCAGAAAACTTCAGGCTTTCAACCCGGAGACCTGATTATTGTCGCAGGCAGACCTTCGATGGGTAAAACAGCCTTTTCTCTTAATATTGCAGAGCATGTGGCATTAGGGCTCAATAAGCCAGCCGCTGTATTTAGTATGGAAATGGGCGGAGCACAGCTTGCGATGCGTATGCTGGGCTCAATAGGCAGGCTTGATCAGCACAAGGTTCGTACTGGAAGATTGGAAGATGAAGATTGGCCAAAGCTTACTCATGCACTGGGCAAACTGAATGATGCGCCTATCTTTATTGATGAAAGTGCTGCATTGAATGCGCTGGAGCTTAGAGCGCGGGCACGACGACTTTATCGTCAGCATGGAGAACTAGGATTGATCGTTGTCGATTACCTGCAGCTCATGTCTTCACATACCCACAGTGAAAACCGCGCTACCGAAATTTCTGAAATTTCACGGTCGCTTAAAGCCTTGGCAAAAGAGTTACAAGTACCCGTCATCGCATTATCACAGCTTAATCGCAGTCTGGAACAGCGGCCTAATCCGCACAAACGCCCAGTAATGTCTGATTTGCGTGAATCTGGCGCCATCGAACAGGATGCGGATGTCATCTTATTTATTTATCGCGACGAAGTATATAATCCTGATACCCCGGACAAAGGAATTGCTGAAATCATTATCGGAAAACAGCGCAATGGCCCCATTGGCAAAATCAACCTAACCTTTCTGGGTGAATATACACGCTTTGAGAATTGTGCCCGGCCTGAGTATTATTAATCAAATAGGCAATTGCATTGCACTCTTCAGCAAGGAGAATGTCTTTTGTTAATTCCGATCGAGTCGCCGATATTGTATGGCTTCTGCAATATGTCCACTGTTAATCTGCTCACTCCTTGCTAAATCTGCGATAGTTCGCGCCAGTTTCAAGATACGATAATATGCCCGTGCAGAAATATTTAAGCGGGAAAATGCATGCTCCAGCAACTGTTTACCCTGCTCATCCAACTGGCAATGGTGATCTATTTCATGTACCCTCAAACCAGCATTGGTCCCATTCTGTCGCACGAGTTGATATTGGCGGGCGGCTTCGACTCGTGCTCTTATTATCTGACTTGACTCACCTGTTTCTTGCTGCAGCAAATCCTTTTTCGGTACAGTGGGCACCTCTATCTGCATATCGATACGATCAAGCAAAGGGCCAGAAATTTTTCCACGATAGCGCGCTATCTGATCAGGTGTGCAGCGGCATTTCCCTCCATAATGACCTAAATAACCACAAGGGCATGGATTCATTGCAGCAATTAGCTGAAACCGTGCCGGAAAATTTGCTTGCCGTGTTGCCCGAGAAATAGTAATTTGGCCCGACTCGAGTGGCTCACGCAGCACCTCCAAGACTCTACGATCAAATTCTGGCAGCTCATCGAGAAATAACACCCCGTGCATTGCCAGGGAAATTTCTCCTGGGCGAGGAATACTGCCACCCCCTACCATGGCTACCGCAGAGGCAGTGTGATGAGGCGAGCGGAAAGGACGATGTTTCCAACTTGCAATATCGAAGTAACCGTTGGCAAGCGACTGCATGGCAGCAGACTCAAGCGCTTCTTGCTCTGTCATAGTAGGAAGAATACCCGGAAGACGTTCAGCCAGCATCGACTTGCCTGTGCCTGGCGGCCCAATCATCAATAGACTATGACCCCCAGCTGCCGCAATCTCCAAGGCACGCTTAGCATGCACCTGACCTTTTACTTCAGTTAGATCGGGATGATAATTTGAATTAGCCTGACTGATAGTTGTTTCAGCAGGTATTGTGTGCGGCTGCAATAATTCATGTCCGGTTAGATGCGCACAGATCTGAAGTAATGATGTCGCCGGATAAACGCATGCTTCTCTAACCAGGGAAGCTTCTGCAGCATTATGTTGCGGCAGGACAAAATTACGTCCTGATCGTGACGCACCATAGGTCATAGCTAAAGCCCCATGGATAGGGCGCAATTCCCCACTTAAAGAAAGCTCACCGACCCATTCATACTGATCGAGTTTATTAGCAGGTATTTGACCAGTTGCCGCAAGAATACCCAGTGCAATAGGCAAATCAAATCGGCCACTTTCTTTGGGTAAATCTGCTGGTGCAAGATTAACCGTGATCCGCTGCGCCGGGAATTTGAACCGCCCATTTTGCAGCGCAGCACGTACCCTGTCTTTACTTTCCTTTACTTCCGTTTCAGGTAATCCAACAATCGTGAAGCTGGGTAAACCATTAGATAAATGGATTTCTACCGTAACCAGTGGTGCTTCGATACCTGATAGTGCGCGACTATAAAGGATAGCCAGTGACATGAAGAATAAGAAATGCGATAAATACTGCCTGTTATCAGAGGATTAACAAATACCTGGCAAGACAGTTAAGCAACTAGAAATCTATCCAGTAAAAATGTTTAGGTTAATTGTTAACCTTCATAATTCACATCGCCTGCGGTGGTTGCTGACGTAGTTGGCTTAAGCTGATTCTCATAATTTACCTCGCTTGTAGTGGTTGCTGACGTAGTTGCCTTAAACTGATTCTCCAAGACAGCAACTTTTTCTTCTAGCTCAGTCAATTTTGCGCGTGTCCGCTTAAGCACTTCTTGTTGCACATCAAACTCTTCACGCGTTACGACATCTAAACGAGAAAGCATACTCGTCAACATGGCGCGCATATTCCTTTCAATATCCTTGGCCGGACTTTGAGCTATAATTTCACTAATCTTGGAACCGATTTCGTCCAGAACATTTTTATTAACCATTTTCTCTCCATTTATACTGGCTGATTACTGAATATCCATTATATAAGCTTGGTTTACAGCATTTACACTATAAAATCGCATACTTCAAACAAATAGGCAACCCGAAAAAGAGTATTCAACATTGTCACAACATTAAATCGTGCCCGATGATCGCTCTCTTCTTCATTACCATATTGATTCATGACTCTTGATCGTTTACAGCTCCTGGAAAATTGGATAAAAACAGAATTTCCTGGTAAATCTTTTGAACTCACCACAGCTTCTGCTGATGCAAGCTTCCGCCGTTATTTTCGTATCATAATAGATCAGCAGTCTATTATTGCCATGGATGCGCCACCACAACTGGAAAGCTGCGCCCCATTTCTGCATGCAGCTGAAGTATTTGCTACCGCTAACATCCACGTACCGACCATATTAGCCCAGAACCTGACACAAGGTTTTTTGTTACTTTCAGACCTGGGACATACGACTTACCTGCAGACACTGGAAACCCATCCGGATGCTGCAGATAGGCTTTATGGCGATGCAACCGATGCACTCATTAAAATTCAACTGATCAGTCAGGCAAATACATTTCCTGAATACGATGCAACGCTACTCAGAAAAGAATTAGACTTATTTCCAGAGTGGTACATTGCCAGACATTTACAAGTAATACTCAATCAAAAGCAAATCGATGACCTAGCGGCTATTTTTTCACGCATTATTGAAAATAATCTTGCCCAACCTAAAGTATTTGTTCACCGGGATTATCACTCCCGCAACTTGATGATGACTACACCCAACCCTGGCATTCTTGATTTCCAGGATGCAGTGTATGGTCCAATTACGTATGACCTTGTTTCGTTGTTTAAAGATGCCTATATCCATTGGAAGGAAGAACACATATTAGACTGGGTCATTCGTTACTGGGAAAAAGCACGTAAAGCCGGACTTCCTATTCCAACGGATTTTGCTGATTTTTACCGAGACTTTGAATGGATGGGTGTCCAACGTCATCTTAAAGTATTGGGAATTTTTGCGCGACTGTTTCATCGAGATCATAAAGAAGCCTATCTCAAAGATATGCCATTGGCCATGACCTATTTACGCAAGGCATGTGAACGCTACCGAGAGCTTCATCCATTGCTTACTCTATTGGATCAGCTTGAAGGCATACAACCTGATACAAAAATGGGTTATACCTTCTAATCAAATGCCAGGTCATTCCTTTAAAGCCATGATTCTTGCAGCAGGGCGAGGTGAGCGCATGCGCCCCCTCACCGATACATTGCCCAAACCGTTGCTTCGGGCCGGAAAACACATGTTGATCGAATATCATCTGCAGAATCTGGCACAGGCTGGCTTTAGGGATATCGTCATTAATCATGCTTATTTAGGTCACATGATTGAGGCCGCCTTAGGTGATGGCCAGCGCTATGGCCTCCATATTACCTACTCCAAAGAAACGACTATACTAGAAACAGCTGGTGGCATCGCCAATGCGCTACCGCTACTAACCCGTTGCTCAGCAAACCAGCCCTTCCTGGTCGTCAACGCCGATATCTTTTGCCAGATAGATTACGCTATCTTATTACCGGCATTACAACGATTACAAATAAATTCTGATGGTGAGCTTGCCCATTTGGTCCTGGTCGATAACCCACCTCATCATCCTGATGGCGATTTTTTTCTGGAGCAAGGACGCCTCACTGCAAGGGGGCTTCACAAACTCACTTTTAGCGGCATCGGTGTTTATCATCCCGACTTCTTTAATCAGGTTGCGCCTGGAACTGCTACCAAACTTTCGCTTTTATTAGGTCAGGCGATCCCTTTAAATAAGGTGGGAGGGGAATATTACCCAGGAATATGGATGGATATCGGCACACCAGAACGGCTGCAATGGCTTACTGCACACATTAAAGATATTAAATGGCGGTAAGTTATACCTTTGGCCAGTCAGCATATTGTGATACCCAAAACTGTACAGATCTTTATTAATTCCATTTCCAACTCAATACTGACTTTGTCGGCTTCACCTGGCCTTATGATTGATAGGGTCTGCGGCTCGCCTGCGCGTCATGTTTGATGAAAAATAGAATAGGACCTAACTATAACCTACATTCCGCAGCAAACTTTGACCCAAGCAGAATTATTCCAGTATTGTTGCCAATTGGCATGTTCATTTTCTTTTTGTCAGGAGAGTTAATCTGGTAATCGATATCAAAACCGACACCATGGCCACGCCCCAGCAAGATGCCTATTACAGCCGAGTCATTCATCATCTCGGTCTGGTTTCGGGGATGATTGATGAATTGGGGTTGGTCGAACGGATTGATGCGCTGATACCGAAAAAAGAGCAGCAGATCGTATCCTATGGTCAGGCGGTTAAAGCCATGATTTTAAATGGCCTGGGCTTTACCCAGCGGGTGTTGTATCTGACGTCGCATTTTTTCCGGGACAAACCGGTTGAACACCTGATTGGCGAGGGCATCACCGCGGCCCGATTGAATGATGATCTGCCAGGCCGAACGTTGGAT
>NZ_FORD01000036.1 GCF_900113925.1 Nitrosomonas sp. Nm34
TCAATCTGAGCATACGACTTCGCCTCTCCCCCAAATTTTTTCGTCAATACCATCGTAATGGCTGCCGTCAATGTCGTCTTGCCATGATCCACATGACCTATCGTGCCAACGTTTATATGCGGCTTCAATCGCTCAAATTTACTCTTCGCCATGCTATATCCTCATCATCAAAATTGCTTTATTTTACGGCAGCACTCTAACTATGACTATGGAGCCCATGGCCAGAATTGAACTGGCGACCTCTCCCTTACCAAGGGAGTGCTCTACCACTAAGCTACATGGGCAAACTACATCCACCTTACTTGCACTGCCTTTCTAATATTTGGAGCGGGTGAAGGGAATCGAACCCTCGTCGTAAGCTTGGAAGGCTTCTGCTCTACCATTGAGCTACACCCGCATACTTTAGAAAACTCACCCATCCCTATAATTTATGATTAAGCACTGAATTCACATACCTAACCGTTCTTTCAGCAACTAAAAATATGGTGGAGGGGGAAGGATTCGAACCTTCGAAGGCAGAGCCGTCAGATTTACAGTCTGATCCCTTTGACCGCTCGGGAACCCCTCCAAATTAATTCGTCATTATGGATGCATTATAGCCCTAAGTCAATAAATACACTATTACTCCTTAGCACGATTAATATCTGTCAATGATGAGCTTAAGTCAGAATTGGAATAAATAGGTATATTCCTGATTATTATTCCCCGGATCACTCGCATCAATTTCCCCACTGAACAATGAAGCTAGCGCAGACTTCAATATTTTTATAAAAAATCAATCTAAAAATCCGCTTCAAATAATGAAAAAGAGTTGCAATTAATATTGCAACTCTTTGCTTTCATTGGTGGGTCTGGCTGGACTCGAACCAGCGACCAAGGGATTATGAGTCCCCTGCTCTAACCAACTGAGCTACAGACCCATTTGAGCTATTAATTTATTATGAATATATAGTACACATAGTCCGTTTCTATCACCCGATATTAATTTGTGCTGGATAACATATTTATAAAGTCATCCGCACTTCCATATCGGCCAATCTACGAATTGATGTACCAGCAACTCAAGAATTAAGAATAAGAATATTATATCTTATGTAGCGCGATAATAAATTATGAGTTTATGAATTTCCTGTGTCCAAAAAGCTACGCAGGCGATCGGAACGAGCCGGGTGCCGTAGTTTTCTCAATGCCTTTGCCTCTATTTGACGAATACGTTCACGAGTAACATCGAACTGTTTTCCAACCTCCTCTAAGGTATGATCAGTATTCATCTCAATACCAAAACGCATACGCAAAACTTTTGCCTCTCGTGGCGTCAGAGAATCGAGCACATCCTTAGTAGCGGTGCGCAAACTAGCATAAACAGCAGCATCAGCGGGCGCTACAGTGGATGAATCCTCTATAAAATCTCCCAAATGGGAATCTTCATCATCACCAATAGGTGTTTCCATCGAGATTGGCTCTTTAGAAATCTTGAGGATTTTTCTAATCTTCTCTTCAGGCATCTCCATTTTTTCGGCTAACAATGCTGGTTCTGGCTCTTGCCCCGTTTCTTGCAGAATCTGACGCGAGATTCGATTCATTTTATTAATTGTTTCAATCATATGAACAGGAATTCGAATGGTACGGGCCTGATCAGCAATAGAACGTGTTATTGCCTGACGTATCCACCATGTTGCATAAGTAGAAAATTTGTAACCACGTCGATATTCAAATTTATCGACAGCCTTCATCAAACCAATATTACCTTCTTGGATGAGATCCAAAAATTGTAATCCACGATTAGTATACTTTTTAGCAATCGATATCACCAATCGCAAATTAGCTTCTGTCATTTCACGTTTTGCACGCCGCGCTTTAGCCTCACCAGTAGTCATTCGGCGATTAATCTCTTTCAATTCTTTGATAGGGATTTTGGCTTGCTCTTGTAGGGAAAGCAAACATTGCTGCTGCTCCATAATAGCGGGCATGAAATGCCTTAGTGACTGACCGCAAGGCTTATTAGATTCAACTTCTGACTTAACCCACTCCAGATTGGTCTCATTACCAGGAAAAACCTTGATAAAATAATTTCTTGGCATATTTGCTTTCGTGACGCACAGATCCATAATTTTACGCTCGCAACTGCGAATTTCATTAACAAGATCGCGCTGTGAATCACATAATTTTTCCACCATTTTGGCCGAGAATCTCATAGCCATAAGTTCGGATGAAATTTTTTCCTGAAGAGCTTTATATTTTTTATCTTCCCGCGAGCCATTTTTTTCGATTATTTTTTGCATTTCATTATAGGCTTCGCGAATCTCTAAAAAACGTTCTAACACATCGCTTTTTAACTTAATCAAGCTGGCACTCGCTACCGCAAGTCCGTTCTCATCTTCCATGTCATCAGAAACAAAATCCTGTTCAAGCGGCTCATCAGACATCTCTTCATTAAGGATTTCTTGATCATCATCATCAAGAAATCCATCCACTAATTCATCAACACGCAACTGATCATTTTCAACTTCGGTTGCCAAATCTAGAATATCTGCAATAATCGTTGGGCATGCAGAAATAGCCTGTATCATATGCCTCAAACCATCTTCAATACGTTTTGCTATTTCTATCTCACTTTCGCGTGTTAACAATTCTACCGATCCCATCTCACGCATATACATGCGTACTGGATCAGTAGTACGACCAAATTCCGAATCTACACTAGAAAGCGCTGCCTCAGCCTCTTCAACCACATCCTCATCAGTTACAGCAGTTGCTGTATCAGACATTAATAATGCTTCTGCATCTGGCGCCTCATCATGAACAGAAATCCCCATATCATTGATCATGCTAATGACACCTTCGATTTGCTCTGCATCTAGCATATCATCAGGCAAGTGATCATTAATTTCAGCATAAGTTAAATAACCACGTTCCTTACCCTGAACAATCAATTTTTTAAGCCGCATCTTCCTTGCCTCGATATCTTGAGGCGCAGATGACAAGGTTTCCTTAACCATTTCTTCTACATTATCATTATTCGATGCTTTAATTTTTTTGGATGCTTTCATTTTAGCCGATTTTATCTTAGTTAACTCCGACTGATTATCAATAATCGGATTCTCTGTATTTAATTCTGGTGTTAATTGTTTTGTATCCATATTTTAAGTGCCCGAGCACTCATCACTGCAAAAAGATCCCATCTTTATTTTTGCTACCCAATCTATGTATACCTATTAATTTTAGTAACCAGATCTATTTTTCTATTCAAGGGCTATCGCTTGCTCAGTTATTAACTTTTATCATTCTCTTAGTCACCGCTGATTCATCTACTAAATTTGCTGAAATTTAGATAATATAGACCAGTAAATTCTAAAATCTTTGAGTATATCAAAAATTCATCATGACGCATCTCATTCAGAGGTAGTTTGATAACTCTTTTTCATTTTTCGCAAATATATCTTACTAACTATCAACACTACGCCGCCTTGTTATTTTTTGTTCAATTAACCAATGAAAAGTTCAAATATATAACAGCTATTTAATTAATTATTAAATAATAAATACCCAATCTGCATTTGCTCCTTCCAATAAATATTATGATAATAAACTTGTTTAAGAAACATATAATTGCTGCAATTCTCGTTTTTCTTCTGAGGTAAGCAAATTTAGAGGTTTACTATGCAGCACAGCCATTCTTTGTTTGCGGCGCATTTCTCTCAACCGCAGCAATATTCCGGCAAACTCTGCGTCTATATCGACCCCTTCTCCCCACATACTTATTTCTTTTTCTATTGTTTCTAACAATTCATAACATGGGTTATCACAGAAATATGCCTTAATCGATAACAATGTTGCCTCTTCTAAGTCCTGCGGCGATAAAGCATGAAAAAAATCCATCAGTTCTATCAATAATGTCTTTTCATCATTTTGTTCATCATCTCCTGTCAGCATACTTTTTTCTAGCTTCCCGACATATACTGGATCATGCAGGATTAATTGAATTAGTTTACGATAAGGCGTGACTGGTTGCGGTCGCTTCAGATTAGGCCGAGAAAAAAGAGCTTTTCGCTTAATTTGCAATAACCCCTCCAATTCGTTTTGGTTAATAGAAGTGAGTTGTGACAACTGTTTTATCAGCATAAGAGCAAGAACCGGAGCGCCACTTATCTGAGCCAATAACGGTCGTGCATGTTGCACCAAACCAGCACGTCCTTCGCTGGTTTGCAGATTCACACGCCCAGATAATTCACCATAAAAAAACTTGGAGAGAGGTAGCGCCTGATCGACAAGTGCTTCAAATGATTCTTTACCATACTCACGAACATAGCTATCGGGATCCTCATTCTCTGGTAGAAACAGAAAACTTATTTCTTTTCCATCCCGTAATTGAGATAAGCTATTTTCGAGCGCACGCCAAGCTGCTTTCCTTCCCGCACTATCACCATCAAAACAAAAAATGATTTTATCTGTTTGACGCAATAACTTCTGGATATGAAACGGTGTAGTAGCAGTACCAAGCGTAGCAACCGCATAGTCTATATCATGTTGCGCAAGCATAACTACGTCCATATATCCTTCTACCACTAAAGCGCGCCCTGCTTTACGGATCGCCTTGCTGGCTGCAAACAAATTATAAAGTTCACGCCCCTTTATAAATAAAGGCGTCTCAGGAGAATTTAAATACTTTGGCTCTCCAGCATCCAATACCCTTCCACCAAAACCGATTATCCTGCCTTTCTGGTCTAAAATTGGGAACATAATGCGGTTACGGAAGCGGTCATAATGTTTACCATCATTGCCACGTATGACCAGGCCCACTTTTACCAACACATTTTCGGATTGCTTTAGCGGATATTCAGAAAATACAGAAGCAAGATTCTGTCGGTTAGCCGGCGCATAACCAACTCCAAAACGAACAGCGATTTCTCCCGTTATACCGCGCTTTTTTAAATAAGCAATAGCCTGCTCAGCGTTCTTAAGTTGACTACGATAATATTGAGCGGCAGTTTTCATCGATTCAACCATCTGCTGCACAGACTCCTCAGCTTTATCTTGCTCACCTTCTTTTTTAGTAAGCGATAAGCCAGATTCAAATACTCGAGAATAAGTTACAACTTGTTGAGCTGGAATTTGCAATCCAGCAGAAGCAGCCAGATTCTCAACCGCATCAACAAAACTCACTCCAGTATGCTCAATCAGAAAATTAATGGCGTTACCATGCTTTCCGCAACCGAAACAATGATAGAACTGTTTTGTTGGACTAACCACAAATGACGGGGTTTTTTCATTATGAAACGGGCAGCACGCGCTAAAATTGCCACCAACTTTCCTCAATGGCACATAACGCCCAACTACATCCGTTATATCTATGCGATTGAGCAGCTCTTGAATAAACGATTGGGGAACCATTTATTAAAGTACGCCAATAATTAACTGATTATCGATGAGGTGAATAAATACTTGACTACTACCCCAAACACATAAACTAAGATAAGTTATCCTTTAATAAAATCAAGAGGAAATTTTTTTCTTCACTAGCGCGGCTACTTGAGTCATATCTGCACATCCAGTCAGTTTAGGTTTTAATAAAGCCATGATCTTACCCATCTGCTGCTGCCCTGCATCTCCTACTAAAGCGATCACTTCGTCCACTATCCTAGTAACTTCAGCCTCACTCATCATTTGAGGCATATAAGTAAGCAGCACGTCCACTTCATATTTTTCGGCATCAGCTAAATCTTGTCGGCGCGCAGCCTCATATTGCGTGATCGAATCTCTACGCTGTTTAAGCATTTTCTCAATTACTGCAATGATCGCTGTATCATCTAGCTGAATACGCTCATCAACTTCTCGCTGTTTAATAGCTGCTTGCAATAATCGAATAGCGTCACGCTTTTTTGAGTCTCCCGCGCGCATGGCAACCTTCATGTCTTCTGTAATTTTCTGCCTCAAATTCATAACAAAGCAGCCTAGTAAGTTTATCTTACGAATTCATGACCAACTAATAAAGTTTTTTCGGGAGTAATTGACTACGCAAACGTTTATAGGTACGCTTGACAGCTGCTGCATGCTTGCGTTTACGTTCTGCAGTTGGCTTTTCATAAAACTCGCGCGCGCGCAATTCAGTAAGTAATCCAGTTTTCTCAACCGAGCGTTTAAAACGACGCATGGCAACTTCAAATGGCTCATTTTCCTTGACTTTAACAGTGGTCATAAAGTAGTAATCCCTTTCGGTCTCCTTCTATTTTTATTGAATGTTAATAATTCTGCAAAAGCTTATAAATATAACATTATTATTTTCTTAATAAAAGCATGCAATAAGAAAAGCTTTTGGATGCAATGAAGAAGATATTAAGCAAACATCAACCATATTTTCTCATACACTACTTTTTACTCTTCTCTTTCTCTCGCCAAAAGGTTTAAAATTGGACACAAAGAGATTCAATATAGTTTCTATTGACATTTAAAATGATTGTGCTTGGTATTGAAACGTCATGTGATGAAACAGGTATTGCCCTTTATCACACAAAATATGGTTTATTAAGTCACACGCTATATTCACAAACTGAAATACATAATGAATATGGCGGAGTTGTACCAGAACTAGCCTCACGCGACCATATTCGCCGTGTCATACCGCTTATCAAACAAGCTTTGAAAGAAGCCAATATTTGTTTGAAAGAAGTTAACGCTATTGCCTACACTCAAGGACCTGGTCTGGCAGGAGCCTTATTAGTAGGCGCATGTATTGGTTCCGCACTGTCATTCGCTCTTGAAATCCCAGTACTGAATATTCATCACCTTGAAGGTCATCTTCTGTCTCCTCTATTATCGACACCTTCCCCTACGTTTCCTTTTGTAGCCCTTCTCGTTTCTGGTGGTCACACTCAGTTAATAAAGGTCAATGGAATAGGGGAATATGTATTGCTTGGTGAAACGGTAGATGATGCAGCAGGTGAAGCTTTTGACAAAACAGCAAAACTTCTTGGGTTAGATTACCCCGGCGGGCGAGCACTTGCCGAACTTGCGGAACAAGGTCAATCGGGTCGTTTTAAACTTCCTCGCCCTATGCGGTATAGCGGGGACTTTAACTTTAGTTTCAGCGGATTAAAAACTGCGGTATCAACTTTAATCAAAAATCATCATATTACACAGCAAACCGGTGCTGACATTGCGCTTGCCTTTCAGGAAGCGGTCATAGACATTCTGGCAGAAAAATCTTTGTCCGCTCTCATGCAGAATGGTCTTAGCCAACTGGTCGTAGCGGGTGGAGTAGGAGCAAATATCCAATTACGTAAAAGGCTCGTTCGCGACACAACCAGCATAGGCGCAACAGTATTTTTTCCAGAATTTGAATTCTGTACTGACAATGGCGCCATGATCGCTTTTGCTGGAGCAATGCGTCTACAACAACAAGAAATTAACTACCAGCATAGTATGAGCTGCTTTACAGTAAGAGCCAGGTGGGATCTGGAAATGTTGTAAGCATCTTCGATCTCAACTCACAATCTGCTTTTTTCTCCAATGCGTGTTTCTTTACCTATAGCTAGATTGATGAAATTTGATTTATGCCGCCAAAGAAGTAACAATGAAATAATAGTAATAGCCCAGATATTTATTTTGGAGTCAAATAGAATAAACGCATAAATTGGCGCTAACAGAGCAGCAACTATGGCAGATAATGAAGATATACGCCAAAGCATGGCAACTAAAATCCACGTAAATATTACCAATAGTCCTAACGAAAGATCTAAACCGAGTAGCACACCTGCCGATGTTGCCACTCCCTTGCCACCTTTAAAACCCAGAAAGATTGGAAACAAGTGACCAAGAAAAACAGCTATTGCAACACCCGCAACCGCTTCATTTCCTAGTTGCCAAGCTTGTGAAAAATAATTAGCGAGTATCACTGCCAGCCAACCTTTGCCAGCATCACCTAGTAATGTCACAACTGCTGCCACTTTTTTGCCACTACGCAACACATTTGTTGCCCCGGGATTTTTCGAGCCATATGTTCTTGGATCAGGTAAATTAAATAGCCAACTTGCTACCACTGCAAATGAAACTGAACCCAGCAAATAAGCGGCTAGCAACAATAATCCTACTTCCATATCATCACCAAAATAGCATCACCTTCATAAATAGACTAGAATCGCGATAACAACACACAAAAATATTTCTTTAATTTATTCCACCAAGGTTATAGATCATTTTAAATCCTAATAATGGATATCATCTTTCTTCATGACTTCAAAGCAAAAACACTGATTGGAATTTATCCATGGGAAAAAAAGATTGCTCAAACAATCGAACTTAATCTTGAAATCGCCCTGCCAACCAATCGAGCTTGTTTTACTGACAAACTTGAAGATGCACTGGATTATTCTCTGATTATCAAGCGCATCAACGATATTTTAGCCACCAAACAATTCTCTTTACTTGAGGCATTAGCTGAACATATCGCACAAATTATTTTGACAGAATTTAATTCACCTTGGGTAAAAGTAAGTGCAGCCAAACTTGACATTATTAAAGGAGTAAAAAAGCTAGGTGTATGTATTGAACGAAAATCATAGCCCTTCTCTTAGCCTATTCCTATTTTGCCACCCGTCTATTTACTTTATTCTATTTGATCAGGAATTCTCTTGATTCTGAGGTAACTTTAAACGATGTTTGCCCACATTTTTAACCTACTCTATACCGCGTCGGATCAGAGATATCTGCCGCTAAAAATCCTGCTTTACGAATGCGACAAGCATCACATAGGCCACAAGCAGAGCCACTTTCATCAGCTTGATAACATGATACAGTCAAGGCATAATCAACCCCTAGCTCTTTTCCTAAACTAATAATTTCTTTCTTAGAAAGGTTAAGAAGTGGCGCATGCAGCGTCAGCTTATTCCCTTCTCTGGCAGTTTTGGTAGCAAGATTGGACATTTTCTCAAAGGCTTCAATGTAGTCAGGTCGG
This sequence comes from Nitrosomonas sp. Nm34, assembly GCF_900113925.1. Classification (GTDB taxonomy): domain Bacteria; phylum Pseudomonadota; class Gammaproteobacteria; order Burkholderiales; family Nitrosomonadaceae; genus Nitrosomonas. The sequence goes on from NZ_FORD01000036.1 coordinate 8,951, forward strand.
CAATCTGGATAACCAGAATAATCGATAGCATTCACTCCAATAAATATATCGTGACTTCCGAGCACTTCAGCCCAGGCTAAAGCTAAAGAGAGCATGACCGTATTTCTGGCAGGAACATAAGTAACTGGAATACCTGTGGCTGTCCCTTCAGTAGGCACTGGAATAGACCTGTCAGTAAGAGCAGATCCTCCCACTGCGCTCAAGTCAATACTGATAGTTCGATGCATCTTTATACCCATGGATTGGCCGACCTTCCTCGCTGCAGCCAACTCTGATTGATGACGTTGCCCATAATCAATACTTAAGGCATAACATGCAAATCCTTTATCGCAAGCCATAGCAAGCGTCGTCGCAGAATCCAAGCCACCCGATAAAAGTACGACTGCTTTTCTCATAAAACCATATGCTGTTTTAAAGGAAGAACCGTTTTCAAAAATGGCTGAATCTTCACCGCCCTGCTACCTCTCCCCAGAGTATCTTATGCAGCTGAAGCTGTAATCTAACCGGTAAGCGATCTTTTAATATCCAGTCAGCAAGCTTGGCTGGATCGAGTTGAGCATACACTGGTGAAAATAATACTGGACAAACCTGGTCGAGACATCGTTCGTAAAATACATCAACTGCCCATCGATAATCTGCTTCATCACATAAAACAAACTTCAATTCATCCTGGTCAGTCAAATAATCGAGATTGGACCAACGATTTTTTGCAACTTCTCCCGAACCAGGTGTTTTAATATCCATAATCTTGGAAACCCTTTTATCCAGTTTGGATATATCGAGCGCACCGCTCGTTTCAATCGATACCGAATAACCTGTATCACATAATACTTTTAGCAGGGTAGGACAAGCTTTCTGCGCCAGTGGCTCACCTCCAGTAACTGTAATATAACGTGAGGCATAATTTGAAGCTTTATTCAGCACATCAGCAATTGACATATTCTCGCCCCCTGAAAATGCATACTCCGTATCACAATATCCACACCGTAGCGGACAGCCAGTCAAACGGATAAACACGGTTGGTAGACCAGCGCGACTGGTTTCACCTTGGATAGAATAAAATATCTCACTTACACGCAATATTTCTGCTTCGGGTTTTTGTGTAGCATGTTGTCGTAGTAGAGAGGGGGAAGGCATTACGTCTTTAGAGGCAGCTTTAACAATTGCTTCTTTCATTGTTAAATCTTATTTAAGGTTAGCAAGACGCCGTCTAGCTTTATCAGCAGCGTCACTATTAGGATATTTTGTGACTAAGCTTTGTAATGTTGTTTTGGCTGCAGCGACCTCAGCCATTTCTATTTGGCTACTTGCAATATTGAGCATGGCATCAGGCGCCTTTCCGCTTTTCGGATAATTCTCGATCACTTTTTGCTGTGCCCGGATGGCAGAACTAAAATCACGTAATGCATAATAAGCATTTCCAATCCAGTAAGCAGCGCCTGGTGCTAAATTAGAGGTAGGGTAACGCGTAATAAAATTCTCAAACTGCGTGATCGCTCCTGAATAATTACCTTCTTTGAATAAGCTATAACTTGCGTTATAAGCATCGCGCTCTGATAGATCTGTAGCCCGATCTTTAGGCTGTACTACGCTGCTCGTTTCGGTCTCTGGCGTAGCAGAAGGAGCCGTTTTAGCGGTTGTCTCTGGTGGAGAACCCAACCCTATCGAAGCATCATGGGATGCCGGCTCTACTTGTCTCAATCGGCTATCCAAATCCAGATAAAAATCTTTCTGCTGTTTCTTCAAAATCTTATTTTCTTCATGCAGTATCTCAATTTGCCCACGCAGTTTCCCAAGCTCAATTTTAAACGTTTCGATCTGGGTATAAAGCTCCAATACCGCCTGATTCTTAAGCGCTTCCTCCATGCTGACAATACGCGCCTCCAACTCTTGCATTTGTTTTTGCATGACCTCTATCTGCTCACGGGCATGTGCATCATCAAATAGCCCCGCGAAACTTACATTATAACTAAACAAAAACAGTAGGATGGAAGCACGTACCAACATTAGTATTCCCCTTGATAAAGAATATCGGCTCGACGGTTCTCAGCCCATGAAGATTCATCACGGCCTGCTGCACGAGGTTTTTCCTCACCTAGACTTACTGACTCAATTTGATGATCACGAGCGCCCGAGAGCAACATAGCATTTTTTACACTATCTGCCCGACGCTGACCAAGTGCAAGATTATACTCACGGCTTCCACGTTCATCGGTATTACCCTGTATTAATACCTTAGAGTTTGAGTTATCCCGTAGATACCTAGCATGCGCCAGCACTAAATCTCTGTATTCGTTTTTTATTGTATAGTTATCAAAGTCAAAGTAAATACTCCGCTGAGAAAGAATGTTAGAAGGATCTCGTAATGGATCCATGCCAAATCCACCGCCACCTCCACCTCCACCGGCTCTCATACCTTCCTGTGCCCCGGCACCCATTCCCCCCCCCCCCATAGTTCGGTCTTCCGATTCACTGGTAGGTTGTGTAGTTTTGCTTGCGCACGCTGACAATAAACAGATTATCAACACACTCAAAATTTTTTTCATTCTTTACCTTAAAAAATTAATTAATAAATTTGCTTGTACGCTGCGATTTCAACAAAGGACCCCATACTGGCTCTCTGATATCGCCAGCTTGTGAAGTCAGACGCTGCTTTGTTTGCCCATCGCTCGAAACGGCGGATAATATACCACGCCCTCCTATTTCGGTAGCATATAAAATCATCTTGCCATTGGGTGCAAAACTAGGAGATTCATCAAATTTTGAATCGGTTAATATTTGTACTTGTCGCCTAGCAAAGTCTTGTACGGCAACATTAAACTTGCCACCATGACGATGAATGTAAGCAAAGCTTTTTCCATCTGGACTAAAGCGCGGACTTACATTGTAGCTTCCTTCAAATGTTAGCCGTTCAGCTGTACCAGCTTGATTTCCTGTTATTGCCACACGGTATATTTGTGGGCTACCGCCACGGTCAGAAGTAAAAATAATCGAGCGGCCATCGGGTGAGAAACTTGGCTCCGTATCAATTCCTGAACTTTGGGTAAGTCTTTGTACCCCACTTCCATCTGCATTAATCAAGAATATTTGTGATCCACCCTGCATGGTCAGCACGACAGCTAGCTTACTGCCATCTGGAGACCAAGCTGGCGCGCTATTACTCCCCTTAAAATTAGCGACCGCTTTCCGATTGCGCGTCAACAATTCCTGCACATAAACCACAGGTTTTTTGTTTTCAAATGAGACATAGGCAAGTTTGCTGCCATCAGGTGACCAGGCAGGAGAAATAATAGGCTCGGTATATTCGATGACTGATTGTGCATTATGACCATCAGAATCAGCCACCTGCAGCGCATATTTATTACCCTGTTTCAATACATAAGCAATACGAGTGCTAAATACTCCCATATCACCTGTCAATGCTTCATAAATGATGTCAGCAATACGATGAGCGACAGCGCGTAGCTGATCGGCTGAAACGGTACTGGTAAATCCAGTTAACTGGACCTGCCTGGCAACATCCATCAAGCGAAAGCGTACCTCAATCCGCCCATCGGGTAGCATTGCCGTATTGCCTATCACAAGCGCACTTGCTCCTCGATTCTGCCAATCTGCATAAACAATTTCTTCCGGTTCATGAGGGGTATGACCCAGTGAATCTACTAACTTAAATAAACCTGTGCGCCCCAAATCAGCTGTTACTATTGTGGTTACACTCTGCGGAAGTCTGGATTCAGCAGAAAATGGAACAATAGCAATAGGAATTCTAGTTGCACCACCACCATATATTTCGATATTAAGTGCTGCATTTAGCGGTGCATGCACCATCGATAGAAATAAAATAAGTGCATAAAAGGAAGCACGATGTAAATAATTTTGCATAGCAGCAACTCTCAAAAAAATTGCGTTCTGTAAAAATCAAAGCGATTCACGATAATGTACGGTAAGATTAAAATCACGAAATTCCCTGAATAACGTTACATCTGGCGGTATAGGTAAGGGTGTGGATAAAAAGATAGCTCTTTCTACTGCTTCATCAAATGCGGCATAACCACTGGTTCTGCGCAACACTACGTTTAATACTTCTCCTCCCGGTAACAGCGTCACTCTGTACTCAGCAATTGGATTGCCGGGCAAATTGGGCGGCATGACAATACGACTTCTGATTTTTGCCTGAATCATTGCCTTATATTTAGCTATTTCATCCATTTGTCTGGTTTTCTCCGCGGCAGCTTTTTGTGCAGCGGCCTCTTGCTCACGTTGTTGTTGCCGCTTGATTTCTTCAGCCTGTTGCTGCTCCTTAAGCTGCTTCTCTTTCTCCAGATCGGATTTTTTCGGTGCCTCTTTGGTTGTTTCTTTTGTTGTTTCCTTAGCAACCTCTGATTGGGTTAGTTTCTCCTTAATTGGTTCAGCCTTAGGAGGAATCTCCTTAACTGGCTCAGGCTGCTTTGCAGCCTGCTTCGTAGGCTGAGGTTTTACCGTTTTTTCCTTGATCTCAGTAGTCGGTTTTGGGGATGGCGATGGCGCATCTGTCTCAATTGGCTCAGGCTTAGGAGTCTCTTTAATTGGCTCAGGCTGCTTTGCTGCTTGCTTCGTAGGCTGAGGTTTTACCGTTTTTTCCTTGATCTCAATAGCCGGTTTTTGGGATGGCGACGGCGCATCTGCCTTGATTGGCTCAGGTTTAGGAGTCTCTTTAATTGGCTCAGGCTGCTTTGCTGCTTGCTTCATAGGCTGAGATTTTACCGTTTTTTCCTTGATCTCAGTAATCGGTTTTTGGGATGGCGACGGAACATCTGCCTTGATTGATTCAGATTTAGGCAGCGTCTCTTTCACTGGCTCAGATTTCGCTTTGGTAGGTGGTTGTCGCACAGGTTCAGTTCGCGACGATGCTCCTCTCGCAGGAGCAGGTTTTATCGGCTGTGGCAAGTCACTCCACAAGTCAACAATCATCGTTTCAGGTGGATCATTTTTCCAGCTTAAGCCAAAAACCATAAATGCAAAAAAAATAATATGTACTAGCAAAGCTAGTACAGCAGCCCGTAATAATCCAGGTTCTGTATAGGAAGCATCCCGCCAAGCTGTCACATTCATCGTTACTTACGTTCTTATCTGGGTTTTGTGAGCAGCCCAACCTTATTAACTTGTTCTTGTTGTAATATATCCATGACATTGATCACTTCTTCATAGCGAACATTTTTATCGGCTGCAATCACGACAGGCTGTTCAGTATTCTGTGCCTGTCTATTTTTGATTGCCTTTACAAGTTCGCTACGGCTCATTTTCTGCTCGCTTCCTACTTTACTACGATCACGTAATGTCAAATTGCCATCGGCAGCAATAATCACTTCCAAGGGTTCAACAGGGGCTGTTGACGATTTGCCGATTTGAGGAAGTTCAATTTGACCAGGATGAATAAGCGGGGCTGTGATCATGAAAATAACCAATAACACCAGCATCACATCAATATACGGCACAACATTGATTTCGTTCATTAGACGACGTTTAGTACGACGATTAATCATGTGATGGCTATCATCCTCTTATAATTTTGCTGCTCGTCGCTGCAACACATTAGATAGTTCTTCCATAAAACTCTCATAGCGTGTGGCTAATTGACTGGTATCACTTGCATAACGATTATAGGCAATCACCGCTGGAATCGCTGCAAATAAACCCATTGCCGTTGCTATTAGCGCTTCTGCAATACCTGGTGCAACATGCGCAATGGTTGCTTGGGTTAAATTGGATAATTCACGAAATGAATTCATAATACCCCAGACCGTACCAAACAAACCAACATAAGGACTCACTGATCCCACCGTCGCTAGAAAAGAAAGATGGGATTCTAATCTGTCCATTTCACGTTGATAGGCAGCACGCATTGCCCCCCGGGTACTATCCATTATCGCACCAATATCCATACCGGCTTGATGCTTGGTAAATTCACGAAATCCTGCTTCAAAAATACGCTCCATACTTCCCGCCATGTCACGCGCACCTGCTGCACGGTGGTAAAGCGCATTAAGATCTACCCCTCTCCAAAAAGTATTCTCAAACTCGTCGCTTTGTTTAATAGCTAATCTAATCGCAAACATCTTACGAAAAATAAACCACCATGATACCAATGATGCAATCAATAAAAGCAGCATCACCAGTTGTACAGGTAAGCTAGCGCTGCCAACAAGGTAAAAAAGCGATAAGTCTTGAGTTACATTTGTATTCATAATAATTTATTTCTTGATTTTTTGACGAAGCGGCATGGGAATACTCACTGGTTTGAGATTTTCCATACTGACACATACCACATGAATGATTGCACTGACTAACATGACCTGATCTCGCAAGACTTGTTGAAATAATGTGATGCGACTTCTACCTGTCTCTGTTACTTGAACTGTAACATGCAGCAAATCATCAAGAAGCGCTGGCTTGAAATATTCGATATTAAGTGACCGCACCATAAAAACCGTTTTATGCGATCGGATTAACGTATCAACCGAAAATCCCATTTCTCGCAGCCATTCGTAACGGGCGCGTTCCATAAAATTAAGATAATTCGCATGATAAACGACTCCTCCTGTATCAGTGTCCTGATAATAAACGCGCACTGGATGGGAGAAGATATGATCCGGTAAAGTAAATTGCGTTTGATGCTCGAAGCTCATTTATGACCTATTGTTCACAAAATTTTTTATTAACACTTCAACATTCACTCCATAATTCATCCATTAAACTATTTTTCGGAGGAATAATATTAAAATGCTGATAAGTAATGGTTGTCGCCATACGGCCGCGCGGTGTACGTTTCAAGAATCCTTGCTGAATTAAATAGGGCTCCAAGACATCTTCAATTGTGTCGCGCTCTTCATTGATTGCCGCGGCAAGATTATCTATACCTACTGGGCCACCTTCAAATTTTTCCAGGACAGCCAGCAACAGCTTTCTATCTAACACATCAAGCCCTATCGCATCCACATCAAGCATCTTTAGAGCTGCATCTGCCACGGGTTGCGTAATATATCCTTCGGCCTTGATTTCAGCAAAATCTCGAACCCTTCGTAACAACCGGTTCGCAATACGAGGTGTACCACGCGATCGACATGCAATCTCCTTTGCCCCCTCAAAAGAGATTTTGACATATAGCAACCCTGCTGAACGCATTACGATTTTACTTAACTCATCAGTGGTATAAAACTCTAACCGTGACACAATACCAAAACGATCTCTCAGCGGATTGGTTAGCATTCCTGCACGAGTCGTCGCCCCTACCAGGGTAAAAGGTGGTAAATCAATTTTAACTGAGCGAGCAGCTGGGCCTTCTCCAATCATGATATCAAGCTGATAATCTTCCAATGCAGGATAAAGAATCTCCTCCACTACCGCCGAGAGCCGGTGAATTTCATCGATAAACAATACATCATTAGGTTCAAGGTTGGTTAGCAAAGCAGCTAAATCACCCGGCCTCTCCAATACCGGGCCTGATGTTTGGCGCAAGTTAACACCCATTTCTCTAGCAATAATATGCGCCAACGTCGTTTTACCTAAACCTGGAGGCCCAAATAATAATACGTGATCTAAAGACTCCTTCCGTCGTCGTGCTGCCTCGATAAATATTTGTAGTTGCTCTCGAATTTTTTCTTGACCAACATATTCCTCAAGTTGCCTGGGACGTAAGGCTCGCTCTAATACTTCTTCTTGAGAAGAAAATGATGTTGCAGCAATAATTCGATCTGTCTCAATCATTCGACTATCCAGAAAAATGCACTACTTTTCTTTTGAAAGGAGCTTTAAAGCTTGTTTAATGCCATCTGAAACAGCGATATTGTTAGGTAATTGTTTGACTGCCCAATCCACTTCCCGGTCATTATAGCCTAGCGAGCGCAACGCATTCAGTATGTCATTATCACTTCTTGCAGAAGCGGTGACTGTATCAAAATGATTTGTATCAAAATCAAGTTTATCCCGCAACTCTAAAAGTAAACGTTCAGCAGTTTTTTTCCCTATTCCTGGAATTCTGGTAAACCGCACAGAATCCTGGGTAGCTACTACTTGATGTATATCTGCCACACTTAATCCGGACAATAGAGCCAAAGCAGTTCTTGCACCCACCCCCGAGATTTTCATTAGCTGGCGGAAAACAGAACGTTCGGCCTCAGTACCAAATCCAAATAATAAATGAGCATCTTCCCTAACGATAAGTTGGGTATAAAGGGTCACCGCTTCTCCAATCGCAGGGAGATGGTAGAACGTACTCATCGGCACATCGATTTCATAACCAATTCCTTGCACGTCCACTACCACTAAGGGAGGGCGTTTTTCCAGCAATGCGCCTGTGATTTTTCCTATCACACCATTCTTCCGTTCTTTAATTGGCTATATATGCCCGCGAGTGTCCCCACTCCACCATGAGCATGGCAAATCGCACAGGCAAGCGCATCAGACGCATCGACACCGGGCTTTCCTTCTAGTCTTAGTAATCTTACAACCATCTCCTGAACTTGCTCTTTTTTAGCGTGCCCATTACCAACCACTGCTTGTTTGATCTGCAGGGCAGTATATTCCGATACGTCAAGATTATTAAGCACAGCAGCACAAATTGCCACACCACGTGCTTGTCCAAGTAATAAAGTTGATTTTGGGTTAATGTTAACAAAGACTTGTTCTATTGCGACATGTTCGGGAGCATGCCGCAGAATGATGTGGTTAAGACCGTCAAGAATCAATTTCAAACGGGGTGGCAGCTTATTGTCTGAAGATGTTTTGATACAACCGCTGGTCACATAAACCAATTTGCTGCCAATTTTATCGATTATCCCAAAGCCAGTAATATGCAAACCGGGATCTATACCAAGAATACGAATTTCCTCACCTTCCCTCCCAATTACTCAACAAGGACCGCAGTGGTATAAACCTCCTGTACATCATCGATATTTTCTAATGCATCTAGCAGTTTTTGCATTCTGACTACATCATCCCCTGTCAGCACAGTCTCGTTTATCGGTTTCATAGTAACTTCAGCGAGGTCAGCTTTAAAACCAGCTTTTTCCAAACCAGCTTTAACTGCAATAAATTCATACGGCGCAGTAATGACTTCTAAACTATTATCTTCATTATTAATCACATCTTCAGCCCCTGCTTCCAATGCTACTTCTATTAATCGATCCTCATCAGCCCCAGGTGCGAAAAGCAATTGACCACAATGCTTAAATAGAAATGCAACTGAACCATCTGTACCAAGGTTACCACCATATTTAGTAAATGCATGACGCACATCGGCAACAGTCCGTGTTCGATTATCAGTCATGCAATCTACCATGATTGCAGCCCCTCCTACTCCATAACCTTCATAGCGAACTTCTTCATAACTTACTCCTTCCAAGTCCCCGCATCCACGCTTGATAGCGCGTTCGATGTTGTCTTTAGGCATATTGTGTTCGTATGCCTTATCAATAGCGAGCCGTAAGCGAGGGTTACTCCCAGGATCAGCCCCCCCTAACCGAGCTGCAATCGTTATTTCCTTGATCAATCGCGTGAAAATCTTACCACGCTTGGCATCCTGGGCGGCCTTCTTGTGTTTAATATTAGCCCACTTGCTGTGACCTGCCATTAGTTTCCTTTTTTATTGAAAAGTATTTTTCCTATCATCCCATAACTTTATGAATAAAGTAATCAGAGTTTCAATAGGCTTGGCTTGCATGAAAAGATATTTTTGAAAAGCAGAATCATACATACCTCTGAATTTCGTATCGGCGACTGGAGCTTATGTCTAGCCGTTTGGGAATCCAGAAAATTGATCGCTTTTAAATATAGCAGAAGATTATGATTCCTCAATATTGCCACAATATCGTAATAATTACTGCTAATCTATGTTTAATAAATATCCAAAATAATAAAGTAAATACAGAGATTCTATTCCATACTTACTTTATTGAAAATACCCTTGGTTCTGGACCAGAGATAATGAAAAATTGCACTTCCTGTTACTCCCTTTCCCGGTTCCTTTTATCTTAAGATAAAAGGAACCTCCCTAATCCAAACTTAAGCTATTCGACTGTTACAGCTTTTGCTAAATTTCTTGGTTTGTCTACATCTGTACCTTTCTGCAGAGCCACATGATAGGCTAGCAATTGTAATGGAATAGTATGTAAAATAGGGCTTAGCATATCAGCATACTCCGCTAATCGAATAATGTGTACGCCTTCGCTCTCCTGAATTTGGGAATCAGCATCGGCAAAAACATATAGCTCTCCTCCCCGCGCGCGAACTTCCTGTAAATTGGATTTAAGCTTCTCCAACAATGCATCATTAGGTGCAATGGCAATCACAGGCATTTCCTTATCAACCAGAGCAAGCGGACCATGTTTAAGCTCACCAGCCGCATAAGCTTCTGCATGAATATAGGAGATTTCTTTGAGTTTGAGCGCGCCTTCTAAAGCAATAGGATAATGTACTCCTCGTCCAAGGAATAAAGCATGACGTTTTTGAAAGAAATTGGCAGCCCATTGAACCACTTGCGGTTCAATTTGCAGTGCAAGCTGGATAGCAGTAGGCAGACGCCGCATTGCCATCAACATTTTCTGCTCACACTCGTGAGAGAATTTGTTACGAAGTTTGGCTAGAGTGACAGTCAACAGCATCAATGCAGCTAATTGTGTTGTAAATGCCTTGGTAGAAGCTACGCCGATTTCAGGCCCTGCACGTGTCAGAAAACGCAGATCTGTCTGCCGAATCAATGCGCTTTCAGGAACATTACAAATTGCTAAACTATACTGATGCCCTAATGATTTAGCATAACTGATTGCGGCCAGGGTATCTGCCGTTTCACCCGATTGAGAAATCCCTACCACGAGTGTATTTTTATCTGCTATTGGATCCCGATAACGGTATTCGCTTGCGATCTCTACACTGCATTGTAAGCCTGCTATGGTCTCCAACCAATATTTGGCAACGAGCCCCGCATGATAGCTTGTGCCGCAGGCCAGGATCAAAATACCATTTGTCTGTCTAAAAACTTTCTCGGCTTTGCTACCGAATAATTGTGGAGAAATGGATTGTGCATTTGATACCATTTCCAGTGTATTAGCGACTGCTACTGGTTGCTCGAATATTTCCTTTTGCATGAAGTGTGCATAGGGACCTAATTCTACTGCATCGCGAGTTAGATTACTTTCTTGAACGGGACGAATCACCTCTTTACCCTTCTTACCTTTGACACAACTCAATATGCGGTAACCGTCTTGATGTAATTCCGCCACATCTCCTTCCTCTAAATAAACCATATTCCGCGTTACCTGGACTAAGGCTGACGCATCTGAAGCAACATAGTTACCTTCTGTTCCTAAACCCAATAATAGAGGCGCACCATTCCGCGCAACCACAATATGATCAGGTCGCGTTTCTTCAACCACCGCAATCGCATAAGCGCCTTGTAACTCTGCAACAGACGAGCAAACGGCTTCAAGCAGGTCATGAGTCGTCTTAAGATTGAACGAAATAAGATGCGCTATTACTTCGGTATCAGTATCCGAAGAAAATATGAATCCTTCAGATTCAAGACGTTTCCGGATTGCTTCATGATTTTCAATAATACCATTATGGACGACAGCTATTTTTCTTTCATCTCCTGACAAATGGGGATGTGCATTACGTTCGCTAGGAGCCCCATGGGTCGCCCAGCGTGTATGAGCAATACCGGTGAATCCATGTGTTTTTTCAAGATGAGCAAGCTTGCTCAATTCACTCACACGCCCGGTAGTACGTAATCTATGCAATTTTCCGTTTGCAATAGCAATCCCTGCCGAATCGTAACCACGATATTCCAGCTTCGATAAACCTTCCAATAAAACAGGTACGACGTCGTTTTTAGCAATGGCTCCCACTATTCCGCACATAATGTCTCCTCTCACGCTTATTTTTGTTTAATACAAACATGAACTATGCTTTGTTCTTTTTGGGACGTTTCCAACCGTTAATACTCACTTGCCTGGCACGGGCCAACGTTAATTGATCTTCAGGAGTATCTCGGGTAATTGTAGAACCTGCACCAATAGTAGAACCTCGCGCTATTCTTACGGGCGCTACCAGTTGCGTATCTGAACCGACAAAAACATCATCCTCAATAATAGTCCGATGCTTAAGAGCACCATCATAATTACAAGTAATTGTTCCAGCCCCAATATTTACCTTTGTACCAATGACTGCATCACCTATGTAACTGAGGTGATTTACTTTGCTCCCTATGCCAATTTTGCTGTTTTTTATCTCGACAAAATTACCAACATGTGCTTCATCATAAAGCCTAGTTCCGGGACGGATGCGCGAATAGGGCCCTACATGACAGCTTTTTCCTATTTCTGCGTTTTCTATCAAACTAAACGGGAAAACTGTTGTTCCCGAGTAGACAGTGACATCCCGTAAAATACAATGTGCACCAATTTTGACATCATCACCAAGTTGCACACTGCCCTCAAAAATACAATTGATATCAATTTCAACATTACGGCCACAAACCAGCTGTCCGCGTATATCAATGCGGGAAGGATCCGTAATCATAACACCCCGTTCCAACAGATTTTCTGCATTATCGCGTTGATAAATGCGTTCAAGCTCGGCTAAATGCGATTTACTGTTAACTCCCAGCACCTCCCAGCTATGAACTGGATGGGCAGCATCTATCCTTACACCTGCTTTTACAGCCATTTCAATAACATCGGTCAGATAATACTCGCCTTGTGAATTTTTATTCTGCAGCTTAGGCAAAAACTCACGTAAATATGAATTAGGCAATATCATAATCCCGGTATTAATTTCCCGGATTTGGAGCTGAAACTCACTGGCATCCTTTTCCTCGACAATGGCTTGAATCGCACCTGTTGCTTGATTCTTGAGGATTCTGCCATAGCCAGACGGGGCATCCAGCTCTGCCGTCAACAGAACAAAATTGTTTTCGGTTGCCTTTGAGATCAGCCTGTCCAATGTATCGACTTTTATCAAAGGAACATCACCCAACAATACCAATGACACCCCCTCATCATCGAGATAAGGCAGAGCCTGTAACAAAGCATGACCCGTGCCTAGCTGAACTTCTTGTTGCACCCAAATAATTTCATTATCGTTGATCACGCTTTGCACCATCTCACCGCCATGCCCATAAACAACGCAGATTTTTTTGGGAGAAAGTGCTCTGGCAGCGTCAAGCACATGCCCTAATAAGGGCTTCCCGGCCAGCAAATGTAATACTTTAGGCTGGGATGATTGCATTCTTTTACCCACTCCAGCAGCCAAAATAACTATGTTTAGATCAGTCACGACTGTATATCCCTCTTAATGATTTAAATAAATTTTTGCAAATTCATTCTGCTAGTTCAATTTTGTCAGCACTACTGCTCGCATGGCTATCACATCATCCCGGCTTACCGGGGCTATTTAAATTGCCAATCAAATAAAAAGCGATTATTCCGCATCCTTGTCGAAATAAGCAGCCGCATCAAGAAGCGGTTGGGCATTGCCGCCTTGTTGGGCAACAATGGCTGCCGATTCTCTAAGTCGCTCTGCCAATGATTTCGCTTGCTGTGAATATGATAAATTTTCCTCTCCCTGTTCCCGCCCTTCTCTTATCCCCCTTCCTTTTTTCAACTTATGCTCTTCCTCTTTCCGTATCTTGTTTCTCTGGTGCTCAAACTCATCTTCAATATGCTTTTTTTGTCTCGGTGCTGCATCAGATTTCCAGAAATTATCGGTTTCTTGTCCTGCGACGGCTGCATATGCTGATATTGGTGCTCCTGTACCTATCGCCATAGCCATGGCGACAATCAGCGTCACATGAGCGATTCTCAACGGGTGAATGTTATGTTTCATTTGATTATCCTCTTAATGGTTAACCTTTTTCTATCAAATTACCTAAGGAGCCGTTGCTTACTGTGTCAGCCCCCGATTGACTGTGAACGCTGATGGTGCCGTAGTGACATTTACTGCACGGACAAATTGACCGCCGTATGTTCCGCCACCGGTAATCCCCGTCATCTCTAGAGTGATAGCTTTGTTGGCTGATAAGGTGACTTGATTGGTGCTCCGATTCCATTTCGCTTGAATAATGGCAGTCTTCGTGTCGAGTCTCTGTCTTGTCTTATCGCCAATTTGCCAATATGGCAAATTCAAGACAGGTAATTTAAACAATCGCTCGTAGGCTGAAAAAATAGCGTTTAACCAATCAAATATCAGCGTATTGCCGTCTGCATAATTGGCTGCATTCGTTTGATGGAAAAAATGAGGCCATTTATTAAAGCTCAGCATATGGCGCACCGCGTTGTCAGCTTCGGCTACAAGAATCTCTGTATAATTGCGAGGTGTGCAGATCGCCCCGGGCGTGGTGCAGGGATCTTGGCCGGCATTGATAAACCGATCGTGAAACATATAGTTGTATTCATCCACCAATTGATCCGGATTAATGACATTCACGAACACATTCGTTGGCCAACGCGGCAGCATAATACGATCAGTCGGTTTGCCATCATCGTACTGAGTAATATATTGCTCAACATTCTGCCCTCGCTGCGATGAATCGGAAGCCAGGTATTGCACATTGGTATTGGCAGCCGCTTTTAGTAACAGCGGATTGGCGCCCCCTTGGTCAAAAGCCACATCATCATCTTGCACATTAGCCATATTCTGGTGCTGCAAGGGATCATCCGTGCATTTGCGGTCTTTCAGGCCAGAGTGATTGCCTGTGAGCAGAAGTTTATTGTTATTCGCTTGGTCAGGCAGTCCCAACAGTCCCCACACTGTCCGATTCTTGGTGATTTCTGCCTGAATAGGCGCCACGGTTGTGAAAGTTTCATAATCACACGGAGCATTCGCCGGCACGGGCGGATTATCCATGTCTGCATGCGTAAAAGTGTGGTTGATGTAGCGGAACGCATTTTTGTTGGCGACTACGGCCGCCACCAGATCTTCCGTCAGGTTTGCCACCAATGTCACTGCGGCCGGATCAACCACCGCCCCGGATCCATTGAAGGGAAAGTCCAATTGGAAAGCACTGCCCGCTGTCGGATGGGCAGTCCGAAAAGAAGTTTGCTTGCTCACAAGATTATTAATATCGCCGCTATTCAAGCGATAGACTTGCAACGGATTAGACGCCTTGAGGCTGGTATCCCACAGATCATCCGCGAGAAACAAGTCGTCCAAATGGGTGGACATATAAACGCGACGGGCTCCTACGAACACGCCTTGCGTCGCCCAATTGATAAACTCGTAGGCCAATACTTTGGAGTGGATGAGGAAAGAAGCATGGGTAATGGTCGAGATCATCACCTCACGTAATGGCGTAGTCTGATTGGGCAGCTTATATTGTACGATCGATAGCAGCGCCTCTCCATTGGTGGTTTTCAGCAGCGGGGTAACAATCGGGATAGTGCCATCGCGTGGACCCACAGCATCATTTCGCGGAGTAGCTGCGAACGCAAAGTCGGTAATCGGCAGCGGATTGGCCAGGTTTACCGATTCAAGTACCTCTTTTTGATAGACAGCCGGTACTGACCATTGCGTATTATAGCTGGCTCCACTGGATGAAAAAACCAGACCATAATCCAGGTAGATGCCGAACGGTGCATTGGGATCAAAATAAGTGGCGGGCCAGCCCGATAAGACGGCTTCACGAACCTTAAAGTCCTTTTCGTAATTGTGCAGAATGTCCCACTCTGCCGGTGTGAAGTTGGGAGTCAAATCGGAGATTGTGAGAATAATGCCGTTGTAGCTACCCACACAACCCGCATCCAAGGAGCTGCAGGCGACCCCATTCAAAGAGGCGAGCATATCGGCAGTTAAATCCTGAGTGTTAGCATTGAATACATCATAGAGCACGCCTATTTCATCAAGGACAGGCTTAATATAGCTGAGTCCCAGATCCTGCGTTTCATCTCCTGTCGAAATGACCAGCACCCTCAAATTGACTGTATTATCGGCAAAGGCAGGCGGCACTATCATTAATGCTAACCACATTACCATTGTGCCAAGCAGCCCCCCTTTTAATCTCCAATTTTTTTTCATAAATACTCTCCTCTCAGCTCACATAAATATCTCATGCAGTTAAACCACCTAGTTTCTGCAATTTCTTATTCCCTTCATTACCTTCGAAGATTACAAGGTCATAAACCGTATTAAATTTAAAGCACGATCTATGCCAACAGATATAATTCATGAATAATCATTGTGTTAGAAACAAAAGAAAGCGTAATACCGAATTGAAGTGTAAAATCCTGCGACATAATGTTGCCGGGCTCAGAAAGCAATCACATTTTCGATTTGGCACAAAAAGATCAAGTTTTGGAGTCTAAGTTAGCCCGAATTGGTGAGATAAAGAAGAACCAAAAATCAAGTCTTAATACATTGGCGTGAGCAGCGAAAGCACTTTGTACAAGTGTTGCTGTAATAGGACAAGCATAAGGCGAGCGATCGAGCTGAACAGATTAAGCTAGTCGGCCGGACAGTGAATAAAAATGCCCGCCTTACTAGCAGACTGTTGGAAAAATTATCTATACACCCGCTGAAATGTTAGAAGAAAACTCAAAATGCTCATTTATCAGATATAAACTCTGCTTCCCCGTCTGCTTTTGCCTATCATCAGCTAGCGAATAAATAGTTAAAAATTTCATCATTCCATGATTCTTGTGCTGTCTGAAAATTCTAAAATTAGGTTGAGTCGCTCAATCATGTGGAAAGCTGAAAATAAAAAGCAAAAAAATGCTTGAGAATTAAAAATATCGATTTATTGAATATACTGATTAATCAAAATGTAAAATTTTCCGACAGAATTTTATTCAAAACTAAATAAATTATTCCATTTCGGTGCATTATCACTTTATATACATACAAATAATATTGATAAAACAAATGGTTAA
Organism: Nitrosomonas sp. Nm34; assembly: GCF_900113925.1. Lineage (GTDB taxonomy): Bacteria > Pseudomonadota > Gammaproteobacteria > Burkholderiales > Nitrosomonadaceae > Nitrosomonas. Next base: position 25,846 of record NZ_FORD01000036.1, read on the forward strand.
TTAATTTATACCTTTTTGTAGTTAAACAGAGACACCTAAATATTTACCAGTAAAATTGTTCACTTTTAAAATTTATCTACCCAAAAAAATAAAAAGATCACTTCAGCTATTATTGGTCTCGGCGCTACTTATAACCAATATTAATTTTACCGAGCTTATTTCCCTATCCCGCTCAATCAATATAGGCTCAACCTCTTCACCACCGTTCAGTGCTTTCACTGTTCAAGACCAACAAGGTTCAGACAATAACTTGAATAGCCATGTAGAATTTAAACCAATTGACAAGCGATATGTAGGAATTTCTCAATTCAATGCGCCCTCCATTCCAAATCCTACAATTCAGGAATTAAAATTTCACGCGAATTATCATGGTCCAGAAAAATCCACAGAACCCCGGGAATTTCAAGTACTTAATAATTTCGAGAAATGGTTACCTATTGCAGACAGTTTTAATGCTCAAAACGGGTTGAGGAGCAATGATATCAATTCATCAATAAAAGATACTGGTCAATTTATAGACGGCAATCAGCAGGAAGCTTTGCGCTATAAAACAAAAAGCAGCGTAGATAAAAATCAACCCGACAATTTTACTTTCAAAATAAATAGCTCGGGATCAAATTCTACCATGGCCATATCAGCGCTTACGGATGGCACGACTGCTATGCCAAGGACAACTACCGGAAACAGAAGAGGCCGTTGGCAACCAGTTCCTGGATTAAAATGGCAAATTCAATATACAGGGAGACTCGATACTTCTTTGGATGTCGATGTTTATAATATTGACCTGTTTGATATCAATGCAAAAGTTATCTCGGAATTACAATCAAAAGGTAAGCATGTTATTTGTTATTTTAGTGCGGGCAGCTATGAAAACTGGCGTCCCGATGCTAGCGCATTTCCAGCATCGGTTCTCGGTCGAAAGCTTGATAGCTGGGCGGGCGAGAAATGGTTAGATATCCGGCAATTAGATATTCTGATGCCCATCATGCAAGCACGCATGAAGTTGGCCGCCGACAAAGGTTGTCATGCGGTCGATCCTGACAATGTTGACGGCTACAGTAATAATACGGGATTCTCTCTTAGTTATAACGATCAGCTGGCTTACAACATCGCTATTGCTAATGCAGCTCATAATCTTGGATTAGCTGTAAGTTTGAAAAATGATGTTGAACAAATCAAGGATCTTGTAAATCATTTTGACTTTGCTGTAAATGAAAAGTGTTTTCAATATGATGAATGTACTACGCTCATACCATTCATCTCTGCGGGGAAAGCAGTGTTCGGTATTGAATATTATCTTTCAGATTCAAGTTTCTGTCCGCACGCAAATGCAATGAATTTTGATTTTCTCAAGAAGAAATTATCTTTGGATGCTTGGAGAAAATCCTGCAGATAGTTGAAGCAGAGGATCTGCACAATGCAATAGAAGAAGATCTGTATCAACCAGACTAGTTTGATATAGCTCAAATATCTTTGTGAGTATATTTTGAATTAATTCGACCAGAAAAACAGGTGTTATTTGATCTTTCTTTCTGATCGAATTAATCATTCACTCATATTTCATACTTTATTAGGGTCTGTTGGCATTTCACATAGGTAGCCACAGATATCCACACGCTATGGCTACCATACTTTCATAATTTCGCTTCAGCTTGTCGTATCGTGTCGCTATTGCCCGG
>NZ_FORD01000122.1 GCF_900113925.1 Nitrosomonas sp. Nm34
CGCATAAAATAGCGATGGGGTGGATGGGCTATGCCTATTAACTGAAGAAATCCCCACTTTTTGCCATAACTCCACCAGAAAACACAAAAAAGCTTTATGCTTAACAACAAATTCTGACTACAAATACGATTCATCCAAATAAAAAATGAATTTCTGGCAAATTCGCTCTTGGTTTGGATGCTCGTGCAATATTCGGGCTAAGACTACTATGAGGCTCAATCATCTCTTTGCGTTCTACAAGACTTAATGATTGAGCTTTCTCACTAAAAAATCGCGTTCTACCGTCAATTGACCAATAACCCGCTGCAGGTCATCTGTTGTAGGTTGCTCCTTATTGGCGCCAGTATTATTTTTAGAAAATAGCTCGGCAGCTTGCTCAATGAGTTGCCGTTTCCAGCTATTGATCTGCGTGGGATGGACATGATAACGCGCTGCTAATTGGGGGACAGTTTCATCACCGCGTATCGCTGCCAGCGCTAGTTTTGCTTTGAATTCACTCGAATAGTGTATGCGCTTTTTACTCATCGTCATTAAGCTCCTTTTTAATTATGGCAGAGCTTAACAACCTGTACAGTTTTTGGGTACCACTTTAGCCTTACCAATCAAACCATGTGATTAGATTTTTCTTTACCTCCTTCAGGTCATTGAACTCTTTGATATATAAAAGCTCGTACTTAACTATCCGCCACAGTCATATAACAAAAATATAATTATAGTAGTAACTCTTACTATCGATGCTGATCTGGATCTGTTGGTGCTTTATATTGAAGTAAATACTTCGCTGTAAACTGTATATTTTGATAAATATTCGTGTCTTGATAAATATTCATGATCTGCAGATAACCATCACCTGAATAGTTATCTGTCTCTTTATGTTGTCGTGTTTTATGAGTAATTTCTTTATTTTGTATATGACAATATTTAACAACAGATAGGAAGGAGGCCGTTAATGCAATTAATGTTAGAGATTGTATTGATATTGCTAATAGCAGTAACTCTTCCTTTGTTATGGAAAATATCAGATCTGGTATTGACTGCGACAGGAAATCCAAAAAATTTGAGGTCGTTCATACAAGGCTCAATAAAAATTTTAGTACCACCATGGATGGTTTGGTTGGCAACTAGTTTAGTAGACTTTTTTTCCGACTTTAAATCTTTCTGACACAATTTGTAAAACTAAACAAAAAGGTAATTCTGCTATTTTACGGGTGGAGTTAGAGCAGTATTAGTAAACTCTGGGTTCATTTATTATAATTAAGCAGATGAAATGTCTTTTTTCGTTTGAGACTAGGTTCTGTTGACATTTTTTACGGAGCCAAATTAATGCTGAGATAAATCGTGATAAAACTTTAATTTATAATTTTGTATATATTTAAAGACCAATACTAAAGTTAATATTGGTCTTGTCAGAGTTTAAGGTAACTTAAGCTACAACTCTAGGAGAAGAATATCTTTTGTTTTTAAAAGTGCTGCTAATTGCAGCAATTATCCAATATCCCAGAAAGAATAATGCGCCTGTAGGTATATCCACAAATAAAATCAAACCGATTGAAGCTAGAACACTAAGTAAAACAAGGCTGAGGCTTATTACTGTGTTTCTGCTAACTTGATTCGTTTTCATTTATAACTCTCCAATAAATTAATTTATTAATAATGTTTTTCTGAATTATTAGAAGAAATTCTTTACAAAAAGTTCACATAATATTAACAAATAATTTACATAAGAGAATATATGTAGTAGACCAGTATAAATTTGAGTCCAATATTTCAATATTGTTAGTTGTTGTTTAACGTGAACGTGAATTCGGGACCAGAAAAGCAGCAAAGGGAATCTGATTTCCTTATGATGAAGCTATCTTAAAAGATGAAGTTATCTTAAAAAAGGTTTCATCGCGAGAGGGATAAGGTTGCTATGGATACTATAGCGATTTTTTGTGCGATTGATGACTTTTGTAAAGGGTTTAAGCCGTGGTGAGATCGGCGCTTGTCGGAGTTATCGCTAAAATGGCATCGGCGACGAGGAGAGCGTGTCTAAGTGAAGTCATGATTAATCATGGTGGGGTTTCATTTATCGGGTTCCCGGACATTTAGAGCTTATTCGGAAAATATAATGAATTGTTTTTCCGTGAAAATATCGTGAAAATCAATTTTTAAGTGCAAGATTTTTGAATAAATTATGCAGAAACCCTTGCACTTGATTTGGGCTCAAGCTCACCTTAAGGTGATTTCCGAAAAAGGCTATTCCCATTAAGGTATAATGGGGCTTCCACTTGTTCAACCACTGAGCTTGATCATGCTGTTCGCCTCCGCCCCGACAGTTGTGCCCCTGAGCACGTCCCAAATAGAAGACCTGAGACTGGCAAGTTCGAAAATGCTCGGAGCGGAACGCCGCTCCTTTCAGGCGGCGATGACGTTGAAATATTGCCGGGGCAGTCCCCGCCGGGCAGAGCGGGTATTTGGCTGGAATCGCGACACGATCGAACTCGGGCTGAATGCACAGCGCACGGGCGTGATTTGCCTGGGGGCGCAAGCAGCGTACTGCGGAAACCGCCTCTGGGAGGAGAAGCACCCAGATGTGGCGCAGACCCTCCGGGCATTGGCGGAATCGCATTGTCAGCAAGACCCGACCTTCCGTACGGCGCTATCGGATACCCGGCTGACCGTGGCGGCGGCCTTGGATCGGTTACGCGCCCAAGGTTTTCCGGAGGATGGCCTGCCATCGCCCAGCACGATGGCCCAGGTGCTGAACCGGAATGGCTACCGCCTGCACAAGGTGGTCAAGGCCAAACTCCAAAAAACTCCCGGAAACGGATGCCATCTTTGTCAATATCGCGGACAAGGACGGAAAGCCCATAGCGGATCCAGCGTATTTGGAAGGTGGGCAGGTCATGCGCCTGAGCATCGAGTGCAAGGCCACGG
>NZ_FORD01000031.1 GCF_900113925.1 Nitrosomonas sp. Nm34
AGCCACTTGAGTAACCGACCAGCCTTTACCTAACAGGTAGACCGTTTTTAGCCGGTCAGCATAACGCTTGTCTCTGGTTTGACGGTGCGCCACCTCTAAATTGGCAATTTCTTGTGCAGTGAGCAGGTAATGTGATGACATATTAAAATTCTAATATATTCACAACTATGCCGCATTAACTTAAACCAATTTTTGATTCACGAGAAGTATAATATGCTAACTGCAATATGTATGGGTCAGACTTCGCGTCCGAATATCCCTCCAAGGATTTTTCTGTCGATATGCTTATTAAGATAGGCTGCCCCAAACCCCCCGAAGAGTTCCTTCTTGGTAACATCCAGTTCTGATTCTTTGGCCGCCAGTATTTCAAGGGTAGAAGGGCGCTCACACATTGCATCGTAAAACGTCTGTAATGCAGGATTGTCTCGAAACAGATGCATCTCGGGTATTTCGAACAGTTCGGAAAACATTTGGCTAAGCTCGAGCGTATAGAACAACTGGAAATCTGGCAGAAAAGGATCTTTGCCAAGTAGGAACGGCTCCATTCTCGAGCCGCTAACTAGTCGCGGCAACCACATTTTGCTTAGCAAGACAGAACAAAGATTGTAGATATGTGCTTCTTTTTCAATTTTGAGTTTCCAGGCTTTTGGAAAATATGCGCTGACAACAAACCAGTTGAAGAATGGACCAGCGATGGAGAAAGTGATGAAGTCATTCTTGGCATCGACTTCTGCACAGAGCATCGGATCATCAATAGGATAAAACTTTCGTGCTTCTGGGTAGATTCTCGCGAGATAACGACAGATTGCGTGGCTTTCCGAAATATCAACCCCATTGACATCCCTGAGAGTGGGAATTTTCCCAAGAGGATTTCGTTCCATGTGCTCTGGCGTGAGCGTGCTCCCCTGATACGGAGACACTCGTTCATAGCGATAAGGTAGACCAGTTTCCGAGAGGAAGTGCGCGACCTGACTCATATAAGGTGAGAGCCAGAATCCGTACAGCGTACGCTCGACATTTGATTGTGTGAACATAGAATATTCCTTCTGCATTGCAGTTTAATGTTGAGTAGGTGCCTTATTAGGGGCATGGTGCTGATATGCCGCCGGTAGTAGTACCAAGGGTGTTCACTTCATTCTCTATATAGCGATTGTCGTATTTCCGCCATAAACTCCACCGGGTCCTGTTCGAATCGTTGAGACAGATTCTTGTGTACATTACTTCCAGGAACATATTTTGCACCCCAACGTACCAGTTCCATGATTAGAGGCACCAGATCCAGGCATTTTTCTGTAGGCATATAAATAACCTTGCGCGCATTAGCCGGATCACGGTGTCGTAAAAGGATATGGCCTTCTTCCAGCTTTTTAAGCCGGTTCGAAAGGATATTGGTAGAGATTTTTTCTGGGGAATTCTGAAAATCCCCGAAGTATCGCTTACCGGAGAAAACGAGATCACGAACGATAAGCAGTGTCCATTTATCGCCCAATATGTCCAGGGCACAGCTGACTGGGCAGAAGGAACGGCTGATCTGGCTTGATGTTGTCATAACTTTGAGCATAATAAAAAGGTAAAAAAGGATTCCACTTACGGGCGGCAGATTCCCTGCCCCCTATTATTTTGAGCGTCTCGAAGCCCACCAATTCTATACCTGCCGAGATTTCATCAGCTTGTAGCCAAGCAGGGTAAGCAGCAGCAATGCAATCATCGGCTCTATCGCAGCACGAAAAATATTCGCATAATTGATCATCTGTACGCGCAACGGATACTCATAATGTACCGGAGGTACCGCGTCTCCAGTAATAAATACCGTATATAACCCCTTACCCAGACTGGTCTCTCCCCTCATTACCCTGTCCGGATGAGAATTCGGACACAGGTATGTCACCGTCTCATCATCAACCTCGCTGGTTCCCCGTACTACGCGCATCCCGACTGGGATGTTGCGCAAAGCCTGATCCACAAGGTCTATTACCAATAAAGTATTCCCTTCCCTGGGTATTTCTGTGCAGTATTGATCGCTGGGTTCGTGTTGCTGCTGGGAGGCACTCATATGTACCATGGTGCCATCATCAAGCCGGCGAGTGCATGTCTCTTTCTCCATCGACACTTTCTCATGCGCCCCGGCCATGCCACAGTAAAGTGCTGCGGTGATAATAATATTGATCTGTATCACTTTCTTGATCATTTGATTGCTCCTTGATGTACGGTTCAACTGTGTATTCGTTATATCCTCTGCATGCTGTTTACTAATGTTTACTATGGCTTATCGCAAATCGCCCCATCCCCTGTAATGCGGAGCGGAGCGATTTAGGCAGTTAGACCACTGCTCGGATTCCTCAATTAGCCCTTTATGGTACGATCTGATTATTGAGGATAACTTTGCTCTGCCCATTCCAGATGACTTCGGTCAGGTTGGAGTATCGGGTGACGATCTGTGCCACGATGCCGCCGGTAAATAGGCCCGACCAGCCCAAGTACCACGAAGCCCCAGTGCAGCGGGGCGCTAAACAGTTCTTCCATGAACCAGAAGGCATGGCCCCATTCGTTCAGACCCACGTTCGGCAGAATCATGAGCGGACCAGCGATGGCCATCACCAGCGGAAAGGAGATGCCTCGCGAGTACAGCGGTAGACGTGTCATGGCATATAGGTAGGTTGCCACCCCGCAAACAATGTACATCGGGAAGGAACCATAGAATACCACTACGTGACTCGGGGTAAAGCTCGTGTCGCGTATGATGACCTGGTGCCAGGAAGTATCCTGCTCGGTGAAGAAGCTGCCGCCTCAATACACCCCAAAGAGATAGACGCCCAGCCACATCATAAAATAGAAATAGCGTTTGACCTCAAGCTTGGGATCAAGATTGTCCAGCTGCTCCTTCGTGTCGCGTGTCTTCCAGCCCCAGGTGATCAGGGCAAAGATCGGCATGACGATCATGTGGACGCGCCACAGGCCCATCCAGACTTTCTCGAATTCAGGCTCCATCGAGTCCATCCCGTGCGAGTAGTCAAACGTCCGCTGATACCAGATCCAGAATATTGCCACCGCCAGCATGGTGATGAGACCGAACTTGTATCATTTCGAGTCGTACCAAAGTGACATGTCGTAGTCCCGACCTACCGACTTCGCTTAGCCCGACGTTTCCAGAGTTGTTGACATATTTAAATACTCCTTTAATTAACTGCCTGTTACTGTTTGCGCTGACTTGACTTCACTCCCCATAAATATCAAACGTTTTATGGGGATAAGTTCCGTTACATTATCCGCTCCCGCAAATACTTCACCTATCAGGCAAAGGCTTGAAGCCCGTTCCAGAATAGTACTATTCCAAGCAGGCCCAGCAGGCCAAATTTATACATCGTTGATTCGTGCAATAACGGCATGCTGGAAGCACGAACACCTGCTCGCGGATAGCTGCGCAACCTTCGATGTTTTATTGCCATTTCAATACTCCTTTGGTTAACTCACTTTCTGTAGGGAACCTCTTACTAACGCAATTAGCAAGTGCTATACTTGCAATTAGCAAGTAGTTAAAGTATAGACTTGGAAACGGATAGGTGTGTAGTCTGCAAAATCAGTTATCAGAGTTCTATTATTGAAACGATGGGTGGCCCCTATGCAAGACCTGAATGATCTCTACTACTACGTCCAAGCTGTAGATCATGGCGGCTTTGCTCCGGCAAGCCGCGCCCTGGGCATGCCGAAATCGAAGCTTAGCCGCCGCATCGCCAAGCTGGAAGAGCGCCTGGGTGTGCGCCTGATCCAGCGCTCGACACGTCACTTTGCAGTTACCGACGCCGGTGAGACTTATTACACGCATTGCAAGGCGATGCTCGTGGAAGCTGAGGGGGCCCAGGAAGCAATAGACGCTTTAAAAGCTGAACCTCGGGGTGTAATACGGATGACATGCCCCATACCATTGGTGAATGCTTATGTGGGAGTGATGCTGGCTGATTTCATGGTGCACTATCCGCGTGTCACTGTGCAGATGGAGGCGACCAACCGACGCATCGATCTGGTCAGTGAGTCGGTAGACGTCGCCCTTCGTGTGCGACCACCGCCCCTGCAGGACAGTGACTTGGTTATGCGTGTTTTGGCTGATCGAGGCCAATGTTTGGTAGCCAGCCCTGCCCTTGTCCAGCAGTTTGGCTTCCCTGCTGCACCATCTGCTTTGAGCAATTGGCCTAGCCTGGCCCTCGGGGTTCTGCAACAAATCCACACCTGGGTGCTGTATGGGCCAGATGGCGCACACGCAACGCTTCATCACACGCCACGCTTCGCGACGACGGACATGATCGCGCTAAGAGATGCCGCTGTGGCCGGTGTCGGTGTAGTGCAGATGCCAGTGGTCATGGCACGAGACCAGCTGGCGGCTGGTTCATTGGTTAGGCTGGTGCCCGATTGGGCGCCGTGTCGGGAAATCATTCATGTGGTGTTTCCGTCCCGGCGCGGTCTTTTGCCATCTGTGCGTGCGTTAATTGATTTTCTCGCACAGCGTTTCGAGATACTGCATGAGGACTAAGCTGACTTAAGAGCGGCTACCAAGCGAGCTCCCATTAAATCCCGAACAAGCGCAACCTCATACCAACGCTGCGCCGTTTCTCAGCATACACTGCAACCATTTGTTAACCCTCACCTGACACGCCTCCATGGTGGTGAACCGGGGGTGCAACATTAATCAGCTTCTCATTGACGAATTCACTAAAGCCCAGCTCCGAGAGCTCACGGCCGAAGCCTGAATTCTTGACTCCGCCGAATGGAAGCTGAGCCGCCGTCCATACTGATTGGTTGATGAAAACCATGCCGCTTTCGATCTTTGCTGCAACCTCGCGGCCACGCTCGATGTCAGCCGTAAACACTGATGCGCCAAGACCGAATGGGGTTGCATTTGCCAGGCGGACAGCTTCATTTTCATTCTTGACGACGCGGAAAGAGGCAACCGGACCAAATAACTCTTGGGCATGGATTGGGTTTTCCTCGCTGATGCCGGCCAATACCGTCGGTTCCAGATAGAAGCCAGAGCGGTCTATCCTTCCGCCACCAAACACAACCTTTCCCCCTTCCTTCCGAGCCAGCTTGATTTGATCCAGAAGAAGATTCAATGCCTTCTCTGAAGCAAGAGGCCCCAGCGTTGTAGCAGGATCATTGGGGTCCCCTGCTTTCAATGAAGCCATACGCTGGATGAAGCCATCAAGGAACGCGGTTCCGCGCTCCTTGCCAATGACAATGATGCGCTTCGATCCCGCGCAGGATTGACCGGTATTGAACATCCGCCCAAACAAGGCACAGTCGAGCGTAGATTCCAGCGGCGCATCTTCGAGTACAATGAGCGGGTCACTTCCCCCCAGCTCCATTATGGACTTCTTGAGGTTGTGGCCAGCGCGTCCGGCCACCGCCGCGCCTGCACGCTCACTGCCAGTCACGGTAACACCATGGATACGTGGATCCTCGATTAATCTTTCGCTCTGTTCAATGCTGGCAAAGATGTTCGTGTACACCCCGATCGGTGCGCCAGCTTCCTCAAAAAGGCTAGCAAAAGCCAATGCTGACTGAGGAACGTTTTCCGCATGCTTGAGAAGTAGCACATTGCCTACTATCAACTGCGGTACTGCTACCCTTGCAATTTGGTAGTAGGGTAAGTTCCAAGGCTCGATGCCTAGCAGAACCCCGATCGGCTCGATATGCAGTTCAGCGCCTGGAGATTCGGAAAGCACGCGCGGCTGCAGGTAATTCTCAGCTTTCTGCGCGTAGTAGTCGAGGATATCGGCAGAAAGAGCGACCTCTGCGCGCGCCTCTGCAATAAGCTTGCCCACTTCCAACGTCAGGTAGTGGCTGTACTCGTCACTTTTCTTGCGCAAGATAGCGGCTGCAGTGGACATAATCTCGCCACTGCAGTCTCCAGATCCGGGTCGGATATGTTTGCATAGGTCTTGATCAGCTTGCCTGTTGCAGGGTTGATCGTTTGATAAGCCATAGTGCCTCCATCGGCTAGATGTGAGTGAGTGCGCCCATCTTCCTGTAAAGATCAGGACGATGAGCTCGTGTTCTTGTGTCGCATGTCGGTGCTGGACTCAGGGAAACTGGCCGCCCCAACGGGGACGGCCCCCGGATCTAGCGCTCCGCTATTCCTGGAGTAAATGCCAGGTTAACAGGAAGCTTTTCCGCCACGGTATAAGGGCTCGCCTTGTTTTCCTTGATCCATCTCTTTTCACCGACAGATTCAAAAGGAGGCGGTATTTCTCCCTGGAGAGACCAAAGATCGAAAGGTGTTTCGTCGATGGAAATCTCCCAGTCGTAGCCTCTGTCTTTTACGAAGGGAGCAATAAGCTCATCGAGCGTTCTCACCCACCATTCCCGCATGACCGGGCCGGGCAGCGTCCTCGCAATGTGATCGACCCTGAACCGGACAAATTTGTTATTTGGCTCGCCGCCCACAAAGCAGGAGTCCTTGGCTATTTCCTCAAAAATGAAGACTACATAGAACTTGGGGATAGGAACGCGCGCATACATACCGGTAATCTTTTCGGATAGATCTTTTTTGTCTTGAGCGGTGTATGCTCCAGCGGGATGATAAACTTTCCATAATGGCATAATTTTCCTCCTAAGGTTGACTCTTGATTTGAAAGGGATACCACTTGTAATTAGCAAGTGGTTAGAGTATAGACTTGGAGATTGACAGCTGTGTAGTCTGCTAACTCAGTTCTCTGAGTTCTATTTTTGAAACGATGGGTAGCCCCCCTATGCGAGACCTGAATGTTAATCCTCAATGATCCTTTGCTTATAGACCGCATTCCCGATCCCGCCATTCGCAGCCTGGTATAGCAAAGGCTCTCTGAGATCTGTGCCGGTGAACCCTACGATTATGATCTCCACGGCTACATGGTCATGGTGGAGCCCGGCGACAGTGTGGTAGTCCTGGAGCGGGAGACCGGCTTCCCCATCCTACGCAATCTCCTCGACGGCGCCCGCTACGGACGACCTGATTTCACGCCATACTTCAAGGCGCTGGAGGAGCACGACGGTTGCTACGAGATGGTCTACATCTTCACCGACGATGGCTTCGGTATCGCCATATTCATACCGAAGCAACCGAGTATTGATGCCGATCTACTTGCAATTTGCGCCAAATACGCGGTACTAGCAACAGAATCAGTCACAGAACTAGGGCTGTCCTGAATCTCATCAATCTTCCTGCATTCCCACGCTTTCAATTTTTTAGATTTCAATTTTTTCAGTTTCATTGCTTCTCAGTTTTTCTCAACTTCTCATTAATTTCATTGGCACTGCTGAAAATTTGATTCGTATCGCCATGATGAAAATAACACTTGGAAAGTACGGCTAATGCTTTGCTTGGCAGCTTCTAAGAGTACATTACCAAAATGCGGGTAACTATGCGGGTAACTTTATGTTTTGCAAAATCGGAAAAATTCGTGTAAGTAGCTTTTCTGTAAATGATGAGGATCTATTTGCCTTGAGTTATATAATTATCATATTGATTTATAAAAAAATATAAAAATATCCTACTGCAATAAATACTTGGATAGGAACGAGGAAACGCGCTCCTCATAGCTTCTGTTGTTGTAAGTATGCATGTTATAGTGTCCTGCGCCTGGGATAATCCACAGTTCTTTGGGTGGAAGAGCAGCATCAAATAAACGCTCAGCCTCTGATTGGGTCGTATGTCTGTCGTGCGTACCTGAAATCAAGAGGATAGGCGCATTTAGATTACTTATCCGATCAATGGGATTGAGTTGATCCGTTGAAACATCCAGAAGCAAGGATAAGTAGGATAATAAGAAAGGCTTAAGCCATAGGCCGAATTCACCTAGATGAAGTTTTAGTCGATTCTCAACGGCTTCTTCAAATGTAGAATGAAGAGATTCCAGCACAATAGCATTGAGCTTCAAAGGTGGATCTGCCAGTGTGATCGCGGCTGCACCTAGGGTGACGCCGATGGCGGCAATACGTTCACCAGGAAAATTATCTCGCAGATAGTCAACAGCCGCCTTAACATCCTTCGACTCACGCATACCAAAAGTAATTCGTTCGCCCGGTGTTTCTCCATGAGCTTGCAGATCAATTAATAATACACTGTATCCTTGTTCATTTAGAAATCTGGCCCTGCCAAGCATTTCCAGGCGATTGCTACGAATGGAATGGACAAGCACTACAGCGCCATGACCCCTGATGCCTCGTGCCAACCAGCCATGGACTTTATAGTTCTGGCTAGTTGCAATCTCTACCGATTCCACCGGAAAATCGGGTATCAAAACGCCAACAACAGTCGAAGCAGGTCCGGTCAGAATTTCGCCAATAATAACCATACTGATAACGACAGCAACCAGTACTGAAGCAATTTGAAGCAGAATCCAGCGATACATTGTTTGGGCGTTTAGTGAATGACTTAATGCAAATTACGAGATGAATATCTGGTCAAAATTTATATTGTTATACCATCCTCAAGTAACATAATCTACCCGGCTAATAAGAACGTCAAATTTTTTTGACTGATCGGAATGAAGAATCAGCATACCCTGCAGAAGAAGGGAGATATGGTAAGGATGATATAACATTAAGCAATGAATGTAGATATCCTGGTTTTCTCTTGAACTTATTTCATTTCCCATTTCCAAATTAAACATGATGCGGCAAGATATTGACATTATAAATAATGCTATTTCTAAATCGGAATGATGCAAAGTCGAGCTATAGACAGTATCCGGCTAGATGACTTACTCAAAGCGCAGATGTTGTGCGCGTAATATATTTGTCTCAGTAAGAGCTAGTTCTGCTGCGACTTACACAATCAAAATCGCAGATTCAGCTTTTTATTCGTGTGGAGCAAATTAATTGACTGATTGAGCAGGCTCATAATAGGTACGAGAGCGCTTTTGTCCCTTTCATTCAGCAGCCGGGCTCTGCAGGTGCTGTTACTGTTTTGTTACTGCCCTTGAGTAGCTTTGGTAGAGCGGAGCTAATTGATTAGTTATTCACATTTTAATCTACATAGTTGACTTTATTTGCTATATCAGTCGATCATTATCGAACAAGGCTTTTATCTTTATTCTATGGGAGATAGTATATGACAAGGCGGTTGATCAGCTCAGGTTCCACTTTTGAAGAAGAAATTGGCTATTCGCGTGCAGTCGTGGAAGGGGACTGGATTTTTGTTTCAGGGACGACAGGCTTTGATTATTCCACTATGACTATTTCGGAAGATCTGCTTGAGCAGGCCGAGCAGTGCTTCAAGAATATCGAATCAGCCCTGCGGCAGGCAGGCTCCGGTTTACAAGATATTGTGCGGGTGACTTATGTGCTACCCAATGCAGCTGATTTTGAACTGTGCTGGCCAATTTTTCGCAAGTATCTCGGCAAGGTGCGCCCGGCGGCCATGATGATTGCGGCTGGCTTGTCCGATCCGCGCATGCGAATCGAGATTCAGATAACCGCACGCAAGAGCGCCTAACTAACCGTGTCTGAACACCTGCATTTGCTCCATATTCTGCATGAATTGCAGCAAAAGCACCGATATATTTCGGAGGCATCGATTTGCGAGGTGGCTGCACAATTGAGTTTGCCTGTCAGTCAGGTAAGAGCCGTGGTTGCGTTTTATGCTTTCTTTTATTCTACCCCTTGTGGTCATTATCATATTCTGTTCAGTAATTGCACCAGCTGCGGTTATCGAGCGGGAGGAACCGATTTACTTCGCCTGCTTTCCCAAAAGCTGAGCGTCAACATAGGCCAGACGCGTAAAGACGAGCAGGTCAGCATAGATGAAACTTCCTGCATTGGTATGTGTGACCATGGTCCTTCACTGCTCATTAATGGCGTACCGCTGGTCCATGTGGATGCGGAGAAGATTGAACAGATGGCTGCTCTGATCGAAGCTGATAAGCCGTTGAATGAATGGCCATCTGCCTGGTTTCATGTCAAGGATCACATTTATAAACGAGGGCTGCTACTAGATAGTAGTCTATCGGCTGGCGATGGTTTACGTGCAATGCTAACGCGGGGCAGAGAGGGAACGCTTACCGAAATTATTCAATCAAAACTGCGTGGCAGAGGGGGTGCCGGATTCAGCACAGGACTGAAATGGCGTCTTTGCCAGCAAGCAGCGGGGGAGGCGCATTATGTGGTATGTAATGCAGACGAAGGGGAACCTGGTACTTTCAAGGATCGAATGTTATTACAACAGCATGCCGATGCATTGTGTGAGGGCATGACGATCTGTGCTTATGTCATTGGGGCCTATCAAGGGTTTATCTATCTGCGTGGAGAATACCGGTATTTATTGCCGCATCTACAAGCTACACTGATGCATCGCCGCAAACTCGGCTTATTGGGAACAGCTATTCTGGGGCAGACTGGGTTGGAGTTTGATATTGATATCGTGGTGGGAGCAGGCGCCTATATTTGCGGCGAAGAATCAGCTCTGATCGAATCCCTCGAAGAAAAACCTGGTATTCCACGTAGCCGCCCGCCCTTTCCGGTGACGCACGGCTATCTTGGGCAGCCTACTGTGGTGAATAATGTCGAAACATTAATCGCAGCAACCCATATTGCTTATAAGGGCAGCGCATGGTTTACCGCAGTAGGCACACCTGCGTCTACCGGAAGTAAACTATTGAGTATAAGCGGTGATTGTGCCGCTGCCGGCATTTATGAATATCCATTTGGGGTTACTATCCAACAGATTCTCGAGGAGTGTGGCGCTGACAATGCGCAAGCGGTACAGGTAGGAGGCCCTGCCGGTACATTGCTTGATCAAACTGCTTTTCACCGCCAGATAGCGTTTGAAGACGTAGGTACTGGCGGCTCTTTTATGATTTTTAATCAGGAGCGTGACATACTAACCATCATTCATCAGTTTGCTACCTTCTTTGCCCATGAAAGCTGCGGCTTTTGTACGCCATGCCGGGTTGGAACGATCTTGCTGAAGCAAGGTCTTGATAAAATCATGATCGGGCAGGGGGCACGCAACGATATGGCTGAGCTCCAGCGTGTCAGCGAGCTGGTCAGGCGCTACTCTCATTGTGGGCTAGGTCATACTGCAGCTAATTCCATTCTGGATGGGTTGCAGCATTTTCCGCAGGCTTTTGAGCAGCAGTTGACTCAATATGACTATACTGCGCGGTTCGAGTTGAATGCTGCTTTGCAAGAAGCCCGCCAGCTGACACGGCATGATGGTAAGGAAGCACATCTTGAGCAAGGGCAGGATTAGCATGGTGACAGAGCCAGAATCTAAATTTATTCGTATCGATGACCGGGAAATTCCGTTTGTCCATGGGCAGACCATCATGGATGCCGCCTTGGCGGCAGGTGTTTATATTCCCCATCTTTGCCACTTTCCGGGTATCACGCCGCAAGGCAACTGCAAGCTGTGTACCGTTGAAGTCGATGGCAAACCATTAACGGCATGTACCAGCCCAGCTGCAGCCGGACAACGGATTCGCAACAATACTCCTGAACTCAACGAAGCCCGTAAAGCGCTAACACAAATGCTGTTTATCGAGGGCAATCACATCTGCCCCTCGTGCGAGAAAACCGGTAATTGTCCTTTACAGGCGATGGCCTATCATCTTGGCATGCTGCATGGACATTTTCCAGCCCAGTTCCCAGTGCGCGAGGTTGATGCCTCCCATCCGACCATCATGCTGGATCGGGATCGTTGCATACTATGTAGCCTATGTGTGCGCGCCAGTCGCGAAGTGGATGGTAAAAATGTTTTTGCCATTGCCGGGCGCGGCACTCATGCCAGTCTGATTGTCAATACAGCCAGTGGCAAGCTGGTTGATAGCGATATTGAGCCTAGCGATCTGGCTGCCAGGATCTGTCCGGTAGGCGCCATCCTGATTAAGGAGCATGGCTACGACGCCCCCATCGGTAAGCGCATCTTCGACCAACACAAAATCAACGAAATTGGTTTGGAGAAAATATACATCGCAGGAGCCAAATCTGATGACTCATAAGCCCAAGCTTAAATTAGCGACTACTTCGCTAGCGGGCTGTTTTGGTTGTCATATGTCCTTTCTGGATATGGATGAACGCCTTATCGAGCTGCTGGAGCATATCGAATTCGATCGCTCTCCTTTCACCGATATCAAACAGCTCGACCACTGTGACATTGGTCTGATTGAAGGCGGCGTTTGTAATGCGGAAAACG
The DNA here is from genome assembly GCF_900113925.1 of Nitrosomonas sp. Nm34. Lineage (GTDB taxonomy): Bacteria > Pseudomonadota > Gammaproteobacteria > Burkholderiales > Nitrosomonadaceae > Nitrosomonas. The sequence goes on from NZ_FORD01000031.1 coordinate 12,167, forward strand.
TGCATGTGCTGCGTACCTACCGGGCTAATTGCCGGATTCTGGTTGCAGTCGGCGCTTGCGCCATCAATGGTGGTGTGCCCGCCTTGCGTAATCATTTCAGCCTGAAGGAATGTCTGGAGGAAGCCTATGTGAAGACCCCGGACATGATCAATCCGCATATTCCGGACGATCCGGAATTACCCTTGTTGCTCAATAAAGTGTACCCCGTCCACGAAGTGGTCAAAATAGATTACTTCCTGCCCGGCTGCCCACCCTCGGCCGATACTTTTTATCGTTTTTTAAGTGAATTGATCGAGGGGAAAGAACCTCAGATTGGTAAGGTGGAGTTGAGATATGATTAAAATAGTATGTATGAAACCAACACCATTTGCTGTTGGATCAATTGGTTTTTATTCGTGTTGCATCGTATTAAGTAGACAATCAATTTATAGTTTCTATGTTTCTATTTGTGGCTAGATAAATCATAAATCGAAAATTGGATTAAGTCTTATCTGCTGCCAGTGACTGTCGTCTCACAGATTTGCGAAACGATGTGGTAGCTAGGCTATCCAGCAAAACAAATAAAACGAGCAAAAAACTAGTGCTCCATGCTACTGCTGCGGTAGCCAATACTATTTCCCGATAAACACTAAAATCAGCGCCTATGCGCATGAGTGCGGCAATGGTCATGATAACAGTGATTATCATGATCTGCGGTATACGCGAAGGATATTGTTTAACATGCAGCAGGGTCACGCGCACCATTACATTGCTGGCAAGGGTACCTAACGCACCCACGGTGATGGCGTGAACTGCGGTACTAAAATAGTCACCTCCACTCAGCTTTACCCCGCCTAATAGCACGAGCCCCACTGCCAGCCAACAATAGCCTGCCCCTAGACAAATCAGATCAGGTCGCGCCAGGCAATGCCATAATTGCCAGCGAATCAGCCGGATAGCCGCCAAAACTCCACTCATGATCAGCAAAATGCCTGATACTGAAGCTGCAATCGGAGTCAGCACGAAAGCCGTTGTAACGGTCACAATTAACCCAGCTTCGATATGCGGCTGCACCCTTGCCTCGAGCTCCCTACCTTGACGATAAAACTCGCCGGCTACTGCTGGCGCCAGCATGCGTCCTCCCATGAACAGCATTAATAACGCGAATAATTGCACACTTTCATCCAGTAAATAACGATGCAACCGGTGATAGTCAAGCTGATTCATCAGAATGATTATAATCGTAATGGTGCAAATCAGACCGAGCAATGGCACCAACATCCGATTACGCCATTTCTTTGCGACCCATAGACGAGGCAGTAAATGCCAGGCAAACAACGTGACAAAGGCAGCATTACTGACCAAAGTCAGCCAACTGGCAGCGTCGACTAATCCCATTATCCGTGCCAATAGCCACGAAATCATGAATAGGGCTAATCGTCGCGCAGGCATAGGTCCCAGCAGATAACCGGCAACCAAAGCCAAAGCGAAACCGAACAGCATTTCAAAAGCATGGCCAGTTGGCGCAGCTAGTGCTTCCGGCCCGTAACCATGTCTTGCCAGCATAGCCAATGGCACCATCAGCATGGCATAAACACATGCTGTCGAAAAGAACCATTGATGCGCATGGACTTTGGTTTTTTCCGGAAACCACCGTAACAATATATTTTCCAATTGGGTAATAGACTTTTTTTTGCAAATTTTTATTTTATTCCATTTCACAATTAAACAGGGTTTTGTCCGCTTTTCCTTGCCATATTATTGAGACTGTCTGCGACACGTTTTCGTGTCATGCTTGATGTGGAAATGAAATTAGCAGCAAACTCAGCTTCGCTGGTTGAATATGATCGATCGCAACCATAAATCAAATTTGCCATCTTCTAGACCAGTTTTACCAGCAGCGCATAGGAACCAGGCTATCTCGTTGCCAGATTCCAGATTCGTTACTTTGAACAATTTTAATAGTTATGAAAATATTGACAATCGTTCAGCTAAAGAGTAGATAGAAATCAACGAAAATTTTTTCGTTGCGATCTTTTCGATCTTTACTTGTAAAGGCAGACAGATCGATAGGTTTTAATGAGTGCATATTCGGCTACGGCCAAAGGAGGGTTTTATGAAAATGCAACTTTGGATTGTGGTGGCACTAGCCACTTTTTTAGCAGCATTCAGCCAGGCAAATGCCAGTGAAAAGGAAGTGAGCAAGGATCAAGTACCCAAAGCAGTCCTCGAAGCTTTTGAAAAGGCTTACCCCAATGCTAAGAAGGTAGAATTTGAGAAGGAGATGTTCGAAGGTAAAGAAGCTTATGAAGTGGAATACAAAGAAAATGGCAAGGAGTACGAAATTCTGTATAGCTCTGAGGGTGAAGTCCTGCAGAAGGAAGAGACCATTGATGTCAAAGAACTGCCTGAATCAATAGTTCAAGCTATTTCCAAGGTACATCCAAAAGCAACCATCAAGGAGGCAGAGAAGTTAATGAAACCTGATGGGACGGTTACTGGCTACGAGGTGGAAATCAAGGAAGAAGGGAAGGAGTTCGAACTCGAATTGGATGCTAACGGAAACATTTTGAAAACAGAACGGGATTGAGTTTTATCTTTATCTGATACAAGACAGCACTCCTCATCTACTAGCTTTTTTAACTTAGATGGGGAGTTATTATTCCATTTCTCAATCAAAAGTGCCGCGAAGGCGAACTGCAGACAGTATAAAATAGTGAGATAAAGAGAAGCTGCCAAAATCAGTTTTGATTTAGAAATGGGAGTAGTTCTTCTAAAATATTCCTAACCTGTTTCACTGATACCTGTGGTTGCACCCCTGCAATTGAGGCTATCTTAGTTTGAGATTTTACCTATGTGTCGGGATACCTTTCGCCGCAGTTGAGACCAAAAGACTTGAAGGGCGAATTGAGGGGGTACACAAGTGGTGCTGGCTGGGCCGTGTCTATAAAATCTTTTTTTGGTGAAATTTAATAGTAGACTGCATTATTGTAAATCGTCTCAAGAATTAGCCTTAATTGCTAGCGCTATACTTCAACTCATTCAGGAGCGATGCCATGAAAATATGTAAGGTTTCTGTCATTTTGCTTGTTCTTGCTTCATTGACTTCCTGCGCACACATGCATCTTCATCCAATGGATATGACGCAGGCTATCCAGAATGCTAAAACGCCTGCTGACCATGAGGCGCTAGCCAAACATTATGAAGCGGCTGCTAAAGATCTGCAGTTAAAAGCACAAGAGTATAAGAAGGTGCTTGAGAAATACGAAACAAATGCTCCCCACTATGGTAGACAGGCACAGGATTTGCAGGATCATACTGCGGCTTTGGCCCATCTATACGAACAGGCTGCAAAAGCGAATAGGGATATGGCTGATTCCCACCGTAAAATGGCTGCAGAGATCAAGTAATGTTCACTCAGCAAAGTAGCAAGATTCGGCTCCCGGTTTTAAGGATGTGCTTTTCAGCATGATGTACTGGACCCTTTCTACTTCCTCCCGTCAGTTTTCCTTGCACTATTCGAAACGGCTGTTGAGCGGGATATTGCTCATTTCACTGTTAGTCGTGCAGGCAAAGATCATGCTGGAGGGTTGTCTGGTGATGCCCTATCTGCCAGTAATGCAGAGCATGGAGCATATGGAAGGGTCTTGTGCCGAGCCTGCTTCGCCTAGTGAGCGAGTTTGTCTGGCTAATTGTGAATATTCGGTAAGTAAACCCAAGCTTACAGGTGAGATTGCGTCGCTTGATGCTATCGTCGGGTTACCGGTGATAATGGTTGTGATGGGTGTGCTCCTTGGTTTTTCATCCCATACTTTTTATATTGCATTCATACCCGCGATCGGGCCGCCTTTGTATCTGCTGTTCCTGCGTCTTTTCATCCCCATTCCTTCCTCTCCTCATTGATTGACTGGATTGCACGTCTGTCGACGTCAGCAAAACCCATTCGATTCAATAAATATTCTTAATCGTTTCCCAAATTTGTGCTGCTTGCCTCGCTGAGAGGAAAGCGCAGGGTGTCCTACCAGTGTACCAGGATAAATGTGTCTGTTTGGATCGTCATATCGATTTGTATGCAGAGAGTGGTTATTTATTCAGGAGTGAGGATCATGAAACGGAATGTAATAAGTGTTTTTGTCAGTGTTTATGTTGTGTTCGTATTGGCTGGATTGATCACCATGCCGTTTGCTGATGCAGCCGCTGTATCCCATGAGGGAATGGCAACGGTAAAAGCGGTTGATTTGATAAGAACATCGTGAAACTTGCCCATGGTCCGATTGCATCGCTCAAATGGCCTGCTATGACCATGAATTTCAAGATCATGGATCATGCGATCATGCAAGAAATCAAGGTGGGTGACAGTGTGGCTTTTACCTTCATTCAATCGAATGGGGACTATGTAATTACGCATATTCAGCCGAGTAAATAGAATAGATATCTAGACTAAAATACGTTAGGGAGAGCAAAATGATTGCCTCATCGCCAGACAATGCTAGAAATATTTTTTCCATAATCAGTAATGGAATGATCGCGGTATGGATTTCAGGGGCGATGATTCCGTTCGATGGACAGGCAGGTGCTTCAAACTCAGCTTATCCAACGATATTTCAGCAAGATAAACCCACAGTCAGTGGCAAGCAGGTTACGCCGCTAACCACCCTCATCACGGAGGCTCTGCAGAACAATCCGGAAATTCAAGTATCACTGCGGGAGCGTGAAGCAGCTCAGCAGAGAATATCACCCGCAGAGGCACTGGATGATCCCATGCTGGAAGCGGGAGTGATCAATGCGCCTTTGGCATCTTCGCCATTCAATCGCGAGGATATGACTATGAAAATGATTGGTCTGTCTCAGCGTTTTCCCTTTCCGGGAAAACGTGGTTTGCGCAAGGAAGTCGCGAGTAAAGATGCAGAAGCGATGAGTTATGGCTATCAGGAAACCGTGAATCGGGTAGTACGTGATCTGAGAATCGCTTATTTTGACCTTGGACTTATCGTAGAAATGACCCGATTGGTCGAAAAAAACAAGCTGATTCTTGAGCACTTTTTGCAGATTGCCGAAGGCCGTTATCAAGTAGGGGAAGGAAGCCAGGCCGATGTCCTGAAGGCCCAGACACAGGTTTCCAGAATGTTGGATGAACTGCTCAGGTTGGCTCGCGAACGACCCATGATTGAAGCAGAGCTTATTCGCACGCTTGGTCGTAGTACCTATGCTGGAGAACTGATCCCTGAGCCGCTACCCATGCATCAAACTTCCTTAAATCTGGATTCATTGCGAGAGAGAGCCATGACGCAGCGGCCGCAATTATTAGCATTGCAAAGCCTTACTGCCCGCAATAAAAAAGCAGTGGAGCTCGTGCAAAAAGAAACCTACCCTGATTTTGATGTGCGCCTTTCGTATGGTCAGCGGGATAGGATGCTGGATAACACATCGCGTCCTGACATGGTCAGCCTGACTGTGGCGGTGAACCTCCCAATATGGCGTAACAGTAAAATCGAACCACGGATTGCGGAATCGCAAGCGATGTACCATCAGGCATTGGATCTCTATCAGGCGCAAAGTAATGAGATTGCGGCAAAACTGCGTCAACAAGGAGCAACGGCTGAGCAAAATCTCAAATCGGTACAGTTATATCAAACGACTATTCTGCCACAGGCCAGACTGACAGTTGAATCAGCGCTGGCTGCTTACCGGGTTAATCGAGTCGATTTTCTCACGCTGCTCGATAGTCAGATGACGGTATTCAACTATGAAATCAACCGGGCGACAGCAATAGCCAACTATAACAAGGCGCTTGCAGAAATCGATCTGCTTACTGGCAACACCCCTGATGAATGAGTGCCTCCGCATTAATGGAGTTCGTTATGAGAGCCCTTGTTAAAGTCATCATTACTATTGCTTTGATTGCACTTTCGCTCGTTGTGGGATATTGGTGGGGAGATACCCAGCCTGTTAAGCTTGGGGCCGAATCACCTGGGGTTACCACCCCTAAGGGCAAGATTCTTTATTACCGCAATCCAATGGGGTTATCAGACACCTCGCCTGTACCCAAGAAAGATCCGATGGGGATGGATTACATTCCCGTTTATGAAGAGGAGGAATCGTCATCGGATAGTAAAGTAGTAAAGATCAGTACTGAAAAAATACAAAAGCTGGGAGTGAGAACTGAAGCGGTAGCACCACGCCAGTTGATTCGTACTGTCAGGGCCGTGGCCACGATTCAGCCAGATGAGCGTAAATTGTATACGTTAGTGACCAAATTTGAAGGTTGGATACATCGGCTCTACGTAAATACTACTGGTCAGGCAGTGAAAAAAAGGCAAGCTTTGATGGATGTGTACAGCCCTGAACTCATCACCGCGCAACAGGAATATCTGATTGCAGAGAAAGGCCTGAGGCTGGTCGCTGAGAGTGATCCGGATATCAAAGCTGCCATGCAAAGGCTGGCTGAGAGTGCCTTGCAGAAACTGCGCAATTGGAATATATCGGAAATTGAATTACAACGCTTACAGCGTGAAGGCAAAGTCAGAGAGCATGTTACGCTGCGCTCCCTAACCAATGGCGTAGTATTGGAAAAACCTTCTGTTGAAGGAAAACGCTTTGAGCCTGGAGATGTCCTCTATCAGATTGCTGATTTATCCCGCGTGTGGGTACTGGCCGATGTGTTTGAGCAAGATCTCGGCATGATCCATCCCGGGCAGATAGCTACCATCAGAGCCGATGCCTATCCGGACAAAATATTTAGTGGAGAGGTCGCTTTCATTTATCCCAAAGTCACGCCAGAAACGCGTACTGCTATCGTTCGCATTGAATTGCCCAATGCTGATGAACTGCTTAAGCCTGCTATGTATGCGCACGTGGAGTTTGCTTCTTTTCATAGCAAAGAAAAGGTACTGACTGTGCCTAACTCAGCAGTCTTGGATACCGGCACACGGAAGCTGGTGCTGGTCGATCTGGGCGAAGGTCGGTTTGAGCCGAGAACGGTCAAGCTTGGCATGCACGCCGATGGTTATGCTGAGGTATTAGGAGGGCTTGAAGCGGGAGAAGTTGTGGTAGTCAAGGCAAATTTCCTGATTGATGCAGAAAGCAATCTCAAGGCAGCGTTGAGTAATTTCGGTCATGGAAGCCCTGCTGTGGCACTCAGCAAAAAACCATATGCCAAACCTGGTGAATTGATTGAAAGCAACCAACCGGAAACTCATCGAGGTGAAGGTAGCATCGAGGCGATTGATTTTGCGCATGCCACCATTACGCTGACTCATGGACCAATCACCAGTCTCAATTGGCCCTCCATGGTGATGGATTTTCGGGTTACTGATCTGGCATTACTCCGACTGTTGAAACCGGGCCAAAAAGTTACATTCGAGATTACCGAGGGAACAGCCGGGGAGTATGTCATTGTTAGTATCTCTCCCTTGCATGATGGCGCTGCTTCCGGCAGGCACGGGAGGCAATGAAGATGGTGGGAAAAATAATCGAATGGTCGGTACGACATGTGTTTCTGGTATTGCTGGCAACACTTGCTCTCATTGCATGGGGCGTGTATGCGGTATGGAAAACACCCATTGACGCGATTCCTGATTTATCCGATGTTCAGGTCATCATTTACACCGAATATCCGGGCCAGGCGCCTCAAGTAGTTGAAGATCAGGTTACTTATCCACTGACCACAGCTATGCTGAGTGTGCCGAAATCGAAAGTGGTGCGTGGGCTATCAGCCTTTGGCGTGTCGTTTATTTACGTCATTTTTGAAGATGGTGCGGATATTTACTGGGCGCGTTCACGTGTACTGGAATACCTGAATTTTGCCGCTAATAAATTACCGGAAAGTGTCAGGCCTGCCCTTGGTCCGGATGCGACCGGGGTAGGCTGGGTTTATCAGTATGCCGTTACCGCTAACGACCGTACACTGGATGAGCTGCGCAGTATCCAGGACTGGTTCTTGCGTTATCAATTGGTTGCCACAGAAGGTGTTTCAGAAATCGCCAGTGTCGGTGGGTTCGAAAAAACTTATCAGATTACGGTCGATCCACAGCACTTGCAAGCCTATGGCATACCACTCAAAACAGTAATCGATGTGGTTGCTCAGAGTAATCGGGATGTCGGCGGGCGTGTGATCGAGCTCACGGAAACCGAATATATGGTGCGTGGTAGAGGGTACCTGCGCAATATCAGTGACATTGAGAATTTGGTCGTCAAGGCGCATGAAGGTATGCCGGTATTATTGCGTGATATCGCCCGGGTAGAGCTGGTACCTAATGAGCGACGTGGGATTACTGAGCTTAATGGTGAAGGGGAAGCCGTTTCAGGCATTGCCATCGCACGTTATGGTGAAAATGCACTTGATGTCATCCACGATATCGAACAGAAAATCAATGAAATTAAATCGGGTCTGCCGGAAGGCGTTGAAATTCAATCTGTTTATAACCGATCTGAACTGATTCAGCGTGCCATCGGCACGCTGAATGAAGTATTAGTTGAGCAAGTGATTATCGTAGCGCTGGTGTGTGCCATTTTTCTCATGCATGTGCGCAGTGCCCTGGTCGCAATGATCATGTTACCGATCGGTGTGCTCATCGCGTTTATTGTCATGTTTCACCTTGGCATCAATTCCAATATTATGAGCCTGGCTGGCATTGCGCTTGCGATTGCCGAGATGACTGACGCAGCCATTGTCATGGTTGAGAATACGCATAAACACCTCGCACGTCTCGATCCGCTTGCTCCGTCCTCGGCACGTGTGGAAACCGTTGTGGCTGCATGCAAGGAAGTCGGTCCGCCATTGTTCTTTAGCCTGTTGATTATCACGGTATCGTTTCTGCCGATATTTACGCTTGAGGCGCAGGAAGGGCGTATGTTTCAGCCGCTCGCCCTTACCAAGACATTTGCCATGGCGGGGGGAGCAATCCTTTCGATCACGTTGGTTCCAGCCCTCATCCTGCTGCTGATTCGTGGCCGTATTCCGCGCGAACAGGATAATCCACTGGGCCGACTCTTAATTCGGAGCTATCAACCTGTCATTCCCTGGGTTATCAAATGGAAGAAAAGCATCCTGGTAGTTGCTCTCGTCATACTGGGCTTGACCATTTATCCAGCGCTCAGATTGGGAAACGAATTCATGCCGACGTTGAATGAAGGCACATTGCTTTATATGCCGGTGACACTCCCTGGTATCTCTATTACCGAAGCAGCAGAAATCCTGCAGACACAGAATAAAATCATTAAAAACTTTCCCGAAGTGGCCTCGGTATTCGGCAAAGCTGGGCGCGCCAATACCGCGACTGATCCGGCACCGCTGGAAATGGCCGAAACCATCATTAACCTGAAACCGGAAAATGAGTGGCGCTCTGGTATGACTATCGACAAATTGATTGCCGAGCTGGATCAGGCGCTGCAAATACCGGGTGTAGCCAATGCCTGGACGATGCCGATCAAAAACAGGACGGACATGCTCGCAACCGGTATCCGTACCCCCGTCGGGATCAAGGTATTCGGGAATGATCTCAGTGAAATAGAGAAACTAGGTGCACAAATCGAGATGGCCGTTAAAACTGTGCCAGGCACCACCAGTGCTTTTGCGGAGCGAACTACTGGCGGCTATTACCTCGATATCGAGCCAGATCGTATCGCGCTCGCGCGTTATGGATTGGCTGTGGGTGATTTGTTGGATGTCATTAAAACCGCGCTGGGAGCTGAAACGATTACTACGACCGTGGAAGGGCGTGAGCGTTATGGTGTCACCGTGCGCTATCCACGCGAACTGCGCAGTGATCCGCAAGCGATTGCGACGCAAGTGCTGGTACCCACCATGGAAGCAATGATTCCACTGGGTCAGTTGGCCCAAATCAAGCTGGTCAAAGGGCCACCGAGTATCCGTACCGAGGATGCTTTGCTGTCTGCTTATATTTTTATCGATATCCGTGATCGGGATATCGGCAGCTACATTGCAGATGCGCAGCAGGTAGTGCGCGAACAAGTTCAGTTTCCACCGGGCTACTATGCTACCTGGAGCGGCCAGTTTGAATATATGCAACGTGCCACTGAGAAATTGAAAATAGTGGTGCCGATTACCCTTTTGCTCGTATTTATTCTTATTTATTTAAACTTCGGGCGTTTAAGTGAAACTTTGATCGTGATGTTGTCGGTGCCTTTTTCCGTGGTGGGTGGTATCTGGTTGATGTATTGGTTTGGTTACAACATGAGTATCGCGGTCGCTGTGGGGTTCATTGGTTTGGCGGGGATCGCGGCTGAAACTGGTATGGTGATGCTGGAGTTCCTCGATCAAGCGCTTAATGCTATCCGGGTAAAACGCCAGGCAGCAGGCGAAAAAATCACGGTTGAAGATCTTTATACCGCTGTGAAAGAAGGCGCTGGAATGCGAATACGTCCAGTAATGATGACCATTGCAGGAAGTATTTTTGGTTTACTGCCAGTTATGTTAAGCAGTGGTACCGGTTCAGAGCTGACAAGGCGCATTGCTGCACCCATGGTTGGGGGCATGATTTCGGCTACTGTACTGACATTAATCGTTCTTCCAGCGGTCTATGTGCTGGTTAAGAAAGTTCAGATACAGCATTCATTTATAACAGAAAAAATATAATTATTTATTTTCGTAAACCAGTTTAAGGACTCTACACACGAGCTATTTTAACTAACGGTTTTTCAATCTTTAAAACTAATTCTGAAAACCCTGATCATGGCTTCAAAACCACCTTCACACAGTTATCTTCCTTATCATTAAAAATCTGATACCCTTTCGCGGCTTCGCTTAAAGGAAGACGATGCGAGATAATGTCATCCAGCACAACTTTTCCTTCTTCTACCAGATGTATCAGATGATCGATATAATTTTGTACAGGCACTTGTCCTGCTTTAATGGTAATACCTTTGTCAAAGATCTGGTGGATAGGAAAATTATCATAAGGATAACCATATACCCCTACAATAGAAACGGTACCGCCTCTGCGTACTGCATCCAGACACATACGCAGCGCATTAATGGTTCCTCTTTCGAGTCTGATGACGTTGGTAATTTTGTCCCATAAGCTGCGGTCTGCTTCCATGCCCACAGCGTCGATGCAAACATCAGCACCTCTGCCGTGAGTCATTTCACGTATTTTTTCAATTACATCTTCATCGTGCGCATTGAGGGTTTCAGTGCGACAGGTGCGTCTTGACGTTTCCAGCCGGTAATCTTCCACATCCAGGGCAATGACTCTTCCCGCACCGTGCAACCAGGCTACCTTCTGTGCCATTAATCCAACAGGACCGCAACCAAATATCGCAACGGTCTCGCCGCCTTTTAGCTGAGCCCAGTCAACAGCTGTATAACCGGTAGGGAAGATATCGGTAAGAAATAATACCTGCTCGTCGCTCATGTTATCAGGAACTTTACGCGGACTATAATGCGCAAACGGTAAACGAACGTATTCCGCCTGGCCGCCATCATAGCCGCCATACATATCGGTATAGCCGTACAGTCCGCCTCCCTTACCTTTCAATAAGTGTCCCTCCGGACCATAAAACTCAGGATTCGATTCTTCACATTGCGTAGGGAGTTGATGCGTACAGAACCAGCAATGTCCGCAGGCAATAGGGAAGGGTACGACCACCCGGTCTCCTTTTTTCAGATGAGTAACCCCGGAACCGGTTTCTTCTACTATACCCATAAATTCATGCCCTAATACCATGCTACGCGGCTGAGGAAACATGCCGTTATAGATATGAAGATCAGAACCACAGATAGCGGTGGAAGTTACTTTAAGGATAACGTCGGTTTCCTTCTGTATTTCAGGATCTTGTACGGTTTCAACTCTTACATCTTTTGGCTTATGAAATACGAGTGCTTTCATATTAAAATAAATAAAAGTTAAACAAAAAAGGGAATTTAAACTCAGCACAGCGTAGAGCATGCGGCTTTGCTTTATTTTCTGTGCTTTAGCAGTAGGAGAGAGTAACCGGCACAAAGTTCAACATCATCGCCCGGGTCAATAGAAAGACTCATGGACATAGTGATGTTGTTCCATTTCCCAATCAAACATGGCGTGAAGGTGGGCCGCAGACAATATCCATAATACAGTACGGTGAAGCCGACAAACTCAGTTTTCACTTACAAATGGAATGAATCATTGCAATAAAATAATCTTCAGCACATGAGAAAGGTTGATCATCATGAAAAAACACTCCCATTATATCCCGCCGCTTCATTTCCATTGGTTGACGCGCTGGTACGATCCGATGATGCGGCTCTTTTTTCATGAAGAAAGATTAAAGACTGCATTGATTGCACAAGCGCACATTCAGCCCGGTCAAAATGTACTGGATGTCGGCTGCGGTACGGGCACGCTCGCGATGCTGATCAAACAAACTCAACCGGATGTCACCGTATACGGACTTGACGTCGATCTTCAGGTATTGGATATCGCACGAAGTAAGGCCGAGCAGGCAGGACAAAGTATCGCCCTTCAGCAGGGTAGGGCAACTTTTCTGCCCTATCCGAATGGATGCTTCGATCACGTATTTGCCAGCCTGGTGCTTCATCATCTAACACGACAGGATAAGCAGCAAATGCTTAGGGAAGTTTTCCGCATCCTCAAACCCGGTGGCGAATTGCATGTAGCGGATTTCAGTCGCCCGCATGATCCAGGCATGTGGTTAACCTCTCTGATCGTGCGATGGTTTGAAGAAGTGCACGATCATATTCTGGGACTGTTACCGGTTTTTATGACGGATATCGGCTTCAATCCGGTAGAGGAGTCTACCTGTTACCGCACCATACTCGGCACCGTCGCTTCATATCGTGCGAGTAAATCTATAAACTGAGCCAATAAGCAGTGAGACATATCAATCGTGGAGGATGGGCCTCTCAGTCACAGTCACGCCATTAATTGCCTGTTATTCTTATTCTTTGTGGCATTCTCCCTTGTTGCCATAATGACTTCTTTAGCCTGGAACATAGCAAAGCTAGTAGTGCGGTTAATTTTAGTGCCATTTTTTGATGCATTCATTCTGCTGAGCATCCTTTGCTCACCATCTGAGCCGATCAAAAGAATAACTGAAACATTGAGTCACTGTGACTTGATAATCACCACCGATTGTATTCAGTTACGTGCTTGCACGTATTTTTTAAGTTAGCATATTCCGATAAGCTAACGGAATACCACAATACGATAAAAGGAGCATATCACCTAAAATACACTGGTCTGTAAATATGTTTTATCAAGCTAACAGCGAAGCAGGATCTGCATGTTTTTTAAACCTGTGTATGGTCTTGCGAACTATTGAATTTGAAAAACAAGGAGCTAATCATGAATAAAAGTAAAATTCTTGCTACTTGCGTTCTGGTCTGCGCACTGATGATGACATCAACGGTGCAAGCAGAAGAAGATTATCTAACCAGTTTTGGCAGCAAACTCAGCCAGGGTTTGGCGAATATGGCCTTTGGGTTCATCGAGATCCCCAAGAATGTCATCAATATCAGCAACGAACATAATATCCTTGTAGGCCTAACTTGGGGCCTTGTTCGAGGTGTTATGCATGGGGTGACTCGAACGTTTGTGGGAGGCGCTGAATTCTTGACTTCACCGTTTCCAACTTATGATTTTGCGACACCAGCTTATGTCTGGGATCGCTTCAGTGAGGACAGCCGCTATATTGGATTGAATTATCCCGGTTACTGGACTATTTATGGTCCATTGGATGATGGCAAGTAAACCTGTTTCGACTGATTCAATCAAAAGGATATTATCATGAAAAGTTATATTCACTCCTCGCTTGCGCTTTTGGTATTCCTGCTGGCAGCCTGTACCACACCTAAACAGAACACGGCTGATTTAAAAGCTGAGATTGATGCCGCTAGATCAGGCCACTATGGACAAGCCATGTTACATGCTGAGCAGTCTGCAAAAGATCTGGAAGCAGCCAATAATACATTGAGCCATCTTGAGAATGACTACTACTGGAATATCAATGAAAAACAAGAAGCCTTGAATGCTGCCAGATCAGCAGCACACCATCGTTTGGAATCGGAGAAAGAGATGTGTCAATGGCTGACTGAAGTGCATAGCCATAACCACTATAAAGGAGCAAAAAAAACACGTAAAAAGCACCATTCAGTTGCCTACTTTGAGACGGGGAGTGCTGAACCGTTTAAAACCAGAGATGAAGCCATCAGCAGAATAGGTCACTGGTTAAAAGAGCATCCCGATGCAACGGCAACTATTACTGCCTCAACGGATACTGTTGGTAAACCAAATTACAATCAGGCATTATCGGAAAGAAGGGCTAAGGCAGTGATGGAACGCTTAGTAGCAAGTGGTGCAAAACCTAACCAGTTAATTGTTAAAGCGACTGGTGAAGCTACAGGCCCTGACAACACACCAAATCAGAAAAATCGTGTGGTAAATGTGACTACTTCACAGTCTCAAGATGGCTATTTGGATTGTCCCAATTTAAAATAGAGCTTAATAACTTATCATATAAAATCATATATTGTTGATTTTGCGCTAATGCAAACACTGAGGGTCAGGCTTTACTGGTAAAAGATGGATTTCGAGCGAGGGATAATGTGACTGAGTTGCTCGAAAAAAATGCTAAGAATGTTCATTCAAAAGATGGGCTCTAAGTGTTTGCATCGGCTGCTGGTTTGTAGCCTCATATTAGCGCTACTCGGAGGTTAACACTCCATGATAATGAGGGAAAAAAGAGTCTGTAGGATCTCAAACAGACTGATTCATAGCATCCCTTTACGATATAAAACACTTAAATCCATCATGATTGCGATACCATAATGAAGCATGACCCCCGGCCAGATACTCTTGCTTTTCAGACTCATTGCGCCTAACACGATCCCGGCAACGATTGCGCCTATTGTTTCAGGTAAAGGCTTGCCAAAATGAATCATGCAATAGGGAATTGTCATGACGAATATAGCATAAACTCCAAATCTTCGTTTAGTGCCATGCAATAAAAATCCTCGGAATAAAAATTCGAGCGCAATGAACTGAAGAAAATAAAATAACTCCCAAATTACAAAATTCGGATAAAAATTCTCATTTTTTCCTATCTTATAAAAAGGATAACTTGCCAGAAAACCATCTGTCCCTGAGAAATAAACAACTAAAGGTGCCATACTGATAATCATGATTAAGTAAGGTCGATAATTGCTAAAACTGTAATTAGGAGCTAATCCGTAATTACTGAGCTTTTCTTTTATCACCAACACAATCACCAGTATCGGCAAAATGAAATAAAACAGAATAATTGAGGATGCCCAGAACATTAATTGATGTAGCTGAGCATCTGAGTGACGCAGCATGAATGATCGAAATAAGTTTGAAAGCTCGTATAGCTCTATGCTTTCCAAAAAGGATAATACAAAACGATAATCTCCAAAATAACGATTAAGGGTCAATGCTAACGCCACCACAATGCAAATCAGCGCGACTTTAAAGTTAGTTCTTTTTGTTTGCCATTGAAGTAACTTGGCAATAATCTGACTTGTTTCTGATACAAATAACCTGAGCATGCTGATCTAAAGAATAAGAAAGTAATGCTATGCAAATGATTTGTGCTACACAAATAATTTCTTCGTGGAGTGCAAGCGCGCTTAATAAAAATAGATGAATTAATCGCTTGGTTTATATGTGAGCACCTCTCGTAGTGCGCAGCATATTATCAAAAAGGTAATAATCGTCAAGAGTGCTTTACCTTGGCTGAGAGTCTGCTAATCGGTCTCAGATAGTTAGAAAAATATGTCAAAAATATGAAGTTTCTGTTTATGCCTAGGTATTAATGACAAATTATGTTTATTTACGTTGTGTACCGGAAAGCACTAGCGGTATTAGCAAAGAATGCAAGCGCTCGGATGTTCTTATGTGTGCTACTTCAACTAGATCTTCCAGTAAAGCAAAGCTTTATGGGAAGGGTAGTATTAGATTTGTCTTGTGTAGACCATACTGAAGAAAAAACCGAATAAACCGTGACTCAGTTTAATTGAGAGATTATTAATTTTAGATTTGGCCCCTCTGCTGATCTTGCGATGGTAAGAGCACCTTTGGAAAAGCTTGAGAAGGACACGCGTGTGGTTGTTTTGGTAAAACTGCGTTAGCATTATTCCTTGTCCTCAGCTCAGCGGGTATACATTTACTCGCTCACTTCTAGGAAGTAAACGCTGGTATCGTGTTATGTTTCGAGCAAAATATTTTCATCGACTAACTATTGAACTTATTTAGGAGGGAATGGAAAGGTTAAGCCCAAGGTTTATCCATGAACTTGTAATGTTATCTATCCTCTAAAATAGAGTAATGAGCATGTGTAAACCAGTTCTTTTAATCTAAAAGCATCAATGGATGTGTTTTAGTTCTACCAATTCTTTAGAAGGGTTTTAGCATGAAACAACTAAATAACCGTTTTTTTAATTTCTTCTCAATTGTTCTAATAGCTTTTTTCCTGGGTGGCACATCAACCTCTATGGCAGAGACAACTGGACAATATAAGGATGATTCTGACATTACTGCGAGGGTCAAAAAAGCAATTCACCTTGAGCCTACTTTGAAATTGTCTGAAATTAAAGTAGAAACTTTAAATGGTGTGGTACAACTGAGCGGCTTTGTCAGTTCTCGTGCCGAGATGGACAAAGCGGTAGAAGTTGCGCGTAGGACTCAGGGCGTGCATTCTCTCAAGAATGATTTGCAGGTCAAGCAACCATGAATTAGTGCATTTGAGTGAGTGGTAAAGCTTATTTGGTTTGCCTCAAAAATGTGCTAAAACTTGTCTCATTCCAGACGATAAATAATTTGTATTAATGTTGTTAGGGTCTGTTGACGTTTTAAGATAAGTATTTCATAGATAAAAACAAGCTTGTCATATTGGGGTCCCTACACCACCAACAAAACGAGTTCGCGATGCCTGAATGATGCTCAATGATGAGTACGGGTCGAAGCTGGAGAAGATTCTTCTTCAAGAATCGATTGATAACAAGCGCAATCTGCGCATGACGGTAGAAGGCATACTGTATCGGGCTGTCCATGGCGCGATCTGCCCCGGGTGTTCGGCTGCTGGAATTCTATCTATAAAAGATTCCATGCCTGGTCATTGAGCAGGAAATGGCTCA
This sequence comes from Nitrosomonas sp. Nm34, assembly GCF_900113925.1. Classification (GTDB taxonomy): domain Bacteria; phylum Pseudomonadota; class Gammaproteobacteria; order Burkholderiales; family Nitrosomonadaceae; genus Nitrosomonas. The sequence goes on from NZ_FORD01000031.1 coordinate 29,256, forward strand.
ATGTTTTCAAAGCATTGGCTGTTGATCTGGATTGGGAATGGAGATTTATGGATGGCAGTTATGTTAAAGCGCATCAACATAGTGCGGGAGCAGCGAGTCAAGCATCGCAGGCTATCGGGAGAAGCCGTGCAGGCAATACCACCAGGATCCATTTAGTGGTCGATGGTTATGGCTTGCCAGTTGAGTTTGAAATCACCGGTGGAGAAGTCAATGACTGTTCTGCTGCACCTGATTTGATTGCCAGGTGGCCTGACGCAAAAGCAATAGTTGCAGACAAGGGCTATGACGGCGAATGGTTACGGGAACAGATAACGAAGAAGGGAGCTCGGGCTGTGATACCGGGAAAGCGCAACTCGCTGAAGAGTAGTGCAGATATGGATTGGGGTTTATATCAATACCGGCATTGGGTGGAGAATGCTTTTGCCAGGCTAAAGCAGTATCGGGCAATAGCAACGCGATACGACAAACTGAAACGAAATTACGAGAGTAGGGTAGCCATAGCGTGTGGATATCTGTGGCTACCTATGTGAAATGTCAACAGACCCTAGCATTAAATTTTTTGGAACTTCTTTATTGAGAATGAGTCTTATTAGAACTTCTATCATGTAGGAGTGCTTCCGTACATATCTGCTGAATGATGTTCTCCCACTATGTCATCGGTTATGTATATATGTTCTTCCTTCCTTGCGGTGCATAGTTAATTGTTTCTTACCTCCTTTCTATAGCTATGCGCCGCGTCCCAATGATTTTGCTGTAAGCATAGTGATATGCGAGAAACACATACTGGGATCGACTAGCTGGAAATATCCTATTGTATTGTCTAGGCCACTGATCGAGACTAAATTTGCTGATGTAATTCTATTTCTAAATCAAACATGACGCGAAGGTGAGCCGCAGACAGTATAAATAATACGGCAAGGTAAAGCTGGCAAAGTCTGTTTTGATTTTAGTGATGGAATATCGCGTAAGCGCTCAAAATCACCTGATAATTTCATCTCAGCGATAGTTCTTTTAAACTGACGATGATCTATTGCTCCAAGAGATTTGAGTGCGTCATCAAGCTTTCTCTTCAAAGATAAGATCGCTGCATCTGCGTTTGAGATGATCGGCAATAATTTCACTTTCAGCTTTCAGCTTCCAGCATGCGACCATCTGCGCGACAAATGAATAAGAGAATATCTAATGAATCTACCTCACATCCGAGTGCGCTCCATACTTTTCCCTTTCTGCTGTTTTCGTACTGTGCTATGGTATGCTGAGCTACATTCTCAATGACCTCGCCAGCTTCAGTATTCAACTGCCTTTTGGATGCCATCATTAATAAATGAACGATGTATACTTCTCGTGAATCAAAAATTGGTTTAAGTTAATGCGACATAGTTGTGAATATATTAGAATTTTAATATGTCATCACATTACCTGCTCACTGCACAAGAAATTGCCAATTTAGAGGTGGCGCACCGTCAAACCAAAGACAAGCGTTATGCTGACCGGCTAAAAACGGTCTACCTGTTAGGTAAAGGCTGGTCGGTTACTCAAGTGGCTGAAGCGCTCATGATGGATCGGG
>NZ_FORD01000026.1 GCF_900113925.1 Nitrosomonas sp. Nm34
AACACTGATATTTTAGAAAGCCGTAAAGCAAAAAGTTTTACTATTGGCGCACTTTATCACTTGAGCAGGCGTACCAATCTATTTGGCGGTTATCAACAAGTTAATGTAATAGATAAAAATAGCCCAGTTGATCGCGATCGTAGTACCTGGACGGTAGGGATGCGTCATCTTTTTTGATGCTAAACTAGGAAAGTCCGGAATCATCCTTTTTTGATTAGGCTTTAGTTTTCAATTCATATTTCCTATTAGCGAATTTTTCTTCGCGCTTCAGAGATTTGAACTATCTTCTATTGGAGGTACATATTCTGATCTAAGCGGTTACCCTGGCCGCATTTTGTGAACTTCAGGTAAGCATCTTGATGATTTATTCATAACTCCATTGTCTCAAAAAATGGAATTAACGCTAAGCCAGGGAGACTTACTGATGGAAAATCTTATTTAATTGGCAGGCTGGCCATATATCACTCACTGTGATTTTTCTCACAGATAATTCAGTCTGTGTAAGTTACCTTGTAATCGTTTAAGGTTATTTGATATTGCTACATAGTTGCTCCTGAAATAACAGCAAGTGATTGATATTATAGATAGATTGTATTGTTTGCGATGGTCATAACGACCGGGAATGTTAAAATGGCAGTTATTTTCTAGTCGAAATGGTGATTAAGAATACTAAGACGCAGCAGTACGATTCATCAAGCGAATTTGTTTGGAACAGATTTATTGATGCAGCTTGATCCTACCGATCTATTGCTGAAGCTTGCATCGGTAACACCATGGGAAGTGTTTGAAGAATTATTCTCGACGCATTACACGGCATCGATAGGAGCGCCCAATAAGCCGATCCGGCTGATGTTGGGCTATTGATACTGAAACAGTTAGAAAATTTGAGTGACGAATCGGTAGTATTGCAATGGAAGCGCAATTCATACTACCAGGCTTTTTGCGGGCTGAAAGAATTCCAGCGAAAACTGCCTTGCCATAGCAAGGAACTGGTTCACTTTCGTAAGCGCATTGGCGCTGAAAGCGTAGAGCGAATTTTTCAGATGAGCATTGGTCTGCATGGAGATTGGGCATTGGAAGATGTCATTCATGTGGAGACGACAGTCCAAGAGAAGAGCATCACATATCCGACCGATAGCAAGCTTGCAATTAAGATCATCAATCGCCTGAACAAGATTGGCGAATACATGGTGTTACACAAGGCGACCTTCGTTAAGGAAGTCAAATCATTGCGTCTGGCGATCCGCATTTCTGTCATGTGGCCAAACGAGCGAAAGCCAAACGCGCCCTGAAGCGGCTGAGAACCATTGTTGGAATTTTGATGCGGGAGCTGAGGAGGCAATTACCGCAACACTGCTTGTTCGAGTGCTATCAACGAGATTTTCTCTTGTATGAACAGATTCTAGCGCAACAACCGAAAGATATAAACAAGATCTACTCGCTGCATGAATCGCAAGTGTACTGTGTGGCCAAGGGAAAAAATCACAAACAATACGAATACGGCACTAAAGCATCGATAGCCGGTACTGCGAAAAGAAATTTGATCGTTGGCGTTGTCAGCCACGAACAGAACTTGCATGACAGTCATACGTTACCGGAAATATTGCGTCATGTGAGATAATCGCGCAGGAAAGCCGCCAAGCAAGCCGTATGCGATCGCGGCTATCGTGGGCAACGCGAAGTCAACGGCACGAGAATCATTCTGCCGGGGAAAGCGCTCAAACGAGATACGCATTACCAGAAAGATAAGAAGCGAAAACAATGCAGAAGGCGCGCAGCCATTGAACCGATTATCGGTCACCTGAAATCGGATTACCGATTGGCGCGAAACTATTTGAAAGGTGCTGTGGGTCTGTGGGTGATCGCATCAACTTGCTGATGGCCGCTGCCGCCTGGAATCTGAAACAATGACTGTCGGCCATTTTTTTGTTTTTCTTCCCATGGCGAAGATTACAAGTTTCACAGACTCTTTGATAAATGAAGATTAAACCGCGATTTTACTTTATTAATACGCTATCTTTTGAAACTACTGATACAAAATGGCGATTAATGAGGTTTTTTAGGGTCGACTACATATTTTTAATATGCTCATATGAGGTTTCATATTTTTATATGATGTAAAAATATGAAACATAAAATATAAAAATACTTTGTCATAGAATTCCATGCTAATTGGATTATTTGAATAAATGAATTGTATTAGTGAAGGATGATCGATGATTAAAAAGTATTAATTTATAATTGCTTATGGAGATAAATAATTTGTAACTACTCGCTCCCTAAAAATATTCAAAAAAATTTTACAGCTTTTTGGGCGAGAAAAATTCAATTTTGTGCCGCACTGATAACTTTCCATGGTAGTCACCTTAGATCGAGTGATGAGCCATTTTAGCGTGGTTTTGCTGTTTTTTTAGGCGAGTCTATTTTATCCTCACTGATTGGCTTACCAGGCGCCCCAAAAAAACCATGTTATGATGAAGTTATTGATAATAACTCATTGACATCAACGTGGCGAGCCTGGATAAAATCTCAGTTAGAGACGAAGTCAGCCGTTTAAAAGCAGATTTTGATCGTCTTGGCGCTGAAGGGAAACTCTCTTCTGAAAGCCAAGCAATCATGAACAGCCTATTTATGATTGTCGAGCTGATCCTGGCTATTTTTCTTGAGCGCAACACCAAAAAAGACAGTAACAATTCCAGCAAACCTTCTTCGCAAACATCGAAAGATGAATCCGTGTTAAGTCATCCTGGAAATAATGGCAAAGGCAAAAGTGAGAACAAAGACCAAGCCAGCAATAGCCGCGTTAACGAAACCGTTACAATTTCTCTGGCCCTCACTTGCGAGGTTTGCGCTCAAGATCTGAGTGAGGTTCCCTGTATCGATCATGAAAGGCGAAGTGGAATCGAGATGGTAGTCGAGAAAGCCATTGATCATGTGGATGCTGAAATTAAATACTGTCCAGCCTGTGGTGTCACGGTAAAAGGCGTCTTCCCACCAAGCATGCACGGCTCGTTACAATATGACGATGGTTTAAAGGCTTTTGTGATTAACTTGCTGATCGGTCAGTATCATCCACCTTCCGATCTTTTGATCGATATATGGCCTTTATTTCGCAGGGCCAGGTAAGTAGAACCAAGTAAATATTGAGCAATTTTTTTTACGAAAGACGCGACTCTTGGAGTGGGCCTTTGAAATTCTTTGCTGCAAACATTTTTGTATGTATCCGTGATTGTAATTATTTTTCTCATATGGATACTCACTATTTTGCCAAATTACCAATCGTTGATGCTAAGAACAGCAAGATTGCAGCCAACCATTCTAACTTTGTGTGTGGTGCTTTGCCCCCACTCTTATGGAAGCTGTTTATAGCAGCGATCCCATCTAAAAATTGATCTTTAATAATGATCAGCTAAAAAAGATGGAGTTATCTGATCATGGCTTTGCCTATTCTGCCAATCATGTCATGAGTGCTAGTGTAATCGGTATAAATTCTTCTCTTTTGAGATTACTTTTCTCGTCGATGTTATGTGGAGCAACATTTTTTACCCTTTTTTCGATAAGACGAATGGTCGCTCTATTACAAAGTTGAGCATTGATGACAGGTTGCTACCATGACAAAATTTTTGTTGAGCGGTTATGGCTTACAGTAAAGTATGAACTCCTATACACCAACTGACTTAAAGGATGTAAGGCAGAGTCTCGCCCAGTGGTTTGACTGGTGCAATCAGGAATGCTTTGACTAAAATCTTGATAGCCAGATACCGGACGAGGTCTATTATCAATACACAATAATTTACCAAGCAATCAGTGCTTACTAACTCTATTTGTCAGAGCCTAATCCTATTCTCAGGCTGTAAAGTTTAGGGGAGCCACTTCAAAATCATAATCTATTTCCTGTTTACAATTTGGCTTATTTACAGAGTGTTTTGCTAAAGGATATCAAGTTAACTTCTTTAATCCTCTGACCTAAAGTTTACTGAATAATCAGCTGGCAAATGATTCTGTTGTGCCCAGGTGCATGCACAAGTGACTTCTTCGATAACTGTTGATATATTCGCGTTGACACCAGCAAAATCAGGAAGAGGTATGCCACGTAGAAGAGCCATCCAGTACAGTAGCTCTACCATTTCGGCTGTAGCGCATGCAGAACAGATTTCTGGTGCAGGTGGCGTTATTGCCAACGATTCAGGGTTTGTACTATGATTTTTATTTGCTGTACCAGTTAAAGGGATTAACATGGCGCTTGCACTAGTAGCAGCTGCTTCAGCTTTGTTGTGAGTTAGAATAGTCATTTTTTTGCTCCTTTCGTAATTCGTAAGTTTTTCATTAATATAAAAGTCATAATTTTTAAACCAAACGCTTGTAGTGGATTAGAAATATGTTGCTATTTTTATTTAGTCCAGCTTGTGCGCTATAGACACCAAGTGAGTGATGACGATTACAAGATAATTGATATGAATCGAATCGTCTGTGAGGAAAATCACACTACATAATATGTATGCTTTAATTGCCGATTAATCTTGCTAGCTAATCCTTTTGGCTGGTAATACTGAAAGCAGAATTAGCTAGTCATTAATAATTCCTTACTCTTATTTGTATAAATATTGCTGTCTAGGGAGATTGAAAAAACATAAGATTGGGTTGAATTGAGTCTCTTTGCTCGCTGTTTTGGTGATTTTGATGAAACCAAAGTAGTAAGAATGTAATTCTTGTGATGATATTTTTCGCATTAAACTGGAACAGATTTTCGACAAGAGTCTTCAGCTGTATGGTCTGGCTGGAAGATTGGCTGGTCTATAGAACGAGCGACTTGAATATATGTAGAGTCTACTCAAAAAGTATTTTTCATAGCCATTTAAGATTTATGACTCATAACCTCTTGTCTATAAGATATATTATTCACGATAACATGCGGTTTAATAAAAAATGATCGAACATAGGTGAGCTTGCATTCAAATCAAATGCAAGGGTTTCTACATGATTTCTTCAAAAATCTTGCACTTAAATAGGGGTTTTATGACATTAGTTAATAAAAACAATCATTTATAATTCCCAGGTAAGCTCAATGTATTCAGAGGAGATCATCCTCGTATTTCGAGCTGTCTGATAGGAGGCCTGCACTACCTGAAGCAAGCTTTCAACGAAACGGATGAGACGGTAAAGTAATGCTGGGTGGAGAGATCCTTATAACACTACTTCTCTAGGGAAGAATATATTTGGTATGAATTTCCAATCGATCCCAATCAGATGGTGAGATTTAGTATCTTTACGAAGTATGCGAAATTGATACTAATTTTTAAGACCGCAATTAGTGGATGAAGTGGGAAGGAGCTTGGGGATGAGTAATTAATATACATATATAAATATGATCAATTGGTTCATACGCTCTATTTTGGCCTTATTGATTGGTTTGGTCGGGGTTATAGTGTATTTGATGCCACTGGGAGCAATTGTAGAGGAAAAATATGGATTAAGCTGGCTATTTCATTTCCGAGGCGCAATACCTGCGCCGACTGATGTTATCGTCATTGCACTCGACCAATCATCTGCTTCTGAGTTAGATTTACCGCTTAATCCTAAGGAATGGCCACGTGATCTGCATGCTGATTTAATTGATAAGCTCGGGGATGGTGGTGCTGAAATCATTGCATTCGATCTGAGATTCAGTACTTGCGGTAGTAGTCCTGAAAGTAATGAAAAGCTAGCGCATTCGATAAAAAAGGCTAGCAATGTAGTTTTGGTAGAAAGATTAATCGATTCCCGTGATACAGATTACTTTCCATACCGGACAGAAAAAAAAATCGATGATTGTCAAACTGACTATGTAATTGGTTCTGAATTGGATGATACGAAAAGAAAAGAAGAGCTTTTCTTTCGGGATTATCCAGGGCTAGTTGGTGTTTGGCGCTTGCCAATTTTGCCTATTATTGCCGAAGCTGCGAGAGGCGCTGCTCCATTCATTTTACCCAGAGGTCCTGTGACACAGTATTGGGCATTCAATGCCAGTGCAGGTGATATCCCTTCGTTGCCATCGGTTATGTTACAGATTTTCGCGCTCAAAGCTTATGATGATTTTGTTCATCTACTCCACTCTGTGGAGCGTTTATTGGTCACCCAAATACCAACCAGTGCGTATGATTTCGACATCGAGGATCTAATATTTACATTGCGAAATGCATTTGTCAACAATGAAAAACTGATTGATGTGATGCAGCATGAACTGGATCGGAGTCAGTTTATTACCCATGATAATAAAAAGATCATCCATGCATTGCTCAATCTGTATTCCGGAAGCGAAACACGGTATCTTAATTTTTATGGGCCACCCCGCACCATAAAAACAATACCATATCATCAGGTTTTGCAGTCTGACGGTGCTGGTAATAAAATGATGAATATAAAAGGAAAAATCGTCTTTATCGGTGTGTCTGCTGGTAGTTTTAGCGAGCAGGATGAGTTAAGAGATGATTATGCCACGGTATTTAACCGATCAGATGGTTTGCAGATTAGTGGTGTCGAGATTGCTGCAACAGCTTTTATTAACTTACTGGATGATAGTCACATACGTCCGTTACCTTTGATCAGTACGTACTTAATTCTTTTTCTGTCTGGTTTCACGCTGTGCTTTGTTTTTCTAGTTTTACCGGATCGAAGTGCAATGCTGGTGGGTATCATATTAGTGCTTTTATACGGCTATGCTGCTTATTATTTTTTTAAAACAGATAATTTATGGTTGCCTGTAGTCATGCCTTTGGTTCAGGCGCTTTTGGCTTTCGGTACGGCGATATTGTTGAAATATGCTGAATCTGTTAAAGAGCGCCACATTCTCAGAGAAGCATTCGGTAAATATGTACCGGAGCAGGTAGTTAATGATTTTGTAAACAATGCGGGAAAAGAAACAGCAGGCAACCAGTTGCTTTATGGGATTTGCATGGATACAGACGCTGATAAGTATACAGAGCTCGGTGGAAGATTGAGCCCAACAGAGCTCAGGTTGTTCATGAATGATTATTACGCAACCTTGTTCAGGCCAGTAAAACAGTATGGTGGTATCGTATCTGATATAAAAGGTGATGCCATGCTAGCTTTATGGGCAGCATCAGCTGCGTTATCCTCTCAGCGTAGACAGGCATGCTTTGCCGCACTTGAGATTATCAAGGCTGTTGAGCATTTTAATTTGACTAACCGAGAATTTCAGCTGCCTACCAGAATTGGTCTGCATGCTGATGAGATGACATTGGGAAACGTCGGCGCTATTCATCATTATGAATATCGTGCTGTCGGAGATATCGTTAATACCGCCAATCGTATTCAGGGTGCAAACAAATATTTTAAAACTCGTTTGTTATTGTCAAAAGCAGTCCTTGAGGACTTGGATGATTTTCTTGTGCGTCCTATGGGGAAGATTTTGCTTTCTGGTAAAACAGTTCCGATCGATCTAGCAGAACTGATAGCCTGCAAGAAGGAGATCAATGATGATCAAATTTGGTTATGTGAAGGTTTCGCTAATGGCTTACGAGCATATGAATCTCAAAACTGGGCAAGTGCCTGTAATTATTTCTCCGAAATTCTACAAATTTTTCCTGACGATGGACCATCCCACTTTTTCCTGAATCTTTGTCAGAATTATCGCTTGAATCCCCCCCTATCTTGGGATGGGATTACTCGCATGCCAGGGAAATAATATAATAAAGACCTTGAGGAATTTAGTTTAATCTCTATTCCCTAGTATTGAGCAGGTAATTAGAGTAATAACTGCTTCTGATATCAGCGTTTTGGAGAAATTTTCAAATGTTGGCTGTACCATACCCAAACACTACCGCGTATTTGATTTTGTAAATTATTCAGCAACTCGCCGAAAGCCTCGCAAAGATTCCCAATCAATATAATTTCTTGGCCAGGATTCACCAAAATCCAGATAAAGATAATTAGTTATGCGTATATATAATACGCTTGCAATTTAAAATATTATTTAAAAATAAATAGTTATTTAATGTTCCAATTCTCTTGTTGTATGATTCTGATGGTTTATTAATTTAGTATTTTATTAACGCTGCATAACGTAATGGCATAAAAATTTAACATTTTTAACATAAAACAGTGCTAAGATTCACACTCATCAAAATCCTTGTCGCTAATAAGGTTTCTAGGCATCCGGCGGTTTTCCGGTTTGATTTTGGTACATAATGACAATTTAGGATAATAAGAAAGAAATCTCTGCATAACTGGCTTTCCGGATAGTTTTATCTTTATAAGTAATTGATATTACAAGTTATACGTACATAGAAGAACTCTGAAAACATAATTATGCATGAGTCTCATAAATATGAAGAGGTGATTTATTTATCAGTGTGCAATGTTGGAGGTTTGCCACAGAGAGAGACGAAAATTTTATGCTTCATGGAAGTTTGTATGGCAAGTTTTTCTAATTACCTTAATCACCTATTGCAGCGTATATAGTATGCGTGCTACAGCCTCAACGGCATTATGTCCTGTAAAAGCGGCACGTATTGTTTCATTCGAAGGCATCGTAGAACTAAGCAGAGTAGGGGAACAGCGCTGGCAGCGCGTGGAATCTAATGAAGAGTTATGTTTAGGAGATATGCTCAGGGTGCGCTCTCACAGCAGAGCTTCTATCAGGTTGAGTAATGACAGCATGCTTAGGCTTGACCAGAAAACGACTATTACCTTTGCCGAGCCAGAAGATAAAAAAAACACATGGCTGGACTTAGTCAAAGGTAAACTGCACATCATCACCCGCACCCCTCAGCCTTTTAAGATCAGAACTCCCTTCTTTAATGCGGGGGTAGATGGAACAGAATTTTACATTGGGGTAGAAGAAGATGAGGCTAACGTCTTAGTGTATGAAGGCAAAGTGGCAGTTAGTAATGACCAAGGCAGTCTTGTTCTAGCAGATCATGAAGCTGCAAGTATCCTTAAAGATCAGGCGCCGCGCAAAGAAGGTGTTATTCGCCCTATCGACGCGGTTCAGTGGGCATTGTACTACCCAACCATCATCGATTATCGACCGGATGAAAAAATTGTTGCTAAATCCCTGCAGCTAATCTGGCGCACTTCCGTAGAGCACTACCGTCGGGGTAGACTGATTGAAGCATTGTCAGTTCTGGATCAGATCGACCCACAACAACTTACTACACCACTATTGATTTATCGTGCAGAGCTGCTCCTTTCTGTTGGACGAGTCGATGAAGCTAAAGCAAACATTGAGCAAGCAATACAGCTTCAGCCAGGTAACAATGATGGTTATGCCTTGCAAGCGGTGATCGCTGTAGTGCAGAACGACAAAGAAAGTGCATTGAGTCTAGCCAACCAGGCTATTGAGCTCGATCGTACTTCACCTACCGCAAGATTGGCTCTCTCCTATGCAAAGCAGGCACATTTTAAGATTGAAGAGGCGCTTAGCGCTGTGGAAGAAGCAATCCGATTGGATGCAAAGAATGCACTAGTGTGGGCACGTCTTTCTGAACTTCACCTGTCCACCGGATATCTCGATCGAGCACTGGAAGCTGCCCAGGTAGCGGTGAGTCTAAATCCAAATCTAGGTAAAACACAAACTGTGCTTGGATTTGTCCATTTATTAACAACCGACACGGAAAAAGCCAAAGTAGTCTTTACCCAAGCAATTCAACTCGATCAAGCTGATCCCTTACCTCGACTGGGATTGGGATTGGCCTTAATCCGCGAAGGTAAATTGGAAGCGGGGCGCATAGAAATCGAAATTGCGGCAAGCCTTGATCCAGCCAACTCACTATTACGAAGTTATCTTGGTAAGGCATACTTCGAAGAAAAGCGTTATCCCCTTGCAAGTACCCAATTTGATCTGGCGAAGGAGCGTGACCCAAATGATCCCACCCCTTGGTTTTATGATGCTATCCAGCAACAGACGCAGAACCAGCCGGTGGAGGCGCTACGTGATATTCAGAAATCAATTCAGCTGAATGATAACCGTGCGGTCTATCGTTCTAAATTGCTACTAGATCAGGATCAAGCTGCTCGAGGTTCGAGTTTGGCAAGGATTTACGACAACTTGGGTTTTGAAAAGCGTGCATTGATGGAAACCGCTAGATCCCTGAGTCTCGATCCAGCAAACCATTCTGCGCATCGCTTCCTCTCGGATGCATATGTCAACATTCCACGCTATGAGATTGCCCGTGTCAGTGAATTGTTGCAGGCACAACTATTGCAACCAGTCAACATTAACCCAGTGCAGCCCCATCTGGCCGTTGCTGATCTCAATATCATCACGACTTCAGGACCAGTGATTCCAGGGTTCAATGAATTTGCCCCACTCATGGAGCGTAATAGACCGCAACTGGTTGCATCTGGCATTTTTGGCAGCAACAGTACGCTTGGGGATGAGGTTGTGGCGTCAGCTGTTTATGATCGTGCCTCAGTAAGTTTAGGGCAATTTCATTTCGATACTAATGGGTTTAAAAGAAACAAGCCTGGAGAAGCTAACAACAATGATCAGACCCACAATATTTACAATGCGTTCATGCAGTATGCATTCAATCCCAAATTCAATGTGCAGGTTGAATTACGTACTCGGGCGACAGAACAGGGAGATTTGACGCTGGACTTCAATCCTAAAAATTATGACTCAAGTCATCGACGAAAGCTGAGTGAGGAGATAGCAAGAATAGGCGCGCGATATGCGCTATCACCCAATCAGGACCTAATTTTCTCCGGCAAATATATTGATCGTTCTGAAATCCAAAACTTTGGCAATTTTTATACTGATCTTGAAAATAAGGGTTTTCAAATTGAAGCTCAGCACATACTTAGGGCAAAAAACTTCAATTCTATAATTGGTGGAAGTGGTTACCGGTTTGATAACAATTCGTTAGAAAATGGTATAGAAAAACCGTCTAATGAGCTAGAGCGTGAAAGTGCTTATATCTACACAAATACCAACTTTCTCCCAAATATAAATGCAACATTAGCGCTAAGCTACGACTCATTCTCAAATACGCTTTTTACCGAAAAAGTTGATAAATTTAACCCTAAATTTGGGCTGCAGTGGAATATCACAAATTCTGTCAGATTAAGAGCTACATGGCTTGAGGCAACCAAGTCCCATCTCATAGCGCAACAATCATTGGAGCCAACACAAGTGGCTGGTTTCAATCAATTTTTTGATGATATTAATGGTACCAGATCCAGGCGAATGGGAGTTGGGCTGGATACTCATTTTACTAATCGATTATATAGCGGAATCGAAATATCTGAGCGTAAGTTAGAAGTACCCATTCGCCTAGATCCGACTGTGGAACATTTGCAAAAACAAAATGAACAGCTATATCGAGCATATTTGTATTGGATATTCAATTCAAATTGGGCGATTAAGGGTGAAATGCAGTTTGAAAAATTTAATAGAAATCATCAGGATATTGCAATGTTTAGCAATGATCCAGATCGGATCCAAACACTAAGCTTGCCAATAACTATCAATTATTTTAATCCACATGGTTTTTTTTTCAACGCTTCTATAAACACAGTTAAGCAGAATTTGCGACGTAAGCATGATTTTAATGATAATCAAAAAAGAAATCCAGAAAACCCAATCGCTGCTGGCTCCGGGATAGATACATTCTTCCTGCTTGATTCTATTATTGGATATCGATTTCCTAATCGGAGAGGCATATTCACTTTGGAAGGGAGGAACTTACTAAACGATAAATTCTTTTATAGAAATATTGGCTTTAATACAGCTGAAGCAATACCCACTCGATATGTGCCTGAGCGCACTTTTTTTGTGAGATTAACTTTAAATTTCTAAAGGAGATTGCAATATGAGCTATACCTATGTACTTAATAAAAATTCATCTGGCGGTACTCTTGTAGAATCTCAAAACAACAGTCCGACATGGTCAAGTCCTTGTCTTTGCAATGACTGGTTTAGATACACAGGAAAAAACTCTGCATACACAGGTCAGATTTTTTATATTAAAAAAGAGAGTAATGACCAGTTTTGCCTTTATAACGCCACACAAAAAACGAGCGGAGGAAGCATCATCTATGTTCCAACAGGTTTAGCTTTGCTTCGTTCCTATTAATTTTTGAGCCGCTTTCCATTGTTATTTGCGATACTATTAACATAGTTCATGAGAGAAATCTGCTCTTTCAGTTTGAGTAATAGTTGAAACTGATTCTTATCGAACTGTTCATTAGAGCTCTGAGTTCTTTCGTTTCACGGATTACTATGAATTTAATTGATCAATCTTTCCTCACTTTTTTTTCGAGTATCAAGGGATTTGATGGTCTCTCATCGGGCGATCTTGAAATGTTTACACAATCTTTCCATCAGCAGCATTATGCTGCTGGTGAAGAAATTGTGCGTTATCAGGATCACACCAACAGTGTTTTTGTTATTCTGAAAGGTATTATCCGAGTTCACTATTATTCATTATCAGGCGATGAGGTTATTCTATGTGATTTGCCCGCAGGGGAGATGTTTGGAGAGTTGACAGCTATTGATGGTTTGTCACGCTCTGCAACAGCCATAGCCAAAACGGATAGCTTGTTAGCTTCTATACCTGACAAGGTTTTCTGGGAATTGATTCATACCTACCCTCCATTCTGCAAAGCTATTTTGAAGCGGCTAACTGGCCAGGTTCGTCGCTTAACTGAACGGATTTTTGACTTTAGCACACTGGCTGTGCGGAACCGTATCCATACTGAATTATGGCGCTTGGCGAAGGAACGTATGGTATCTCAAAATACTGCTATTATCTCACCTGCTCCTACTCATGCCGAATTAGCCTGTTTTGTGAGTACCCACCGTGAAGCAGTGAGCCGGGAGTTGGCCAGTCTTGCTAAGATCAATTTGATTGAGCAGCGAGGCCGTGATCTGCACATACTTGATGTAGCAAAGTTGGCTAAACTGGTTCAGGAAGTGCGGGGTTTCTTGGCTCAAATCTAATCTTTTTTCTGCAATTTACTTTTTCGTAAGCTCAAGTTGGCATCTTTTGTCCTATTAATCAAATGCTAACAAAGCTTTTCCAGAAATAACACTTATTTGATTCTAAAGTCGTTTTCTGGAATTGAGTATAGTCAAATGCCTGATCACTTGATAGAATCGCCATCTTTATATTTTCAAGCATACTGTTTGTTTATTTTTATATTTTAGGAATATCAATGGCCACCCAAGACTTTCGCCCAGAGAAGAAAATTTCGATCTTTTATCCACCTCAACGTGTTTTGATGGGCCCCGGGCCATCGGATACCCATTCGCGAGTTTTGTCCGCAATGGCGCGTCCCACCTTGGGCCATCTGGATCCAGTATTTGTGGATATGATGGAGGAGCTGAAAAGTTTGATGCGTTATGCTTTTCAGACGAATAATTTGCTCACCTTTCCTGTATCAGGCCCTGGTTCAGTCGGTATGGAAATGTGCTTTGTGAACATGATTGAGCCGGGAGATAAGGTAATTGTTTGTCGCAATGGCGTGTTCGGTGGGCGTATGATTGAGAATGTCGAACGCCATGGGGGAGTGGCTGTGGTAGTGGATGACAAATGGGGAGAGCCTGTTGATCCTCAGAAAGTGGAAGATGCCTTAAAAAATAATCCAGACACGAAAATTCTGGCGTTTGTTCATGCTGAAACCTCTACCGGTGTACAGTCAGATGCTAAAACTCTTAGTGATCTAGCTAAGCGCTATAACTGCTTAACGATCATGGATACGGTCACGTCGCTAGGTGGGACACCCATTTATATCGACGGATGGGGAATTGACGCAGTCTATTCCGGCAGCCAGAAATGTTTGTCCTGCCCTCCTGGTCTTTCTCCAGTAAGTTTCTCTGAGCGCGTGGTGAATCTGGTTAAAAACCGAAAACATAAGGTACAAAGCTGGTTCATGGATATTAACTTGCTATTGGGTTACTGGGGCTCTTCACGAACCTATCATCATACGGCACCTACCAATT
Organism: Nitrosomonas sp. Nm34; assembly: GCF_900113925.1. Taxonomy (GTDB): domain Bacteria; phylum Pseudomonadota; class Gammaproteobacteria; order Burkholderiales; family Nitrosomonadaceae; genus Nitrosomonas. Next base: position 13,946 of record NZ_FORD01000026.1, read on the forward strand.
CATTGGTTGGATTGCATGAAGCGTTATTGATGCTATACGAAGAAGGGCTGGAACATTCCTGGGCACGGCATCAGCGTAATCACAAGGCGCTAAAAGCCGGCTTGCAGACGATGGGTATCGAATATGTGGTCGCCGAGCCCTATCGCTTGCCCCAGCTGAATGCCGTACATATACCAGTAGGCGTAGATGATAAGGAAGTACGCCGTAGGTTGCTGGCTGATTTCAATTTGGAAATCGGAGCTGGCTTAGGAGATTTTGCTGGGAAAGTTTGGCGCTTCGGTTTAATGGGTAATTCAAGTCGAGTTGAAAATGTTATTTTCTGTCTTAACGCCTTGGAAACGGTTTTATCCAATGTGGGTATGAAGGTAGAGCGTGGTGCTGCAGAAGTGGCCGCTTATCAAACCTATGCAGCTAATACTATGACAGTATAAGTTTTGATTGAAACGAAACTCATAAACTATGACTATGCAACTGCTTTCTTTTTGCTGGATAGGAAGTAGTTGCAAAGGGGCAGTAAAGTAAGAGAAAAGTATTATTCCATTTCCAAATCAAACATGACGCCAAGGCGAGCCGCAGGTAATATAAATAATACGACAAAGAGAAGCCGGCACAGCTGCGTTTGATTTGGAAATGGAATTACTATTCTCATTTTTGAATTTGACGAGTTAGGAGAACTGGTTGGATCTTTATTCAACGCCTTGCTCGCCTATCGCCTGTTTTTTCCAGCATAATTCTGCTTCATGAATTCGGAATTTTCTTTTCAACTTGTTGCAGCTCCTTTGCTATCTTTCCTAGTGGCCTATTTACTTATTTTCTGGCTGGTGAAAGGCAATGCACTCAAAATATTGGATTTTCCAAATAAACGTTCGTTACATAGCACTCCTGTTCCTCGGACTGGTGGTATCGGTCTGATTCTCTCGATATTGTTGGTATGGCTGCTGTTTTCTGCTTCATTGCCTATTTCATTGTGGGTAGGATTTAGCGTACTTGCGCTTGTTTCTTTGGCTGATGATGTGAAGGGTGTATCTGTACTGGTGCGTTTACTGGCTCATATTCTTGTTGCCATCAGCTTTTCTGCGATGCTTTTACTAGATGGTTACAATTGGGTTATGGTGATAGGAATGGGACTGGCCATTGCCTGGATGTCCAACCTATATAATTTTATGGATGGTTCTGATGGGCTAGCGGGTGGTATGGCGTTCATCGGTTTTGGTTATTATGGTGTAACAGCGTTGCTTGCAGGCGATATGGAATTTGCCATGATTAACTTTTGTATTATGGCTTCCGCTGGGGCTTTCTTACGCTTCAATTTTCATCCCGCCAAAATATTTCTGGGAGATGTGGGGGCAGTGCCATTGGGTTTTTTAGCGGCGGCGTTCGGTATTTTAGGTTGGGTTAAAGGTTTGTGGTCTTTTTGGCTGCCTTTACTGATATTTTCACCTTTTATAGTCGATGCGAGTATGACGCTGATTAAGCGATTCTTCCGTGGTGAAAGGGTTTGGCAAGCACACCGTGAACATTATTACCAGAGGGTTGTGCAGAGTGGGGTTGGGCACCGCAATACAGCCTTATTGGAATATCTACTGATGCTGATGGTCGGCGGGAGTGCAGTATGGGCAAACAGTTATGACTTTATCACCCAGAGCTGGCTGGCGGTGATGTGGGGAAGTATTTATTTAATTATAATGCGGGCTTTTGATTGTTATCAACGCTATCGCTACACTAAAATACAGAATGATTGCAAGTAAAATTCATAAACGCTCTCTCATTGCTTTCATTCATGATTTTATTGCAGTGATCATAGCGTGGTGGTTCGCTTATTTATTCCGCTTCAATTTTGAAATTCCTGCTGATTTTCAAGATTCACTCAAGGAAAATTTAGTCTGGATTGCACCAACTCAAGCGGCTATCTTTTATTCCTTTGGCTTATATCGCGGATTATGGCGCTATGCCAGCTTGCCAGATTTAAAAAGAATTCTGCTAACCGTTACTTGCGGTGCAGTAATTGTCCCGTTTGTAATATTTATGCTGAAACTGCCTGTCTTGCTGCCACGAGCAGTGATATTCCTTACCCCATTACTCTTGCTGCTAATCATGGGAGGAAGCCGCATTTTATATCGGTCATGGAAAGAAGGGCGGTTTTACAGCTTAAAAAATTCAGAACGTAAACCAGTCATTGTGCTGGGGACAGGAAATACTGCAATTAATCTGGTAAAAGAGCTGGATCGTAGCCCTGATTGGCAGGTAGTGGGATTACTGGGAGGGAGTCCCAAAAAATTAGGAGCTCGTCTTCATGGCGTTCGGGTTTTAGGTATGATCAGTCAATTACCTGCATGGGTAGCAAAATTAGGTGTGGGCCATGTTATTATTGCTATGCCATCTGCTTCTCAGAACGAGCGGCGTCAAGCGCTCGAAATGTGCGCAGAGCTAGGTGTTAAGGCATTGACCATTCCATCCTATGCTGACCTTGTCAGCGGGAAAATGACTGTATCACAAATCCGCAATGTTGAGCTGGATGATTTACTTGGCCGGGCGCCTGTGGTGCTCGATACGAAAGGTTTGCATGATCTGCTGACCGGAAAAACGATACTTATTACAGGTGCGGGTGGTTCGATAGGTTCTGAACTGTGCCGGCAAATCATGGCATTTAATCCTAGGCAGCTTGTCTTGTTTGAATTGAATGAATTTGCGCTCTATGCCATTCAAGAAGAATTCCTCCTCAAATTTCCGGCTGTCTCTATGGCGTTTGTGATCGGAGATGTCAAAGATCGCGCAAGACTCTCACAAGTATTTGATAAATATCAACCTACGGTGGTATTCCATGCTGCGGCCTATAAACATGTACCTTTAATGGAAAATGAAAATGCCTGGCAGGCTATGTTGAATAATGTCATGGGAACATATGTGCTGGCAGAAGTAGCGATTGAACATGCGGTAGAAAAATTTGTGCTAATTTCCACTGACAAAGCGGTGAACCCTACCAATGTAATGGGGGCCAGCAAGCGATTGGCTGAAATGGTTTGTCAGGCACTACAGCAATCAGTGTTACATGCTGAGAATAAGTATACTGCACCATCCAAAACTTGTTTTGTCATCGTGCGGTTCGGTAATGTTTTAGGAAGTACAGGTAGTGTGATCCCTAAATTCAGGGAACAAATCGCAAAAGGTGGACCCATTACTGTGACACATCCTGAGATTTCGCGTTATTTCATGTCTATTCAGGAAGCAGCACAATTGGTTTTACAAGCGGGCTTGATGGGTGGTGTGAAAGGTGGAGGAGAAATTTTTGTTATGGACATGGGCGATCCCGTCAGAATCGTAGATTTGGCCAAAGATATGATCCGTTTGCTTGGCCTGACCGAAGAAGATATCAAGATTATCTATACTGGGTTGCGTCCAGGTGAGAAGTTATATGAAGAACTCGCTACAGAAAATGAAAATACTTTGCCAACCCAACATAAAAAACTTAGTATTACGCTGTCTTACCAAGTTGATGAGCAATGGCTTGCGTCATTTATGGATTGGTTTACCAAACAACCTGTGCTAAAGGATGAGGAGGTCAGGTGGGCCTTAACAAAATGGGTTCCTGAGTATTCAAATAAAAGAACAGATGATCAAAACTTATCAGAGCAAGTAGTCACTTTAAATACACATTGATAAACAGAGCAAGGAAGTAACCCAGTTTCTGTTTTGTTACGTTTGAAGCTTAAGGTATTCAAGCATACGTTTCGTTGAGGAATGTTCATTATCAAAATCAATGAAATCGTTTTTCAGGATGAGTTATTCACAATTTTTGTGGATAACTTTGTGAGTAAGTTGTAAATAGTATTAAGATAATTGCCTATAACAGTATTTTATTATTTGATTAATTTTTGTACATGAAACAATCATTTTTAATCAAATAGTTGTAATTTTAATAAATATTGATGCAAATTTAAATTGAAATAAATTATTTTAAAAAGAAAATGTGAATTGTTTTAGATGTCAAGAGTATTGATAATTTATGAGGAGAATTCCTTATTTAACATATTGAAAATAAATAATTAAAATACTAATCATTACTTTGGATTCTTCAATAAAGAGATGCATTTCATATCACAGTTTATATGTGAAGGAAGTGGATAAAAATTATTAGTCATCATTCATGCTGAATATTCAGAACCTTACTTATTTACAAAATGGACTGCCACTTCTGCAGGATGTTAATTTACAGGTATTTGCCAATCAGCGTGTGGGTTTGGTCGGTAAAAATGGCTGCGGAAAATCTACTCTATTTCGTTTGATACGGGGGGAAATCCATCCGGATAAGGGTGAAATTATTCTTCAAGCTGGCAAAACGGTTGCTTTTGTTGAACAGGAAATTATCAATTCTCATCAATCTGCATTGGAGTTTGTGCTTGATGGCGATGTTGAATTGAGACAATTAGAGCAAATCCTGATGCGTGAAACACATGATGCCCACTGGTTCGAGGCACAGCAACGCTATGAAGCAATCGATGGCTACGGAGCGCGTGCGCGCGCAGCCCAATTGCTGAATGGATTAGGTTTTGCAAATGATGCATTGGAGCATCCCGTTAGCCAATTTTCAGGTGGCTGGCGAATGCGCTTGAATTTAGCGCGCGCATTGATGCATCGAGCTGATTTACTCCTCTTGGATGAACCAACCAATCATCTTGATCTGGAAGCTATTCTTTGGCTGGAACAGTACCTGGCTCGTTATCCCGGTAGCTTAATTGTCGTTTCACATGACCGTGAATTCCTTAATACATGTGTGAATCGTATTGCACACATTCATAACCAGATCATTGATAGTTATGGTGGGAATTACGATGATTTTGAACGCACTCGTGCTGAACGTATCGCTCAAGAGGGCCAAGCTTTCCAGCAGCAGCAAAGGTATATAGCCCATATGGAAGATTTTGTGCGGCGTTTTCGAGCAAAGGCTACCAAGGCTAAACAAGCACAAAGCCGAATTAAGGCGCTCGAGCGGTTGGCGCGGATCGTACCTCTCCATGTAGATGATGGTCATTATCGGTTACAGCTCGATGCGCCCGAGCGAGGCCCGGATGTTTTGCTGAAAGTGGAAGGCATGGGTTTTGGTTATGGTAGAGAAATGCTCTTTCAACATGTTAATTTATTCTTGCGAGCAGGGATGCGTATTGCGCTTATGGGACCGAACGGTGCGGGCAAATCCACGTTAATCAAATTGTTGATTGATGAGCTCAAACCGAGCGCTGGGCGAATAGAGATCGCGTCAGATATCCGTATTGGTTATTTTGCTCAGCATCAGCTCGAGAAATTGGATGGATCAATGACACCATTACAGCATCTTCAGCAACTCGCCCCGAAGGAAACAACGTTGACATTACGCACTTTCCTGGGGCGGTTTGGATTAGCTGCGGACAGTGAAGATCGTCCGGTGATGACTTTTTCCGGTGGTGAGAAAAGCCGTTTGGTGCTGGCTTTACTCGCTTGGCAACGACCCCATTTACTGTTGCTCGATGAACCTACCAACCACCTTGATTTGGACATGCGTGATGCGCTCATACTGGCGCTGGAAGAATATACCGGTAGTGTAATCCTGGTGTCACATGATCGTAGTTTGATTCGTGCCGTGGCGGATGAATTTTGGCTGGTTGCAGATGGCCAGGCCCAGCTATTTGATGGTGATTTGGAAGATTATAAAAACTGGATTGAGAATCAGCGTACCTATAAAGCGATTAAGCCTAAGCCAGAGAAAGTTACTCAGCCAAAGACGCCTAAACCGAATAGAAAAGCACTTATTTCTAAGCAAACTAAACTCGAGGGAACACTGTCCATTGCGCAAACTGAGTTAGCTGCAATCCATCACCAGTTAGCTGATCCGGCTACTTATACGAACTGTACACGCGAGGAAATCAGCCAGCTCAATCATATCCGTACTGAATTAGAAAGAAAAATTGCTGAACTCGAAGAAAGCTGGCTGGAGCTGGAAGCAGCAATGGAAGAATGCGGGCAAATCTGATTCGCTAGTTTATTAAATAAAAGCAGCTACTTTCTAGTATTTGACGCGTACCCGATAGGTTAGCGTGACCTCATCCTCAGCTGGAACAGGTATTCTCCATTCCGCCATGCCAGAGGATAACTTAATATGAGGCAATGATTCAGATAGCATAGTCCAATCTCCTGGAATGGGTTCCTGTACTTTTACTATGACTGCCTCTTTCTTGACGTTTCTTAGTGTAATTTGATAAGCCGTTTCCACCATACTGCTATGACCTAGCGCGCCAGAGATTTGTTGAAAATCGGTTTGTAACTTATCAGCGGTAATATCAAAGGTACTCCCCAGGCTGAGACGAACCAACTCATTTTGAGGTATATGATCGATCTGATCTTCACCGATAAAGAGATGATTTCCCTCGGTATCTTTTTTGTAGACTCGGATAATTCCTTTTGGAAGCGGTATTCCCAAGCCTTCACCCTTATTAGCAAAACTGATGGATACGTTAGTTTTTAATTTATGGCTGATGATAGGGTATTGTCCAGAGTAATAATGATCCGTACCTTGCAGAATAAATTCCTTGCTGACTGGAATATGAGTTGCAGACATGAGGGCAACCTGTTTAGTCTGGTTTTCAGCAAGTGTAATAGGGTGCGGTGATGTATAAAGATGATATTCAAAAAGTGCTTCTTTTTTCATTGGCGCACTATCAGCTACTTCTCGCGCAAATGTCATCATTTTTTGGGAGGTGGGCTGTTCAGGGTAAATTTGATGAATATCACCTGCCACTAGTTGCAACCTGGCATTATGGTAGGCTATGCCACTTTGATTGGTAAATGTTATCAGGCCATTGAGATCAAGCCAATTATCATCTGCATTCAGATCAGCTACATAATCGGCACGCCAGGATAAGCCGGATGTAAGGTAGGAAAGCTCAAGATCATGTTTGCCTTGGGATGGGCTAATCAGTGAAATGAGTAGGGTAGGCCTGTCACGCAGATTTTCTGGTAAACCAGGAAACACGATTCGTCCAGGTACACTGCTTTCAACTCGGTCAATAAATTTTAGAATAATTCCTTCGTTAGTCGAAAGGATTGTAGCCACTTCGCTAGCTTCAGAACCGGTTGCTGGGTTCGTCCGTATAACGATTACTTCTTTACCTGAGTACTTTTCCAGTAGTTTTTTCGGAGTGAGCACATCGAAATCAAAAGATTGCTCCAGTAAGCGAAATCCTGAAGAATAAGCAAGGTTGCGTAATAGCGCGGTTTCAGGGCGTATCTGCGCAGAGACTTCCTGCCAAGCCAGTTTATTGAAAGCTTGATCCAGTATAACGCTGCGTGAATCTTTTATTAATGCCAAGTTCCCATTATAAATAGTAACAATGATGTTCTTCTGATCTTGAGAGGTAGTAACTCTTTCGTTTGTTATTGCGGCCGCATAACTGATGGGAATAGAGATACTCATTACTGCTATTGCAAGTAGTATGCTGATGCAGCGATTTTTTTTATAACTATACTTTTTGTCTGCTGCTAAATGCCTCTTGTCCAGCCATTCTATTATCATAGTTTTGTTGGGATTGGAAATAGTGTTTGCTTTCTACATTATTTTAATTATTTCAACATGCTCTGTGATATCTGTCGAGTCTTTGTGCTTGGCTTGAGACATTTTTGCCATTTCTTCCGCACTCGTAATCACTTGCTTATTAGTTGATTTAAGGAGAGCTTAGTCAATAGCTTAGTTTTTAGTGCCACTTTTTGAGTGGCTTCTATGCCGCCTTCTTTGTATGATAGCTTTATAATATGTAAAATTCTTTTATTTGGATGAATATTAAGGATGACCAGAACGCTCAATATACTGCTGGTAGGATATTCGGCCAGAAATGCTGAGCATATCTGTCAGGCACTCAGGGCAAGTGATTTGTGTTTTAATTCAGAATGTGTCGATACTATTGAAGCTTTTCCGAAGACATTCATTGCATCTTCATGGGATATAATTTTATCTGATGATACAATGCCTGAACTAGGCGCTGAACAGGTATTATCTCATCTTGCTACGCATCATTTAGGTATCCCTGTTATCGTCGTGTCCAGCCGTAGAAATGATGAATCTGCAGCTCATTTGATGAAAGTAGGCGCTCAGGATTTTATTTCAATAGCTTGCTGTACGGCAAGATTGGTGCAAGCAATACAGCGTAGTCTGAAGCAAATGGAAACGCTTCAGCATATTCGAGAAGCACAGCTTGCGTTGCAGAAAAGTGAAGCGCACTTTCGTGCAATTGCTTCGAATCTGCCCGGGTTGGTATTTCAATTTTTATTGAATCAAGATGGTTCTAAAAGCTTTTCTTATGTAAGTGAAGGCTCTGTGATGCTCTTAGGAATTTCACCCACCCATTTAATAGAGCAGCCGGATTTATTTACTAACCTGATTTTGCCTGAAGATAGGGCTTCTTATGATCAACTCATGCAAGCATCGGCCAAGCATTTTTCTACTTGGAACTGGGAGGGGCGCATTCAAGTTAAAGGTGATCCAGATATTAAGTGGGTCAGTTTACGTGCAACACCACGCCGCTCACCCAATGATGGGGTGCTATGGGACGGTATCGTCATGAATATTTCACGCAATAAGCTGGCAGAAATTGAAATTGCTCGCTCGCATGCGCGACTGGCTGAACTTACTTCTTATCTACAGAAAGTTAAGGAGCATGAGCGCGCAAAGATCGCCCGAGAAATTCACGATGATATTGGCGGAACCTTGACAGCAATTAAATGTGAGCTATTGCTCTGTATGGACGCAAAACCGAGGAAACCTGATTTTTACCAGCAGAAAGCAGCCTCGATTGAAGAGCTGGTCGATAATGTGATTGACAGCACGCGCCGAATAGCATTAGACCTGCGGCCAGGTATACTGGATTTTGGTATCGTGGCGGCAATTCAGTGGCAAGCAAAGGAATTTAGCAAACGTACAGAAATTCCTTGTGTGTTTTGTTGTGACAGTGAAGATATTCCGTTAGATGCAGATTTAGCTAGCGCTATTTTCCGTGTTTTTCAGGAAATATTGACTAATATTTCTAAACATGCAGGCGCCTCGAACGTTAAAGTCAAGCTATTTGAAAATGACGGTTGGGTATTTTTGGAAGCGATTGATAATGGGCATGGAATTAGGGAATCAGATATGAACAAACCAGGATCTTTTGGAATACGGGGAATGCGTGAACGTTGTCAACAATTGGGTGGAAACCTTTATGTTAACGGAATACCTGAAAAGGAAACTTGTGTGATAATCCAGATTCCAGTGAATGCTAAAGAATAGTAACCTTTGTAGGTTGTATCATGTATCGAAAAATAATAGGCGAGGGAGGGTAGAATGATACGTGTAATGATCGCTGATGATCATGCCATCGTACGCCAGGGTTTGAAACAGATTTTAAGTGAGACGGATGATATTAGTGTAGCTGGTGAAGCAGAAACCGGGTTTGAGGCGATAACCATCGCACGCCAGCAAATTTTTGATGTGATGTTACTGGATATCTCACTACCGGACAGAAACGGTATTGAGGTGCTCAAACAGATTAAAAAAGACCAGCCTAATTTCACTATCTTAATGCTTAGCATGCATCACGAAAGTGAATTCGCGATCCGCGCAATTAAAGCAGGAGCAGCCGGTTATCTAAGTAAACAAAGTGCGCCTATGCAACTGGTGACAGCGATTCGTCAGGTGGCAGCGGGGCGCAAGTACATTACTCCATCCCTTGCACAGGAGCTGGCTAACGCAATTACATTAGATACTGATCAACCATTACATAATAGTTTATCTGATCGGGAATATCAGACATTATGCTTGATTGCGGCAGGTAAGTCCCTTTCGGAAATTTCTACCAGCTTGTGTCTGAGTCCAAAAACAGTCAGTGTTTATCGTGCTCGTCTTATGGAAAAACTTAAACTAACGAACAATTCTGAATTAGTACGTTACGCTATTAAACACCACTTGGTTGATTAATCTGAGTTACGCCACCAATTACTTGGTAAACATTCAATATTTTTTAGGATCTCTATCTTATCCCGGTGTTTGACTGAGTTTATCTTGTAGGATCTACAAGTGTCTGCTTATGGTTCATTCCATTTCTCAATCAAAACTGACTTTGTGGGCTTTACTTGCCGCATGATTGATACTGTCTGCGGCTCGCCTTCGCGTCATTTTTGATTGAGAAATGGAATAAGATTAAGGGGAATTTAGAATAAAGCTGGATTTCCATTTTAATTTCATTTATTAAATCATGCTGAGTTTGTTAGTCTACAGATAATGGTAGATTATTCCTGCAGCGGCTTATCCTTTTTAATTAATCAGTGTTGGCTTGGGTTTGACTGGAATAATCATCTTATTCCTGGTGTTATCAATGAGAGGTTACATTATTATGCAAACTTTGAGTGAAATGCGGTTAAAGCTGGTCAAGTCATCCGAGGTTGGAGAGGAAAATGAAACAAGTGAGGAAAGCAGCAAAGCATTGTTAACCGTTGATGAATATTATCAGCACGCTGAGCAGTATGCCCACGAAATCAGAAAAACTCATGATGTGAATGAAATAATTAGAATTCTGGATGCTGTTTTGTCTGAAACCAGGGATTTGCATCAAAGTGATGAGATGTCCAATTCACGGCACAAGATCTCTGATACTGAGCAAAAAATTGAATCTCTGAAGCATGAGCTAGCACTCATCAGAGAGTTAGTGCATACCGATCAGATGACTGGCTTGTTTAACCGGCGCGGACTGGATGAGCATTTTATCCGTGAAGCTGCCCGTGCAGACCGAAGCAAAAATCCGTTATGCGTTATCCTGATTGATCTGGATAACTTTAAGGAAATTAATGAGATTTATGGTTATCCATTCGGCGATAATGTTCTGATCTCTTTGGCAAGAACCATAAAGAATGCGTTACGTCCAACCGATGTGGTTGCCCGTTATGGTGGGGAGGAGTTCATTATCTTATTGCCTGATACAGAGATCAATGATGCGGTACGTATCATACAGCGATTACAGCACATGCTGGCTAGCAATCCTGTACTCAATAAAGATAAACAACCGGTATCGATCACTATTAGTGGCGGAGTGACATTACGCCAAACTGATGAGCATCAGCATACGGTGATTAAGCGGGTTGATGAAGCATTATTCCGTGCAAAAAACACAGGATTATCACAGATAGAAGTTGCCCTATGATTGCTATTGCTATCCTCCTGGCGCGAACCAGATTCTGATAGTCTCTATTCGCTTAATACGGCAGGGTATTATAAATACCTGATTCATGGCTCGATTGGTATTTATTGAGCGCTCAGCGCTCATATGCCAATGTGGGGGCGAGCCATCTTTCCGCTTCATCAATCGTCCAGCCTTTTCTTCTGGCATAATCTTCTACTTGATCTTTGCCAATTTTACCTACAGCGAAATAAGTAGATTCCGGATGCGAGAAATAAAAGCCGGATACCGCCGCGGTAGGAACCATAGCATAAGATTCGGTGATAATGATACCTGCTCGTTTTTCAGCTTCGAGTAAGGCAAACAAAGGTCCTTTTTCAGTATGATCGGGACAGGCTGGATAGCCTGGGGCGGGGCGAATTCCTTGATATTTCTCATTAATAAGTTGCTCGTTGTTGAGTGCTTCATCTTTGGCATAACCCCAGAATTCTCGCCGCACACGCGCATGCATGTGTTCGGCAAATGCTTCAGCCAGGCGGTCAGCCAATGCTTTCAATATAATGGCACTATAGTCATCATTGGCAGCTTCGAAAGCTTTTATTCGCTCATCGATGCCAAAACCCGCACTGACTGCGAATAATCCAATCGTATCCATGATGCCGCTTTCTTTGGGTGCAATAAAATCTGCTAAACAGAGGTTGGGGCGTCCGGCAGGTTTGACTGTTTGCTGCCGTAAGGTGTGATAGGTCATCAGCACTTTAGTACGGGATTTATCCGAATAAATTTCGATGTCGTCATGATTGACTGTATTGGCTGGAAAGAGTCCGATGACAGCATTGGCTGTAAGCCATTTTTGCTCAATGATTTTCTTCAGCATTGTTTGTGCATCGCGGAATAGATTGCTGGCAGCTTCGCCTACTACTTCATCTTCTAGAATAGCCGGATAGCGTCCAGATAGTTCCCATGCCTGGAAGAAGGGTGTCCAATCAATATAAGGAACCAGTGCTTCTAAAGGGTAGTTATTCAGGGTTCTAATACCGAGAAAGCTAGATTCAGGGGGAGCATAGTGCTGCCAATCTATTTTCAATGCATTTGCACGTGCTTCAGTGAGAGGTAATAATTGTGAGGGACCTTTTTTGTTTTTTTGCTGTGTGCGGATTTTCTCTTGTTCTGCCTTGATTTCCTGCATATACGTACTGTGCTGATCCTGAGACATTAATTGGCTGCATACGCCAACAGCCCGGCTTGCATCAGGCACCCACACTGTAACTCCACTATAGTGCGGCGCAATTTTAACGGCGGTATGTACGCGCGAGGTCGTGGCACCCCCAATGAGAAGAGGAATAGTAAAACCCTCCCGCTCCATTTCTTTGGCTACATGCGCCATTTCTTCGAGAGAAGGGGTGATCAGGCCAGATAATCCGATAATGTCAACCTGTTCGTTACGCGCGGTTTCCAGGATTTGCGAGCTGGGCACCATCACTCCCATGTTGATAACTTCATAGTTGTTGCACTGGAGGACGACTGCAACGATGTTCTTGCCGATGTCATGGACATCGCCTTTTACTGTGGCAACAACGATTTTTCCCTTCGCTTTAGCGTCACCGGAAACTTTTTTCTCAGCCTCAATGTAAGGGAGAAGATAGGCAACTGCCAGTTTCATGACGCGCGCAGATTTAACTACCTGCGGCAGAAACATTTTCCCAGCGCCAAACAGGTCGCCTACTACATTCATGCCATCCATCAGAGGACCTTCGATGACCTCTATGGGTCGTCCTCCTCTGCTTTCTATTTCCTGACGGATGATTTCAGTATCTTCTTCAATATAGGTGCCGATCCCTTTGACGAGTGCATGCGTTAATCGTTGGCGGACGGATTGATTACGCCAGCTGAGATCTTCAACCTGCTCCTTTTTCTGTCCTTTGAAACTTTCGGCAAATTCAACCAAACGCTCAGTCGCATCTGGACGGCGATTAAGCAGAACATCTTCAACTCGTTCGAGTAAATCTTTGGGGATATCCGAATACACACCTAATTGACCCGCATTGACGATACCCATGGTCATACCAGCCTGGATAGCGTGGTATAGAAATGCAGTATGAATGGCTTCTCTGATCGGCTCGTTGCCACGAAAAGAAAAGGACACATTGGAGACGCCGCCGCTGATTTTGACATAAGGCAAAGTCTGTTTGATGATACGGATAGCTTCAATGAAATCCAGCGCGTAGTTGTTATGTTCTTCGATACCGGTCGCTACCGCAAAAATATTGGGATCGAAAATTATGTCTTCTGGCGGGAAGCCAACCTTGTCGACTAAAACACGATAACAACGCGTACAGATTTCAACCTTGCGCGCTAATGTATCGGCCTGTCCTTTCTCATCAAATGCCATCACGATGACTGCTGCGCCATAGCGACGTGCAAGCCTGGCATGATAAATGAATTCTTCCTCACCTTCCTTTAAGCTGATGGAATTGATGATGGTTTTACCCTGAATACATTGTAAGCCTGCTTCAATCACTGACCATTTGCTCGAATCAATCATAATAGGCACGCGACTGATATCCGGCTCTGATGCAATCAAGTTGAGGAAGGTAACCATGGCTTTTTGTGAATCGAGCATGGCTTCATCCATATTGATATCAATGATTTGTGCCCCATTCTCGACTTGGCTGCGTGCAATGCTCAGTGCTTCTGCATAATTGTCATTGAGTATCAGGCGGGCAAAGGCTTTTGATCCGGTCACGTTGGTACGTTCGCCCACATTGACAAAGAGCGAATCCTCACCAATATTAAGTGGTTCCAAGCCGGAGAGGCGCAGTTTCTTGGGGATATCCGGAATACTTCGTGGGGCAATATCCGCTACTGCATCAGCGATAGCTTTTATGTGAGCGGGTGTCGTGCCACAGCAGCCGCCCACAATATTAACGAAACCCGACTGGGCAAATTCCTTAATCAAGCTCGCAGTATATTCGGGTGATTCGTCATAACCTGTTTCAGACAATGGGTTGGGTAAGCCGGCGTTGGGGTGAGTGCTGGTATATACCTCAGCCACGCTGGAAAGTTCTTCAACGTAAGGGCGCATTAATTCAGCACCCAATGCACAGTTGATACCCACTGACAAGGGTTGGGCATGTCTGACCGAATTCCAGAATGCTTCTGGTGTTTGTCCAGACAGATTGCGACCGGAAGCATCGGTAATCGTGACTGAAATCATGACAGGCAAGCGAATATTATTTTTCTCAAAGTACTGCTCAATTGCAAATAATGCTGCTTTAGCGTTCAGTGTGTCGAAAATGGTTTCCACTAGCAGAATATCGGTACCTCCTTCCACTAACCCCTGTATGGATTGCGAGTAATCCGTCACAAGCTGTTTGAAGGTGATGGAGCGAAAACCGGGATCATTCACATCCGGTGAAATAGAAGCTGTTTTGGTCGTGGGTCCGATCACCCCTGCAACAAAACGGGGTTTATCCGGTGTTTTAGCCTCCATCGCAAGTGCTTCTTCACGTGCTAATTTGGCTCCTGCAAAATTCAATTCATAGACCAACTCATGCATATGGTAATCAGCCATCGAAGGAGCATTGGAGTTGAAGGTATTGGTTTCAATGATATCAGCGCCAGCCTCCAGGTACTGCGCATGGATAGAACGGATGATTTGAGGCTGTGTCAGCGTTAGCAAATCATTATTGCCCTTGAGGTCATGAGGAAAATCTGCAAAACGGCTCCCTCGATAATCAGTTTCGCTCAATTTGTAACTCTGGATCATTGTGCCCATCGCGCCGTCTAGAAGTAGGATACGACGAGTAAGCAAGTTTTCCAATAAAGCAGTGCGAAGATGAGTCATGATGGAATGATATTTTTCCGTTAAATACAAAGTAGCTGATTATACCCCATGGTTCCTGTAACATGGTCTGAGGAAATAACGGCTAGCATTTCAACTCCGGCAGCTCGCTTGGCGAGAGGGTAATAGGTCGTTTCCGAACCTTAATCTATTTCTAAATCAAACCTGACTTTGCCAGCTTTTGCCGTAGTATTTGTATACTGCCTGCGATTGCATTCGCGGTTTCCATTCATTATGCCTGGTTTGGAAATGGAATTATTTTTATAAATGAAATAAGAGGTTAAACAGCAGTAATGAGTTGTTTTTGCGCTAGCTTACTGTTATCAAAATAAAGCCTGATATTGATTTTGTTATTTCTACAAAAATTTTAAAATCTTTAGGCTCTGTTGACGTTTCGTAATAATCCATGAGAATTTGATTCATTTTATTTGATTCATTTTCTATGCTAATGAATAGCAGAACAGAATTTACCGATGAACAAAAGGAGTTTTCATATCGACTCTTGCTGCTTCAAGAGCGAGTTTATATCGGAAGCGTTGAGAAATATTATCGAGAATGCAGAGTTGTCGATCTTACGTAGTGGCGCACCATGGCGTTTGTTGCGGCAACCCCTGGGAAAATGAAATTTAGTTTTCTTTAATACGCTTTTCACGCTGGGGCAAGTACAAAATCTGTAAATTTCTGTGCGTAGCGTATGGCTAGGACTAAATTAAAGACGTGGATTTAAAGTTAGCAAAATATGAACAGCAAATATTTCACTTAATAACCATTTGATTTTATTGGTGCTGTTGAGAGGAGTCGAACCTCCGACCTACTGATTACGAAACGTAACCTAAAATTTCATATATTTACAAATCAATCACTTACAATGCTTGCCTAGCATAAAATCAGTGTCACACAGTCTCAAACATTGGGGATCTTAGCGTAGTTTGACACAAAATTGACACAATCATTGCAGTAACCTCTTTAGCTCACCAAATAGGATAAAACTGGCAGCTGGTATATTAAATTTTCTGTTTAAATTCTTCATTCAAATTATTTTTGACTTGAATAAAGAATATTTCATCAAATGATTTAAGTATTATTGATTCTAACTGCTTGAATACTTGCTAAATATGCTTTATAGGCTAAGATACATAAAACTAAAAAATGTAACAGTAAGAGCAACCAAGCTATTGGGTGTTGAATATCTAAATTAATAAAAATAGAAACAATAATTTCAGATGTGGTAATAGTTAATAAAAATGTAAAATAAATCTTACTAAGCTCAGTTAATGTCAATTTAGTTGAGAACCATACTTTATTTATCAAAAGAATTGAAATTAATGATAGAACACTTTGAATTATAAAAAACCAGATTAATCCACTTGTGGTCATAAAAATATAAATAAACAAGTAATCTGATAGTTTTTTATTATCTTGATAATAATCGTCTCTCGAGTCATAAATCTTGATACTATTTCCTATTACTCTGCCTGACCATTTAAAATCATTCATATTAATAGGAGCTACTTGATTTGATTTCACAATTATTAAACTACATCCTCCTTCCCCAGAATTAATCAATTCAGGTTCTACTTCCCAAATCAAATCATTTTTACTCCAAACAAATGAGGGAGTATTAATTTTTGTCAGACTAAGATTTCCAAGATCTTTACAAGAAGTTACTAAAATTATCTCTAAATCTTCACTAATCGACTTTATTCCTATTTTTTCTAGAAAATCACCTGGTTTTATGTTTGATGAAGAATTATTTTGCACCCATAGATATGTATAAAAAAGATTTTTTAGCTCGATAGTTTCTTCTTCAATACTAAATTTGATTTTTGTGTTTGGCAAAAACTCTGATAATTTGGAAAAGGCATGGTTTGGTACAATTGATAGTCTATCTGGACTTGAATCAGCATAATTCATAATTGAGCCGATAATTGCAACAAAAGCTGCTATAGAAGCCCAAATAGGGTCTCTTAATAAATTCAAAGAATTGCTAATTTTCATTAAGTTTGCCATTAATTAAAAAATATTTTTTACGTAGTAATTTTTTTACAAAGTAATTACCCAAACTCACCTATCCGAAAGCTAATCACGCTCAAGCAACATGAAAGATAACGAATATATCCAATTAAAATTAACTCCCCAATATAGTGATTTTTGATTATCCCAGCAAGATATTAAGAATGAATCTGTCATGACTAATGACTGGTGGTGAGCCTGCGATGTATAGCGTAACCAGTTAAGAATGATTCGGAATATATAGAATTTGAAGAGCATCTTAACGGTTTGGTTTTGTTGTTTACGCGTACTTTGGCGTATGCTCATTTGTGCTAGATGAGACAATGAGAATACTCTTTGAATCATTTCTAGCTGGTTTTGCTATATAGGGCTGGCAAACTGATGGATAGATCAAGCAGGTTCGACAAGGAATATTTGAAACTGTTGATCAGCGAAATTTGCATTAACGGCAATTACGCCGAGATTAGAGGAAGTTATTCAGTGCTTGCGCATACAGTAACCTAATTAAAGTCTGACACACTTGATAAAGTATCCAGATTTGTACCGAATTGACTCTCCAACCAGAACTCGAACCTGGGATCTGCGGATTAACAGGTGTTATAACTGACTATTTTTATTGATATTATTATCGCCAGTGCTCGCTAATACTCACTGAATGTCACCAGTTTTGTTACGTTTCTATATTTTTGACGGGTGGGTGGGAAGAAGCTGTGATCATTCGTTATGTAATATGCATATTTTGTAAAGATAAATATATTACATCCGCGTTAAATATACGTTAAACTCCAGTTCTACACGTAATTAGCTAATTAATGATATTGTTCTACTGAATAAACAAACGTTAATTATCAATAGGTAAATTCATTTATTCAATATACACAAATTTTACTCAGTGGATATCTCCCAATTCTTCGATTGGTTAGTTCAATATAAGGAAGCCTTCGAATCACTAGATGTAATTAAAGGAATAATTTTTTCCGTCATAACTGGCATTGGTGGTATCTGGGTCTGGAAAAAAGTCGCAAACCGGAATCTGTTCCTTCAACAACGCACCCACCGCCCTATTCTTCTCTAAGCACGAATAATTACATTGGATTAAGCGTTGAAGACGCCCTAAAGCTAGCTGAGAAGTTGGCAGCTGAAAAAGGAGAAAAAGATGCCCAGATCATCAAATCATTACAGGAAACTATCCAGGCACTTACCCAACAAAACACTGATCAGTACGATATTCGTAAAGCCTTGGATCTGCTAGCGCAAGGTGATACGGCAAAAGCAGAAGCAATTTTCGAAGAGGTTATAGCGGAAGCCAGGCGCAAAGGAAAACAATCAAATATTAAGGAGGCTGAAGCTTTGCGTCATTTGGGTTCTCTAGCATTTCTGCACGATACGGAAAAAGCATTTAGCTCCTATAAGCGTAGTACAGAGCTTGACCCGAATAATATAAACGGTTGGAATGAACTAGGCCATTTGTATCTAAGAATCGGTGAACTTGAAAAAGCAGAAAATGCCTATATGACTGTCCTAAAAATTTCTTGTTCTGCAAGTGACCCTATAAATCAGGCAGTAGCATACTGTAATTTGGGCATCGTGTACAAAACCCAGGGCGAGCTCGATCAGGCTATCGACTTTTATCAGAAGTCATTTGATATAGAAAAAAAGCTGGGCCGAAAGAAAGGTATGGCCGATGCCTATTGCAATCTGGGGATCGCATACAAAAACCAGGGCAAGCTCGATCAGGCTATCGACTTTTATCACAAGAGTTTAGCGATATACGAAAAACTGGGCCGAAAGGAAGGTATGGCCAATGCCTACGGCAATCTGGGGATCGCGTACAAAAAACAGGGCAAGCTCGATCAGGCTATCGGCTTTTTTCAAAAGAGTTTAGCGATCAACGAAGAGCTAGCCCGCAGGGAAAGCATGGCTACTGACTACACCAATCTGGGCCAGATGTATCGAAACCAAGGCCACCCCGATCAGGCAGTTGATTGCTGGAGAAAATCACTGGCTTTGTTTCAGGGATTGAGGGCTAAAGATAAAGTTACTCTAGTTCAATCCCTGCTCGACGAAATACTGTCGAAAGATTCTAAATAACAATTTTCGCTTTGCTTGTTCATTAGCAAATTATGCTACTTTGACGCCGTTATCCTGAAGCTGTTAGAGTTTCTTAATAAATACCATGCGAGTCGAACATCACTTCACTTATCTCAATAATTTGCTGCTGAATAATTCGCTACTGAAATAATGGCAGTCTAAATCTAAAAATATTTATTAAAAAACCTAAATATTTCCGCTTGTTCGATTTCGACTAGGCTGACTAGAAAAGCAGAAATTGAATGTTTAATAAATTATATGAAACTGAATGATTTCACCCCTCCTGAAAGCCACTGCTACATAGAAAAATATGCCATTAATTGCTAATGAATTAACTATCTGGGATATTTCTTTTCGCTGGGCCGGTTATGATCCGAGTCGGCTCTGGTTTCGGCTTCCCTTAGAGGTTAAAGATTACGTTCGCTTGTTAATGCATGCCATCTTGCATGGTGAAATCATCTGCGAGAATTTGACGCTTGCCAAGCGTCCGCCTGATTCAAAAGCTGACCCTCGTTTTTATGTGCGTACCTATAGAGATGACATTTACGATTGTGTTTTTGGCAAACGATTTAACCGTAAATTACTCAGATGGGCTATCCTTGATAGATTAGCTTTTCATGAATGGTGTGAAAGGCGTGGTATTGCTTTGCCAGAATTCTGGTTTCCTCTAGGATGGAAGCTTGATTTTGAAATGCCTGAATTTGGCACACTCGCATTAAGGGCGATGCATGTAGAGCCAGAAGAAGTAGGAAGCGTTCGTATTGAGTATCATCGCATTGGTCTAGCAAAAAATGAAGATGAAGTCCAGCGGAATGAAACTAATGTAGTTAATCAAGCTGACAGTGATTTATTTCAAAATTCTACTAGCTCCCTAGAAAAAGAAAGAACTCTTAGGATGAATCAGCGTATCAAAGTGGCCTGTCAACAAATTGCTTTCGTTATTTGGAAGGATGATATAAATAGAACGATACCATCTATTGTAGAAGATGAGTTAATTCAGAAATACGGGGGGCGGGTTCCTATGAAGCTGATACGGTATACGAATGGATCAGAGAAATCGCTCCACTCGAAGTAAAAAATCGACGAGGCCGGCCCCGTAAAATTAGGGATAAAAATAGCTAGATAAATCTTAGCTATTTTTTATGTAAAGCCTTGCAGCAAGCCGATTAGAAATACCTACATACCCCTTTTTATCTTTTATTAATTTTCTTTATCCCCTATTTTTACTTATTAGCAAATCTCATTCTGCTGACTTCTTAACTTTTAAGGAGACTCAGAATGAAATCAGTAGAATATATATCCACCGAGCACACGCAACGCACAACGAGCGGATGCGAGGCGGCGCGTTGCGGGGGCGAGATGGAAAACACTTCGATAGAAGTTCCACAATCGTCAAATGTATTATTAGAGGGTACGCCGCCTAGTAACACAGTACCCTATAACTGCAATAGGGAATACTTCAAGCTTTTAAGGTTTGGGGTTGATAGCCTGTATTTGTCCTATCAAGGTGAATTATTCCCAGAAGTCAAAGAGCGTTTAGCCCAGCTTAAGCAATTAGCACAACATTCAGAAATAGATCAGCAAGCGCAAGCACAATATGCCATTGCGGGTCATATCTTTGAGGTCAAGGATAAAGGCTCGTCCATTTTTCCTTATGTGATGGAAGATGGCGCTTTTCGCATTAGTCTAGCCAGAACCAGCCGGAAAACACCGATGGCCTATGTGAAACTATCCTCTCGCTATCTATGCAGTATCGTGCCAGGTGAGGCAGAAAAGCATCTGCGTCATATTCTGGGTGAATTAGGTAGCTTAAACGGATCAGCTCATGTCAGTCGTATCAACCTATGCGCTGATTTTGTCTGCCCTGAAAACATGGAATCCTGGCATCGAGAAGCATGGGTTACACGTGGCAAAAAGATAGATGCGCATGCAGTCAGTGAAGAATTTACAGGCTGGTCAATTGGTTTAGGCGGCAAGATTACCTGCCGTCTATATAACAAATTACTGGAAATTCAAACCAGAGGCAGAACCGATCTTGCTCCATTATGGAGAGAAGTTGGCTGGCAGGAAGGAGAACCCATCTGGCGCGTTGAATTTCAGATGATGCGGGATGTATTGAATGAACATGGCTTGATCAGCCTGGATAGCGTATTAGCCAATCTAAACGGCTTGTGGAGCTATGCTTCCACTGAATGGCTGCGTTTGACGATCCCTAATCCAGACGATCAGACACGTTCACGCTGGCCGATTCATCCGTTATGGGGTTATATCTCCTCCATTGATTGGGAAAGCAATGCCTGGCCATTATCCCGATCATTCAAAGCAACCCGATTACCGGACGATAATCGCATATTTTCCCTGGGTGCAAGTTCGATTGCTTCTTATATGGCCAAGCATGGCATGAAAGATTTTGATGAAGGTTTGGATCATTACGTGTTAGACCTGTTCAAGTATTTCCATGAACGTGGTTTTTTCATGGGTTTATCTGCATTAGAGTACATTTTGGAAAAAGTGCGTTTACGAGCAAGAGAATTCAACACGCTGTTGAATGTTTCCGAAGAAGAACAAAAGCAGTTGAAGGTCAATAAAGCGGCTGCTGATTATCAGAAGGCTTCGGATGGCATATGAAAACACTCAACCTGGAAGAAGCTGCCCTCTTCCTGAAGCTGCATCCTGAAGAAGTACGCCGTCGCGCCAAAGCGGGCATCATCCCAGGAGCAAAATTGGGCAAACGATGGGCTTTTATTGACGATGATCTTGCTGCTTATATGCGCTCGTTATATCCTACTTCCCGGCAAGCGTTGCAAGTGGGACATAGGGAGAAAACATTATGTCACTCATTAAACGTGGAAAAACGTGGTGGATCAGCTTCACCAGACCCAGCGGCGAGCGTGTTAGACGCTCTGCTGCAACAGAAGACCGAACCCAGGCGCAAGAACTCCACGACAAGCTGAAAGCGGAATCGTGGCGGATTACCAAACTGGGGGAAAAGCCGAAACGCACTTGGGATGAAGCAGCCTATAAATGGCTGATGGAAACACAGCATAAAAAGACCCATCATGATGATGTAGCAAAAATTAGCTGGCTCCAACAGTTCTTTAGAGGAAAACTTCTGGATGAACTCACGCGGGATGTTATTGCAAGGATAGGTGATTTAAAGCTAAAGGAAACGAGTCCAGCTACCGCTAATCGTTTATTGGCGCTCATTCGCTCTATCCTGCGCCGATCTGCCCTTGATTGGGAGTGGATCGACAAACCGCCTGTCATCAAGCTATACCGTGAAGCAAAGCGGCGAGTGCGTTACCTGAGTCCAATGCAAGCAAACCTGCTTTTGCAGGAATTGCCGGAACATTTGGCGGATATCGTCAAGTTCTCGCTGGCAACAGGTTTGAGGCGGTCAAATGTGACAAAACTGGAATGGTCGCAAGTGGACATGCAACGCAATGTGGCATGGATACACGGCGATCAAGCCAAAGCAGGAAAACCGATTCACGTCACGCTCAATGCGACGGCTATAGCAGTATTAACCAAACAGATCGACAAGCATCCTAAGTCAGTATTCAGCTACAAAGGAAGACCGATCACCCAGGTTAATACCAAAGCTTGGTATAAAGCGTTAAAACGTGCAGGTATTGAGGATTTCCGCTGGCATGATTTGCGGCATACCTGGGCGAGCTGGTTGACCCAAAACGGCGTGCCGCTCAATGTCATCCAGGAAATGGGAGCTTGGGAATCGGCTGAGATGGTAAGGCGTTACGCTCATCTTGCTCCTGAGCAATTTTCTCAGCATGCGCGTGTCGTGGATAACGTGCTGAATAGCACAAATTTGACACAATCGGAGTAAGAAGTAATCAGTAGTTGCGCTAACTTGTTGATTTTTGGTGCTGTTGAGAGGAGTCGAACCTCCGACCTACTGATTACGAATCAGTTGCTCTACCAACTGAGCTACAACAGCGTTCTAAATTTCTGACAAGGGCGAAATTATAGAGGTTTAAGAGGCTGTGAGCAATTATAAGTCTTTTGATAAGCAGATATATTAACAATAAAATTTAAAAATTATTAACATAAACAATTGAACAAAATAAATTATCAATAATTTCAGCTAAATTCTCTGATTATCTCCAAAAATCTGTACATTTTCAGCAAAAAAAGCCATAATTTCACAATGACATTTAGAAATATATCAGCTAAAAATATTTTGGTGATTCATGGGCCCAATTTGAATCTTCTGGGTAAGCGGGAGCCAGAAATTTATGGCAAAACCACTTTGAATGATATTAACAGAAAATTATCTGCAATATCACGAGCGGCCGAAGTAAAGCTAAATACTTTTCAAAGTAATAATGAGGGTGAATTAATAAACCGGGTACAGCAAGCAATGGATGATGAAACTGATTTCATCATTATCAATCCAGCAGGATTAACTCATACCAGTATAGCTTTACGGGATGCTTTAGCCGCAACAGGAGTGCCTTTTATTGAAATACATCTTTCTAATATTTATGCACGTGAAGTATTTCGTCATAAATCATACTTTTCTGATCTTGCAATTGGTGTGATCAGCGGCCTAGGGGCAAAGGGTTATGAACTAGCATTACTGTTTGCTTTAAATGATCGATAGTCTCCAACCCAATCTTTTAATGACTCGTATGTGCTTTGCTTAAGCATCAAACTAAAAATATATAGAAGACTAACGATAAAGAATAATAAATCATACAACGAATTGATAATATGTAGTAATATGCCGCCGCCACGTATTCAGATATGCATCGATGCATCCTTTGTTAGCGAACCACATAAGTTCTATTTTATATTTAAACCAAATCTTACAAACCTTGATCATGGATTGTGTCTCAGGTTTGATTTTAGATTACTCGTAAACGGAATGTTTCCGGGAGGCTGTATATGGATCTAAGAAAGCTAAAGAAACTTATCGAATTAGTTGAAGAATATAATATCGCTGAGTTAGAAATTACTGAAGGTGAAGAGAAAGTTCGTATCAATAAATCCGGCTACTCCTCACAAAATTATGCAGCCATACCTCAATTTTACCAAGCTGGTGCTGCCCCAACAGCATATGTGCCGGCCAGTACAACTGAGATTGCTCCAACCGGAACAGAAGCTAAGCCCAGTTTACCGGAAGGACATATTGTTAAATCACCGATGGTAGGTACTTTTTATCGCGCTTCCGCACCCGGAGCAAAACCTTTTGTAGAAACAGGACAGACCGTTAAAGTGGGTGATACCTTATGTATTATTGAAGCAATGAAGCTTCTTAATGAAATAGAAGCCGACAAAGCTGGTGTGATCAAAGCCATTCTACTTGAAAATGGTCAGCCAGTTGAATATGGTGAGCCTTTATTTGTGATTGGATAATTTTTATATCCATTCTTTTGAATTAGCCCCTTCCAGATTTCACCTCAAATATGTTTGAGAAAATACTTATTGCCAATCGTGGCGAAATTGCTTTGCGTATTCAACGTGCATGCCGTGCCATGGGCATTAAAACCGTGGCAGTTCATTCTGAGGCAGACGCTGAAGCCAAGTATGTCAAACTGGCTGATGAATCCGTATGTATCGGCCCTGCTGCATCAAGCCAGAGCTATCTGAATGTACCGGCCATCATCAGTGCAGCAGAAGTAACGGATGCTGAAGCCATTCATCCAGGTTATGGTTTCCTCTCAGAAAATGCTGATTTTGCTGAAAGAGTAGAAAAAAGTGGCTTTGTCTTCATCGGCCCACGTCCAGAAACCATACGGTTAATGGGTGATAAAGTCAGCGCAAAAAATGCCATGAGGCAAGCAGGTGTTCCCTGCGTTCCTGGCTCAGATGATGCATTACCGGAATCCATAGAGGAAATCAAGAAGATCGCCAAATCAATTGGCTATCCCATTATTATCAAAGCGGCTGGAGGTGGCGGAGGGCGAGGTATGCGTGTAGTCCATACGGAAGCCGCTCTCTCCAATGCAGTTATCACGACACGGAATGAAGCTCTAACAGCCTTCGGCAATCCAACCGTATATGCTGAAAAATATCTGGAAAATCCTCGTCATATTGAATTTCAAGTTTTAGTTGATGACTATGGCAATGCCGTTCATCTAGGTGAACGGGACTGTTCCGTGCAGCGTCGACATCAAAAAATTATTGAAGAAGCTCCAGCAACCAATATCCCCCCCCGAATGCGCGACAAAATTGGCGAGCGCTGCACGGAAGCCTGTCGTCGTATCAATTACCGGGGCGTGGGAACTTTTGAGTTTCTTTATGAGAACAATGAGTTCTATTTCATTGAGATGAATACGCGTTTACAGGTAGAACATCCGGTGACTGAGGCAGTTACCGGCATCGATCTCGTTCAAGCGCAAATCTGGGTCGCAGCAGGAGAAAAACTCGCATTACGGCAGAAAGACATTGTGATCAAAGGACACGCCATTGAATGTCGTATTAACGCCGAAGACCCCTACAAACTAACCCCCTCGGCAGGTCGGATTACTCAATACCATGCTCCCGGTGGTCCGGGTATTCGGGTAGATTCTCATGTCTACCACAACTATATGGTGCCACCTTATTATGATTCCATGATTGGCAAAATCATCGCATATGGAGATGATCGAGATCAAACCATTGCCAGAATGCGTATTGCGCTGTCAGAAATGGTGGTGGATGGGATCAAAACCAATATTCCTCTACATCTTGACCTGTTATCCGATACCCATTTTCTTAATGGAGGGGTTTCAATTCATTATCTCGAGCACAAACTTGCTTTGCATAATAAAGCAGGTAAGGAAAATGGTTAAACAATCCTCTTGAAGTCACCCGTCGTTAAAATGTCCTGGGTATCACTTACCGTTGAAATCAATGCAGCACATGTTGAAATTTTAAGTGATAAACTATTCGAGCTAGGTGCCTTATCCGTTGATATTCAAGATGCTTCTGCCGGTACTGAACAAGAGCACCCTCTATTTGATGAACCTGGCGAAGTTACAGGCGAAATCTGGGAACAGGCGGCCGTCACTGCATTATTCGAACAAAATGCAAATGTTCCGCTCATCATGCAAAAGGTTACCCAGGCACTGCAGCTTTCAACCCAGCCTGAATACCGTTTAGCTCGCCTGGAAGAGCAAGATTGGGTCAGATTGACACAAGCACAGTTCGAGCCAATCAAAATATCATCACGGTTATGGATTGTTCCAAGCTGGCATCATCCCCCTGACCCGACCGCAATCAATTTGATTCTTGATCCCGGACGTGCATTTGGTACTGGCAGCCACCCTACTACTCAACTTTGCCTCTCCTGGCTAGACAGTAATATTCAATCTGGTGAGACTGTACTCGATTACGGATGTGGTTCAGGTATACTGGCAATTGCTGCGCTAAAGCTCGGCGCACGTAATGTGCTAGGCATTGATATTGACGCCAATGCTATTGCAGCTAGTCGTGATAATGCTGCACTCAATCGTTGCGAGCCGGAAAGAATACTCTTTTCCACAACATTAGACTTATCCCAAACCAACAAAAAAGAACAAAGGCAAGTTGATAAGGTGGTCGCAAATATCCTGGCCAACCCCATAATTATGCTAGCCCCCATATTGATGAATGCTTTGCGCAAAGGTGGCTCTCTAGCACTTTCTGGCATCCTTGAGGAGCAGGCTAACCAGGTCATAGATATTTATCGCCAATGGTTTGAAATAAATATTGCTAGCAAAAAAGAAGGCTGGGTGCTATTGGCCGGGATAAAAAAATAACAATTTTTTCTCTAGGGTCTGTTGACATTTCACATAGGTAGCCACAGATATCCACACGCTATGGCTACCATACTTTCATAATTTCGCTTCAGCTTGTCGTATCGTGTCGCTATTGCCCGG
>NZ_FORD01000073.1 GCF_900113925.1 Nitrosomonas sp. Nm34
AACTAAATTTTACCACTCAGGAGGCTTTTATTGCATACCAATCAATGTGTTACACTGTTTCATTACCAAAAATGAACCCCAAAACTTGAGTTAATTAACTTGGTTTGCTATCTACCCTTGGCCGCCAATAGATAGGTGCAAAGCGTGCTGCCCATAGCGTAAAACAAATAAGCCATACCGCTGCTGCAAATAGATAAAGCACCGGTGCAAGAGCAGAAGCAGCCGGTATGACGTCAGGCAGTATTCTAAACAAGATAGTAATCTGAAAACCAAGAAAGAGCTGCCAGGTAAAATGATCCAACACCAATGGACGGCCCGAGTGTCCTAATGTCACACGAGAAGCCATGCCCAATACCATACTGGCAAAATAACCAATCACCAGCGCATGAAGGGGTGCAAGACCAAACCAGATACGCTCTCCCACGTTCAACCACATCATCAGGCTCTGCGCTGCAAATAGCAACATCGCTACGGACAGCCAGGCAAATGAGATATGCAGCACCGCCAGCAGGCTGACACTGAAGCTGCGCAACAATCCCCAGGCCCATGACAAGTAGAAGGCACACCCAGCCAATGGCAGATCCATGCACCATACATATTGCGGCATCCCCATGAGCTGCAACAAGCCATGACCCGCTGTACAGACAAGCATCAACCAGAGTAATACATAGGGTCTGACGATCACATAATTTTCCAGCACCCGGCTTGAGAAAAATGGAATCATGCGGTGCGAAACAGTTAACAGGATCGGCAACAGGAAAAACCAGATGCCTGCCTGACGTGAAAAATCAAGAAATAACGAATGATCAGTCAGAAGCCACACAAGATAAGCAACCATACCCAGCCAGCCAAAGATTAATGCGACACTAGCCACTCGCGCATGGCGCTTATCTTGCGCTTGTGTCTGCAACAAGATCCGTAACAGCGCTATAATCGCACTCCCCCATCCTGTCAGCATCGCTGCGATGCCGGCTACCAGTAGAGTTTTACTGATATACAAGCCAGCATAGAACAGAGCCATGCCCCCAGCCATAAAGATGCACGTTGCCAGATAATAGCGTGGCTTGATTTTTTCCCCATTCATCCAATTTGGGAAGGTAGTAAATAAAAAACCAAAAATGAAGAAAGGAAAAAACCCATACACCATCAAGAAAGCATGCGCCCAAATTGGCGCCAGATTCAATATGGGTGCATTGCCAATTACATTATAGCGCCCCATCAGATCAAGCATCCACCATAAGAGAGTAAATACGCCCTGCAATGCACCTACCAGAAACAAGCTGCGATGAGGTGCTGCAGACAAATAATGCCAGATAGTTGCTTGTTTATTCATATATTTTCCTTGTCATTTGATTTAATCTCTGTTTTTCTATAGATGAATAGCTGATTTTACGCAGCTCCACGCTGATAGCGTATCATTCCCGGGATGAAAACAAAGTATCTAGATTTATATACGGATTATTTGATCAGTAACTAACGGCTACGCAACAATGACCGAATTATCGCCCATGTTAGAAGGAGAGATGAGCCATGATCAAGTGACCCGGTTTTTGGCGGAACGAAAATACACATCTCGGAATTTGTGGCGGGAAGTGAAGTCAGTCGTGCGGCAAATCGAGCAGGAACAAGGCTATTTGATTTTTGATGAATCGGTGCAGCAGAAAGCGTGGACAGACGAGAACGAGGTTGTTTGCTGGCATTATGACCCCTGCAAAAAGGGCGGACGGTCAAGGGCATCAGCCTTTGAATGCGCTGTATGACAATGATGAGGTATTGATCCCGGTGACATTCGAGATGGGTGAACAAGTCGCGGCGATCTATGAAAAACGGTGGAAAGTCGAAGCGTTTCACCAGTCTTGAAATCCAACGCCGAATTGGCAAAGTCGTCAGTCCGGACGGTAATCACGTGTTTATGTCCATTTACGTCGTATTTAAGCCGGAATGATGGAAGATCAAGCTAAGGCCAACCATTTCGTCCTGCGGGCGAAGCTATCTATCAAGGCAACCCAACAGGCTTATGCGAAGCTGCAAAAGTTAGAGGCTGCGTAACATCAATGAATAACCTTTAAGTTATATCAGCCTTTCTCTCTTATCGTTTTTATCATGCTACATATTTGCTATGATGTGCTCATTATTCATGTAAAGAACTTGTGTACCTTATTTATTAATGCTTAACATTGATTTGCATTGCCACTCCACAGTTTCAGATGGTCTTTTGACGCCTGCTCGTCTGGTAGAGCATGCGTTTTTACGGGGCGTCAACGTCCTTGCGTTAACTGATCATGATGACGTAACAGGGCTGGCCGAAGCTCGTATTGCAGCGCGTGAGAAAAACATCCTACTTATTAACGGCGTGGAGATCTCTGTCACATGGCAAAATAGAACCTTGCATATTATTGGCCTCAGAATCGATCCCGAATATCCTCCATTGGTGCAGGGTTTAGCATCGATTCGAGCAGGACGAGAAGAGCGTGCGCGTAACATTGCCATCCAACTGGAGCGTTGCGGCATTCATGGCAGTCTCGAAGGGGCCCAAACTTATGCCGGAGGACGATTGATTGGCCGTACCCATTTTGCACGCTTTCTTGTGGAAAAAGGATATGCTAAAGATGTTCGATCAGTATTCAAGAAATATCTGATAAAGGGTAAACCAGGTTATGCTCCTCACCAGTGGGCAGCCTTAAATGACGCAATCAGCTGGATACGTGGTAGTGGTGGCCAGGCAGTCATCGCGCACCCAGCACGTTACCAGTTAGGTAAGAACGTTCTCAATGCATTGTTACACGAATTTCGTAGTCTTGGTGGGGCAGGTTTGGAAATAATCTCACCCAGCCATACATCCGATCAGATAAAACTGTTTGCACATCATGCCCAACAAATGAATTTATTGGCTTCATGTGGTTCTGATTATCATGGACCAGGCGAAAGCTATTTTGATCTTGGTCAATTACCGCCATTACCAGCCGGATGTATTCCCATCTGGCACGATTGGAATATTGAGCAAAAAATAAATCATCATTGAGTAACCGAACTAAGCTTGCACTACATTACAATAAAGCATCAAAACATCAAAATATGAAAACATCAAAAGAACAAAAGAACAAAAGAGTTGGATCTCACTAAATCATGGCACAATTTTTTTCTATTCACCCACAAAACCCTCAACTAAGATTGTTACGACAAGCTGTTACGATTCTGCGTGAGGGTGGTATCATTGCTTATCCGACAGATTCGTGCTATGCACTCGGTTGTCAGATCGGTAACAAGGATGCCATGGAGCGTATCCGGACTATAAGGCAAGTTGATGAGCATCATCATTTCACGCTGGTTTGCCGGGATCTGGCTGAAATTTCCACCTACGCCAAAGTAGACAATATCCAATACCGCTTACTCAAGGCGAGTACACCGGGTAGTTACACCTTCATACTTAAAGCCAGTCGTGAAGTACCCCGCCGCTTGCAGCACCCCAAACGTCACACCATCGGCCTGCGTATTCCGCAGCATCCGATAGCCCACGGCCTGCTGGCAGAATTGGATGAGCCGTTGTTGAGCTCCACGCTGATCTTGCCTGGGGATGAGCTACCGCTAAATGATGCCGAGGAAATCCGGCAACGCCTGGAGCATCAGGTAGACTTGGTGATTGATGCTGGCTCTTGTGGTGTAGAGATGACCACCGTCATTGACTTAACCAGTGATGTGCCTGAAATAATTCGCACAGGAAAAGGCAGTCTTGCACCATTTGGGATAGCACATGGATAACTTAGATAGTATCATTCTAGGGATCGCTATTTATGCACTTCCCGTCATTTTTGCTATTACCTTACATGAAGCGGCGCATGGTTATGTGGCCAAACACTATGGTGATTTGACCGCGTACATGGAAGGACGCATCACACTCAATCCAATTAAGCATATCGATCCGATGGGAACCATTATCGTGCCGCTGACGCTATTTATCATCAGCAAAGTGACTATGGGCACAGGCTTTCTGTTTGGTTGGGCCAAACCGGTACCCGTTAATTTCAGTCAGTTACGACACCCTAAGCGCGACATGCTGTGGGTGGCAGCAGCGGGACCCGGCGCTAATCTTTTCATGGCTTGTTGCTGGGCGTTGATCATCAAGCTCGGATTGGCTTTTCCAGAAAACATTTATGCTAAGCCAATGATTCTCATGGGTATGGCCGGAATTGAAATCAACCTCATTCTGATGGTATTGAATCTGTTGCCCATACCCCCGCTGGATGGTGGACGTATGGCTGTCAGTTTACTGCCGCATCGTCTTGCTTACCAATTCTCGAAGATTGAGCCTTATGGGTTCATGATTTTATTGTTACTGTTGATGACTGGCGTACTAGGTGCGATCATCTTGCCATTCATCATCCTTATGAAGCAGCTCATCGTTTCGGTGTTTGGATTGTATATCTGATCAGGCCATTCTAAGCCAAAAGGTGTGCCTTTTATCAATCAATAACATGTAGATGCGCTTATTGCTTATTTTATCTCCGACTAACCTTGTATTAATTTAGGATTTGTAGCATGTTTGCTGATCGCGTTTTATCAGGAATGCGCCCGACCGGTAATCTACATTTAGGGCACTATCATGGTGTGTTGAAAAATTGGGTCACCTTGCAGCAGCAATACGAATGTCTGTTTTTCGTGGCTGACTGGCATGCGTTGACCACTCACTACGACTCACCCGAACTCATCGAGCAGCATACCTGGGACATGATTATTGACTGGCTGGCTGCTGGCGTCGATCCTGCGCACGCCACCCTGTTCATTCAGTCAAAGGTGCCCGCCCATGCGGAACTCTATCTGTTGCTTTCGATGATTACACCGCTCGGATGGCTGGAACGCGTTCCCACCTATAAAGACCAACAGGAAAAATTGACCGAAAAAGATTTGAGTACCTATGGCTTCCTGGGGTATCCTCTGCTGCAAAGCGCAGATATTCTCATTTATCGCGCCAATCTGGTTCCTGTCGGTGAAGATCAGGCACCCCATCTCGAGTTCACCCGTGAAATCTCGCGCCGCTTTAATCATATCTTTGGTAAAGAACCTGGTTTTGAAGAAAAGGCACAACTGGCTATCAAGAAGCTTGGCTCCAAAAAATCCAGGCTCTATAGCGAATTACGCACTCGCTTTCAGGAACAGGGCGATGAAAGTGCGCTGGAAGAAGCCAGATCCTTGCTGAATGAGCAGCAAAACCTCAGTATGGGTGACCGTGAGCGCTTATTCGGCTATCTGGAAGGAGGCGGCAGAGTGATCCTGTCGGAGCCCCAGACCCTCCTTACGCAAGCATCAAGAATGCCAGGGCTGGATGGTCAGAAAATGTCCAAATCCTATAATAACACCATCAGTTTGCGTGAAGACGCTGACAGCATCGTGAAAAAAATCCGCACCATGCCGACAGATCCGGCGCGCATACGGCGCAGCGATCCTGGCGATCCAGCCAAGTGCCCAGTGTGGTCGTTTCATACCGTCTATTCCAACGACGAGGTCAGGAATTGGGTGCAGTGGGGCTGCAAAAGCGCGGGGATTGGCTGTCTGGAATGCAAACAGCCCGTAATTGACGCTATTCTGGCTGAGCAGGCCCCTATTTGTGAGCGGGCTAAAATGTATGAGGAAGATCCGGCACTGGTCAGGCATATTATTGAGGATGGTTGTGAAAAAGCAAGCAAACTGGCAGAAGATACTATGCGCGATGTCAGGGAAGTCATGGGGCTGAATAATGCTTAAGGAAGTCCTGAAGATATGCGCTCTTCTCTTCTTTCAAGCAAAGAGGGGAGTGAAGCCATCGTAGCGAGCGACTTAAAAACGCAAGGTGGATGGAATGCACAAACGCAAAAACAAGCTTACAAATCTCGGCGAAGCTACTATCAGGTAGAGAGGGAGAGATGGCATATCGCCCGACACGGCGATTGGGGCGCACAATAGGTCTATGAAAGAAACTTTGTTTGCCCAACCTCTGGACAAAACTTATCTTCGCTCATGAACATATTGAACGATACGGATAATAAGCTTCCCATTGCCAAGGTTTGCGGTCAGCCGGTATTGGAAATACCGCGCGATCTTTATATTCCGCCTGAAGCGCTGGAAGTCTTTCTCGATACGTTTGAAGGACCGCTTGATTTATTGCTCTATCTCATTCGCAAGCACAATCTCGATATCCTCGATATCCCGATGGCAGAGCTGACCCAGCAGTATATGGCGTATGTGCAAATGATGCGTGCCGATCAATTCGAGCTGGCAGCAGAATACCTGCTCATGACTGCATTGCTGATCGAGATCAAGTCACGCATGTTGCTGCCACCCCCTGTCACAGAAATCGAAGAGGAAGCCGATCCACGCGCTGAACTGGTGCGCCGCCTGCTGGAATACGAGCAGATGAAAAAGGCCGCCATGCGCCTTGACGAATTACCGCAGGCTAATCGGGATTTCGCGCTCGTGCAGGTAGCCATTGATCAGGTGGCAGCCAGGCCGTTCCCTCACGTCAATACAGATGATTTACGCCATGCCTGGCTCACGCTGCTCGAGCGCGCCAAAGTCAACCGCCATCATCATATCGGCCAGGAACAGATTTCAGTGCGTGCCTGCATGAGCCAAATCCTGCGCACATTACAGGGTGGCAAAGTCGTTCGTTTTGATGAATTATTCAGCCAAACGACCAGTATCATGGAAATTATCGCCCATTTTCTTGCCCTGCTGGAGCTTGCCAAGGAAACGCTGGTCGCTATCGAACAATCCGAGAGTTTTGCAACGATTTATGTCAAATCAACCCAACCCGCTGCTGCCCTCTGAAATACTCACCCCCTTCAGCGAGCCTGACATCAGCAAAATCCTAGAAACAGCCCTGCTGACCACGCAAGAACCCCTTGCCCTGGCAGAATTGAAGCAGCTGTTCGAGGGCGAAGTCAGCAGCAAACTGCTGCAAGCATCACTCGAAAAATTACAAGAAAAATGGCGTGACAGCGGCATCGAACTGGTCAATACCGCCAGTGGCTGGCGCTTTCGCAGCAAACAGGAAATGCAGGTCTTCCTCGACCGGCTCAACCCGCAGAAACCACCTCGCTACTCACGCGCAGTGCTGGAGACCCTGGCAATCATCGCCTACCGCCAACCTGTGACCCGCGGTGATATCGAAGAAATCCGCGGTGTGGCAGTTTCCAGCAACATCCTGAAAACTCTGGAAACACGCGGCTGGATCGAAGCCGTCGGCCAGCGCAACGTACCCGGCAGACCTTCTCTCTACGCTACGACAGAGAGCTTTCTCAATGACCTCAATCTACAATCACTTGAACAATTGCCAGCATTGGATGAGCTGGCGGCACTTACTGACCTACCTGAACCTCAGGAGCAGGAGCCGCCCACCGATTCAGAGACAACGGAAATGTTGGAGTCTGGGCAAGCAGAATCACTTCAGAATATCACATCTGCGCCATCAGCGCATTGAGTAACGCAGTTTGCTTGTTGGAAAAAACCTCGATTTGGCTTTCCAGCGCATCGCATAAGGCCATGAGTTGGTCGACTTTGGCGAGGACACGGTATTGTTCATGAGTAGAATGCGAATTAAGAGCTGAAATAGAAGCCAGCCCATCAATAACGTTAAACTATTGAGGAAGATATCAAGGAAGATATCACCCAACCTCAATCAATCAAGATAACGAATGAACTGGCAAGACCGATTAATAACGATTTATCTTCTATGTTTGCATAGCATTACCAGCAAGATCTTTGGGTTCATAGTTAGTCAAAGGATGAGCAATTACGCGGATTTAAGCTTTAGTGACGAAGAAGGCATTACTCTCTTCCTGCTCGGTGTAATGGACAAGCATCAAGAAATCAAAAGTATTTATGAGTATGCGGATCGTCATTTACATGATTGATTTGTACGACTCCCGAGTTATGTAGCTTATGTTCAGCGCCTGAATCAGGTGGCTGATGTGTTTGCGCCCTTATTGGCACTGATTTAGCAGGAACAGGAAGTCAAGAATCCAGGGCAAGCTTGGCTGATCGCTTCATTTCCGGTGGTATTAGCCAGGCAAGGCCATCGGTTTAAGGCGTGTGTAACGAAAGAGTTGGCGGATTCAGGCTACTGCTCAACCAGGAGGTTGTACTATCATGGTGTGCGGGTTCATATTGTAGGCTCTATATGAATTTTAGTGGGTATGACATTATTCGATAATCAATAATAAAACTCTGTTTAGTCTGGCTTTAGGCCTTCAGTCTCCTTGGGAAGTTAAAGAAATAAAGTTTGTTCATGCTGAATCAAAGCGAAAAGAATGACACCTACAGATTGGTTTTGCAGTAGGGGCACGATTTGCAGATGAGGCAGGAAATCTTTGTGGTGTTTATGACACGTTGGAGCGGACATGGCAGCACCTTAACTTCTTTGAGCATACTTGCTATTTGCATTGCGCGGTTCCCCGCATTACAACCTCGTCAGGTAAGGTAGTTAATGTAGCGGTACCGTGGGCACGTGCCAACAGTGGTTTTACCTTGTTGTTTGAAGCCCTGGCTTTAGCGATGATTGAACGGGAAATGCCGGTCAATCGTGTTGCTGAGCTAATGCAAGTCAATCCACAACGCATCTGGACGATATTCAACCATTGGGTAGGCAAAGCGCTGCGTGCAGATGATCCTTCTGCTATCAGCCAGCTGGGTATCGATGAAACTTCCACGCGCAAAGGACATAACCATGTCACGGTGGGAGTTGATATGGAAAGTGAACGTGTGATTTATGTGAATAAAGGAAAAGGCAAACAAGCCGTTCAAGCCATTAGCAGACATTTGCAAGCAAAAGGGGCTCAGGCAGAGCAAATTCAGCAGGTCAGCATGGATTTATCGCCTGCGTTCATTGCCGGCGTCAAAGATGCTTTCCCTGGTGCACAGATTACCTTCGATCGTTTCCATATCGCCAAACTGCTCAATCAAGCAATGGATGCAGTGCGCAAAGCTGAACGCAAGGAACACGATGCGCTTAAAGGCCACCAATACACTCTTCTAAAAAACCGCGAATCACTCTCAGAAACACAACAGCAACAATTAATTGACATACTTCGCCTCTATCCTACCTTGGGAGAGGCCTACCGCCTCAAAATACTGTTCAATGATCTATGGAGCATGCCGGATAAAACCAGTGCCCACGCTTTTCTCACGCAGTGGTGCAATGAGGTTAAGCAAGCCGGCATTCCAGCTTTCCAGGCTTTTGCTAATACGGTCACTTCTCATTGGAGCGGGATTATTCACTTTGTCGAGTCCCGTCTGACCAATGGCCTTCTTGAAGGTATCAATCACAAGATTCAGCTTGTCAAACGGCCCGCCAGAGGTTACCGGAATATTAACAACTTCATCAATATGATTTATTTTTTATGTGGAAAGCTTCAGTTTACTTACTCACGGTATTTCACATAGAACCGTTTTTTTATAGGTGATGCCAAGCTTTTTGAGCGTCAGAAAAATAGCGTTCTACGCTACACCCAAACGTTTTGCCCACTCGTACTGATAAGCATCAGGATAATCACGAATATCCTGCCACAATACCTCAAGATCAATCTTGCGTTGACGAAACCCTTGAGGTTTACGATGGATATTCTTAACCCAGCGCGTCACGCTAGCCACGCCAACATCAAACCGGGCCGCCACCTCGGCTATCGTAAGTTCTTCTTTCTCTCGGACAGACAGGACTTTACGGCGGAAATCCAATGAATATGCCATTTTTACATTACAATCAAAATTATCTGGTTATGGTATAGTTCACTGGCAGGGGGGCAGGACAATCGCACTTAAAAGTGCTTGAAAATAGAATTTAGATAGGGTAATAACGTTATCATTTTGATTTTAGATATAGTAAAGCCAACACCTTCCATTATCCATCACTTTTCGAGCATTCATGATCCCGGGTAAACAGACAAAAGAAACATCAGCTACAAGATATTTTCTTTATCAGTATCTGCGCTGCGATTTGTGGTGCAGATGTGGGTTGCCATTGAACAATTTGGCTTGGCAAAAGAAGAGGCGTGGTTCACCGAATTGCCGGGCTTAAAGCATGGCATCCCTTCGCACGATACCTTCGGGGAAGTTTACGCCGCCATTGATACCGGGCAGTTCAGCGTTTGTTTTTCCCGCTGGGTTGCTGACCTGGCCACCCTCACCGAAGGTGAAGTGATTGCAATAGATGGCAAGTGTTTAAGACGTAGCATTGACCAGGCCTCAAAAAAAGCCGCCATCCACACGGTCAGCGCTTGGGCTCAGCACAACAATCTGGTGTTAGGCCAGGTTAAAGTCGGTGGCCAATCAAATGAAATCACCGCCATTCCCCAATTGCTTT
>NZ_FORD01000025.1 GCF_900113925.1 Nitrosomonas sp. Nm34
GACGAAGATATAGAAAATATAAATCAAAAATACACATATCTTTTCAAAAGATTCTTTGATGCGGT
This sequence comes from Nitrosomonas sp. Nm34, assembly GCF_900113925.1. Classification (GTDB taxonomy): domain Bacteria; phylum Pseudomonadota; class Gammaproteobacteria; order Burkholderiales; family Nitrosomonadaceae; genus Nitrosomonas. The sequence goes on from NZ_FORD01000025.1 coordinate 66, forward strand.
AAAAAATGTATCCAATCCCGTTGCCGTACTAAACGGCAGCGGAAAAGGATTTGGAGCCAGTTACAAAGGTATCGCAACAAATCGCGAGCTTAATGGCTTTGTGCCTCATCATGATCTGGCGAATGAAGTACGAGAAAGATTAGGCAAAAAACTGAAAGTGGTTTTTGTCGAAATAGGGGATAAGTTAATAGAACAGCATGAGTGGGGGCGTATCGTAAGACTTCCTGATCTGGGCATACGTCCGGAGGAAAACGGATCAGGATTTGAGGAGCCAGTGCATGTATTTACATCAGCCTATGAAGAGATTGGCTTGAGCTTAACCGAGTAACGGATTAGATCAGGTGTGGCAGGACTTTGAGAAATTGAAGATATATGCCTGGGATTTAACTGAGAGATGCAGGGCTAGGTTTGAGGTGGTTGATTAATAAGTAGTAGCTTAAACTTGAGCTGACAACGGGCGGTGTCGCGATGAGGAGACGCTATCGAATAGTCGGCTAAATAGAATGTTAGGGGAATTAAATTTTATAAGTTTTAATATCAGCTGGCTGTGGTGGGTTACTTTCATGTGGTCGATATGATTCAATATCGACAGATTGTGGTGGTTCGCTTTTCATCTGTTCGATAAGCTGATTAGCATCAAGCGATACATTCACATTCACACTCATATCGCATGACTTAATCGCCCATGCCAGCAAGAACAAACCAATAAGTTTGTGGCTTGAGGCAAGATGTTTAACTGTTTTGGCTACATTTGGGTCAATGCTCTCAGTAAACTTTATTAGTTCATCAGTTTTTTCTGGGTTTCTATAAGCATCAACCACTGCCCCACCCAATTTCTGAAGCATCTCTTTAGTAAAAGATGGGGCATTAATAACTGAAATTACATCATTTGCTATATCAAAGATTCCGTCGGCAACAAATGCTATACCTCCGCAGTATGGACAGGTCTCTGAATTATTTCTTAATTTAAGACCTTGGATGTTTCCAGAAATCGATATCATTCTCGATGGGAAAATGGCCCCACAAGAAGAGCAATGTGATGGTATCGTAGTCAATATAATTCTCCTGGTTAGTAATTACATAGCTTCAATCATTTCTGCATAAAATATTAGAACAACATGAACAAAATTGTTATTTTTTAGGTTTCCACCTTGGAGAATGTTGACTAAAATGTTGACCAAGCTATGCCAAAACATGACCAAATATGACTAAATACGGTCAACCTAAACAAGATAACTTATTGATTTATAAAGATACAATGGCGGAGAAGGCGGGATTCGAACCCGCGGTACGGTGATAACCGTACACACGCTTTCCAGGCGTGCACCTTAAACCACTCGGTCACTTCTCCCATTTGCTTCAAAAATGATGTTTAACTTAAAATAATAGGGTGCCAAGGATAAACTAGTTCATACTTTGGAGCAACCTTTGTACTGATTGTTTCTAAGAATTATAGATAATTTACCAGAGTAACTGAGAAAGATTCTTTAGCGGATTGTGAAAAGCCTAGTCGAGGTAATCAATGACAGGCAAAAACAGGTGAAAGAAGAGGCAGGGTTTAAACCTGATAAAGATGAATATTTTGAGCGTGTTTCTAACGCCGTGGCCTAATGCTAGATCACTCAATAGCTTGTTAGAACTTTATCCTTCTTCCTATTACACTAAATACTTCCAGACGATACTTTACCTGAAAACATAGATTGTTATATCAGTAATTATGGCTCATATCTTATAGTAATACATAATCATTAATCATGCATGTCTCTTATACAATAAGCTGCAGAGAATTAGTCCCAAATGAGATTAATTAGAATCTACTCAAAAAGTATTTCTCATAATCATTTAAAATATATACCTCATAATATATTATTTTATAATATTGTTATTTATAATAATATGCGGTTTAATCAAAATTGATCGAACTTAAATAAGTTTGAGTTCAAATCAAATGCAAGGGTTTCTGCATAATTTATCTAAAAACATTGCGCTTAAGCATTGGTTCAACACTGCTTTCTTTTAAAAGTAAATTTGTATATTTTTAGTCAGGGCCTCTAAATATACGAATTAATTGCATTCTAGCTTCTTGTTCTTAATAGATTAGTAATACAGAGAGTGCTCGACATATGCATATCTAGACTGGGGAATTTTTGCATCTTTTCATTATTAGGAGGATTTTTTAAGTGATATGGGAACGAAAAATAGATCTTCTAGTCTATTTTTTTGTGAACTTTATGACATTCGAGAAAAATAGAATGAAACTATTTAAAAAAATACCTAACCCAAGGGAAATTCGGCAGAAGCTTGGTCTTAATCAACAAGAATTCTGGAATAAGGTAGGGGTAACCCAAAGTGGCGGTTCACGTTACGAGAGTGGACGAGAGATACCTAAAGCTGTCAGGGAATTGGTGCGATTGGTCCATATTGACCGGATTGATTTGACTAAAATCAAACGAGACGATCTGATTGTGGCTGCAATGCTAAAAGCACAGTACCCTGATCTGTATAAAAGCTTGAAAAAATCAGCAAAATTGAAATAATTCCAGAAATTCTCTTTGAGTAAATCAGTCAATTTGTGTGCTGATGACTGGTTTATGGATTAAGACTATGGATGAATCTTTACCGCAAGCCCAAGTGTTTTAATTTTTGCGGCAAATGATGCTATCCATGCCGCCGACACTTTAGAGAGCCGGGATGCCTCAGGTTGCAGAGAGGGACGCGCTAATCCATACAGCAATATTCCCTGTAATGATATCCCTTCTTGTTTTAACTTATTGATGAATTCCAGATAAGCTTTGATTTCTCTCTCAGCAGGAGGTTTTCCATCTATTTCAAGCACACACGTTTGCAGCCAGGTAGGGCATAAGGAGGCGGCTATTTTTAGGTTGGCATGCATTTTCTTTAGGCTCATGCGGGTATTATTAATACGCATTCTGCCTTCTTGCGTCACGCTATCTAACTTGAACCAGATCTCACCATTTAGCTTCGCCATATGGCTAAGTCCTCGCTGGACATGAGCTCGATCAATCAAACTGCCATTGGTAATCAGAACTAATTTGAGTTCTTCTGGTAAGGGAAAATCGTGTTTAACACGCTCAATCAAGCTGATTACCTGCTCAAACTCTTTTACACTCGTGGGTTCTCCATTCCCTGACAAGGCGATATCATTGATACGCCTGGCTTGTTGTGGCACCTTATCCAGCATAAAGCGCCCATAAAGCAATTCATGAAGAAAAGAGCGCAATTCTTGTTCCAGCTTGACTAAATCAATTACTGGAGCAGAACCGCGTTTGAGATTGGGTACTTGGCAATAGATACATCGCCAATTACAGGCATTATTAGGATTCAGATTGATTCCGATTGATACGCCAGAAGCTCGACGCGAGATAACAGGATAAACATAGGTCATGCTAATGCTATCTCGGCTATGATCTGAAACGCTTAATAGTTTAGGCTGCAATGGTATAATCCATCAAATGTTGATTACGCGAAGATTAGAATTTGATGCTGGCCATCGTATTTCCACTCATAACAGTCAGTGCCGTCATTTGCACGGCCATCGTTATGTGATAGAAATTACTTTATCAGGTAATATTATTTCTGACGAGGGCGTGGCAGAACAAGGCATGGTTATGGATTTCTCTGAAATTAAACGTATAGCGAAAGAGGTCCTGGTTGATAAATGGGATCATGCTTTTCTCGCATATGCCGGCGATACTCTTGTAGTTGAGTTTTTGCAATCACTGAAAGATCATAAAACAGTTATTATAGATGCGCAACCAACGGCAGAAAACCTGGCAATTAAGGCTTTTCATATATTAGATCTGGCATTTCAAGATACTTATGGAAATCGGCTCGCATTGGAACAGGTTCGATTGTATGAAACTCCTAATTGCTGGGCGGATGCAAGAAGAGAAATTATTAATCATACCAATAATTCATAATAATTTGTAAACATGTTTATTGATTCCCACTGCCACCTCGATTTTCCTGATATTGCCAATAATCTTGATCAGATTCTTGGCAATATGCAACAAAATAATGTTACCCACGCATTATGTGTTAGCGTTAATTTAGAAGATTTCCCTCGTGTGCGAGCTTTGGCGGAATCACATGACAATCTTTTTGCCTCCGTGGGGGTACACCCTGATTATGAAAACTTAATCGAACCGGATGCTCCACAATTAGCGAATCTTGCTCATCATCCTAAAGTTGTTGCGATTGGAGAAACGGGACTTGACTATTTTCGCCTTAAAGGAGATCTCGAATGGCAAAGGGAACGCTTCCGTCAACATATTCGAGCTGCCAGACAATGCAATAAACCCCTTATCATTCATACCCGAGAGGCGGCGGCTGATACGCTACGTATCATGGCTGAAGAAGGGGCAGATAGGACAGGGGGAGTGATGCATTGCTTCACCGAAAGCTGGGAAGTTGCCCAGCAGGCAATTGAAATGAATTTTTATATTTCGTTTTCCGGCATTATTACTTTTAAAAATGCTACGCTTGTTAAAGACGTCGCTCGAAAAATTCCTCTTGAGCGCATGCTGATTGAAACTGATTCTCCTTATCTTGCTCCAGTCCCCTACCGTGGAAAGACCAATCAGCCTGCTTTTGTACGCTATATCGCTGAGGAGATTGCTAAGTTGCGGGAGGTGAGCTTGACGGAAATCGCGGCCATCACCACCCATAATTTTTTCAACTTATTTAAGATTGCTTAAGATCGGAAGCTTTCTGAATAAATAGCAGCCAGTTACTGTATTCTTTATGTGATCAAGAGGTCCCTGTCTATCGATGCAATTCTGGCACTTAACCTTATGGCATTCTAAAAATTCATATTTGCGAGCATCCGTTTCGTGGATTGCCTGCTTATCCCGTCTCGTCACAATACTTCGTTGTTCACAAAAAATGCTTCCTTACATATCAGTTATATGCTGCGGCAACATTTTTTGTTCTATACTCAGCGCGGTAACAATTGCGGATTTTAAAGATATTGAAGGCCTTAAATTATAAGAGTTTTTCGCATTTCTATTTTCCGCATCTGTGGCCGCGCGGAGTATATCTAGCTTTGTCTTGTTTAGAACTCTGAATTTTCAAAGGCGCTCTTTATTGAGGTAAAAGATAAGGCAGAGAGAGAATCTGTAATACTGGACCTTCTAAATTCTTCCAAAATATTTTACCTGATTCAACACTATTGGTTTGAATGACAGCAAGGGCATCAAAACCTTCTTCAGGGGAAGGGGCTGCATTAACTATCATACCGCATGATTGTTCTGACAGTTCAGCGCTGAATAACTGATCGCCAGCCATGACTGGTTGGGATGAAGCAATATTGGCCAGATACATGCGGCGCTTTAATTTACCAAGATACTGTGTTCTTGCAATAATTTCCTGTCCTGGATAGCAACCTTTCTGGAAACTAAGCCCTCCCGTAATATCCAGATTCACCATTTGAGGGATAAATTGTTCCTGGGTTATGGGTAAAATAACTGGGATGCCAGCTCTAACTTCCAGCCAATCCCAGCAGATAGCGCCAACTGGTAATGCCTGTAAAGCTAATTGTGGCCATATCATGACTGCGTGATCTAGCGTTGTGATAATTTCATAGCGATTAATATCTCGGCATAAAATACTTCCTTGCGCAGCATGGACTATTCCAAGCGGTAACATGGGGAGGGCTGTGTGGTGGAATACTTCTTTAATTAACGACTTCGCTTTATTTCCTGCGATACCAATACGTATCAAAGAATCGCTGCTGTTGCTTAATCGCACCTTTGCGCGCAGTATATATATTGACAGGCGTTTAGAAACAGTTTCAAGCAAAGTGGATGGTAATTGCATGAAATATCCATTGTGATCTGCTTGTGACCAAATTATAAAATTTGCCAGTATGCGACCTTTAGGGGTGCAATAGCTACCGTGTTGCGCAATCTGATGATTGACTTTCCTCAAATCGCAGGTTAATTGTCCTTGTAAGAAAGTTAATGCTTCTTCTCCTGAGAAATGAATTAGGCCAAAATGAGAGAGATCAACCAGAACAGTATCAGTTTGAGTATTTTTGAGTGCGATAGCATCATCTTCTTTGAAATGTATCACCTGACCTTTTTCAATAGTAGCATGGTGTTCTTGTAAAAAAGTCTGCCAAACAGGATTCATAGGGATTTATCTGATCAGAGAAAACGATTAATTATTTTTATTTATGCCAGCATTAACTATTTATCTTAAATCATCAAGACAATATACCTTATTGTTATGCATGGCACATTTTGCGGTTGCTTGTATTTTATGGAAGATGGATTGGTCGATATTTATTAAATTAATAGGAAGTATGTTACTCGCTATAAGCTTATGCTTGTACTTGCGCTGTCATGCGTTGCTTCTTTCAGTTCGATCAATTGTAACTTTACATTTTTCAGAGGATGGATTGACTTGCATAGCCCAAACTCAATCTAATGAGCATATTACATTTACCATTAAGAGCGATACTTTCGTCACACCCTATTTGACTGTATTGTGTATGAAATCTCCCTATTCGTTTTTTTCTCGTAATATCGTCATTTTTCCAGACAGTATCGATATGGATAAATTCCGACAATTACGGATATGGTTAAAATGGAAATGGAGAAGGAAATAAATTAACTGCTTTAATTAAAGCAGAAAAAAATTATTTTTAATTTTAAAAATTAAGAAAGCTAAATTTCTTCTTCTGCCGGGAGTTTGCGCGCTTCTTCTTCTAACATGACTGGGATCCCGTCTCTGATTGGAAAAGCTAAGCGGTCTGGTTTACAGATTAATTCTTTTTCATTTTTCTTGTAAATTAAAGGGCCTTTACACAATGGACATACCAGGATATCTAAAAGTTTTGGGTCCATAAATTTTTCTCTTAATTTTTTTAAAATAATTTCTCGTAGTCCAATATTTATTGTTATTTCTTCATGCAATACCCAAAATCTTTCATTGGCTTGATCCAAACATTTTACAGCATCCTCTTCTCTCAAAAGAATAATTTCAGCATCAGGAATCTGTAAATTTTTTTTAAAAAATGGGTCATTGTTGATAACTGAATGAGATTTTACATTTAATTTCAGATAGCTTAGTTGCTCCAGGAAATCATGAGAATGATTGATATCCGAAATAACATGAATATATTTTCCCTTAAATGTAGAAATTTCGGAATGAACATCCGGGTTAAGCAAATTAATGAAATATTCATTTGCCGGCCTCATATGAAATGTTTTAATCTCATTTCCGACATTATATATGGATAACCGGCTGCTTTTTTCATTCATTACTACTGCGTCTACTTTATTTAGATAGGATAAGCTATCACGTAAAGGCCCGGCCGGCAAAATTAAACCATTACCGAAACTCAGTTTACTCTGATCAAGTACAACAATCTCGAAGTCCCGCTGCAATCGCAGATCCTGTAAACCATCATCACAGATGAGCACATTGCATTCAGGATGGGCGGCAAGTAGGGCTTGCGCAACCTTTACGCGATCATGACCAATCCATATTGGGCAAATACTCTTACTTAGATAAGCCATCAGCAACGATTTATTTCCTACAATACCAGGTTTACTTGAGAGCGTAACGGCAAGGGGAGAGCCGTAATTTTCGGAATAGCCGCGACTAATGATGCCAGGGTGTAATCCGAATGCTTTTAATAGATGAATTAACCAGATGACGAGAGATGTCTTGCCGGCATCATTAACAGTAATACTGTCAATAACAATTATGGGTACAGATGTCTTAACCGAATGCAATATACCAAGCCGATATAATAATCGCTTAAATGCTAAGAACAGTCTAAAAAATAAACTAAATGGCCAAAGAATGATATGAAGAGGTGTAATTCGATGCCAATATAGTTCAGACCAATTCATTGATGGTATATTTCTTTATATAAGGATTAACTTTCAATTAGAGAATTATTTCTGATTTTCTTATACATACTACACATGCTTTAGCAAGCTAATCATTTCGCTCATTATGGTATCTCACTGGAAGAAAACTACTGATATAAATTAAATATTCTTTATTACCTTTTATCTCGTATTCTTCAGTTGCGGAAATAGTCCGCGCTTTCGAGTAATCAATTAATGAATCCGGGAGGTAGTCGTTGGTCAAATAAATAATTTTAATGCTGTGTCACTACCAGCAGGAATATGATGCGCTGCCATGGTCGCTTGAATATTTATAAGTTGTTCTCTACTCCTCCTGAGACCGTTATCACTTAGTGGTACGCGATTATCATCTACCATGATGCCATTTAAGGTAGAAGAAAAAAGTCCAGCAAGATGAGCCATTTGATCAAATACTTTCTCGCCATTGGCTACCCTTGGTACATCAAACAAAAAAGTAATCCCATGTGTGGTCAGGGTACGCATATTGGCCGGCAAGAAGGGCGTTGCTTCATAGTTACCCAGAGAAAACAATACAGCATTGTTTTCATCTCGATATCTGAATGCACCCTCAGATTCAAGCCTAAAGCCAGCTGACTCAGCCAAGGCGCGTATTTTTGTTCCAACGAAAGCACCGCCATCTTTGCTGATAATATTAATACCCATCACTATATCGACTTCTGCACAAAATTTGTCGAGTGATACTGCTCTTATATAGGCATTCGAAATATCCGGGCAATCAGCGACTGCATTTACTTGTAAGGCAAAATCTTCGACCATATCACGGAATCGAGATAAATTAACTTCACTCACCGGACCTGCTCGATCAACCAGCTGTAAACAGCCATTTAAATAGATATAGCCACCTTTCGTATGAAGTGATTCAATCGTAATTTCTTCCCAGGTTTGACCATCTTGACTCAGTCCATACCAATGGACAGGTTTTCCAAAGTCAAATTTCTGCTGTAATAACTCAGCTAGTTTGTCGTTAGAGATCAGCTTGTTAGCCCGAATACTCGTGATATAGTTGATGGTGCTGTCAAAATTAACCGATTTATGCTCTTCTAGTGGCTCATCAATAGACAGCTCTTCAGGTTCTAAACGTGCTTTGGGTTCTAAACTTACTTTTTCTTTTGTGGAATTAGATGCAGTTTGCAATTCTTGAGTGGAGTCAGTACTGAATTTAGGTTCGATACGTTCATTCTCCCAACCGGTTTTGCCCATTTTCAATAATGCGTCTTCATGCTCATGCTCAAATGAGCGTTTGACGTTACGCCGATAACGCATTTGCTGTAACCAGTTAAACAGAGCTACAGCGCCAATAATAATTATACCGATAATGATTAGGATGATTTGTAAGTCACTCATACTCAAAGTCGCTCATATTCATGTTTAATAAGCCAATATTTTAATTTCAATCATTATAATTATAATCCCTTATCGTCTTTAAATAAGTTTTAGACGACACCTATTTCTTTGTTTGAGTTTATGGCCTGATCGAGATCTACCGTAACTATACGTGAAACCCCTTGTTCTTGCATGGTAACACCAATGAGTTGTTCTGCCATTTGTATCGTAGTTTTGCTGTGACTGATGAATAAGAATTGAGTTTCTCTCGACATCCGTTTTACAAGATCACAAAAACGTATTGAATTATTGTCATCTAAAGGCGCATCCACTTCATCAAGCAAACAAAAGGGTGCAGGATTAAGTTGGAATAATGAAAATACGAGTGCTAAAGCGGTAAGCGCCTTTTCCCCACCCGAGAGTAAATGAATTGAGTTATTTTTTTTACCAGGAGGCTGTGCAGTGAGCTGCATTCCGGCATCGAGGATTTCTTCACCGCTTAAAACCAGCCTTGCTCGACCTCCACCAAATATGGCTGTGAATAATTCGCCTAAATGCGTATTTACTTTATCAAAGGTTTGCATGAGGCGCTCACGTGTTTCGCGGTCAATTTGTCGAATGGCATTTTCTAAAGTGATGACTGCTTCTTTCAAATCAGTGGCTTGTTCATCAAGATATATTTTACGTGCTTGTGATGCTTCTAATTCCTCCAATGCAGCAAGATTAACCGCGCCAAGTGCTGTAATTTCAGTATTAATTCGATTAATTTCTGCTTTTAATCGAGAAGGCTGCACATTGTTCAATAACGGCCGCAATTCATCTTCTTTAGCACCAGCCTCTAAAAGTTTCTCGTTAAATTGATTTTCTGTTAAACGCGCTTCCTGCTCCTTGAATCGTATCTGATTGATAGATTCTCGGAGTTGATACGATTTTTGCTCCGATTTAAGCCGCGCTTGTTCCGTTTCACGTAGCGCCTCGGTTGTATTTTCCAGGTCATGACGAACTGAGGTTAAAATCTGTTCATGATCTATTTTCTTTGCTAACCATTCATTAAGCTGAGTTTGAAGGGGCCCATCATCCAAATCTGCTTGTGCATGATGCAATTTATCCAGGTTTTCTGTTAAGTTAGCAATGTTTTTGCTGATTGCTTGAACATCGTTTTCTAATTGCTCAATTTTATGCTGGCAATTCTTTTCATGAAAAATAGTTTCACGCATTTTATCTGCCAAATTTTGTATTAATAACCGATGTTCATTTAGAGTTTGCTCGGCAACTTCACCCGTTAACTTGATTTGCTGTAGTTGCTCTTCCAGATTAACTATTTGTGTTTTACCCTCAACCAATTCTATTTCTGCTTCTTGCTTTTGCGTGTATTCAATGGATATTTGATGGGAAATTTCGATTAACTCATCTTCAATTTGATGGTATCGTTGGGAAACACGTTCTATAAGCTGTGAAAGCTGTATGATTTGAAGCTGCAACGCGTGTTCCTGCTGCTTTAGTTGCGTTACCTCGCTTCCTAGTTCCGATATGGTGACTTCAAGTTCATCACACCTCCCTTCTGCTTCAGTCAATGTGGAGTGGGCATGCGTTAGCTCTTTCTTAAGTGTATCGATTTCAATCTCAATCTGGGCTATTTCACGTTGCCGTGCTAATACTCCATGTAATTGCGAATCGGCCGCGTAATAGCTTAAGCTGCCACAAGTAAACACATGACCTTCAGGAGTCACCAACATTTCGCCTGGAAGAAGTTGTTTTTGCTGGATGAGACCTGTTTCAATATCGTTAATGGTAAATATGCCGCTTAGCCATGATTCCACCATGGGCTGAATAGTCGCCTGTGCATAATTTAAATAGGTGCTAAGAGGTTTCCATTGTTTTTTTTCATGCCGTAGATGATCGCTTGTAGCGCGATCTTTGATAGGAGTCACTTCAAAGATGGACCATTTTCCTGGAGGCGGATTATTCTTCCAATTTAACGCTATTTCGAGCTGCTCAACGCCTGCAGCATTGATCCGCTCACGCAAAACAGCTTCTAACGCATTTTCCCATCCTTTTTCTATTTGGATGTATTGCCATAAGCGCGGTAATAAATCTAATTGAAGCTGAGATATCCATTTATCTAATGCTTTATTATTTTCAAGTCGACGTTGAATTTGCTGTAAAGCGGCATGGTGGGCTTGAAGTTGAGTCAGTTTCTGTTGGACAGATTGGACATTCTGCAAAGCTTCTTTTCGAGTATATTCTGTTATTTTTAACTGATTTTCTGCTTCAGCCAAAGCATCTTGTTGTTCTTGCAAATGAGCTATGATCTGATTTTTTTCTTCTGTTAAATTAGTAAGCTCTGTTTTATCAATTTGCGGTTGCGAATTCTGCTCCTGGATCAAACGCTCATGGCGTGAGCTTAATTGTTGGATGGCTTTATCGGCATGAGCAAGGTGGCTCTGATGCAGTTTTTCTGTTTGCTGGGCAAGTAACAAATTTTTCTGCACAGTAAATAATTGATCTTGGCTCATGCGAAAAACTGATTCTAGCTCCGGCAATTTCTCATTCTCTGAGTGGTAATTTTGGCTGCTCGTGATACAAGCCAATCTTGCTTGCTCAATTTCGCTATGCCAGTGATTAAGATGCTCACATGCCTCTTGCATTTGATACTGATTGTTTTCTAGTTGTATTTCGACTGTAGAGATTTGTTTGACAAAATATTCTCTGTTCTCCCGTGTATGCTGCAATTTTTGCTCCATGCGCGCAATCTCAGCATTGATGGCGTATAACTCTCCTTGCATTTCATGTTGTTGTTCACTTACCGTGTGTTGCTGCGCTCGTATCTCTTCAAGCTGCTTGTCTAGTTCGTGCAGGCTGGTGACTTCATTTGCCAGCTCATGCTCAAATTGTTGAATTTGTTCCTCTGCATGAATGCGTTTTGCAATCGCTTCCTGTTTTTGAAATAACCATAAAATATGACAAGTAGTGTTTAATTGTTTTTGTAATGCACCAAATTTCTGGGCGATCTCCGCCTGTTTCTCTAAATGCTGTAATTGTTTCCCCAGTTCTTGAAGAATGTCTTCTACACGCATGAGATTGCCGCGTGTATCAATCAACCGCAGTTCTGTTTCATGTCGCCGCTCACGATAGCGTGAAATACCGGCGGCTTCTTCAAGAAATACACGCAACTCCATAGGCTTGGCATCGATAATCCGCGAAATCATGCCTTGTTCAATGATGGCATAACCGCGCCCACTTACTCCTGTGCCGAGAAAAATATCGGTAATATCTCGACGACGCACGTGGGTATTATTGATGTAATAATTCGATTCACTATCGCGTTGGATGACGCGCTTGATAGAAATCTCGCTATAAGCTGTCCATCGGCTGGCTACTTTTCCAAGTTTATTATCAAAAATGAGCTCGACACTGGCTCGCCCAACAGGCTTTCGGCTAATTGATCCACTGAAGATAACGTCCTGTATTGACTCTCCACGCAAAGCCGTCGCCCTGGATTCACCTAATACCCAACGAACCGCATCGATAACATTGGATTTTCCGCAACCATTGGGTCCAACAATACCCACCAGATTACCCGGAATAAAAATGGTGGTGGGTTCTACAAAAGACTTGAAGCCAGCGAGTTTGATTTGGGATAGACGCAATTGAATAATAATAAAATTGGTATAATTCGGTTTAAGAATCACTTCGAAAGCTATTTTAACTGATTTCACCTTAACCAACCGAATTGAAGAGACCTATCGCATGGCGAGTAAGCCCTCAAAAAAGCTAGAAACGTTCGATAATCCATTTATTGCCAGAGATTACCGGATTCATATGGAAATACCAGAATTTACCTGTTTATGCCCTAAAACAGGACAACCCGATTTTGCCAGACTTATTCTGGATTATATTCCTGATAAAAAGTGTGTCGAATTGAAAAGTCTTAAGCTCTATATTTGGTCTTACCGTGATGAGGGAGCATTCCATGAAGCAGTGACTAACCAAATCCTTGATGACTTGGTGGTGGTTCTAAAGCCGAGATATATGCGGCTTATAGCAAAATTTTTTGTGCGAGGTGGAATTTTTACGAATGTCATTGCAGAACACCGCAAGAAGGGTTGGAAGCCGGAACCTGCTGTTTTCCTTGAAGCGTTCGAGGAACAATCAAATACACGGGGTGATTAGCCGTCGAGTATGTTACTTAAATTAATAAAATAGGTAGCTGTAATGGATGATTTCAGAGAAGAACGTGATGCTATGGGTGCCATCCAAGTTCCTGCCCATGTGTTATGGGGTGCGCAGACACAACGGTCTTTACACAATTTCAGGATTTCCAACGAGAAAATGCCGACCACGCTGATCCACGCTCTGGCATTGATCAAACGCGCAGCAGCCCAGGTCAATTGCCAACTGGGTTTGCTTGATGACGCTGTTGCCAATGCCATTATTGCAGCGGCTGATGAAGTGATGGCTGGACAACATGAAACAGAATTTCCACTCGCTGTCTGGCAAACGGGCTCCGGCACGCAAACCAATATGAATATAAATGAAGTATTGGCAAATCGTGCTTCTGAATTATTGGGCGGAGGGCGTGGCAGCCAACGGAAAGTTCATCCCAATGACGATGTGAATAAAGCACAATCTTCCAATGACGTATTCCCCACGGCAATGCATGTGGCTGCAGTTCAGCTCATTCATAATCAATTAATTCCGGCTATTCGGACGTTACACCAAACCTTATTTACTAAATCTCAAGAATTCAACTCTATTGTCAAGATAGGCAGAACTCATTTACAAGATGCCACTCCTTTAACGCTAGGCCAGGAATTTTCTGGGTATGTTTCACAGTTGGATCATGGGCTCAAGCACATTGAGGCATCGCTACCTCATTTATATGAATTGGCTTTGGGTGGAACCGCTGTCGGAACCGGATTGAATACACATCCTGAGTTTGCTGTACGTGTCGCGTCTGAAATTGCCAGGTTAACGAATTTTCCTTTTGTCACCGCTCCGAACAAATTTGAAGCGCTTGCTGCAAATGATGCGCTCGTTCATGCTCATGGTGCATTAAAAACACTGGCTGCATCTTTAATAAAAATTGCTAATGATATTCGCTGGCTGGCTTCGGGTCCCCGCTGCGGAATTGGCGAAATCAAAATCCCGGAAAATGAGCCCGGCAGCTCAATCATGCCTGGTAAAGTTAATCCTACTCAATCAGAAGCTATGACCATGCTTTGCTGCCAGGTAATGGGCAATGACGTCGCTATTAATATGGGGGGGGCAATGGGTAATTTTGAGCTTAATGTGATGAAGCCATTGATCATCCATAATTTTCTGCAAAGTGTGCGCTTGCTCGCCGATGGAATGACGAGTTTCAACGATCACTGTGCAGTAGGCATTACAGCCAATATTGAACGTATTAATATGTTGATGCAACATTCCTTAATGCTCGTGACAGCCTTAAACCCTTACATTGGTTATGATAAAGCTGCAGAAATTGCTAAAAAAGCCTATCGTGAAGAAACCTCGTTAAAAGAGGCGGCACTTTCTTTAGGTTATATTACTGCAGAAGAATTTGATGCATGGGTTAACCCCGAAAAGATGGTAGGAAAAATTAGATAGCATGCTTAGTACGATGAATCCAATATTGATTAGTATCTCTTTGCTTGTCATAAGTAACGTTTTTATGACGTTTGCCTGGTACGCACATCTCAAGGAATTGAATTCTGCACCTTGGTTTGTTGCGGCTATAATAAGCTGGCTAGTAGCTTCTCTCGAATATATGTTTCAAGTTCCTGCAAATCGAATCGGCTATACAGTGTTTAGCGTTGGACAACTTAAGATCATTCAAGAAGTCATCACATTAAGTATTTTTATACCTTTCGCTGTTTTTTATTTAAAAGAACCACTCAAATTGGATTATTTATGGGCGGGTCTTTGCATGATAGGGGCAGCGTATTTTATGTTTAGAGATAAAATCTCATAAACAATAAGTTTTCTCAGGTTCAGGGTGGCCAGTACCCGCTGATTATATTTGCCGATTAGGCCATTATCTTCCCAATGACCTACAAGCGTGCTGCTTCGCAGAGTGCTTGCCTTGCATCGCGGTTTCCGGCAGTACATAGGTTTTCACTACCCACCTCCTGCCAGTTTGGCTGCGCAGAGGTGCTGATGGATGGTTTCATGACATAAAGACAATTCACCTTTCAGTTCAAGTCGGGCTGATCCCTGTTCAGGATGCATATCTGCTAAATCATCCTGCCTACCTTATTCCATTTCTAAATCAAACATGACGCGAAGGTGAGCCGCAGAAAGTATCAATAATATAGCAAGGTGAAGTGGAAAAAGTCAGTTTTGAGAAATGGAATTATTCCGATCTTCCCAGCCAGATCGCCTGGCTTTGGCTTTCTGCCTCACGCGTTTATTTCTCGGTTCCTGCGCCTGCTTCAGATGCTAATTGTGTTGCTCTTTATTGCACCTGAGTTCGCGCAAGATCACAGATTTGTTCAGCATCAGCTTGATTCGCTATCTCGCTTGCTTAAACCCGTTTTTCGTAACCCCTAAATCTGATTATGTTGTTCTCGGGTGAGCTGCTGATAGTGCTTCAACTGTACTCCTTTTATTTGACCATTCAAGAACCTCGGATCCTATCTCAGCTTTCCTCTTGTCGCTTTATAAAAGTTGCACTTCAAACTTAAAACTGCATGAGTTTTTATTGCAGCCTTATCTATTTTCTAGTATCGCATCTTTTTTTTCGCATCTGTTTTCAACTTCAACTTCAATCCAATTACATAACTTTAATGCTTTTATTCTAAAACAATAACCACAGTTACTTGATTGTTATTTGTTTATCCGTCATGATTTATTTCCTTATTAGTTGTATTTTTTATCGCTATTTTGGAGAATATTAATGATATTTTTATTGAATGGCTTTGAAATTATTCGAATTTTTATGTTTTTATTATTGATACGATTGATGGTTTTCGAAAATTTCAAATTGAGATTGAAGAACCTTGAAAGGCCGTAAGAGAAGCGACATTCTATGGATCAATATAAATCTATGGGGCAGTATAAATTTAAGGAAGCGATTGTTATTCCTTTATCCGATGGGTCAGAGCTGGCTTTGATTGTTTATGAACTCGATGGTCAACCTTTTTTAATTCCAGCTTTTGCTGATCCTTTTCAACATTCCTTATTTAAGCAATTATTAAAAGAATATGGCATCAATCCCACAGATGGTGAGATTGCATGGGATAGTGCAGGATTTATTCATGATGTTAGCCAAAAGCAAAAAATCAATTAATTTATGAAGCTCTCTTGATTTTGCCTTGACGTGGGGGGTTTGGTATTTACAGAGATATGGCCTAACCAGTTAATAATGATTCATAAGGTTTAGAATTTGAAGAATATATCGATAGTTTTTTTGTTTTGTTGTTTACACAATGCTTTGGTCTGCTTCCATTTGTGTCCGGTAAGACAATGAGAATATTCTTTAAATCATTATTAACTGATTTGGCTATATATTAAAAAACGCCTGGATGAATCAGGCGTTGATTGTGAAGAACTGTGCTTCTTGTATCGTCATTTGGTTAGCCCGTAAAACCGTTTCGCAGATAAAGGCCTAAACAGCCTACCTAAAAATAGGTCAGATAAATCGCTTTCCTTCTAACCCCTTTACTTTATGATCTAATTGCGCATAATATATAAAGTGTCACTTACTGGTATTTGACATCCAGCATCGGCGTGCTTTGTTGGTGCCAATATTAAAATCATTGTGACAAGTAGAGCCATTGTTATACTTGCTGCCGCGCTGTTGGATTTTTTGAAACAGCTTTCAAAAATTCTCCTTCTTCTTTCATCTTTTTCTGTAACCAGATTACTTGCCGCGATGACTTCTAATCTATCTACTTTTACGTAATCTGCTAGTAATATACAAACATCTACTGGAAGACCTCTTTTTCCAGCTTTAGCCATTCTCAAATTTACATCCAAAATACCTATTCTCTTAGCCAATTCTATTTGAGTTCCTGCTTTCTCTACGCCAATTTCAATGTAATCTTTTAGTTCCCTCATATCTTCCTCCTTTATGTATCAAAATTGATACATTTAATTGTTAATTAATCATACTTTTCATATCTCCATAAGTCAATCAAGGATATTAATTATCAGGGGAAAGTATGAAAATATTAGGTTTTAATATAAAACGTATTCACGCTTTAAAGAAATCAGACGGAAAACCCTATGGAATGTATGAGTTAACGTGAGTTCGGCATAAAAATTATCACACCACAGCTGAAAATGAAATATTAGGGGGGGCTTTTTCTCGTGAAAGGTGTAAGCCGCTAGCCCGGCTATCAAATAAGTACGGGCGTTGTTATTCTCATCATCTTTTGATGGCATTACTGCAGATATTCACATGGTAGCAATTCATGGCCAAGACCGGCTAACAGCCATGGTATTAAAAATGCATCAGTTTTTTGGGTGACAGGTTTGGATAAGCCGGCTGGTAGCGTATCTTATTGTTTCGAGCGGAGAGTGATTTGAGTGATCGTGCGTTTCTGGATGGTTTAGATCTGCCTAGCATGGCCTTGCGTCTCAATTAGACATTGTCAGGAGCGCTGGTAGAAGAAACAAACTGGTGGGCACTGAATGATGGCATAGAGCTGATCGCTTTTAATTATCAGGCGTCAAGTTCGGGAAAACCAAGCCAGGTGATAGGTATTCGGCAAAAAATAAAAGTTTTAATGCCAGGGATTTCTAAGTCACTGAAGCTACTTTGCTGACATTCATGCCAGCCTGTAATTTGATGAGTTTGTTTCATCAGGCAGTACTACGAAGTAATAGCGTGTCAGGCAAATCCGATGTCTAACACACCCTGAAACGCTGCGTTATGTGCTCTTTGCCAAAATTGGCTATATTAACTATAACCTATGAGGGCCGAAAAAGATGATTAACCTGGAGTTGTCATGCAACAGCGTGAATAGAGCAATCGTCTTTGGGATAAGTCCAAAACATTTGATCTTCCTGTTAGATTCAGCCCAATATTTACTCCTTAACTCCTTAATTGCTTCTAATGGAAAATCTGAGTTAAGCAAAAAAAGTGAAATTAGTCTTTGAATAAAAACTGTTGGGTTATATTTATTTCAGCGAAAAAAAGTAAAAAGTTATTACATATGAGGTATTTTGAATTAGATTTGTTCAATAATCCCGATAAATCAGAATTTTTTAAAATGCCACAGTAGTCTATCAGATAGATGATGCTATGAATGAGGATAAAAAAAGAGTAAAAGAGCCATTCTAATTAACAAAAACTAGGAAGCAATTGATGATCATTGGATTACCCAAGGAAATTAAAGATAATGAATATCGAGTCGGGATGTCGCCCGGTACCGTACACACGTTAATAGAACACGGGCATCAGGTTCGGGTACAAGCCGGAGCAGGGGAGGGGAGTTTCTTTACTGATGGAGATTACCAGTCGGCTGGCGCTGATATTGTTCCTTATGCCGAGGATGTTTGGTCTGCCCAGATGGTGGTGAAGGTAAAAGAACCAATTGAGCAGGAATATCGCTATCTGCGTCAAGATTTAATTCTTTTTACTTATCTGCATCTGGCTTCGAATAAAGTCCTGACTGATACAATGCTGGCTGCAGGAACGACCGGTATGGCCTATGAAACTGTGCAAACTGAATCAGGTGAGTTACCTTTGTTGGCACCCATGAGTGAAGTAGCTGGAAGAATGGCAATACAAATAGGTGCGACTTACTTGCTTAAAACATTAGGTGGCCGTGGCATCCTGATGGGGGGGGTTCCTGGCGTAGCTCCTGCCAATGTGGCCATTCTGGGAGCAGGCATTGTAGGTGCTAATGCAGCCAGAGTTGCGGTTGGAATGGGTGCTCAGGTAACTGTACTGGACGTGAATCATACGCGGTTGAAATACCTGGATGATATTTTTCATGGGCAATTACTGACGCGTATGAGTGACAGATTCAATATTAAAGAAATCGTTTATCAAGCTGACCTTGTTATTGGTGCAGTACTCATTCCAGGTGGACGAGCACCTTGGCTGGTGACAAAAGAGATGTTGTTACATATGCGCCGAGGATCCGTTATTGTTGATGTGGCAGTTGATCAGGGGGGATGCGTGGAGACCACTCACCCTACTACTCATAGTGATCCGGTTTATGAATTGGATGGTATCTTGCATTATTGCGTTACTAACATGCCAGGGGCTGTTCCTCGCACAAGTACCTTTGCACTCAATAATCAGACGGCAGCTTATGTAGTGCGCCTGGCAAATGAGGGGTTAGATGCTGTACGTCATAACCGCACGTTGCTCCATGGGCTCAATCTCCATCGCGGTTTCGTGACACACCCCGCTGTAGCGGAGGCATTTGGGCTGAAATATACGCCGCCATTGCAAGCAATTAATACGGCATCTTCTTGATGAGAATGAGCATTACTTTCTGAGAAGGTACAACTGATAACAATTCTTATTCATAGTATAATCGTTGAAAACTTTGTAAGCTATGATTTTCCTTTCTGACATTCTTATGCTTCATATTTAAATAAATGTGCAAACTATTTTCCATTAAACGTTTTTTTGTCATTACATGCTGTTTTGTTTCCCTGCTGGTAATCAATGTAGCCCAGGCAGAGCAGGTCGTAGTGTATTCAGCAAGAATTGAAGAACTTATCAAACCGATGTTCGATGCTTTTACCAGAGAAACAGGCATTCAGGTTAAATTTACGACAGACAAGGAAGGTGCTTTATTGGCCAGACTTAAAGCTGAAGGAAAGAGAACTCCGGCCGATGTTCTCATTACTGCAGATGCAGGGAATTTATGGGAAGCCGCACGAGCGGGACTATTAAAATCTGTTTCTTCTTCTATACTGGAAGCAAATATTCCTGCTCATTTACGAGATCCGCAAGGGCAGTGGTTTGGTCTCTCGGTGCGGGCTCGCACTATCGTCTACAATACGCAAAAAATAAAGCCGTCAGAGCTTTCTACCTATGAGGATCTGGCAGATCCGAAATGGAAGGGAAGATTATGCTTGCGCACCTCAAAAAAAGTTTACAATCAATCGCTTGTTGCAATGATGATTGCCGAGCATGGGGAGGCTGAAACTGAAAGAATTGTGAAAGGTTGGGTCGATAACCTTGCAACTGAGCCTTTGTCTGATGATACGAGAACGCTTGAATTTGTAGCAGCAGGACGATGCGATGTGGCTCTGGTTAATACTTATTATTATGGCAGATTGATAGAAAGCAATCCTGATTTACCTTTAGCTATTTTCTGGCCCAATCAAAAAAATAGTGGTGTGCACGTTAATATTTCAGGAGCCGGCGTTACTCAATTCAGCAAGAATGAGCATGCAGCCATCAAATTGCTGGAATTTTTATCTTCAGAGAAAGCGCAAAATTTGTTTGCTGACGTCAATATGGAATATCCTGTTAATCCTGAGGTTAAGCCCAGTAAAATAGTGGCAGCCTGGGGAGAGTTTAAACAAAACCCAATGAGCTTAGCCAAAGCAGGGGAGTTGCAAACAGCAGCAATAAAATTAATGGATCGTGCGGGTTATCGATAATCTAGTAGGTACATGTGAATAGTGAAAAATATGCTGCAGTAGAAAATAAGAATCCGGAAATTAGCCGCCCCTTGTTAAACCGCAAAGCAAGTTTTTGGCGGCTAATTCCGTTTCTTGTTGCAGCACTGATATTTATACCTGTCGTTGTTGTTTTTTCTTCATTTCTCATGCCAGCGGACGATGTCTGGAAGCATCTTGTTGATACTGCGCTTTCTACCTTATTAATCAACACATTCTGGCTCTCAGTGGGAGTGGTGGTTGGGACGTCATTGTTGGGTGTCAGCCTTGCGTGGCTTACCGCAATTTATGAGTTTCCGGGCAGCAGGTTCTTTTCCTGGGCTTTGTTGCTGCCATTAGCCATTCCAGCCTATGTGACTGCATTTATTGTGCTCGGTCTGTTTGATTATACCGGTCCTATTCAGACAGCTTTACGTACTTGGCTGGGATCAGAGTTACCCTGGTTTCCTGATTTATACGGAAGAGGGGGGGTAACAGTTGTTATGATTCTGGCATTCTATCCCTATGTCTATTTAATGGCACGCAATGCCTTTCTAACGCAAGGAAAGCGTTTGCTGGAGGTGGCTCAGTCGCTGGGCCTTAACCGTAAACAAGGATTTTTCAAAGTGGCGCTGCCAATGGCTCGCCCATGGATTGCAGGCGGTATTATGCTGACGCTCATGGAAACGCTTGCAGATTTCGGGACCGTTTCTGTGTTTAATTACGATACATTTACCACGGCGATTTATAAAGCATGGTTTGGCATGTTTTCCTTACCTGCGGCTTCTCAGCTCGCATCGTTACTGATCACCCTGGTTTTTGCACTCATTATTATTGAACAACAATTTCGAGCACGAATGCGTTTTGCTGAAACAAAGAGAAGTTCACACGCTGATCGTATCCTGCTTTCAGGTTGGAAAGCGAGTACGGCTATCTGCTTTGCTGCAAGTGTTTTATTTTTTGCGTTTGTGCTGCCCATCGTGCAATTGGGTGGCTGGGCTGCGCATTCTTTAATGCAGAGCTTTGATCAACGTTATCTAGAGTTTCTCTTGCATTCACTTCTGTTATCAGCCATGGCCACACTGATTACCTGTTTTGTTGCCATATTATTAGTTTATGCAGTTCGCCTTTATTCCAATACGTTCACTCGAATCGCAGTCCGTATTGCAACGATAGGTTATGCTCTGCCAGGTGCCGTATTAGCAGTAGGTATTTTTATTCCCCTTGCCTGGTTAGATGATCAGTTAAATGAATGGCTATTAGCCCTGTTTCAAATTGAAGCTGGTTTATTGATTCAAGGCACAGTCGGCGTCATGTTGATAGCTTACATGACACGCTTTCTTGCTGTTGCTCACTATCCCATAGACAGTGCTATGCAACGTATCACGCGCAGTATAGATGAAGCAGCGATGGGTTTTGGTTTAACCGGTTGGGCTGTGCTTCGAAGTGTTCATTTACCCATGTTGAAAACCGGAATATTCACCGCTGCTGCGTTGGTGTTCGTAGATGTCATGAAGGAAATGCCCATTACTTTGATGACTCGTCCCTTTGGCTGGGATACATTAGCTGTACGTATTTTTTCATTGACTTCAGAGGGTGAATGGCAGCAGGCTGCATTACCTGCTGTGACATTAGTTTTGGCGGGATTGGTTCCTATTATTTTATTGATGCGACAAACAGACAAGTAGCTTGTGGATACCTTACTGAAATTAGATCAAATTCAACACGCTTATGGTAAGCAGACAACCATTAGTCATTTATCATTTGATTTAAGAAAAGGAGAGATCGGGTGCTTGCTAGGACCTAGCGGTTGTGGGAAAACCACTGTATTACGCTGTATTGCAGGTTTTGAACCATTGATGGGAGGTGAAATATTACTTAACGGCATGGTGGTGAGTCGTGCTAACTTTAGTCTTCCACCCGAGCAAAGACATGTGGGTATGGTATTTCAGGATTATGCCTTGTTTCCTCATCTGACAGTAGCCGCAAATGTAGGGTTTGGATTGCACCGCAGTCATCCGACTGATCGTATGCAACGTGTAGCTGAGATGCTACAAATTGTTGGTCTTGCAGAAGAGGCTAACAAGTATCCTCATGAGCTTTCCGGCGGGCAGCAACAACGTGTCGCCTTAGCCCGAGCGCTGGCGCCTCATCCTGATCTATTATTGCTAGATGAACCTTTTTCTAATCTGGATGTCAGCTTGCGGGAGCGTTTAAGTTTAGAAATACGCGATATTCTAAAGAGTCTGCATATTACTGCTATTCTCGTAACGCATAATCAAGACGAAGCTTTCTCTGTGGCAGATGTAATTGGCGTCATGCACCAAGGCAAAATTATGCAATGGGATACAGCCTATAATTTATATCATCGCCCTGCCAATCGTTTTGTCGCCAATTTTATCGGGCAAGGTATTTTTCTCCCCGGGAAAGTGCTTTCCCCCGGAAAGATTGAAATAGAACTAGGGATTTTAACGGAAGATATTTATTATCAGTACCAATTAGATGGTGCGATTTATCATGCCGGAAGTGAAGTAGAGGTATTAATTCGACCAGACGATATTGTGTACGATCAACAAAGTACTTTACAAGTCATGGTTACCCATAAAGCATTTCGAGGTGCCGAGATTCTTTATACGTTAAAATTAGCCAGTGGCAAGACTCTATTATCGCTCATTTCGAGTCACCATAATCATGCGATTGGTGAGAAAATCGGTATCAGGTTAGAAGCTGATCATCTTGTGGTTTTTAAAAAAGAAAATTATATAGATGTTCAAGAATCGCGCACATTTCATCCCTAATTAGGATAGGTCACGGTTAAAGCTTATAGGTAGCAATAAAATACATTGATTAGCCGAGAATTAAATTAACTTCTGAAAATCATCTCGGCAGCTGAATATACTAGCCTGGCGCACAAGCCATCTTGAAATTACCTATTCATAGCTAAGTGACTAGTTTATCGCAGGCTTGAATTTCGTGCGGCACGGATTGCTTCAGCAAGCTGCAGCACTGACATTGCGTAAAAAGTACTGCGATTATATCGTGTAATGACGTAGAAATTCTGAAAACCAAGCCAATATTGAAGCGTATCATCATCCTTTAATTCAATAAGTGCTGCTAATCTTTCATCGCCTGTTTTCTCCAATGGGATAATATTGGCGGCACGAAGTTTTTTTACTGGATGAATAGGCTCAATGCCTGCAAGCAAAATTTCTTGATAATGATTGCTGCCAATAGGTATGTGTGCGCGTGCGATGGTGGGTCCTCCTGCTTCCCACCCATATTCCTTGAGATAGTTGGCGACACTGCCAATTGCATCAGTAGCATTGCTTGCTAAGTCAGTTTTTCCATCACCGTCAAAATCTATGGCATAACGCCTATAACTTCCCGGCATAAATTGGGGAAAACCAATGGCTCCTGCGTAAGAACCTCTGATACTGAATAAATCGAAGTTTTGCTCCTGTGCCAGTAACAGGTATTGTTCCAACTCACTTTTAAAAAAATCAGCGCGTCTTGGAAAATCGAATGCTAAAGTAGTCAATGCGTCTATAACGCGATGTTTACCTGTCGTTGTACCATAGGCAGTTTCAACGCCAATGATGGCAACAATAATTTCCGCAGGAACGCCAAATACTTGACTTGCTTGCTCCAATTTCTGTGCATGTTCATTCCAGAAATTGACGCCGCTTTTTATGCGCTGGGGATTGATAAAACGGTCGCGATATTTATTCCAAGGTATGGAGGAAGCGGGTACTGAAATCAAATCAATGATAGTTGGCTGGAATTGCACCCTATTAAATATATCTTCAAGTTTGGATTGATTGAATCCATGTTGGGCAACCATTTCATCAATAAACTGTCTTATTTCCTGACGTAAAGGAGATGCAATAAGCGCCATACTCCAGAAAATCAAGAACAAATAAATAAGCATGCTCAATATTTGACGGATATAATTACGCTTGATTAAATGCATGATTATTCGCCTCTTGTTGGAATAGTTAAATATATAATTAGATTCTGTTTCATCTTTTTGTATGTAAAATAAACTTCATTAATAAAACTGGGGCTAACCGCCAGTTTATGATTTAATGTCAGCTTCTTAAGTATTGTTAGTCTTACGTAGGCTTTGTAGAAGTTTAATTGTAATGTATGACAACACTTCCCATTTGCCGGAATTTTCTATAGTATAACAATCACAAGCTTGCGCATTTCTATTTCAGCTTTGATTCGATTGGCTGTCATGCATGACAGATCTATTCATTAGTGTATTGCACTATTGATCAATATTAACTTGAAAATAAAATTTGAATGAGGATTTCATGAGCCAACATGTTCATTATATTACAGATGCCACTTTTGAAGCGGAAGTACTACAATCAACCACGCCAGTGCTGGTTGATTATTGGGCAGAATGGTGTGGACCATGCAAAATGATTGCCCCGATTCTTGATGAAGTTGCGAGTGAGTATAGTGGTAGACTTAAAGTTGCAAAACTTAATATTGATGAAAATCAAGCGACTCCTCCAAAATATGGAATTCGTGGCATCCCTACCCTTATGTTATTCAAAAATGGTAATATTGAAGCGACCAAGGTGGGTGCTCTTTCAAAGTCTCAATTGACAGCATTCATTGATAGTCATCTATAAAATCTTAGACTTACCTAATAAAAGCACTCTATAAGCTTTAGCTGAAAGAGTATTGCTTCAAACTTGACTTTTCCTATTGGCGTTACTCCTCTTCCTGATCATTTTAGCTTCATTTTCTATCCCAATCATTTTTTACGAGTTTCTTCATGCGTTTATCTGATCTTAAAAGTCTTCATGTTTCCGAATTGATAAAAATGGCTGTTGCCAATGAAATTGAGGGAGCCAATCGTTTGCGAAAGCAGGATCTGATTTTTGCGTTACTAAAAAATCAGGCACGTAAAAATGAAAGTATCTTTGGAGAAGGAACACTGGAAATTTTGCAGGACGGTTTTGGGTTTTTACGCTCACCTGACACTTCCTATCTGGCAGGACCGGATGATATTTATATCTCACCTAGTCAAATTAGGCGCTTTAATTTGCATACCGGTGATTCAGTCGATGGGGAGATTCGTCCCCCGAAGGATGGAGAGCGGTATTTTGCCTTAGTCAAAGTTGACAAGGTCAATAATGAGCCGCCAGAAAATTCCAAACGAAAAATTCTGTTTGAAAATTTGACACCATTGTTTCCTACCGAACGCTTGGTATTAGAACGTGATATTAAATCTGAGGAAAACATTACAGGCCGGATTATTGATCTGATTGCTCCCATAGGGAAGGGACAGCGGGGCTTATTAGTTGCAAGTCCAAAATCGGGAAAAACAGTGATGTTGCAGCATATTGCGCATTCAATAGCAGCTAATCATCCTGATGTCATCTTAATGGTGTTATTAATTGATGAGCGGCCTGAAGAGGTGACAGAAATGATTCGCTCAGTCAGAGGCGAAGTGATTTCATCTACTTTTGATGAATCTGCCATGCGGCATGTGCAGGTAGCCGATATGGTCATAGAGAAAGCTAAACGCCTCGTGGAGCATAAAAAAGATGTGGTGATATTACTTGATTCTATCACTCGTTTAGCTCGCGCATATAATACGGTTGCACCTGCTTCCGGCAAAGTATTAACAGGGGGGGTGGATGCCAATGCGTTGCAGCGCCCAAAACGCTTCTTTGGTGCTGCACGGAATATAGAAGAAGGAGGTTCTCTTACCATTATTGCTACCGCTCTTGTAGATACGGGCTCACGTATGGATGATGTCATTTACGAAGAGTTTAAAGGTACTGGCAACATGGAAATTCATCTTGATCGGCGTATGGCAGAGAAACGTATTTATCCTGCCATTAATGTTAACCGTTCGGGTACTCGCCGAGAAGAGCTGTTGCTTCCACAGGATATCTTACAGAAGATATGGATATTGCGAAAACTACTTTATCCAATGGATGAGATGGACGCAATGTCATTTCTACTTGATAAGATTAAAGCTACAAAAGGTAATGCTGATTTTTTTGATTCAATGCGGCGTGTATAAATTATTTTTGTTACTACATCTTTAAGTTTGTTTTACGATGGCATTGATATTGAAAGAAACATGAGCCTTCCAAAGTTGCGTCCAGCCCTTTAATAAAGGATAATACCCCATTTTTTTAATTTATAACCCAAAGATTTGGTCTGAGAATTAAGGACAAAAGACAATATGAGAGCAGAAATTCATCCAAGTTATCAAGAAATAACAGTAACATGCAGTTGTGGTAATGTCTTTAAAACTTGTTCTACTTTAAATAAGCCTTTACATATAGAGGTTTGTTCGGCTTGTCATCCTTTTTATACCGGAAAACAGAAGATTGTGGATACTGCCGGAAGAGTTGAGAAATTTAATCGCAAATATGGAAAACCAGTACAAAAATAAATATTAAACCGTTATATTGTAATTAGGTAATTTATTCTTTTCTTAAATTTTTCCAAAACTTAACGTTTATTTCTGTTAACAGCGCCGATTGAAAAAGCACATACAATACTTGCTAATAGAGCGTTGAATGTGCTTATCAAAACAAACTCATTCGCGCTGAAAATCCTGCAGTTGAATACAACAATAATCGTTCATGTGTTCTAATATACAGGGGAGTACTGTCCAATTAAGCAAAATCAAGACTAGGTTACGTGAGTTCGATATAAGGATTACGCTACCACAACTGAAAGAGCTTGAGGGAGTCTGATATCAAGCGAGAGTTTCTTCTCTCGAAAAGTGTAAGCCACCAGCCCGGCTATCAGATTAACAAAGTAATTAAATGGGATGCGATGACGGGAATGCTCGATTTGCGAGTATTTTACAATGGGTCATTGGCGGATCCCATAAGCTGTCTTTCCCCAAGGCAGTAAACTCTGCCATTAATTTATGCGACCCAATGTGGCGGTTGTGGCACGCACTGATCTTGATCAATCAATGAAGCTGATTCCACTACTACATTGTCCAAAGCGGCTGGTCAGAAAGTAGCACAAGGGCGCCAGGCTGCCTTGCAATAAGCTCAATAAAGCGGTGGTAACTCACTAATCTTTGAAAACAAGACTACTGATGCCTTAATACCTCACCACCCAAATAATAGGGTTTAAACGTCCGATAGCCGGACAGATGAAATCCCATTATGATGGTCATGACTGTTCACTTAAACACAGCTATCCTCGTCGCCGACGCCGCTTCAGCGGTGAATCCGACAAGTGCTGATCCCAGCTCGGCTCGAACTCTTTATAAAAGTCCTCAATTGGGCAAAAAATCGTTATAGTATCCATTCAATCTGGCCCCTCTAGGGATGAAACTCTTTTTCAAAGATAATTTCATCATAAGGAATTCAGATTCCTTTTGCTGCTTTTCTTATCCCGAACTTACGTTATTTATACTGTCTGCGATTCACCTTCGTATCATATTTGATTTGGAAATGAAATAATAGCCAATTGTGTCCTTTAAAGAAACAAGTGATTTCTTATTTGATTACTTAATTTTATTGTCTGTACCGGTATTATGAAACATAAAAAATCAAATGTTAATATGATAAGTAGGTCTAATAATTTAAAAACCTTAATGTTATTATAAGTAATATTAAAATCAATCGTCTCTAAGAGTTAAGTAAAACGCCACTTTGAAGAGTCAAGTGAATTATAGATTTGTTTTTTTGCAGAGAACGTATTCTCCATATCGATATTCTTAATGAAATACAAATACAATATCTTTGATAAAAACTTTTGAATAAAGGAATGGGGGGAAATTAAACTAAGTTAGTAGAAGTGTTTGATGAAAAAACTGGTTTTCTTGATGACTGTTTCAATATTTGGTTTGATGATCCCGGGTAAGATACTTGCTCAATGTATTATTGTATTTGCCGGCTGAATAAACCATACTTTATTTGCTATTACTCTCATCTTGGGTGATTTGTATGGAAAAAACAGGTAAAAAACAAATGGTGGTAACATGATATACCTTGCTCCGCTCGTTTTTTTATTTTTTTTCCAATTCGCTGCCGCGGCAGATATACCGCCAGTCAACGTTCCCGATACCATGGCGGAACGCGTAAAAGCATGTATCACCTGCCATGGTCCGGAGGATAAGAAAGGTAGAGATGTGTATTATCCGCGCATCGCTGGCAAGCCGGAAGGTTATCTTTTTAACCAGCTACGCAATTTCAGAGATGGTAGGCGTCATTATCAACCCATGGCTTGGCTGCTGAAAGGTTTGCCTGATCAATATCTGCAGGACATGGCTGCATATTTTGCTTCGCTGAAACAGATTTTTCCTCCCCCCGAGCCGATGAGTTCTGCTTCCGCCAACATCGAACTGGCCCGTAAACTTATTTCTCAGGGCGATCCTGCCCGAGAAATTCCCGCGTGTGTTGAATGCCATGGAAAGGATTTAATGGGAACAGCGCCTTTTATCCCTGGGTTGCTAGGCCTGCCACGTATCTACATAATCGCCCAATTTGGTAGCTGGCAGAATGGCGGTGTGATGCGGGGTCAAACCTCTGACTGCATGTCAGAAATTGCAAAACAGCTTACTGCCGAGGAGGCGAATGTCATAGCAACTTGGTTGGCTGCACAGCCGGTTTCGGAAGCACTCCTCAAGCAGGAGCATTCTGCAGCCCTCTCTGAAAAAATGGCTAGACGATGCAGTAGTATTGTCATGCCATCCCCCGAACTGCGATGAAGCGCTCTGTCATCACCGCTGCGGTTGTCGGATTAAGCCTCGCTGCATTTCTGGTTTCGATCGGTTTTTCTCCTGTGAGTGAAAAGCCTGCAGTGGCAAAGCCAGAAGATAACATTGTGGAACAACAGGTACAGCAAGCACGAGGCGCGTATCTTGCACATATCGGCAATTGTATGGCGTGTCATACTGGACAAAGCGGGCAGCCCTACGCTGGAGGACATATTCTTGAAACGTTCATCGGAACATTCATAACACCTAATATTACACCTGACCAGGAAACCGGTATTGGTCTCTGGAATGAGGAGGATTTCTGGCGGGCACTGCATGAAGGTAAGGGACGCAATGGCGATCTTTTGTATCCGGCTTTTCCATACACGGAATATACAAAAATCACTCGCGAGGATTCCAATGCGATTTTCGCCTATCTTCAATCTCTCCCGCCCATCCAACGACAAAACCCACCGAGCCAGATCCATTTTCCTTTTAATTTTCGCCCACTCATCTATATCTGGCGAGCCTTTTATTTCGAGCAGGGTATTTATCAGCCTGAAGCTGGAAAGAGTGATGAATGGAATCGGGGAGCATATCTGGTGCAAGGACTCGGGCATTGCAATGCCTGCCACACAACTCGGAATCCGCTGGGAGCAAGCCAAGGCGAAATCCTGGGAGGAGGACAGCTCATGGGTTCTAACTGGTATGCGCCATCCCTGACTTCACTGCAGGAAGCAAGCACTTCCGATTGGCCGATCCACGAAATCGTTCAACTACTCACGGTAGGCTTGTCATCCCGTGCGATCACAACAGGGCCGATGGCAGCTGTCGTCAGTCAAAGTCTTCAGCATTTGTCAAAAGATGATGCGCGTGCTATGGCAGTGTATTTGCAATCTTTACCGAAGACTGCTCCCCATTCAAGGGGAATCGCTCCTGAGCTTACCGAGGAGGTTGACAGGCAGCTCCAGCATGGCCACAAGATCTATAAGACACACTGTCAGGATTGTCATGGGAGCTTTGGTCAAGGCGCACCAGGGGCATATCCTGCGTTGGCTGGCAACCGCAGCGTCACACTAGCGTCCCCGATTAACGTGATTCGTAGCATTCTATACGGCGGTTACGCACCAGTCACGGCAAGTAATCCACGTCCTTACGGTATGCCGCCGTTTGCACACATCTTGAATGATGAAGAGATCGCATTAGTTTTGTCGTATATCCGTAATGCATGGGGGAACCGCGGGAGCATAATCACCTCAGTTCAAGTTGATAGAAGCCGAAAAGGCGCACAATAAAATAACTCCATTTCCCAATCAAACATAACACGAAGGTGAACTGCAGGCAGTATCAATCATACGGCAAGGTGAAGTCAACAAAGCCAGTTCTGATTTAGAAATGAAATAGAATTTTATATCATTCCATGTTCTGAACTTGCTCACGCATTTGTTCGATCAATATTTTTAGTTCCACAGAAATTTTTGAAACTTCTACATCTACAGATTTTGAACCAAGAGTATTAGCCTCCCGATTAAGTTCCTGCATCAAGAAATCAAGCCGTTTGCCAACACACCCTCCCTTTAATAAGGCGTGTTCCACTTCATCTAGATGAGTTTGTAATCGTGATAATTCCTCGTCTATATCAATTTTGCTGGCAAATAATATTAGCTCTTGCCGAAGACGATCATCGTTACCCTCTATTTTTGCTTCTTGCAAACGTGTTATTAATTTTTCCTGAAAATTAGCGAGTAACATTGGAATACGCGGTGAGAGCGCCGTTGTCAATTGGCATAATTGGCGCAAACGCTCCAGCAATGTATTCTTCAGTTTTTCTCCTTCACGAACACGCGTAGCGATAAACTCATTCAAAGTCGCCTGAAGTAATTCCATGCAAGCCTCATGTAGTGCTGGAGTAGACGCCATATCGCTTTTCAATATGTCAGGCCAACTCAAAATATCTGCAACAGTCAGGCTTTTTGCATCCGAAAGAGCCGATTTAACCGTGTTGTTCAGCTCTATTAATTTACTTAACAACTGCTCATTGAGCTGCTGAGGTAAATCTACTTTAGCGTACGGCATGAAGGTTAAACGGCAATCAATTTTGCCTCGCTTTAACTGAGTATTCAGGAGCTCACGCATTGCGGGTTCCAGCAAGCGGAATTCATCTGGCAAACGGAACTGAATATCGAGATAGCGATTATTAACCGAGCGTAGTTCTAGCGTTAGGGAGCCATGTGCAATCTCCTTAGACATAATGGCATAACCTGTCATGCTGGCTATCATGAGTTTTTCCTTACCTTAATAATAATCTTGATATGAGTCAGTATAGAAGGTTGGTTAGTTGAAAGCCATGAATCTTTTAATATGCTTTTTCTCCTTATCAACGAGTCGATTAAAACGGATGAATCAAGAGGAGTAGTTTATGGATGGGCTAATTGTTGGAGATAGTTGCGCCATCCACCAAAATGGCTGATATCAGTAGCTTTTTTGATGGCATAATGTTCACAGAGAAAACCTTGCACTGTTTCACCATTTACCAAGGTGAGGGTGCCGATACCTAACGGTGCTGGAATAAGGGCGACAAAGCTGCCAAATTTGCGTGCCGGCAACTCCCAAATTTCCACTTCAATAGCGAAGCCTCGCTCATTCTCATTTACTCGAATTAAGCCAGGACGTTGAGGTGGTTGGCCTGGCAATGCATAGAGCTTGTAGTCTGAGGAAGTCGTGGTGCTGGTTATTAATCGACCCTGGCGAGTAGTCAATTGTTCATTTAGCGGTAGACCCGATAAATGTGCGCCACAAACGGCGATACGTATCTGACTAGACTGAAATACGTCAGGGAAATGAGTTTCAGGTAACGCAATACCCGTCGCCCCCAAAGGCAGTGAGTAGAGCGCTTGCAAACGGTGCGCAAGATGTAGTAAGGGCATATCCTGGTGAGCAGGCGCCACCAGCGAAATACCAAAAGGAAGCCCATTATGTTGAAAACCAGCAGGGGTAGCGACGGCTGTATAGTCGAGCAGATTCATGAAATTGGTGTAGTAACCTAAATGGGTATTGAGACGTATCGGATCTTGCTGTATGGCTTGGACAGAATAGATCGTGCCGGCAGTGGGGGTAAGCAAACAATCAACCTCTTGCCAGATCTGATCTGTCTGCTGTTTGATCCGACGCAATTGCTCATATCCTTTAAAGGCATCAGCGGCGGAGTATTGTTTCGCAGCTGAGATAATTTCGTGTATCGGCGCAATGATTTGATCGCCTTTGGACTCGAAAAGTGACTGAATCGCCGTATACCGCTCGGCTATCCAAGGGCCTTCATAGAGAAGGCGGGCAGCTTCGAGAAAAGGTTCAAAATCGATTTCAATTGCTTCTCCACCCAGCGTATGTATCGAGGCGACTGCCTCATAGAACAACCGCTCACTTTCAAGGTTACCGAAGAATTGCAATTGCTGCCTACGCGGAACAGCAAAGCGAAAATGGGAAACTGCACCAAAGTCAAAGTTATATTCTTCTCTTTGCCTGGAATAGATATCTTCAGCATCGTAGCCAGCAGAAACCTCCAGAATGCGCGCGGCATCAGCAGCAGTCAATGCAAAAATTGATACGGTATCGAGGGAACGGCAGGCTGGCACCAGGCCATGCGCTGAAAGCCAGCCTTTTGTCGGTTTATAACCAATCAAATTATTAAAAGCGGCAGGAACCCTGCCCGAGCCTGCGGTATCGGTGCCAAGACTGAAACATACCTGCCCCTTGGCGACAGCGACCGCCGAACCTGAGCTCGAACCGCCGGAAATATAATCACGGTTAAACGCATTGCGGCAAGCACCATAGGGAGAGCGGGTACCATTCAGGCCTGTGGCGAATTGGTCCAGATTGGTTTTGCCGATAGGAATGGCGCCAGCATCTATCAATCTGCGCACAACCGTCGCGCTGCGAGAGGGTGTGTAGACAAAAGCTGGGCAGGCAGCCGTGGTCGGTACACCGGCGAGATCAATATTATCCTTGATGGCAAAGGGAATCCCATATAGCGGGAGTTCCGCCATTCCCTTTGCTTCTACTTGGCTTGCATAATATTTCAAGGACTCCAGTGCAAGTGGAGTAATCCAAACATGATCGGGATCATGTTGAATTTCAACATGAATTCTCTCTACCAGTTGAGTGGGGGATAATTCACCCCTTGCGTAGCGTTGCAGTAAAGAGGCAATATCACTGAGCGGATAAAATTTTTCCATTGTCACACTTCTTCCTGAATGATGAGTAGTACTTGACCGGCAGATACATATCCCCCTTGTTTGCAGAATAATTGTTGCACGGTGCCTGTGACAGGCGAATCTACCGAGAATTCCATTTTCATGGATTCGACCATGATCAGCTGTTTTCCTGCTTCTACGGGTTCTCCTTCCCTGACCAGCAGCTTCCAGACTGTGCCGGTTACTTGAGAAGTGACGGCTTGCGCACCTGCTGGTAAGTCGAGTTCGCTCTGTGCATCGGCTTCTTCCAGTACATCTTCACTGATATATTGAGTTAAGTGATTAGCCTGCCAGCGCTGGCGTTCAGCTTCGAACGCAGCTTGCTGTTTGACTTTGAATGCATGGATACTGGCAGCATGTTGCTGCAGAAAAGCGTTGTATTCACTCAGATTCAGAACCGTTTCTTCCGTGCGTAGCTTGAAACGTCCGGTAATGAAATCGTTACGCAGTTTGAGGAGTTCACTTTCACTGACGGGATAAAAACGGATTTGATCAAAGAAACGCAGTAACCAGGGGCGGCCTTCCTTGAAATCAGCGGTTTGGCGATAGCGATTCCACATTTGTACGGTGCGACCGACAAACTGGTAGCCGCCCGGGCCTTCCATACCATAGATGCATAAATAGGCACCACCAATCCCGACAGCATTCTCAGGTGTCCAGGTACGTGCGGGGTTGTATTTGGTGGTGACAAGACGATGACGAGGATCGAGCGGGGTCGCGACCGGTGCGCCCAGATAAACATCCCCCAGCCCCATGACCAAATAGCTCGCTGCAAATACAATATGCTGAACTTCTTCGATGCTCTCCAAGCCATTAATGCGGCGAATAAATTCGATATTACTTGGGCACCACGGTGCGTCGCTGCGCACCGATTGCATGTATTTTTCAATAGCGAGCCGCGTAGCGGCGTCATCCCAGGATAAAGGTAGATAGATGATGCGGGACGGCACTTCCATATCATCGATTGCGGGCAGCTCGTTTTCACCTGCCATCAGGAGAATCATTAACGTATCGCGCGCTAATCGTCGTGAATCAAAATGGATTTGCAGGGAGCGAATGCCGGGCGTCAGATCCAGGATACCAGCAAGCTCACCGCTGTCGATACGTTGCTGTAGCCATGTCATCAAAGCATGAGCCCGGAAGCGTAAATTAAGATCGAGCACAGGCGGACCATATTCGATTAACAAATATTTATCGCCAGACTGACGATAAGTTACTTGCACCTGTTTTTTGCTCTCAGAAATACGATGCAAAATGGGACTTTCCAGCTTCGCAGATTGAGTAGAAATCGAGATCTTTCTATCGGTATGAAGATGCTGGATCAGCAGGTTCTGTTGTTGTTCCAGCGCAAGCGCATCTTCCATCGCTATTGCGCGAAAATGGAGGCTATCGCCTGGTCTAAGCTGGCCAATTTTCCATAACTCTGCATAAGCTATGGTAACCGGACAAACAAAGCCACCCAGACTGGGGCCATCAGGGCCAAGAATAATCGGCATATCGCCGGTAAAATCAACTGCGCCAACTGCGTAGGCGTTATCATGAATATTGGAAGGATGCAGTCCAGCTTCGCCGCCATCCGTACGTGCCCATTGTGGTTTAGGACCGATGAGGCGCACCCCGGTACGACTGGAGTTATGATGGACTTTCCATTCAGCGGCAAAAAAATTTTCAATATCTGCTTCGGTAAAGAAATCGGGCGCCCCATGTGGACCATACAATACCGCGATTTCCCAGTGGTTCGTATAATCAGGAACCCATTCCTGCGGCAGATACTGTGGAAGGAAAGGCTGAGAAGACTGCATCGCGTGAATATGCAGCACATCCCCGGCACGGAGCACGCATCCTGCATGCCCACCGAACTGACCGAGTGTGAAAGTAGCTTTGCTGCCAAGGTAATCAGGTATCTGAAAGCCGCCTTGTACTGCCAGGTAAGCTCGGCTGCCTGCTTGTTTAACTTTGCCAAATTGCAAGAGCGCACCTGCTTTGACGAGATGAGATTGCCACTGGAGTAAGGGCTTACCGTCCAGCAATATATCAATAGGAGCGCCACAGATGGCAATGATGCTAGCGCAATTGAAACGCAATGTCGGCCCCGCCAGAGTGATTTCCAGCCCGGCTTTATCTTCGGTATTATTCACTAGCCGGTTGGCAAGACGGAAGGCCAGACTATCCATTGGCCCTGACGGAGGAACGCCCACGTTCCAGTAACCCATTCGCCCAGGATAATCCTGTATCATGGTTTGCACACCCGCGTTCAGAACATCAATGCTGTGCGCCTGATAATGGAAACCATTAAGAAACTGAGTGCTCACTTGCCCACTACGAAACAGGGTGCTTTGCAGAATCTGTTTGAGATAAGCGAGATTGGTTTCAATCCCATGCAATGCCGTGTGATCCAGCGCTGTAAGGAGATGAGCAATGGCTTTTTCCCGGTCAGGTGCATGCACAATGATTTTAGCCAGCATGGGATCATAAAACGCCGATACGTTTATCCCTCGCTCGACCCAGGTTTCCACCCGAGCGGATGTAGGAAACTCTGCTGTGGTCAAGGTGCTGCTGGAAGGCTGGAAATCTTTTGCAGGATTTTCCGCATAAATGCGTACCTGGATAGAAGCACCCTGTGGTTTGATTATAAAAGAATCGAGCAGAGGGAGATCGTTCGCTGCTTGCCGCACCATCCATTCCACCAGATCGATACCGGTAACTTCCTCGGTAACCCCGTGTTCGACTTGTAGACGGGTATTAACTTCAAGAAAATAAAACTGGTTATTAACAGCATCGAAAATATATTCGACGGTACCGGCAGATTGATAATTAACTGCTTTGCCGAGGCGCACCGCGGTTTCCAGTAACGCCTGACGCAGGGGAGGAGAGAGATGGGGGGCAGGTGTTTCTTCGATGACTTTCTGGTTGCGCCGCTGCATGGAGCAGTCTCGCTCGCCCAACGCCACAACTTGGCCCTTACCGTCACCAAAAATCTGCACTTCAATATGGCGAGCCTGGTCGACATATTTTTCCAGAAATAATCCGGCATCTTTGAAATTATTTTGTGCGAGTGTTTTGACCGATTCATAAGCGTCAACCAGTTCATCCTGATTCCAGCAGAGACGCATGCCTATGCCGCCACCGCCGGCAGTACTTTTCAGCATGACCGGGTAACCAATATGCTTGGCCTGATGGCAGGCTACTTCGAGATTTTCCAACAGATCGGTTCCCGGAAGAAGGGGAACTTGATTTTGCAATGCCAGGGCCCGGGCAGTATGCTTCAAGCCAAAGGCGCGCATTTGTTGCGGAGTAGGGCCGATAAAACATATCCCATGCGCAGCACACTGCTCGGCAAAATCAGCTTTCTCACTGAGGAAGCCATAGCCTGGATGAATCGCTTGCGCACCAGTTTGCCGAGCAACCGTTAGTATTTTATCTGCGCGTAGATAGCTTTCAGCCGCGATGCCACTACCAATACAGTGAGCCTCATCCGCCTCGATGACATGCCGTGATAAGGCGTCGGCTTCGGTATAAACGGCTACGCTTGCTACCCCCATCCGGCGGAGTGTGCGGATAATACGACAAGCAATTGCGCCACGATTGGCAATGAGCACTTTATTAAACATAGTCTTATCCTTTATGGATCAACCATTAACTGGCTGGCGTCTCCCAGACCAGTAATCTGATCGGTGTCGGGTTGTACGCATTGCAAGGATTATTCAGCTGCGGACAATTCGAGATCAATACCAATACATCCATTTCGGCGCGCATTTCGACATATTTGCCAGGCGCAGAAATACCGTCTACAAACTCCAATCTACCATCCTCTGTGACAGGGACATTCATAAAAAAATTGATATTGCTCGGAATATCGCGCTTGCTCATGCCAAGGTGCCCGCAAGCGGTTTCATGTGCGAGTGCATGCAGAAAATTATCGCGGCAGCTATGCATCGGGTATTTTTCCAGCGCGTAACGCACGGTGTTGCTTTCTGCGGAACAGGCACCGCCCAGCGTGTCATGACGTCCACAGGTGTCCGCAGTGATCGTGAGCATGACATTGCCAAAATTGGAGCAGAGCTTGCTGCCAGTGGTCAGATATAGCTTATCCTGCGCGCGTATCGTATCTGCCACGCTATAGCGCTCCCATGCATGATTTGCATTGAAAAATAGCGTATCGACGGCCTGATTGCCTTCCAGGTCAACAATACGAAAAATCTGTCCCTGTTTAACTATCTTGACCCAAGGCTCACCTGCCGCACAAATTTCATCAATGATAGCAGCATCAGGATTAAGTTGACTTTCGATCAATTGAGACGTATTCATAATGCACCTCCACAAGGGGGATAAAACCGATGAGTATTGTGTAATCCGCGCAGGTTCTCGGCAATTTGTTTGCACTCCGAAGCTGCTGCGGAGGAGGTGGTAAATGCAGCCAGATGGATAGCACCGGGTTGATAAGTTGTGGTGGTATCAAGCGGATGAGGAGCGGTAGAAAGGACAACCAATGTATCCATTTCAAAACTCAGATCGACATAACCGCCTGCTTTACTGTGAGTGCGATGGAAGGTGAGTTCACCTGCCTCATTGGCAGTTACTTTGCTGAAAAAATTTATATTGGCTACGATGTCACGCATGCCCAGCCCCCATTTGCCAAGTTCGATCAGCATGCCATCCAAACCATTGCGATACATTTGATTGCGATGTTCTTGGTAACGGGCGATGCCATATTTTTGCTGGATCAGTGTGCGATCACTCAAGCCACATACGGTATCATGCCACCCCACTGTGTCGGCTGTAATGCAGCAGAATATCCGCCCCATATCGGAGTAGCAGGCATGCCCCTTAGTCAAGCGAAAAGTATGTTGTGCCTTCAACGTATCGGCCATATTGTAGCGCTCCAGTTTTTCTTCTTGATTGAAGAATAAAACCGCTGCATTGGCGTTACCGCTGACATCGACTAAACGCAAGGTCATTCCCCGACGCAGTATGCCTGACCAGTGGCATCCACCCGGAATAGGTTCTTCCCATAGGGATATGTTCTCTGGATTCATTTGTTTCTCCTTATCAGAATGGTTAAGGTTGTTGCGCTTAGGATGCTTCCCAGCACCAGCGGTACTGCCCAGATCTGCCACCAGGGAGCATCGGGTGAAGCTAAGTAGGTGCGTGGCCACGCAATATTAATTAACTCGAATAATGACCAGAGAAAAGCGATGATATTGATGATCAGACCCCATCGCCCTAATTTTAATTCCCCCAGTGCCGGATCCCAGCGACCGGTCAGCCGAGTGTATAAACCGACGCCTGTCGTCATGGAAAACATGGCATAGAGACCGCCTGTACCAAATGCGATGATGGTAGCGACAGCCTGATCATGGAGCCCGAACAATAGTCCCGAGCCGGCCAAAAATACTGTGCAGAGAATCGCATTTCTTGGTGTTTTAGCAGTAGTTACGCGGCTGAGTGGTGCAGGCAGGTTGCCTTCACGCGCCATGGAGAAGACGATGCGGGAGGTGTACTTCACGACGGATGCGCCGCAAGCGAGAAAAGCGATCACGACAATTGTCAGAAAAGGTTTCTCAAACCAATCTCCAATATGGGTGGTAATCAGCGGTGTAATAGGGTCAAATGTCGCACTGGTTTTTGCCAGGGTATTATGATCAAACGATAACGTTAATGCAGCAGAATTGAAAACGACCACAATACCTACCGCGCATAACGAGAAAAAAATCGCGCGCGGTACCATGCGCTTGGGCTGGTGCGTTTCCTCTGAAGTGGTTGAGCAGGCATCAAATCCGATGAATGCCCAGCCGGCAATGGCGAGTGCAGCTAAAAAAGCAGAAAGTTTGTCCGGTGCTGTACCGCTACCCAGGTGCTGGAATAATTCGGAAACGGGATGTTCCCGGAAAAACAGGAAAAGTAACAGGGCAATACCAAATGATCCAATGATTTCGGCATATACCCCAAGTGCAATGATCGACTTGAACACATTTACATGAGCAAGATTGAGCAACATGCAAATGAGCAGAAAAACCATACCCCAGCATACCATCATAAAGCCAGTTCCACTTGGAGCATCAAATAGAATAGCGAGCCAGATGCCTCCTGTATAGGCGGTTGTGGTCAGCATGGCGATGGTTGAGCTGACATAAATGATCCCAGCGTACTGACCTGTAATCGTTCCCCCGAGTTGGCGCGCCCATTTGTAAGCGCCGCCTGCAATCGGAAATTGGGAAGAGAGCTCGGCATAGACGGTAGCGACTAATAACTGCATCATTAAACAGATCACGAGCGCTGTGAACCAGCCTCCACCAGTAACATTAGTTTGGACACCGACTATGGCATAAAGCCCAACCACAGGAGAAACCACAGCGAAGCCAAGCGTAAAGCTATTCCAGATGCCCATGCTGCGATTAAGCATTTGGGGGTCAGTTGATTTGATTTCAGATGAAAAGCTTTTGTGACTATGAACGGTTGACATGGTGTGCCTCATAAAAATAATGAGAAATGATTCAATCCGAGTCAAAACTCTTGATTAACTGAGAAGCTGAAAATCGGTAAAGAGCTTAGCCTGAAAGTGATAGTTAGTTTAAACCTGGGAGTGGCTGTAAAAAAATGAACGGTCAAGTATTGCGTATTTTTTTCTGACCAACTCGAATTACTCACATTGGCCTGTATCAATGAATCCGCCGTAGCGAGCGTTAGATTTTTTCCAGTGCTATCGCTAGAAAGGAAGTGATGAAATGAATATAAGATTGATATGTACATAAACGAAGCCTCCTTTAAATCATCAGGTCAAATACCGAGAGCCGTAATGTGTCTAAACATTACATATCTCCCGGGCTTTTATCCCTCCGTGGAGCTTCGTTATTACTGAAGCCAGAAACTCTCGGACCAGACACTTCTAAAGCAAGAAGCCGGAACCCTAGTTTGCTATTACATTAGTTGTATAAAATGATACAACTGAGTGACGCCTCTCAATAGTTAATGAATACTAAGAAACGATTTCAAGAGTAAAGTTAACATATCTTTTTTAGAAAAACAAATTTCTATCTTCGAAATAGATAGTAGATGGCGAACTCCTCGTTTAACATCTCGCTTATAGATTTATTAAACCAAAAAGGTGTGGGTCAAGCAACACCATACTGCGCGCGATAGCGCTTAATAGCTAATAAATCAGGAGCCCTATCGCACCTGACCACTAAATAATCCATAATATTATCCAAATTGATAATGCTGATCACCGGGATGTCGTGCATCTGTTCTACTTCCTGGATAGCAGATTTCTCATGGCGGCCTCGCTCCATGCGATCTAGCGCAACGACGACACCACAAGGTGTGGCTGAAGCAGTACGAATAAGATCGACAGATTCCTGGACGGATGTACCTGCAGTGATCACATCATCGACAATCAGCACCCGGCCTGCGAGTGGCGCGCCGACCATATTGCCTCCTTCGCCATGATCTTTGATTTCTTTCCGATTAAAGCAGAAACCATAATTATGACCCATCTCAGCTAACGCAATGGCAATCGCGCTGACAAGCGGGATCCCTTTGTATGCGGGGCCGAATAACATATCAAACGGGAGTTGGGCAGCTAAAATGGCTTGGGCGTAGAATTGTCCGAGTTTATGGAGTGAATTGCCATCATTAAATAATCCCGCATTAAAAAAATAAGGTGACAAACGTCCTACTTTGGTTTTGAAC
Organism: Nitrosomonas sp. Nm34; assembly: GCF_900113925.1. Classification (GTDB taxonomy): domain Bacteria; phylum Pseudomonadota; class Gammaproteobacteria; order Burkholderiales; family Nitrosomonadaceae; genus Nitrosomonas. Next base: position 41,525 of record NZ_FORD01000025.1, read on the forward strand.
TCACCAAAGCGCAACACATTACGTTCGATGGCAAATTCAATAAAGGCTTGTTTAAAATCTGGCATAGCTCTAATAATTCATGAAAACACGAATTATAATACTAAAGATAATTGATGTATTCTGCATAGCTACAGTTTCGGCTTAAGTTTACATTTTAAGCGGTTTTTGGCCGTTTATTATTTGCCGTTTTATATACAGTTTGCTCTTCATCTATGAAAAAATTGGGTATCGCAAACACAATTTTTACCATGTTGCTAACCGATATAAAAATCCGCAAGACAAAGCAATAATAAACCGAGGATAAACCAATAGCCTTGGTTTATACATTAACGTGAGTTCGACATAAGAAAAGCTGTAAAAGAAGTCTGAATTCCTTATGATGAAGTGGTTTTGGAAAAGGATTTCATCATGAGATGAGTCAGGTTCCCATGGATACTATAACGATTTTTTGTGAGAGTGACGAATTTTGTAAAGAGTTTGAACCACGATGGGAGCAGCACTTATTAGGATCATCGCTGAAACAGCGTCGGCGGCAAGGAGCGCTGTGTCTAAGCGAAATCATGACCATTATGGTGGGGTTTCATCTATCCGGTTATCGGACATTTAAGCACTATTACCTGAATGACGTGTTGAGGTATCAGCGGGGTTATTTTCCAGGGTTGGTGAGCTATAACCGCTTTGTTGAGCTATTGCAAGGTAGCCTGGTACCTTTGTGCTGTTTTCTGACCAGCCGCTTTGGGCAATGCAGTGGGATCAGCTTCATTGATTCAACCAAAATCAGTGTGTGCCACAATCGCCGCATTGGGTCGCATCAAGTAATGACAGACGTTTGCTGCTCGGGGAAAGACCAGCGTGGATTGGTTTTATGGGT
>NZ_FORD01000092.1 GCF_900113925.1 Nitrosomonas sp. Nm34
ATTGGCGCTCTCATCGGAAAGACGCTGCTGACCATAAGTCTGTTCATCGCCAATATCACCGCTGACATTTTCTATGCGTGGATAACGCAGGACTTTTTGCCTAAACTTCTGCCCGCTTGCGTGATTGTCATGGACAACGCAACGTTCCATAAACGGCAGGATATCCAAACCGCCATTGCCAATGCCGGGCATACACTTGAATACCTGCCGCCTTATTCCCCGGGCTTAAATGACATTGAACCCAAATGGGCTCAGGCCAAAGCCATCAGAAAAAGGGAAGGGTGTTCCATCGAGCAGCTCTTTGCCGCTTATGAAATTTAAATCATTTTATATGAGATCTGCTATATATACAGGGTGATGCCAACGAAGTATCGGTTAGTAGACGACGATTTCAAGAGCAAGTACAACAAAGAGGGTGTAGATAAAAACGCGAAGCAGGTGCACAAGAATAATCGCCCCGAGAGCCAGGCGAGAAGCCGTGATGTGCAGTGCGAGCTGGCCGCGCCACCGCTGCCTCTCGCGATGTCGGGTGCACCCCCACTCGTCGCCAGCTGCCTGCCCGGAAACCCACTTAATGAGAGTGCTATGAAAGTTCTGCATCAGTTGGAAACGCGTGGGAAGTTCGAGTACCTCTTCATCAATCTTCAGACCGGCAATCCCTACACCGCAATTAGCAAAGTATGGCATCGGATCCGGCAAAAAGCTGGCTTGGAGCATCTACGCTTGCATGACTTGAGGCATGCTTTCGTCTCCTTCCTCATAAATTCAGGTTGTTCGTTATTTCTCGTTGGTGAAATCTTAGGCCATAGCGGCCCCAAAGTCACCCAACGATATACGCATCTATCGACAAAGACGTTGCAAGAAGCAGCCAACAGTGTATCGGCCAAGATCAAGAAAGCCATGCAACCAAAGGAGACCTCCAAAGCTGAATCCTGAACCGCGCCGGGGCTTCGGTCAGTTCCACCCGCCGCGTCGTCGCAGTTTCCGGGGGAGGGTGGGGCGCAAACTGGCTCCTCAGGCGCACATAGTCGGGCGGTGCGGGGCGGGCATGGGGGTAGTCATCCGGTGCGTTTCCGGCAACTCTTGGACGGGTGATAGCGTGGAGCTCGTCCTGCTTAACCAGTTTGTTGTGATTGTTTTCGATTCCTGCCACTATGTTACTGGCAGTTTTGAGAGAATTTAATTAAGTAGCATTTCCTCTTTAGAATAGAGAGTTAACTAAAAAAAGATTAGTATTTCATTGACATGCCAATTAAATGTGATGCGGGAAGAATTTAATTGTTTTGCATATATATTTCTGTAAGGTATGGCACTTTGTCGTGCGCCTAGTACGAAAATAATGATCTATTTATCATATTTATGGATCTAACAAATTTTGATATGATAAAAGCTAAATCTAAGCAATTTTATAAAACATACATATTAGGTGATATTCGATGAAGCTAAATCGAGTAAATTACAGTGAGCTTACTGCAAAGCAGAGCGAAATATTTAACTTTCAAAAAGTTGCCGGACTACTCGCTGACTTTGGGTTCAACTGCATTAAGCTTGCGGACGATTGGCAAGGTGCTGACTTCCTCGCCTATCATAAAGATGGTCAAGAAACTCTGAAGGTGCAACTGAAGAGCCGACTGACAGTATCAAAAAAATACCTCGGGAAAGAGCTACATATGGCCTTCCCTGTGAACGAGTCTTGGTATCTGGTTGCACACGATGATTTAGTCAATCTTGTGAGCCAATATACTCCCTGGTTGGACACTTCATCCTGGAAGGATAATGGGCTCTATCATTCGAGTGCTCCAAACGCAGCCCTCTTGCTTGCACTCAAAGATAATGTTATCGCCTAACAAGGCGTAGCATCATTTAGGGTAGCAAGGCTTGATTATTTCTTAAAACAGAAAGTTTGCTTGAATCAGAGTAGCATTTCATTGTTAATATATTTAAATGTGAAGTAAATATAGATAAGTAATTTTTCATATTTATATTGGGTATGATAGTTTATCGAGTATTTGATCAAAAAATCATAATCTATTCATCATATTTATAGATCTATCAAAGTTTGTTTTAAATAAAGCTAACTTAACGTAATTTTATAATGCAAAAGAATAACATGCGATCGCCGTGTTAGATTTTATCTTTGGCGTAATATATTGCGTCATATTGAACGTCTAATTCTTGTTAGGCCTCGAATTAAACAACCCATCGCTTTAGAAGGAAAAACCGTGAGCAACAGTCAAGATGAGTTTGCTAAGAACTATTCCGATGCTAATTTCTGGGAGAAGTTGGGAGCGTATGCGCTCGCAGCAGGCAAGGAAGTTATTGAAAAGGCACTTTGGCTCTACTACGTTTTCAAAAACGAGGAAACGCCAGCTTGGGACAAGGCGGTGATTATTGAGCACCCGGCTACTTTATCTCACCAATCGATGGAATACCAGACCTCACCCCTGTTATTGGTTACGTTGATGATTTTGGTGTTCTAACAGCTGCCATCGCAACCGTCGCATCCTTCATTGACGAAGACGTGAAGAAGAAAACAGATCGCAAATTGCGCGACTGGTTCGGAAACGGTGACGCTGAACCTGTGGCTTAACTCTTCATTGCAGCGTGCCTCCGAAAAGTTGCGCTTTTCATCGGGCGCTGAACTCTAACTTTATTGTGGAGATTGAACGGCCATTAAAAGGAGTAATTACCTCGCAAGGTCAACCACGTGCCGATGTCACACAAGCCATATTTCAGTGTGCTGAGTGGAAGCACTTCATCAAGACTCACTATCAACAACTACATTCACGTTATCCAGGGATTCAATCACGGTGCAAGACCGCCGTAGTAATGAGTCGAACAAGACAATCAGCATTCAAAAGTGCTGAGGATATTGGAGCCTACAAAGGGCTCATAATGGAACAGTTCAATATTGATGAGTTTTTCACGTATGATGACCTCTACGACAGGGCACGCACAGCTTATGCGCTTCTGTCTGGTTTGACTCCTAATGGCATCTAACTCTTGCATCAAGTGGATAGTTAACCAGTTTCACGGGTCGGCTGCCGTTCATGCCAAACTTTAAAAATGAAATTAAAACAATCTCACCACCTAGTTTGAGTCGATTCTGTACGTCGTTAAAGCAAAATGGACTAATGGCCGCCTGAATTAAGAGAGGGTTTAGCTCATCAGATTTGAGTTTCTTGATGGGTTATCATAATGGATTTGCCGTCGCATAGCTAAAGTTCGATGCTTATTTCTTTCGTTCATTCAGAACAGATTGTGCTCTACCATAATAAACATCAGCTGGTGTTAGATTATTGAGTAATTCATGATAGCGCTCATGGTTGTAGTCATCGATAAATTATCGAATATATTCTTCTAGTTCATTGGGAAACTAATCATTATCAACAGTACCTGATTCTTCAGAGATCGATGTCAGCACTCGATTTTACCTTGAGTTTGCGGATGATATGGTTTGCCACCTGAATGACTCAAATTCTGATTTTCAGGATAGTGCGTCAACTCATTGGAAATCCATCACGGCAACTCTTGGAAAGCACAGCGGGCTTCTGAGGTCTTTTCGTCGGAGAAGAGGGCGGGGCGCAGGTTGGCCTCCAGCGCACGCATAGTCGGCCGCTGTGTGGCCGTTTCGGGGTTGGGATGGCTCTTTGCCCTATCTGATCCCCTCAGTCTCACCCGGGGCAATTTTGCGTCGCTTCTGCTGGTTTCCCCGCCCGTGCTCGCCGCCATTGGGTTTCGGCCGATGCTCAGAAAAAGCTCGGAAGAAGCCGCCGCAAGTCTTTGTTTCGCATGAGGGACGAGTGGGAGGCGCGCCATGACGGGCAGCTCAAGTTCGGCCCCGGTTCGGTCTGCGCGGATCGGTTCGGTATCCCGGAGTAAAATCTCTTTTGTTTCTTTATCTATCTGTATGTATAAACGACTGAGCTTCGGACTGTTAATCCGACGATCACCGGCTTGAGGTAGGGCTGAGGACCTATTTATCTGTAACAGTCTGTTATATAATGATATTTATGAATTACGCTGATGCGTGCGCCTGAGTGAGCGCCGGACTTCTGATTTTGCTCTCTCATAACACGCACTTTACTTTCAATTTGGATACCGGTGGGCTGCTGATTTATTCAAATGATTCTATATTCCTTAAAAGCCAAAAATATGCTCATTATTCATCAGTAGTGGACACATGAAATTCATTGTCTTCTGTTTCTCCACATGTATTTTTGTGAAAACCACACATGGAGTCAGAGCAAGCAATTAATAGAGAAACCTGGAAGTAACACAGCGCATAAAGTGCGCCCCATGATTAGGAGCTATCCAGAGAATTCTATCAGGAAGGAGGAATACGACAGAAAAAAGTGCATTGGTCTCGAACGCGATGTTAATATGGCAATTCTTATGCGGTTTCACTACTTTGCCTCTTTTCTGCCCTTGGTCAGCCAATAGATAAGGCCTCCTACTCCGCCGAGGATGAAACCCAAAGGCCAGTAATAAATATGCCGAGCAGAGGGCCTTGGTTAGCTTGTGGAATGAAAATAATTGGGCCAAAGAATCCGGCACAGAACCCGATAGAGCCAAATACGACAGCTCCAAGCAAGATGTTAGTAATCATACCTTTCGGTGTCTAACCAACTTTTTTCAAGGTTATACCATCCAACGGTAACAGCTGCCAACAGGGAAATGAGGCTTGGTATCCAATGCTGTTCAGTGAACGGGGACAAGGAAAACGGAACCTAATAGGTAAAGTAAGTAGGTGGCTGGTGGTAGGTGTCAACATACTTTTCGCCTAAATAAATTATTTAAGCAACTTTTTTCATCGTTGTTTTTGGTTGCGTATTACCGAGATTAAGTCTTACTATTGACTCGTGTGACCAGTTTCGGGTTTCGCCTGACCAACGTTCCGGATGTTTCTTTTTTGCTGCCTCATAGAGACGTGTTCGCTGTTCAAGGAGAGCCACATCATCACCACGATGGCGCTGTGTTGGTGTCACATATTTTATGCCGCTATGGCGATGACAGTGGTTATACCAGTCAACCAAATTCAACACCCATTGGTGTGCCTCGTCAAGACTTTCAAAAGGTTTAGATGGATAACCCGGTGTATATTTCAAAGTTTTGAACAATGCTTCTGAATACGGATTATCGTTACTCACCGAAGGGCGGCTGAATGATGGAACAACACCCAGCTTCTGCATCGTTGCCAGCATGGTGGCCCCTTTCATCGGGCTGCCATTAGTCTTGCTGTAATACGACCTTATGTTTTACAGGTAATGCCTCAGTCAATCGGGTCTTTCGCAAGACATCAGCAGCTTGTTACGATGATTCATTTTCATAGATTTCCCAGCCTACAATTTTACGGCTATAAATATCCATGAACAGATAGAGGTAAAAGAATACGCCTTTAAGCGTGCTGGCCAGATAAGTAATATCCTAATATTCCATGACCATACTTGATTGGGCCCATCCGCAATATAAGCTGTCGGCTTCTTTATCGTGGCTGGATTGGCTGTACGACCTCGGTGATGTAATTGACCGGCATCACGTAAAATACGATAAAAACTGCTTTCTGACGCCAGATAAATAGCTTTGTCTGCTAAGGCAGGGACAATCTGTTTAGGTGTCTGATTGCAGAATTCTTTACTGTTACAAATATCGAGAATATGCTTTCTTTCCTGCTCACTGAGTTTGTTGGCGGGGGTTTTCTTGACGGTTTGCCGACGATCTGTCAGGCCAATGCTATGCCAATATTGTAGCGTGCGGCTGTTGATGCCGATTACCTCACAGGCCAATCGTTGCCGTACACCTTGATTTACTACCTCTGTTATTAATTTTATGGCCATCTGACGATCCTGCGCGGATATCAACCTTCCTCGCTCACCCCCCAGATGGCTTCGCACTTTTTTAACAGCACCAGCAGCGCGGCTGTTTCTGCCAGTGCTTTTTCTTTGCGTCTGAGTTCGGATTCCAGGCGTTTTATCCGCTTCTGCTCTTCCTGACGATAGCGATTCTTTTCTTTCTCAGCCTGGGCATAGCGTTGATACCCTGACAGCGCTGCCGTCTTCCATTGATCAACCTGTTCTGGGTATAGTCCCCTACTGCGGCAATACTCACTCAGTTGTGCGCTATTCAAACCAGCTGTTTCTATGACAACCGCCAGCTTATCCTCTGCTGTCCAGTCATCTGCTTTACTGTTATCTCCCGGCACTGCGATTCCCCTGTTCCTGTATTCTTTTCTCCATTTGTACAGCGTAACATCAGATACGCCTGTTTCCTGACATAATTGTGGAACAGATACTGCATTGGGTGGCATCATCTTCTTGATGACTGATTCCTTAAATTCTTTTGAATAACTCTTTTGCTTCATGTCCTCTCGCTTCGCCCTTCAAGTTTTTAGGTTTTAACTGCGGCGAAAGGTATCCTGACACATAGGGCTGGCATCAACACCAAGAGTGCTAAGACACGGAGAAGAAGGATCATCTACGAATGAGAACAGCAATGGTTCGTTACGACAGTATTCCCTAGTT
>NZ_FORD01000040.1 GCF_900113925.1 Nitrosomonas sp. Nm34
CGTTTGGCGCGCTCGTACTGATACGCGTCCGGATAATTCTTGATGTCTTGCGCCAACATTTCCATGTTGATCTTGGTGGCAGGTTTGTTGCGGGTAGTCTTGGGATCGGGAGTTTTGATCCAACGCATCACGCTGGCGACCCCTACATCAAAACGCTTGGCCACTTGTACGATTGAGAGGTTCTCCTTCTCACGAACGGATAATACTTTACGGCGAAAATGATATCGGATAGGTCATCTGTAAATTATAATCAATTTATAGGAGACATGCTATATAAACCCTGAAAATGGATCGCCCAATCTGCGGTAAATGGTAGCTCTGTTGCCAAATTTTTCCATCCGCCGTCGTTAGCTTGAACACAACCGCATCCGAAGCCGTGTTCACATAACTGGTAGCCACTTCTAGATTGAAGCCCGGCCCAAGGCGCCAATTGGTTCCGAAGTGATAGAGAAACTGTCCTCAACGTTGCGACCGGGGCCAATATCTGCAACTACTCCAACAGATGAAAAGCTGCGGTCTAGCCATTGTGCCTGTCCGGTAGCCCCAAACGTGCGGCCTGCCTGGATTAAAGAACCTAACATGGTATCCATGGGATCAATGCTGCCAAGCAATACAGTATGTTCTCCTTGACCAAGATTATTGAAGAATAATTCCTACGCTTTGACCCGGGTTAGATCAAAAGTACCGGTCGATCCCCACGCCGCCATCGTCCAGCCTTTCCCGTTGGAATCTAGGGAAGAGCGGTAGGGAAACATATAATTGCCATCGTGCCTATAGTGGTGCAAATGCAAATACATACAATTTTAATTATTTAGTATCAGGAATATTAAGTAAGAAATTCGCATAATTTTTCTGCCATTCATATTACTTCGGCTTTCAAGTTTCTTTAAGATATTGGCATACTGGAATATAGTCTAGCCAAAGCTGCTTGGAGGTGATAAGTATCCTAATAAATTAAGAAAAGAAAAAAAGCTATTTAACTAGTTTTCATGAGGGGTAACACTTCCTAAACGTATGGAAGAACTAGGACGGCACAGGTTACCAATCAACCGAATCAAAACTAGATCATCTAATGGGCACAAATTAAGCACTGACTCGACAGATACTGACGCACTAATCCAGTACATACGGCATCTGCTGTGAAGTTATCAAGGGTCACTTTAGTTTATTCTTTTCATTTGTAAATTTACTAGGAATAGGTAATGCCCCCGTTTTTCTGTTTCGTGGGGGCACTTCAGAGTCTGTGTCTGTTACTTGCGTTAGATGTGTATAACTTACACGGTGCTAGTGTATCTCAATAATACGTGCTGCAGTCTTCTCGGGTAGAATTAAGGCTTGCTCGTTTTTTAATGGCGCTGATCCGAAGATTCTTGGCTTGGGGACAGAATTTACTCAACGCAAGTTTGTATTCTGCCTCAAAAACAGGTTTATTAAGTCTCAGAAAGTCTGAGAAATAGCCACACTCCTTGTATTGAAAACATTGCTCGCTCACCACGAAGTCAAATGTATTATAAATTCGCTCATCATGGGCCTGGTTGATGTCATTCTTGAGCCCAACCAGCATACCGCGTGCATGAACCTGTTCTGCAACCCAAAGATTGAAGTAGATTTGATCCTCATAGGTGAGCGGGAAGCCGGTCGACTCGTGAGCGCTTTTGTCATAGCCGTCTATGTTATCCGGCTCGATGGCATCACAACCCATACTGTGTGCACGATCGAAGCGCTTTGCCAAGATTTCAGCTAGCTTGGTATTAGTTTTGGATTTTACCGGGTTCACATCGCGGATATCCAGCCAGCGCTCATCAGGAAATCCTGAGTATTTACTGCCGAGAATACTCTTTGGAAAATCAGCCGCATCATCTCGCCAATCCTCCCAACTGCCGACATCGAGGTAACAGATAACCTTGTATCCTTTGCTATGCAGCATCTGGACAGCACCACTATGTTCGTTTTCGAACATATCAATATCGTAGATGTTGATGGTTGGATCAGGGTTTAGCTTGACTGGCACTGCGAGTTGCCAATCCCATTTCGGCGGTTGAACTGCCGGATTGGGGTCGAGGACCGGCGGCCAATCAGATCCCATCGCAGAATAGGGCGAGAGTGTCAGGAATGCGCTAAAAAATATTGCTACAAATCTGCAAATTTTTATAACAGATAAATATTTGTTCATAATGATATTTTCCTTTATATGTTGGAGGGTTAGGAATGGTGATTTGAATAGATAAGATTTCAATTGCTAAATTAAATTTATGTCAATTTAATTGACATATGTCATTTTTATAAATCACATACCCCTTGACAACTGTACTGCAGTACATCGTACTTAGGTACAACATAAAAATTGAATATAACGCTGAATATTATTAAAAATTTCGCTATCTAGATGTTTGGAACAAATCACCCATTTGACAGAAACAGTTCCTTATATCTCCGATATCGAAATTAATCCCAATCAAATACTGCATAACCTATTGGCATAGATTCCAAATGCTTCTAAAAAATTAAGGCTTAAGCAAGACAAGGTGAGAACAAAAATATTAAATCAGCATATACCTGATAGGTAAGGTAATATTTTTTGTAAACAACAAAGTATTGTGACGTAAAGGGATAAGCAGACAATCCGCGAAGCGGATGCTCGTAAATATGAATTTTTAGAGGTGCCCTTCAATCAATCCTTGAAACAATGAGGACCATTGTTACTTTGGATCGATAAGAAGATGGGCTGGCTAACGGTGTCAAGGAGGTAGCAAAGTCAATTGAAGAAGTTTTCTGATGACGCCATTTATTCCATTTCAATCAAAACTGACTTTGTCGGTTTCATGTTGCCGTATTATTGATACTGGTTGCAGCTCGCCTTCAAGTCATTTTTGATATAGAAATGGAACTAATTCTGCCGCTTAAATAGTCAAGAATCTATTAGGTTTGGTATTGCAGCAGGCCATTGGAATGATTGCCAGTTTGCTAACTTGTTAGTTGGCGGGATTTGTCAGGTTGACGACGTATTACGATTGCAGATTCGTTGGATTGGGAGAAAAGAGATTTATGATTCTAATTGGTAAAAATTACAGCAAGAATTAAAGCAATTTATTCAATATCTTATTCATATGGCTCAATTTATAGGCAGTTATTCTGCCCTTAGTGCATCGATTGGATTAAGTTTTGCCGCGTGCATAGCAGGAACGACGCCTGCCGCCAGACCAATCAGAATGGATACTGCTAATGCACCCATGACAAAATTCCAGGGAATATTAACAGGTAATCCGCTTATCGAAATTTGGAGCAGCTTGGCAAGTGCCGTGCCAATCACCAGTCCTGTTAGCCCACCAAGGGCTGAGAGGATCGTGGACTCCATCAGAAATAGTAGGCGGATACGGGCGCGGGTGGCACCCAGCGCATTGAGCAATCCAATTTCAGCCACACGTTCAGCAACAGAAATGTGCATCAATGTGACCATGCCGACGGCACCGACCAGTAGCGAAATACTCCCCAAGGCAGCGACAGCAAAGGTAAGCACTGTCAGTACGGTAGAGAGGGTAGAGAGCATTTGCTGCTGAGGTGTCAGGGTAAAATCCTCACGCCCATGCCGTTCGATGAGAATGCGCCGCACATCCTCCGTGACAGCTTGCAAGGATGCTTCCGGTGGATAGATGATTTGTATTTCCATTAAACCTTCCCGATTGAACACTTCTAGTGCGCGAGCAGTGGGAATAAACACGGTGTCGTCCAGATCGAATCCCAGTATTTGCCCTTTGGGCGCCATCACGCCAATGATGCGAAAGCGTGAGCCGCCTACCTGCAAAATGGCACCGAGCGGATTGGCATTACCAAATAGCTCGCTGTGTGCTTTTGCTCCGAGTACAGCAAACGCGCGTGGATTACGTGGGTCATCCGCGGGCAGAAACTGACCAATCGCCACGCTCATATTGAATGCCTTGTCAAAATCAGAGCTTTGTCCATAAATCGTTACACGCCGACTGCGTCCTTCCGCACGGATTTCAGCATTCCCCATCACAGTTGCATTGATATATTGAGCATAGCGAGAGTGCTTTAAAGCCAGTGCGTCTTCAATGGTCAATATGCGTGCACTACTGATGGCACCGACCGATCTACCGTGGGCCATACTTTTCCCAGGGGTGACCGTCAGAATGTTGGTGCCAAACTGGGTAAACTCAGCTAATACGAAACGCTGAATGCCTTCTCCTATTGAAGTGAGCAGGATAACAGCGGCAATACCAATGGCGATTCCTGAAGCTGACAAGAGTGTGCGCAGCCAATGGGCACTCAGAGCACGCAGGGCGAATTGCAATGTATCAAGTGTACTCATCGGCCGCTCAGTGCCTTGACAGGGTCCAGTCGTGCAGCGCGGGCGGCAGGAAGCAGGCCAGCAAGGATACCCGTGATCAGTGCAATGACGATACTGGCGAGGCTAGCCCAGACAGGCGGCCAGGCAGGCAATTGTGGATAAGCCAGACGTATCAATAAACTTCCCGCATGCCCCAACATAAACCCGAAGATGGCGCCAGTCAGTGATAACCAGGCAGCCTCAGTGAGAAATAAGCGGCGGATGTCACTCCCCGGAGCTCCGATGGCTTTGAGTAGTCCAATTTCATCAGTACGCTGACTGACCGCTACCAGCATTACATTCATGATTAGAATGCCCGCTACCGCTAGGCTGATCGCAGCAATGCCGGCTACACCGAGCGTCAGTGCGCGAAAGATGCGATCGAAAGTAGCGAGCACTGCATCCTGAGTAATAATGGAGACATCCTCCTCGCCATCATGGCGCTGAATCATGAGTTCTCGGATAGCTTGTTTAGCGGAGGAAATGTCATTACGATTCCTGACTTCGACCAGGATACGGAAGAGTGAGGTCGTATCTAATAATGCTTGCGCATGGTCGATCGGGATTATTACGATCTCATCTGAATTGAAACCCATTGTTTCTCCTTGCCTGGCAAGCACTCCTGATACGATGAACCGTCGATCGGCCAGCCGGACACGCTGGCCGATTGCATTGCCTTCAGGAAAAAATTCCTCAGCTAATTCTGCTCCCAGGATGATTTGCGCGCTGTATTGTGAGCCATGCGCCAAAAAACTCCCTTGCGCCAATTCCATGTGGCGGATGGGAAAGAGATCTGCGGTACTCCCGAGGATCGTAACATCGCGTAAACGGCCGACGGCAGCGAGCTCGGCGGTACCCACATTGAGTGGGGCATAGCGTCGAACTTGATGAAGCTGGCCAAGCCAGCGAGCATCTTCTAATGTCAGGTCGCGTGGCGTCTGCCCCATGGATGCACCCGGGAAGCTCCCTGCGGTTTCGGCGCGGCCAGGTAAAACGATGATCAGATTAGTACCGATGGATGAAAAACGATGAATCACAAAACGACGCGCGCCATCACCTAGTGCTGTCAGCACGACGACTGCAGCTACACCCAGCGCCATCGCTAGAATGATGAGGAATGAGCGAGTGGGGTAGCTTGTGACCGTTTTAAAGGAGAAGAGGAAGATATCCTGCAGCTTCATTGTTCATCTGCCACAATGAGACCATCGCGCATGGTAATCCGCCGTTGTGCCCGTAATCCTAGTTCACGATCATGTGTCACCACAATAAGGGTCGTGCCAGCATGATGCAACTCTTCCAGCAGCGCTACGACTTCGGCACCCGTTCGATGATCCAGGTTACCGGTTGGTTCATCTGCCAGCAAGGCAGTGGGGCGCAGAATGGTCGCGCGCGCAATAGCTACCCGCTGGCGCTGACCCCCGGATAATTCAGCCGGTCGGTGTTGAGCACGTTTGCTCAGATCAAAAGCATGCAGTGCTTTTTCTATCCGCATTTTGCGCTCAGCTGGTGGGATACCTGCCAAAATCAGTGGCAGCTCGATATTTTCCGCAGCAGTAAGACGAGGTACCAAGTGAAACGATTGAAAGATAAAGCCAATTTTTTCTCTGCGCACACGTGCCTGCTCAGTTTCAGTTAAATCAGTGACATCTCTACCATCGAGCTGGTAGCGCCCGCTATCAGGTCTGTCCAGTAAGCCGATGACATTGAGCAAAGTAGATTTGCCTGAGCCAGAAGTCCCCATGATGGATACATATTCACCCGAAGCAATCATCATATCAATGTGATCAAGCGCACGAATTTCCTGCTCACCCATATGGAAGATGCGGGTAATGGCTGTAAGTTGAATCATGATTGACTGGTTCTGGGTTTGACGATGACGCCGGCAGCAATGTCTTCGTTATCAAAGGATGTCAAGACTTGCTCACCTTCTTTCAAGCCGCTGATGATTTCCGTGAACGCCCAATTGGCCAGCCCCGTTTCTATGGTGCGCTCCTCAATGCGGTCATGCTGATCTAACACCAGCACTTTGCTCTGTTGTCGGATTGCTTGGGTCGGGATACGCAACACCTGTTCATGCCGATCAATAATAACTTCGACATCAGCGCTGTAGCCCACTAACAGAGCATAGTTTGAGCCTTCGGTAAAATTGACTTCAACATCAACAGTACGAGCCTGCTTTTCTATTTCAGTGACATAGGGCGCAATACGACGCACCGCACCCGCAAAAGTTTGACCAGGTAAGGCATCGAGTGTGATGCGTGCTTCTTGCCTGATTTTTATTTTAGGAGCATCTATTTCATCCATTGGTGCCGTGACATACAAGCAACTATCATCGATCAAATCAATCGCAGGAGGTGTAGGGATACCCGGAGGAGAAGGCATGGTGTATTCACCCAGTTCGCCTGTGACTTGTGCAATAATGCCCGCAAAGGGGGCATAGAGTATGGTGCGATCCAGATTGGCTTGAGTGACTTCGATCTGAGCTTGAGAACGTTTGACATCTGCTGCCGAGGCAGCACAGTTTGCCTGACGGGCTTGCGCATTGGCATCCGCTTCTTCAGCCCGTTGTGAACTGATAAACCCTTGCGCAACGAGTTGCTGGGTTCGGATTGATTCGCGTTTTGCATTGTCTGCCATAATGCAGGCTTCGCGTTGCCGGCTTTTGGCGGTGACCCATTGTTGTTTAGCCAATTCATGTTGTGCTACCAGATCAGCATTCCACAGCTTCAACAGGATATCCCCTTGCTTGACGCGATCACCTTCATCTACGGGGAGTTTGATAATTTGTCCTCCTACAGCAGGAGCTAGTTTGGCTCGACGGCAAGCTTTAACCGTGCCAGCACGCGTATTGACGACAGTGGCTTCCACTGTGCCGCGTGTAATGGTGGCAACTTCGACTTCCACCGGCGGTTTGCGTGTGAAATACCAGCCTGCATAACTCAGCAGGGCAGCTATGATGAGCAAGATGAGCCAACGAGACAATATTTTTGTTTTATGCATGATAGAAATGCCTCAGTCACTTCAATAGGCCAATATACTCATAGATTGTTATCAATTATTATGAGGTAAATTTATCATCGATTACGTCAGAATCGTTTTGCCTGATTATGCCACGCATAGACGGCGTAGATATGCTAGATTCTTAACCCCCGGAAATTTCGACTGCCAATAGCTTGGCAGCCGGCATGAGAGACTTTACATATTGTAATTGGGCAAAATTAATTTTGTTTCAGTAATCTCATTTTGTGCTCGTTATGGATGAGTGCAGGTGGACAATAGATGGGTTAATTTTTCGGCCCGGCATGTTATCCAAATCTAACCAGGTATCTAGATAGAATCAGATAAAGTTACCAATATGCAAATTATTACTTGAATTCAAGCAAGCATTATTTTGTCAAAACTAGGGAATAGCTATGAATAACGCAACAGAATCCAATTCCATTTCCATTGGGCGCACACCATTCATTTTATCGAGTGGTAAGCAGCCTGCAGGCATACGGGATACGCGGCCAATTGACTCTGATCATGGTGTGCTGGATCCCAAAACATTCCATGCAATAGAAGCGGATGCTTTATTTGATCAAATCAATCAAGCTGAAACGCAGATAGGGCAATCGATACTTTATCGCTCATTGGCTAGACCTACCCATGATGTGCAATTGCTCCAGAAAAAACAGGAAGCGTTACGCGAGCTAGCAGCTAATCCCGAACTATTTGCAGCACTTGATGGCTTCATCAAGAAAATGATGTCGGGGGAAGAATCTCTCTATTATCTTCTCTATGGAGAGTTTGCGGGTGGATTGACTACAGATAATCCCAAAAATAAGACAGGAAAACTGGAATTTGGTGGCTATGGCTATCATCAGTTTATTGATGGAACTGAATTTGCGGTTAGTCTGGTTGAAGAAGCGGATTCGCTGCCACCCGTGCAAAGTACGTATTTTCAGGAAATGATTCAAGCCATTCGTGATTTTGGTAATTCCCGAATTTACGCTTTAATGCATGGCCCAATTTATGTGATCGACGGTAAATTTAAAACCAGGGAAGAGAAACCGGCTTACTTGCCTGTTCCCCGCTTTCGACCCTCTGTGTTCAAATGGCTGCCTATACTGATTTTTTTAGCCATTGTTAGTGGCTTGCTTTATTTCTTTCAAAACATGCTGGTTGAGTTAGGGGCCAATTATATTGGCTATGGCATGCTGATCCTTGCCATACCGATCATTCCCATTATCATGCAGGCTGTCAGTTCTTCCGACCGGGATTCCGTGATTTATCCTTTGCAAAGACTTTTCCGGCAAAGTCCTGATTTGGCTAAAGCAATGGAAGCGCTTGGCATGATTGATGAATTGCTGTCTTTGCACCGCTATGCTCAGTCTATCAATGGGGAAAGGGTATTGCCTGAAATCATCGAAGTAGGGCAACACACGCTTACTGTTATGGATGCCAAAAATCCATTGCTTGCCAGAATGCAACCAGACTATATTCCTAATGATATTCAATTGGATGCAGCCAACCGCTTGCTGATTATCACGGGGCCGAATAGCGGTGGAAAAACCGCTTATTGCAAAACTGTCGTGCAGATTCAACTGTTAGCACAAACGGGAGGCTATATCCCCGCAACGGCTGGGCGGTTAGTGCCAGCAGAGCATATTTTTTATCAAGTACCTGAGCCAGGACGCTTGGAGGAAGGGATGGGGCGTTTTGCTCACGAGCTGAAACAAACCCGCGAAATTTTTTTCCATTCGACTGCTCTCAGCCTGGTCGTGCTTGATGAGCTGGCAGAAGGGACTACCTTTGAAGAAAAAATGACGCTCTCCGAGTATGTACTCAAGGGCTTTTATAAGCTCGGCGCAACGACCATACTGGTGACTCATAACCACGAGTTATGTGAACGTTTACAAAGCGAGGGCATCGGCAGCTATTTACAAGTCGAATTTTTACCAGAAGGCCCAACTCACCGCTTGATCGCAGGGATATCGCGGGAGAGTCATGCTGATCGTGTAGCGAGTGCTATCGGTTTCAGTAAAGAAGATGTAGAAAAGCATCTTGCGGCACTAGAAGATTCAGCTGTATCCGAGAAGGATTAACAGTAGGGCGCCTCTCAAAATTCAGAGTTATAAACAAGACAAAGCGAGAACAAAAAATGTTGATGGAACATATAGCTGATAGGTAAGGAAAAATTTTTTGTGAATAACGAAGTATTGTGACCGAATATCAATTTTTAGAGGTGCCTTATATAAATATGACACAGAAAACTATCCTACTGTACTACGATCTATATGCTTAGGTTTCCTTTGCGACACGGTTTATTTTCAAAACGTGATGACTTTAAATTCTGTATCGCCAACAGCTTGTTAGTTGCGGGATGTACGCTGGTGGCAGGCATTGCAGTTTATAGTCTAATGAGACCCGAAATTGAATCTGCACTTAGCAGAAGCATCGAAATCACATTGAAGAATAAAGTACATTTTTTTGAGAACCAGATTGAAGCAGGATGGGCAGAAACAAGTGCATTGGCAACCCATCCCCTCCTGGTTGAGGTTTTGCAGCAACTTAATGCAGAGCCAGATAGTGATCACGCCATGCGTGGTCTGAAACAAAAAATGGATTCCTTACACCTGGCAGGTATTACAGCAGCGACTGTATTCAATATTAATGGCAATGAAGTAATGCAAAAGGGTTCTCTCTCCCAAAATCAAACCGAGAAATTTCCGATGCATGCTCACCATGACTTGTCTCTGGCATGGGATGATAATGAGCTTATTCTGCATGTTAAAAGAGATGTGCTGGACCACTACGAGCTTCCTATCGGAAGCATCACAACGGAAAAAAGACTGCCGCAGTTAACAAGCTATCTCAGAGAAATCAATGAAATCGGTAAAAGCGCTGAGCTCATATTGTGCGAAATGCTAGAAGTAGCGGGGCAGGAAATGGTATGTCTCTTGAGTAATGCTGATTTTATTAAATTCGAGCGGATGCCACGTAACATCAAAGAGACAAAATCGCTTATGAGTTACGCGCTGGATGGGAAATCAGGCATGGTTACCACAAGTGGATACCATCACACACCCGTAGTGGCATCATTTACTCCGGTGAGCTCGCTTGGTATGGCGCTGGTACTGGATAAGGAAGAGTTTTGCAGCGCGATGAGTGAGCAGGAAAAAATCATCGCAGTGTTTCTTTTTGTGCTAATAATTACAGGATTACTACTATTGTTCTGGCTGGTATTGCCACTAATGCGCAAATTGGCCCTTTCCGAGAAAAAAGCACAGGAACGTTTGAAGGAATGCCAATGTCTGCATGGAATTCGTCGCGATATGGACCGTAATTTGCAAGAGGAAGAGTTTTACCAAAAAGTCATCGTGCGTTTGATAAAGGCAATGCAGTTTCCAGAAATCACCTCTGTCATGATCAAACTTGGCGATAAGCAATTTGTTTCTGATCGATATAATAAGAATTTAATGCATAGGCTGCAAGCTCAGATCCTAGTCAATGGTAATGCTTATGGATGGTTATATGTCATTTATAGTGAAGAACAGCCCTTCTGGCTACCGGAAGAACAAGATTTGATCGATACGATCGCAAGGGATCTGGGAAGATGGATTGAGCAGAAGCAGACAAAGCAACGCATTACCCAGATGGCGACCCACGATGGACTAACCGGCCTGCCTAACCGCTATTTATTACACGACCGCATTAGACAGGTACTGGCTCATGACCGCCGTACACATGAACAGGCAGCGGTGTTATTTGTTGATTTGGATCGATTCAAGAGCATTAACGATTCGCAGGGGCATGCAATAGGTGATTTGCTGTTACAGGAAGTAGCAGCAAGGCTAGCTGCAATTATACGTAGCGCTGATACGGTGGCGCGTCATGGCGGAGATGAATTTATCATACTTTTGCAAAACATCAAAGATAGCCAGGAAGTGAAAGTGGTGGCACAAAAAATATTAAATGAATTGGCCCAGCCGTTCTATATTTATGGGAAGGAATTGCATATCGGCGGCAGTATTGGTATTGCTCTCTTCCCGCATGATGGAGATGATGTGGAGACACTGCTGAGGAATAGTGATATTGCGATGTATCATGCCAAAAAGAGTGGGCGCAATAGGTACTGGTTCTCTTCTCCCGAAATAAATCCAAAATAGTAGAGAATGGCCCAGTAGAGTTGGGCTAGTTATTCCATTTCCAAAATGACGCGAAGGTGAACAGCAGTCGTATTAATACGACAAGGGAAGCCGACAAAGTTAGTTTTGATTTGGAAATGGAATTACGCCAGTACTGATGGGTCAGTATTCGATAAGTTTTTAGTTTCTTCTGGATTTCATTCCCCGCAGCTTGCTGCGGGGATGCTTTATTTTGCACATAATCACTCCCGATCGATTCTACATTAGAAAACGCAACGGAGAGTTTTATTATTGTATCCTGCTGATAATTGCCTAATTTCACCATAAAAGTTTGTGTTGCTGTGGATTAGCTTAATGCTATGGTGGTCATATTGTACAAGTCGTTGTGTAAAACCTGAGAAAATAGCCAGAATGGTTTTAAGTTTTATTTTTCAAGCGGTCTTGATGACCCACTCATTTAAGTCACGCTTGACCTATGGGAACATAGGGTAAATAGTTCTTTGAAATTTTTTGTTTTTCTTGGGTTTCATTTGTTGTCGTAGTTGAGCTTGCTTATGAGTTTGAACCTGTTGTTTTGCTTGAAAGTTATCTTGCTGAATACTACTCTCACTGGCAATAATGTTTGAAGAGTTAGCGCCACTGGCAGAGACATTTATTGAATTTGCTGATACATGTCCGGAGGTACCAAATACAATAAGGATGATTACAAATATTGTTTTATTATTAAACATATTCATTTTATTTCTCCTTAGAAATATTTAACTATTCCTAGTCTCATCAAAATATTTACATAACTCCTTATCTGTTTACTGATCGTATATGGCATTTCCAACAATAAAAATAAGCGCATACCTTAATTTTCTATAAGGAAACTCTTTAAAAAGTAAATAAGGGAAATTTTTCTTTATATATTCGAGGATGAGGAATAGTGATTGGGTTAGATAAGGTTTCAATTCCTAAATTAAATATATGTCAATTTATTTGACATATGACATTTTTATAAATCACCTATCCTTTGCCAATCGTACTTCGGTACACTATACAAACTGAACATAATGTTGAACAAAGTTCTTTAGATGGCGCTATTTAAATGTTCAAAACATCCAGATACCAACAGCAGGCCAAATCTTGCCTGTTACCTTGGAAATTGCCAGTCATCAATAGATAATTCTTGATCAGATCGTAGAGGGTAGTGCAGCTGAATTGGATATCGGGCTTTCCGTCGTAATCAACTATGCTTCCTTCTGCTTATTGATTGGTAATCTGGTTAGAATGAAAAAAGTGGCAATTGCCTGAAACTGATCGCCTTCTATGGAAATAGAAGTAAACATCCATTGAGATGGATGCTGAAAAAATTGGCGAATAAAATAAGCTTGGATACTGGTATTCGCTTTGTTTGGGAATGGGATTTTGGAAAAAGCTGATTGGAAGATGCCCATGAGCAGGGTATTCCTTTATGATGCAGAGATTCTAGTCTTACAAGAGCATCGAATTAAAACCTAGCCGTAACCATGGAGGCATACAACGGTAGTATGTGCCGATGAAACCGTCCCGCTACAATTCGGGGAAAGGGTAGGGCGCAGGTTGGCCCGGCGCACGCATAACGGCTTGCTGTAGAGGTAGAGCGAGTTCGAGGAGGAATAGCGTACTCCTTCCCCATCCGATTCCGGCGTTCTCTGTTTGTCATTTCTCCTGACATTCAAAGCCTGAACCATCCTCCCGGGTTGGAGTTTTATCCAGTGGTATTTTCCCTCGTTGCAGGCAGGAATATATCATTTCAAAAGTAGCAAGAATGAAGCAGTATTAATCTGCTTTTCCATTCCAATGGTTGATATGCCTTGTAAAAGGCGTTATCCCATTACCACATCAAAAATGACGCAAAAACGAACCGCAGACAGTATAAAAAATAATACGGCAAGGTAAAGTGGACAAAGTCAGCCTTGATTTAGAAATGGAATTACAGCAAAACAAGTGCTTCATCGGTTCAGTACTCTAAATAACAAGTTCTTTATTGTAATTTTATCTCTAGGACAGCCAACTTTGCTGGCGAAATAGCTCTCAGTCAAACATCTCCCACTTAACAACAGTTTCTTCACATGAGGGAAGTTATGATCATTTCTAGTGTATGATAAAGAAAGTGAGGGGGTGAAGCATGAAGTTACATTACTCTTCATTTAAAAATTTGAAAGGAAAAATTTTTTATTCCTTTCTTTTCATTGTTGTCCTGTGTTTTTCATTTCAAGCTCATTCAACCGAGACGCATAAAAGGATCGTGGAAAGCTTGGAGCCCCACAGCATTACGATCATTGGTGAAAGCCCTCAGCTATCTGAATCTATCCAATTCTTCCAGGAATTAATATCCAGCTATCTACAGCAAGGTAAATGCTTGGCTGTTGCGTTGGAAATTGTCAGCAGTCAACAAGTCATTCTTGATCAGATTGTAGAGGGTAGAGCAACTAAATCAGATATCAAGCTACCTCCTATGATCGATCATACTCCCTATCGCTCATTAATTAATGATCTGGTTAGAATGAAAAGGAGAGGTAATTGCCTGAAACTAATCGCCATCGATGGAGAAGGGCTAAACGTCAATCAGGACAAATGGATAGCCGGCAGGTTGGCAAAGCAAATAAGCCAGGCACCGGTATTGGCATTATTGGGGAATCTTCACACGCTAAAAAAAATTGGTTGGAATTCGCCCATGGGCAAGGCATTCCCTTATGTTGCAGAGATACTGGTGTCAAAAGGGTACCGAATTAAAACCTATCCACAAATCTGGCTGGATAAAACCTGTCACACTCAAAATCGACTCGTTTCTTCTTATGAGCAGAAGACAGTCAGTTTGCTCAATCACAGCTTAGTTTCTCTACTTAATGCTGCTAAATATGAGACAGTAAATGATGTCGTTGATGGCGTAATCCTTTGGGAGTGTGGTTAAGAAATGCAAGCTTCGTAGTAATTTTGCTAAACCCTACTATTTGTAGGAGCGGAACTAGAATGAGAATACCAGCGGGCTATTACGCCCATACTTCCTGAGTCTCAGGAAAAATCCGGAGGAAGCTGCGGGACACAGCTCTTTTCCATGAGAGGGTAGTGCCGCGCCCTAATGTATGGCTCAGATTCAGCCCTCGTTCAGTTTGTGCGTGCCGGTTCGATATGCGGAAAAAAACGACCACTGGATTACGCTTGAGCTCTCGTTCTCACCAACCGGGGCCAACGGTTGCGTATCTAAGGATAATCCTGAGGCTCTCTCTCGGCAACGACATAGATCCTCGGGTTGTTGCTTCTTGTGGCAAATAAAACCGGAATTATCATCCAGGATTAGGGTGTTTCTGGTGTTCTTTTCTCTACTCCATCATCGGCCAGAATTCATCAGTAAGCATCAATCGAAACATCACAAAGTTGTTTTGTTGATGGCATGAAAGTTTCTCAATATTACGAGTTTGCTTGTATTTACTAGATGTTTACCTTAAAACTTAGGAGACTCGAATTAAATATGATTTGATTTCCGACGTGAAAAGGTCTCAATAAATATTTACTGAATTTCATCCGTCAATCAAAATGTCGGGGCAGTCTTTTTGATCAACCGTTAAAAGGAGTGATAAATGATTCGGTATTTAACTGTTCTGCTGTTTTTGACATTCTCTCTTCCACTATTTGCTGAGAAGAAACCTCCTTATGAATATTATCATTTAGGGAATCAGGTGGATATTACCTCGACAACCCAACCAGGGATAGTGTTAATGGATGGTGGTACCGATGTAGACGCAGCTTTCCAGTGGATGTGTGAATTGAGTGGCAATGGAGACTTTCTGGTAATCCGCGCAACTGGAACAGATGCCTATAACCCGTATATTCAGCAGCTATGCCCAAATAGTAACTCAGTTGCAACGCTCATTATTCCAACTATTGAAGCTGCCAATGATGAATTTGCTATTAATACTATCAATCAGGCTGAAGCGGTATGGATCGCAGGTGGGGATCAATCCTACTATACCAATTATTGGAAGGGAACGCCTGTGCAAGAAGCTCTTAATGATCGCATATTACAAGGTATTCCAATTGGGGGGACTAGTGCAGGGCTGAATGTTCTTACTCAGTTTATTTATTCTGCACTTCTTAGCAAGGGCGTGACGTCTAGTCAAGCGCTTGCCGATCCTTTCAGCAAGTACATTACTCTTGACCGTGATTTAGTAAATATACCGATTCTTCAAGGAATAATTGGTGATGCACACCTGATAACTCGGGACCGCATGGGTCGTGATATCGCTTTTTTATGTTGTATCTACGAAAACGGATGGTCTGATCAGCCTCGTAGTATTTCGATTGATGAAGAAACAGCGCTACTTATTGATGCTCACGGTAGCGGTACAGTAGTGGGTAAAAGCAACGTATATTTTCTGCAAGCGCTTGGTGCACCAGAAGTTTGTAAAGCAGGAAATCCGTTAACTTATAAAGATATTAACGTATATCGAATCAATGCAGCGGGCGGCAAATATCAATTATGGAACTGGCATGGAATGGGTGGTAGTGAATATCTTGTTTCTGCAGTAGAGGGAGTGTTAATTTCAGACCAAGATAATTTCTCACCCTACTAGCGAGTATGGTGGACGTCTGTTGCCCCGGCCCTGCCCGTCGGAATTTCCAGGGTAGGTGGGGCGCAAACTGCCTCTGGCACGTGCATAGTCGGCCGCCGCGGGACAGTTGCAGTGCGGGCATGGGAATAGCCATCCCGTGTGCACTCGATGGTCCTAGGACGGACGATAGAGCAGATCTCGTCCTGCTTAAGCCCAATGCCACTTCGCTTGAGCTCTCGTACTCATCAACCGGGATCATCGTTCGTATAAATAGTGATACTCCACAGGGGTTTTTCTTGGCAAGTAAAGACTGAATCATTTTTACTTGAGGAGAGAGGTGAAAATCTCTATATTGGAAAGTTAATTTTAGCGGAATATATTTATAAATAACCCCTGTGTTACTTGGACGGAGGGAGAATATGAGTTTAATAAATTGCGATCATAAAATGATTCAACAGCTAGAAGCTGAAGCTGTATATGGGACGCTGGATTCTTTTTATCAGACTATCCTGACTATCGCGCAGTACAAAAAACTTATTCTGATCGGCGAAGCCACACATGGCACGATGGAATTTTATCGCATCCGCGCGGAGGTTACCAAAAAACTGATCGAGCAGGGTCTGTGCGGCGCTGTTGCAGTCGAAGCTGATTGGCCGGACGCGTACCGAGTCCATCGTTATGTCTGCAATCGTTCCGATGACAAGGAAGGCCAGGAAGCGTTGTTGGATTTCGAGCGTTTTCCGTCCTGGATGTGGCGCAATACGGAAGTCTTGGATTTTATCGAATGGCTGCGTGGCTTCAATAGATCTGAGAAATTTGATTCTCCGTGCGGCTTCTACGGTATGGATCTTTACAGCTTGAATGCTTCGATCCAGGCTGTTATCACCTATCTCGATCAAGTCGACCCAATCGCTGGAAAAGCCGCGCGTGAGCGTTACGCCTGTTTTGGTCAATTCAACAATGATCCGCAATCCTATGGTCTGGCGACGGCTTCAGGCGTTCTCGACCACTGTGAAGAAGAAGCCGTTCAGCAGCTTATGGAAATACAACAGAAAGCGCGGCTTTATCTGGAACGAGACGGCATGTTCGCAGGTGATGATTATTTCTCGGCTCAGCAGAACGCTGAAATCGTGCGTAAGGCCGAAGAATATTATCGCGCTATGTATCGCGGTCATCCTAATACCTGGAATCTGCGAGACTGGCATATGTTTATGACCCTGGAAAAGCTGGAGAATTATCTGGGCCTGAAGGCCAAGCGTGACATGCGCATCGTCGTCTGGGCGCATAATTCGCATCTTGGCAATGCGGCAGCCACGGAAATGGCCCAACGTGGCGAAGTTAATATCGGCCAATTAGCCAAGGAAAAATATGGTGATGAGTGCCTGAATATCGGTTTTTCAACGGCACGCGGAACTGTTACAGCAGCTTCAGACTGGGATGGGCCGCTGGAAACAAAAACAGTGCGTGAGCCCTTGCCCGGCAGTTATGAAAAGTTATTCACAAGTCTAAAAATCAGAGAATTCGTTCTCGATCTGCACAAGCCTGAAATCGCAAATGCCTTGAAAGAAGAACGGCTGCAACGTGCTATCGGCGTGATTTACCGCCCGGAGACAGAACGCTGGAGCCATTACTTTCAGGCCGAACTACCCAGGCAATTTGATTTCATGATTCATATCGATGAAACGCATGCACTTGAAGCCTTGCCCACCTTTTCACACGAACGACCAGGCGAATTGGATGAAACTTACCCTTACGGATTGTAAGAAAATTTAAACGCTCTATATATTCAACAATTTGAAAAAGGCTAAACAGGGAATTTAGAAACCGTCTTAAAATAATTTGACGATTGGTCATATAGTTGAAGCATTATCCCAACCATTTTGAGTAAGTTATGATAAAGTGAGGCTGTGGTTGGGTTCGGGATAGCATCCCGGAATTTGTCTTTCATCTCTCTCGCGTCGAATAGCGGCGCGACCCTTGAATTTAAGTTAGGACCAAGCTGATAAATCTATCGAATTTCTTGCTAAGTATTTATTGGTTAGTGTGTCAATGTATGTTTTATCGTAAGGAACTCTTAGCTGAGGTAGCATTCCTATAAATAATTCTTATTGATTATAAGAAGGATAATTTGAATTTCATTGATTGATAAGGAGGAGTTATGGCAAAAGCAAATCCCATTCAAGTACAAAAGTATTTGTCAGGCATGGATTATCCGGCAGATAAAGACGAAATTATAGACCACGCCAAAGACCAAGGTGCAGATAATGATGTAGTGCAAATACTCCAACAATTACCAGAGCGAGACTACAAAACCGCAGCTGATGTTAGTAAGGCTATTGGTCAAATTGAATAATTGTTTAATTACCCAAACTCATAATCACTGGTGAGATACAGCAGCAAATCCGCTTGCATGCAGCTCAGCTCTTTTGTAAGCGTAGCCTTGCCGGTAAATGCGCTTAAGACCAAATAGCGCTGTCCTGATCAGCAAATGCGTATCGCTGCAGACATGGGGCAGGGGCACGGTAATGCTGCTGTCGCAATTTTTCTGCCGCACTGCTTATATAACTAGCAACGGATTCGCTGAGCTCAGGCAAGCTATAAACAAGCTGACCAAACAAGCGAGAAGAAATCATCTGTTTCTTGGGCACTGACACTTCTTCCAATGCCAAGCATGATACGCCGCGTAACTCATCGCCTAAGCGTTCCATCACTACCCCGAACCTGGCATGTAACCAAGAGGGTTGAGTGTCGCGTAACGCTTTCACAGTTGTAATCCCAGTTGCATTCAGATGTTGGCTCAATTGTCGTCCGATACTCCATACCTCACCTACTTCGATATTAGATAACCAAGCTTCGAATTGTTTATGTGGCATGGTTGAGAAATCTCACACACCATTAGAAGTGGGTTGTTTCTTGGCAATATGATTTGCTAGCTTTGCCAGCGTTTTGGTAGCGCCAAACCCTGCACATACCGGCAAACTTGTCCACTGGCGTATACGATGACGTATTTTATGGCTAATGCCCATGGGTATCGGCCAGAGGTTTGCCAAGCCATGCAGACCGAGAAAACATTCGTCAATGGAATAGACTTCAACATGTGGGCTGAAATCACGAAGAATCGCCATCACCCGATCTGACATATCGCCGTAAAGGGTATAAGTTGGATGAAAGCGCAACAATGCCATGCTGTTTTGCTAAATCTTTGAGCCGGAACCATGGCGTGCCCATTTTGACACCGAGTACTTTGGCCTCATTGGAACGAGCAACCGCACAGCCGTTATTATTGGAGAGCGCCACCACTGGCCGATTGATCAGGTTCGGATTGAAGGCACACTCACAGCTGACATAAAAATTATTCACGTCCACCAGAGAGCAAACATCGGCTGACTGATAGTAACGCTGTTTGAGGACATGATGAGTACTTTAGTACATAATGAGACCGACAGTATAAAGCACTTATTCAGCGGATAATAATGACGATATGCGTGGACGTTTAGCCTGGGCTTATCCACGTGCCAACCTGATCAAGCGATATCATGCGGAACGATGCCCGGGATCGAGCCGCGCAATAACATGGCGCCTTCAACCGTAAAGTGGATCAAAATTTAATTGCCGTTGACAACAGCGTTACCTACCCACTGCAGAAATCGCTGCTGCCCTACCAGTAAATGCTTTTTTTGCTTCCTTGATAACAACTCGTCCTGCATTCAAGCTTTAATTTTAGGCTTATGTATGCTTGCGTACAGATAAAGCCCGCTTCGAAGCGTACGCTAAAGTACTTCTTCGTTTTATAGAACCGGAGATAAAGAGCCCAAACACATTATGGGTGTTTTTAAAACTTCCTAAATAAGAGGGCATTATGCCTTTGAATAAAGAAAAGGATGAGGGCACCGCGTAAAGATTAACCCAACCACGGTGCGGCTGCATATTGATTATTTTTAAGGGCACTTTTGATAGTTTTAATACACGTATTTTGAGCAGCGGAGGATTTATATTTATGAAAGCAGTTGTATTTCACAGCATTGGTGACATCCGGCTCGAAGAGGTGCCGGATCCGAAGATTGAAGAGCCGACAGATGCGATTGTGCGTTTAACGACCAGCGCGATTTGCGGCACGGATCTGCATTTTATTCGCGGCACTTTTTCAGGAATGCAGCCGGGCACTATCTTAGGTCATGAGGGCGTCGGTATCATCGAAGAACTCGGTGTGGATGTGCGCAATTTGAGCGTTGGTGACCGCGTCGTCATTCCTTCGACTATAGCCTGCGGTTACTGCTCATACTGCCGCGCCGGCTATTACGCACAGTGCGACAACGCCAACCCGAACGGTAAGACCGCCGGGACAGCGTTTTTCGGCGGACCACCGGCAGCGGGCAGTTTTCACGGTTTACAGGCTGAAAAGGCGAGAATTCCCTTCGCCAATGTCGGGCTGGTTAAACTGCCGCCTCAGGTAAGTGATGAGCAAGCCATTTTGCTTTCTGACATTTTCCCTACCGGCTATTTCGGCGCAGAACTGGCAGAAATTGAAGACGGAGATACGGTTGCGGTGTTCGGCTGCGGTCCGGTCGGACAATTCGCCATCGCCAGCGCAAAATTAATGGGTGCAGGAAGGATTTTCGCTGTCGACCGTGAGCCGTCACGCCTCGAAATGGCCCGCACGCAGGGTGCGGAAGTCATCAATTTTGACGAGGAGCATCCGGTCGAAACGATCCAACGATTGACGGGCGGAATCGGCGTTGATCGCGCCATCGACGCGGTCGGTGTGGACGCGGTGACGGCGCACGAAGGGCCGGCAGCCGAAGAAGCTGCTCAAAATAAAGAGCAGTTTGACGAGCAGCAATCGCAGGTCGCGCCCGAAACGAACCCACAAGGCGAGAATTGGATTCCCGGTGACGCTCCTTCCCAAGCTCTGATGTGGGCACTTGAAGCGTTGTGTAAAGCCGGGACACTCTCAATCATCGGCGTTTACCCGCCCGAGATGCAGAGTTTTCCGATCGGAAAAGCGATGAACAAAAACCTGACCATAAAGATGGGCAACTGCCATCACCGCAAATACATTCCGATGCTCGTTGATATGGTCAAAGCTGGCGAGATCGACCCTGCGGGAATTTTAACGCAAATCGTGCCGATGACAAATGTGATTGACGCTTATAAAGCTTTCGATACGCGCCAACCCGGCTGGGTCAAGGTCGAACTCAAACCTGAGGCGAGTCAAAAAGGGGCTTAAAGCTAAAGCAAAATACTCGTTCGACTGTTTTGACCAAAAAACAAGGAAGAAATATGGCAAGAACTGCGGCGGATATTCTGGTTGAAAGACTGGCTGATTGGGGTGTGGAAGTAATCTATTTGGGCTTCCCGGCGACGGCATTAACGGGAGAATAGAATCTTTGCGCACGAGGCAAGAGCAAATTCGCTTTGTTCAAGTCAGGCATGAAGAAGCCGCCGCGTTTATGGCTTGCAGTTATGCCTAAATCCACAGGAAAACTCGGCGTCTGCCTTGCCACGTCAGGTCCCGGAGCAGTGTATCTTTTGAACGGGCTTTACGATGCGAAAAGCGATACCGTACCGGTTCTCGCCATCACCGGACATACTTATCACGACTTGATCGGAACGCATTACCAGCAGGATATAAATGTACGAGCGTTGTACGCGGACGTTGCGCTTTATAACCAGCAAATTACGGACGCGCAGCATGTCACTACTGTTACCGACATGGCTTGCCGGCTGGCTTTGGCCGAACGAGGTGTCGCGCACATCAATTTTCCGATTGATTTGCAGGAAGCTGCTTTAAAAGACGACGTTCCTCCGATGATGAAAACACAGGAGCACACTTCTGCCGTTTGGATGAAAGCCGTTCTGGCTCCTTCATCAGACGAGATAAAACGCGCGGCTTCGGTTCTGAATGAAGGGGGCAAAACTGCGATTGTGTGCGGGCAGGGCGCATTGGACTGCGGCGAACTCATCGAAGAAAGCGCCGAAAAATTAGCTGCTCCTATCGCGAAAGCTTTGCTCGGCAAAGCCGTTGTTCCGGATGATTCGCCGTGTACGACCGGCGGGATTGGTCTGTTAGGTATATTACCGTCTGAGCTGGCAATGGAAGAATGCGATTCGCTTTTAATCATCGGTTCGAATATGCCGTATGTGAATTATTATCCGAAAGCCGGACAAGCTAGAGCCGTCCAGATTGATTCCGACCCATCTCATTTGGGTTGGCGCTACGAAATCGAAGTTGGTTTGGTAGGTGACGCCCGCGCTACGCTAAAAGCTCTTTTGCCGCTGATTGAAAGAAAGAATGATCACTTGTTATGTCAATGAAGTGGTGATAGTAGTTGTACCATCATTAGTAACGCGTTAGACCATAGGTTGGGAAATCGTGAAAATATTACTTGCAGAACCCGAACGTGAGCAGTCCCAAGGGGAAGAGATCGCCAACAGCATCAGCCACGGTATAGGATTGGTCTCAGCACTTGTGGCCACTCCATTTCTTATTATGCATGCAGTGCAGCACCCAGATACGAAATTCATCACCGGTGCGAGCCTCTTCATGGCAACGATGGTGCTGCTTTATCTTGCTTCTACTCTCTATCATGCCCTGCCGAGAGGCAAGGCCAAGCGTGTGTTTAAGATTATCGAACACTGCGCGATCTTTCTCCTTATCGCCGGTACTTACACGCCGTTCACGCTTGGCGTGCTTCATGGCGCGTGGGGCTGGACGCTTTTGGGGATCGTCTGGAGTCTTGCTGCAATTGGGGTGGCACTGAAGGTGTCTGATAAGATGCACAACCCCATCATTTCAACCAGTCTTTATCTGCTTATGGGATGGCTCATTTTGATCGCAATTTATCCGTTGTATACCCGCATACCTGTATCCGGTCTACTATGGCTAGTTGCAGGAGGCATTGCCTACACTGTTGGCGTGTTCTTTTTCGTGACCGATT
This sequence comes from Nitrosomonas sp. Nm34, assembly GCF_900113925.1. Taxonomy (GTDB): domain Bacteria; phylum Pseudomonadota; class Gammaproteobacteria; order Burkholderiales; family Nitrosomonadaceae; genus Nitrosomonas. Next base: position 22,991 of record NZ_FORD01000040.1, read on the forward strand.
CTCGCTTTCGGTATGGCCATTTCCTCTGGCATTTATTTGTAATGGTGGGTACTGCATGCCATTACTTTGCGGTGCTCTGGTATGCGACCTCCTAACACAGTGTTGTGATCAAATAGTAGAGTGAGCAGATGCATCTGCTGCTTTTTCACGGTTGTAAGGGGGCGATAGCGTGGAGCTTATCCCGTTTAAGCCCAACTCTACTTGGCTTGAGCTCTCAATCCCACCAGCTGGGCCACTGACCATGTATCTAGTGATGATTTTGTAACGGCATAGACCTCTGCTCGACGGCTTGTCGTCATTCGCAGGTGTTGCGTGACCGGACTGGTGAGCTTATTCTTTAGCCTTATACATAAAGGTAAGGAGATTTTTATGTTAGAGAGAATCAATCTTGGTAAATCCGCTCCAGCACTTTATCAGGCAGTCATGGGCCTTGAGAAGCTATCAGCTGAAGCCGTTGCTTCTGCAAACATCCCGATTGGCTTTGCACATCTGTTGCGCCTTCGTGCATCCCAACTCAACCAGTGCGCGTATTGTGTCAGGATGCACACTCGAGATGCCCTATCCAGCGGCGAGTCAAGCGACCGTATAAGTGTCTTGCCAGCTTGGCGGGAAACTGAGTATTTTACCGAAAAGGAACGCTCATCATTGGCACTGGTAGAAGCAATTACCTTGATCTCTGACGGGCAAGTGCCAGATGTCGTCTATGAGCAAGCACTGGCCAATCTGTCAAAAGATGAAGTATCGGCTATCGAGTGGCTGTCGGTAGTCATCAATGCTTGGAATCGCATTGCCATTTCAAGCCGTTATCCTGTGAAGGCGTGAGCATGGCTGATGCTTCATTCAAGCCGAAGCCGTTGCTCGGTTCGGCTCAGTTCAGGCGTTGAGCATGGCAATTTCAACAACTGCAATAATCAAAATCTTGCTGATAAGAGATATACGATGAACCATTGTCAATAAAACCGGCGAAATCAGGCTGTCTGAAAACTACAGATCGCACTGGAGTCATCTAAGCTCATAGGCGGTTAATGATGCCGAGGCACCAGATTACGGTTTCCATGATGTTTACGCACAGCCGGAGGTAGTGAAGGCATTTCTTGAAACCGACCAATTTCCAAAGGTACAGTCTTAATATAGCATGTCTCCTATAAATTGATTATAATTTACAGATGACCTATCCGATATCATTTCGCCATAAAGTATTATCCGTTCGTGAGAAGGAGAACCTCTCAATCGTGCAAGTGGCCAAGCGTTTTGATGTAGGGGTCGCCAGCGTGATGCGTTGGATCAAAACTCCCGATCCCAAGACCACCCGCAACAAACCTGCCACCAAGATCAACATGGAAATGTTGGCGCAGGACATCAAGAATTATCCGGACGCGTATCAGTACGAGCGCGCCAAACG